>NZ_JAKZKT010000005.1 GCF_022808645.1 Bacillus litorisediminis
CCAAATCCCGAGTGCCGCATCTTATTGCTTTCTCAACTGTTTCTTTTATGTCTTCACGGTATGACTCCGAAAAAAGATCTGAGTGCATCTTCCAATAACCATCAAAATGATCTTTTAATATACGTTTTATAATTCCGCTGTTAGCCTGACTCATATGACATCTCCATTAATATATATATACGAACATTTTACAGAACAGTTATCCACACGTCTAGAATTTTATAATTTCCTAAACGACGAGAAACCAGATCCCTTTACGTTTGATTTTTAAAAATTCCAGGCTGATTAAAGTCCCCATTTAGGAAGCCTCCTCTGCCGTCATTTCGAGGAATAAATCTTCCAGTGATTTTTTCTCTTCATGAACCCGATAGATGGGTATTCCGTTTTTCACTAAAGCTTCAATAGCATAGGCAACTTTTTCATCCGATACATGATCTAGATAGACATCAGCCCCGTCATGTTCCGCATGGATGCCATTAGCAAGTAAAACCCTTACTCCCATATTGGCTGATCCCACTTTTATTCGTATTTTTCCTCTTGATTGCTGCCGCAGCTTTTCGATGGGTCCCTGATACAAAAGATTACCCTTTGTTATAATGCCTACTTGGGTAGCTACATGGTCAATCTCATTTAATAAGTGACTTGAAATTAAAATACTCATATCTTTTTTCTTCGGAAGACTTTTAATCAGCTCTCTCATTTCCAAGATTCCCGCTGGGTCCAGCCCGTTTGTAGGTTCATCCAAAATCAATAATTTTGGATTACCAAGAAGAGCTGTTGCAATCCCAAGTCTTTGTTTCATTCCAAGCGAGAAATTTTTAACCGGTTTTTTTGCATCTTTCGTCAGTCTGACTAACGCAAGAACTTCCTCAATGTTTGATTTGGGGGCTCCTAAAATTTTTCTCGCACACTCTAGATTTTCATATGCGGTTAAATGGCCGTAATAAGAAGGAGTTTCCACGAGGGAGCCGACATGCTGCAGGATTGAAAGCCGATTCTGATTTAAATCCTGACCAAAAATCGATACCTTTCCGCTAGTCGGTTTCATCAAACCTAAAAGCATTCTTATCGTGGTCGTCTTCCCTGCGCCATTTGGCCCTAAAAAGCCATATACTTCCCCTTTGCCAATTTTTATGTCCACATTATGAACAAGTGTTTTTCCTTTAATCTTTTTTGTAAGACCATACGTTTCTACTATCATTTCCATTATTTTTTCACCTCGTCTACCATTGTAGAAGGGCAAGTTAAAGCTAAAAGAAGGGTCTAGTTTAAGTTTTGTTTAAATTTACCTATTCCTTCCGCTTAACCAACAGGACTCATGATATAGTGATAGTAATGAAGTTAAAAGGATGACAGGTATGATAAAGATTTTATATATAGAAGATGATCAAGAAATTGGAGCTTGGTTACATAGAGAGCTTACAGATGCAAAATTTGAGTTGAAGTGGTTACAGTCTGGGGATCAGGCAATTTCCCACTTAGATGATGTGGATATTGTGATTCTTGATATAATGCTTCCCGGACTGGATGGTTTTACTGTTGGTCAGCGGATTAAGCGTGCTGACCCCGAAATTCCCATTCTTTTATTATCAGCACGTTCGAATGTAGATGATAAGCTGCAAGGCCTGGAATTTGCAGATGATTACGTTACAAAGCCCTTTCACCCTGAAGAAATTATCGCTAGAATCGATGTTTTATTGAGACGCTACAACAAACAATCCGAGAAGAAAATTCAGCTGCAGCATTTAACGATCTATTTGGATCAAAACCAGATTATAAATGAACAGGGTGAAGAGATTATTTTAACCGGAAAACAATTTTATATATTTCAATACCTGCTGCGCCATCCGAATCAGATTTTAACAAAGGAACAAATTTACGAAGCAGTGTGGGGCGAACCCTTTATTGAGGGAGATAAAGCCTTAATGGTCCATATTCGTCACCTGCGCGAAAAAATTGAACAGGATCCTAGTAAGCCTACTATTATTGAAACGATCCGCGGGATTGGCTACCGGGTGAAACTATGAAACGGAAAGTGAAATTTCACCAATCTTTATTGTCTAAATACATTCTAATCATCGGTTTGGGTCTTACGATTTTCCCGCTCTCTTTTCCCTTTGTGTCGTTATTAGTCTTTTTTCCTCTCAACCAAATTGAGTCAAATGAAAATCCTTATGCAAACCATCAAGATTTAGAAAAGATGTGGCATGAAACCGCCCAAAGCTTACATGATGCGACCGATGAAGAAATCAATGATTCCCTGATGAGGATCAAAAAAGAGTATTCTAAAGCTAGTATATTTTGGGTCAACGAAAACAATGAGCTTATGCTTCAATTACCAGAGAATCCGGATTTGCCTCAAACGTGGTCAGCAAATTATAGTATCTCATTTATGAAGCAAAGCTTTGGCGGAGACCCTTTCACGGTTGTAGCTTTTATTGGCGAAACCCAAGATCAGGGCTTTATGGTATTTCAAGTCCCGCGGGAAGTCATGAAAACAAGGCTCGATACGGTCCAGGATCAGTACGACACGCTTATGTCAATTGGAATCCTCATTATCTTTGGAGCTTTTATTATTTTTTCATGGGGGTTCTTTTACAAAATCCGGAAACGATTGGTCCGGCTTGAACGTGCCATGCATGTCAATGAGGAAGCACATGAATTACCGGATCCTGTGGAAATTACGAAACAAGACGAGATTGGCGCCCTCGAACAATCTTTTAATGAAATGATCAGAAAGCTCGAACAAAGCCGGGAAAGAGAACGGAAAGAAGAAGAACTGCGACGGCAACTGATTGCCAATCTTTCTCATGATCTAAAAACTCCCCTAACCGCTATAAGAGGGTATGCCTATTCTATTAAAAAGGAACAGTTAACTGATCAGGGTCATGAAGCTATACAGCTGCTCGATTCAAAAATTTCTTATATGGGAAGGTTAATCGATAATCTTCTCTCCTATTCCTTATTAACTTCGGGAAAATATCCCTATAGGCCGAAGAAACAGGATTTAGTCCGCTCGATTAAAGCATGTCTTGCTTCCTGGTACCCTGCGTTTGAAAAGGAAGGGTTGGTCATTGAAATAAACCTCCCAGATCACAGTATGCTATATGAATTCGATGAACACTGGCTGCAAAGAATGCTAGATAATCTCTTTCAAAATGTCATTCGCCATGCTAAATCAGGAAAGTATATTTCTGTGTCTTTACTTGATGTAAGCCCCGGATTCAGACTGACCATTGCGGATCATGGACCAGGGATGGATTCGATGTCTGCTGAAAAAGGTGTGGGAGTAGGGTTATCCATTGTTTCTATTATGGCTAAAGGACTAGGCTGGAAATGGAATATAGAAACCGGCAAAAATGGCACAAAGATGATGTTTGAAAATTCCACAAAATGATAGAAGGAAAACTTTGTATTCAAAAACAATATTGACTATAATGATGATTGTAATCATTTATAGCTATACAGATTGCTTTGATAAGCTATTGGATAAATGGGGGTATCTTCATGAAAAAGGTATTTACACTTGCCGGTTCAGATACAAGCGGCGGTGCGGGGCTGCAAGCTGACTTAAAAACATTTCAGGAGCTTGGCGTATACGGTATGACAGCTCTTACTGTCATAGCCACAATGGATCCTAAAAATCAATGGAGCCATAATGTGTTTCCGATCGATTTAAAAACGGTTGAAATTCAGCTTGAAACCATCCTCTCTGTTGGTATTGATGCCATGAAAACGGGAATGTTAGGATCAGCTGATATTATCGAGCTAGGGGCAAAAACGATTGCTGAGAATGGAATCGAGAAAGCCGTAATCGACCCGGTATTAGTATGTAAAGGGGAAAATGAAGTCCTTCATCCTGAAACGGCAGTCGCTCTTCGTGACGTATTAGTTCCAAAAGCACTAGTGACGACTCCGAACCTTTTTGAAGCTAGCCAATTAGCCCAAATGGGACCGCTGAAATCAGTTGATGATATGAAAGAGGCGGCTGGACGCATTCATGAGCTTGGAGTTAAATACGTTGTTGTTAAAGGCGGTAAAGGTGTAGATGGTGATACAGCTGTGGATGTGCTGTATGACGGAAAAACCTTCACTTTACTTGAATCGGAAAAGCTAGAAACTACTTATACACACGGAGCTGGATGTACCTTTGCAGCAGCCATTACGGCTGAATTAGCGAAAGGTGCCGAACCTGTTGAAGCCATTAAATTTGCGAAAAAATTTGTTACTGCTGCAATCAAACATGGATTCAAATTAAACCAATGGGTCGGTCCGGTTATGCACGGTGCTTTTAATCGGTTTGGCGAAGAGAAATAATAGATTTTGCATGCGGAAGAGCCTTTTTGAAAGAAAGGGCTCTTTTTTATTGGGGTTTGGGGCGGGGAGAGCGGGTCTTAAGGGTTTCGTCTTCATTATCGTCTGTGTGACAAAGTCTTCATAGATTTTAAGCTAATTTTAACCGAATTCATTATTTTTTACAGAACTAAGACTCTTTTTAGCGAACTCATACCCGTTTTTCCGGCGCTACCCTTTTTCGGGCTCTGAGACTGCCTGTCAGTGACCATTTTTTGCGCGACTATCCATTTTCGGGCTCTGAGACTGCCTGTCAGTGACCATTTTTTGCGCGACTATCCATTTTCGGACACTGAGACTGTCTGTCAGCACCCGTTTTTCCCACTCTACATCCCTATTATTCATTGCGAACCAACTTTTCCTCCACTCCAAAAACTATTATTTCGCATTTCCCCTCATTTTTTAGTAATATGAGGAATAGAAATGGCAGTTTAGGATGGAGGGATTGTGTGTGAAACCAATCGTAGTAGCAGAAGTTCAGGGGCTGCTTGAAAAATTCAAACAACAAGATGTATATATTCATTTAGAAACCACTAACGGTGCGTATGCTTCCCATCAAAATGAAAAGTTCTTCTCGGCAGGTGCCTATATTCGCAACGCAAAGATTCAATATGAATATGGAAAAATCACCGGAGATGGCCCGTATCGCATCGGCTTAAAGCTTCCATTTGGATGGGTATATGCAGAAGGACTCACCGATTTTGAAGTAGATGAAAAAGACCGGCTTTTAATAGCTGGCCATGATTTTGAAGGAAAGCTTGCGGTTGCTCTGGAAATTAGCAGAACACCATTTGAATAATGGCTGGAAAGGGGTAAGAAGAGCCATGGAAAAAGAACGCCATGTTTTAGTTGTATTTCCGCATCCGGACGATGAAGCTTTTGGAGTGTCTGGAACGATTCATAAGCACGTTCTTAATGGAACTGGGGTTACATATGCATGTTTGACATTAGGGGAAATGGGTCGAAATATGGGGACTCCGCCGTTTGCAACAAGAGAATCTCTCCCATTCATCCGTAAAGAGGAATTAAAGGCTGCTGCCAAGGTAATGGGGATTCAGGATTTACGCATGCTGGGATACCGGGATAAAACGGTTGAGTTCGAGGATGATGAACTGATAGCCAAGCGGATTTATAGTATCATTGAAGAAGTAAAGCCATCACTTATTATTACTTTCTATCCGGGCTACTCCGTTCATCCGGATCATGATGCAACAGGACGCGCTGTCGTCAAGGCTGTGTCTCTGATTCCTGAAAATGAGCGTCCGAAACTGCATTGTATTGCCTTCTCCAAAGACTGTTATGAAAAATTAGGCGAACCGGATATTCATCATGATGTAAAAGATGTGTTAGATGTAAAAATAGCCACTCTCAAATCCCATAAGTCACAGATTCAATTAGTGGCTAAAGAATGGGAGGAGCGGATTAAAAATAATGATCCCGAGGTTATAAAAAGGTTCGGTGAGGAACATTTTTGGACCTTCCAATGGTAAAGAAAACTCGCCTATGGCCAGCATTAATTCGAAGAAAGGCGTAGTTGCACTTATCACACTCGAAACACCACGTCCTAATGTATCGCTTGACTCATGTCTCTTGCCCGTCGTACTTTGGACCTAAAAATTTTGACTACGTCGATTCTACTTCATCGCTAAAATTTTATACTGTCCAAAAGTACAAAACCATGCCCCCGCTCAATGAACGGGGGCTACATTTTTATTAAGATTTCTTGCGCTTAATTTGAATTGAAATTTTGTAGCGGTCACCGCGATACACGGTCCTTACATATTCAAAAGGGGGCCCTTTCGTGGTAAAGGTCTTTCTTTTAATCACGAGAACGGGGTCCTTTTCTTTAATCTCAAGATATTTCGCTTCTTTTTTGGTCGCTGATGACGATTCAATCGTTTGGAAGGCATCATCTATACCGATTCCTGCTTGAGATTCCACATATTCATAAAGCGACCGGTTCATGATTTCCTCTGTTAAACTTTTCATCATGTTCGCTGGGATATAGGTTGTTTCAAACGCCATCGGCAGCCCATCTGCTAAACGTATCCGTTCAATCTTATAAACGGGATCATACTGCTTTAATTGAAGATGGCCTGCGATCTTTTCATCTGAGGGGATAATTTGAAAGCTGATTGGCTTATTACTTGGGGTTAGCCCCCTCGCTCTCATTTCCTCCGAGAAGCTTGTGACTCCGTGCAGCGTTTGTTCTACCTTCCGCTCAGTCACATATGTACCGCTCCCTCTTTTCCTTATAAGGAATCCATCATCAACTAGACCATTAATCGCCTGCCTCACCGTCATTCGGCTTACTTGAAACTGTTCCGACAGCTCCCGCTCGGATGGAATCACATCTCCCGGCTGCCACTCTTCTTCTATTTTCCTTTTTAAAGATTGCTGGATTCGATAATACAAAGGGAATTGCTGATCCTCTCTCTCCATTAGAAACTCCTTTTATCACGAATAGACTTTGGAATAATCTTATCGGATGGAGAAAAAGTTGTCTAGACCAAAAAAATAAATTGACTGAACCTGAAATGAGGCCCCCCTTCGCAGAAGGAACAGCCTCATTGGTTTGATTAGCATCCGTGCCTAAATCGTGTATTTCTTTTGGCCTTACCTAATATTCGCTGTATAGACCGGTGCTTTTCTCATAACTGCCCAGTTCACAACCAAGATTAGGAGGGAGATCACAATTAACCAAATATAATGCATAACTGCCTCCACTGAAGCAAAACCAAAAATAAAATCGAGTACCTGAGTGCTAACACCAGGGATAAAGAAGAAGAGTACTATGATACCGATAACACTATAGCCTCCTATTAACCCAAAGCGGTAGAACATAATCCCTACAAAAAATAATAGATTCAGCAAGAAAAAAGCAATCACACTATCTATAAAAAATCGTAATATCCAAGTATCCTCTAACCCCGTTATCATTGAAAAATGAAATGTGAAGATCTGAAGATTTAGGACATCGAGAAACTTTTCATAAGCTGTTAAAAACACATTGTGTATGAGTGACATCAAAAGGGATAAAAGAGTAAAAAACAGGCACATAGAGACAAAGTAATTTTTTCTTGTTCCTCCCATTTTAATAGAGAATGGAAAGGACTCCTTTACGGTCTGGAAGCCTGTGATTGCGCAGAAAATATACATCGCAATTCCACTCCCTGCAAAACTTAGAGAGTTATTGAACGACATAGTGATTCCTACACCTAAGAGCATAAAGCCTATCAAGATTGCCCAAAACACTTGTACCGCATAGCGAACATCCAGGATTGAAAAAGTTACAATTGCTTTTATTTGACGACTCATACCGCTTTTCCCCCTTTTTGAGAAGAAGTTAAATGAATCATGAGTTCTTGGACAGGCAGAGTCTCTATCTTTAATCCAAGGGTTTCAGCCGTTTTTCTGCCCCCAGTTTTGCTGAATATAACGGCTGTTTCCTGGCCGGCAAATGACTTACGGTGAATGACATTATGGTCTTTTGCCAACAGATCAATTGAATCCGGGCTCCCTTGTACGACAAACCCGTAATCCCTTAGTTTTTCTGCGTCTTCTTTCAGAACAAGCTTACCCCTTTGAAAAATGAGGACTTCCTCAAATAATCTGCTTACCTCATCCACTAGGTGTGTTGATAAAATGATAGTTCTTGGGTGATTTTCATATTCTTCGAGCAATAATTCATAGAATCTTTTTCTATGGGCAGCATCTAAACCAATATACGGTTCGTCAAAGATTGTAATTGGTGCTTTTGCGGCAAGCCCTACAATAATCCCGAGGGCAGACTCCATTCCCTTTGAAAGGGCTTTGACTTTCAGATTTTCTTCAAGGCTGAATTCTTCAAGAAGTCTTTCAGCCACTTTCCAGTCCCAGTTAGGATAAAACAAAGAACAAACCTTAAGCGTCTCTTTTACTTTAAGTCCTTTTTTAAAATTTCCGCTTTCGTTAATCAGACAAATCGATTCTGTTATGAATTGGTTTTCAAATGGCCTCTGATTGTCTATGAAAACATCTCCGCTCGTAGACATGATATGTCCGGCTATGGTTTGCATTAATGTTGTTTTTCCTGCTCCATTCCTGCCTAAGAGCCCATAAATTTTCCCTTGTTCCAATACAAAGCTGACTTGATCGAGTGCTTTTTTCTTCCCATAAGACTTCGTGACATTTTTCACTTCAATCTTCATGTACATCCCTCTCCCTATCGATCATTGCCTTTAATTCCTGAATACTAATATTTAATTTTTCTGCTTCGGATTTTAGGGGAATTATAAAGCTTTGATAAAATTGATTCCGCCGCTGCTGAATTAATTGATGTTTTGCTCCCTCAGCTACAAACATGCCAATTCCTCTTTTCTTATATAAAATTCCTTGTTCCACCAATTGATTGATCCCCTTAGCTGCTGTTGCTGGATTGATCTGAAAATGGGCTGCAAATTCATTGGTGGATGGAACGCGTTCACCTTCCTGGATAGAGCCATTTATGATACTGTCTTCTATTTGTTCAGCTATCTGCTGAAAAATGGGCCGATTCGTATCTAATGAGGAACTCATAAAGGCCTCCTTCCTTTTTCATCCTAAACTGGTTATTAGGTTCATTAGTTATGTAATTAACCATAAAACCATATAACTAAATTGTCAATAGCTGGTATGGAAAAAAATAAAAAAGCAAAATAGACCTCCCATATCCACAATGTAGGGAGAGGTCTATTTTTTGTAGGGTGCTTTGAAAATACCCAGTCAAAATGACCGTGTCAGACCCAAAAATTTATACTTGTCTTTTAAAAAAGGGCTTAACCCATTTCAATGATCCCTTTTCTTTTAGGTATCAGTCTAAATTGGGTTAAACCCTTCGATTGATGTATTTATCTAGGTAACGGAATAGCAACGAGTTTATCATCTGCTAAATCTGGATTACCTCTTCCATCCGTGTTATTCGTAACAAAATAAAGTGTGGCGTCGTCAATCCAAACATCACGAATCCGGCCATATCCTTGCACTACTTTATCTACTTGGTTAGAATCAATATTATACCGATATACTCCTTCTCCTCTTAAAGCTGCAAAGTAAATCGTACGATCCGCAATATCCATTCCAGACGGTGCCCAGGTTGTATTCCCTGAGTGGATTAGAGGCGGCTCCATCCCGCTTTGCTGCTGATTTCCAGAAATCACTGGCCATCCGTAATTTTTCCCTGCTTGTATCCGATTGATTTCGTCAAGTGCTGTTTGTCCATGGTCAGTACTATACATAAATCCTTGTGAATCCCAAGCAATTCCCTGGGGATTACGGAGTCCGTAACTATAGACATAAGAATTTTGAAACGGATTATCTGGGGGTATGCTTCCATCTAAATCCATTCTCAAAATTTTTCCATTAATTGAGTTAATATCTTGCGGGGCATCCGGGTTAAGCCCGTCACCTACTGTTACATACAGTTTCTGATCAGGCCCAATTTTAATGCGGCCGCCATGGTGAAAAGTATCAGCCGGAATTTGGTCCAGGAGAGGCGTTTGTTCCTGCCATTGGTTATCTACTTGTTTAATAACAGTTAAGCGGTTAAATAACCTGTCTCCTTCTTGGTATGTATAGTATGCAAAGGCTTCTCTTGAATCCTCAAAGTTTGGCTTCAGATAAAACCCTAACAGCCCTGCTTCTGGTGTTTGGGCTAGCTGCTTTTGCAGCTGCACACTCTGTCTGTTCCCACTTTCCCCGTCATAAACATAAATATATCCAGTCCGTTCTGAGATGTAAAAAGTATCCCGATGCTTTTGGATTGACCAAGGGGTTTGAAGGTTCTGAATTAATATCGTTCCTTCTCTCCCGTTTGTTACGATGGCCTTATCATCATCCTTTTCGCTTTGGCTGCTCTCTTCATTTTTACAGGCTGTTAAAGCCACCATTGAGCAAAGCATGATGAGCAGTATACTTTTTACGTATTTCACTCCATCCACTCCTACATCAGATTCATATACTTTGTGATCGCAAGGGCCACTCCATTCTCATTATTAGTTGCGGTAATATAATGAGCAATCTGTTTAATCTCTTCTGCAGCATTTCCCATAGCAACAGCCGTTCCCACAATTTCAAGCATGGAAAGATCATTTAATTGATCACCAATTGCTAAAGTTTCCGCTAGTGAGATTCCTCTTTCTTGAACAAAAGCTTCCAATGCCACACCTTTTTGAGCAGTCTTGTAGTTAATTTCAATGTTGCCAAAGGCGGATGAAGTGATTGCTAAATCTGGATCTTCCAGTTCGATTCCTGCTTTTTGGAGAGCTTCGTGATCCTTGCTAAACACTAAAATTTTATATAGTTCGAAGGATTTATCATCCACTAACAATCCATAATCATCGACGATCTTAACGCCTTCTTCAAATCGTTTCCTTGCTTGTTCTTCCATTTTAATCCACGGAACCGCCTCATGACGATTGGCTGATTGAAATAAATCCATGAGGACAGCCAAACCTAACTTAGAATCTCTCGTATAGGTTCCTGAATTCGAATAGAGTTCGTAATAATAACCCATTTCATCTAATTGTTTCATAACCCTTTTAGCGAGCTGAGCAGGGATTGGATTTGTGAAAATCTTTTCCCCTTCACTATTTCTGATTTCGGCTCCATTTACGCAAATAATCGGACAAACGATTTTTGCTTCTTCTAATACAGAAGCAGCTTCATAATAGGAACGGCCAGTAGCTACCACTACTTCTATCCCTTTCTCTTGGGCCAGCTTAAGTGCCGTTTCATTTTCTTTACTGATTTTTTGATTTGAATTTAATAAAGTTCCATCCATATCAGTCGCTATGCAACGTAACATTTCTTATCAACCTGCCTTTAATATCCTTTGTTGTATATCTCTATGTTTTCATAAATCGTTCATAATAATCAAGGAGGTTGATTTAAATCATTTGTAAAACTTTTATATTATATGGATTCCCTATACAAGTGAACTCGTGTTTAAGCTTGAGTTCCACTTTTCCAACAATGCTTTTTCTTTATCTTGCTTTAATCCGGCTCTTTCTAATTTTCGATCTGTTTGAACGACCCAATCATAGGTGTCCTTAATAGTTTCTTTTGGAGCCCGGAAGGACAATCCCTGGTTTAGGGCACGGTCGATGTTAACCCCATTATCCTGTATATTCGTTTCATTCTCGGGAGTCGTCTCAGGTATCCATAAAGGAAGTTCAATCCATGGCTGTACATTTTCTTTTAATAAAAAGGTTTCACTCACCCACGTTGCTTTTGCCTTATTTTGAAAAATTTCTTTTCCATCGTTAATAAGGTTCTGCATCGTGTATAAATCCTTCGGTCCAGTTGCATTATATACACCTGTAATCCGGCCTTCCGTCATTTTCACAATCCAGGCAGCCAAATCGCGAACATCAATAAATTGAATCTTTTTATTTTGGCGGCCAGGAGCTAAAATTTCTCTATCTTCATGGAGCCGAGTTGCCCAATATGTAAAACGATCTGTTGGGTCATAAGGCCCGACAATCAATCCTGGTCTTACAATCAGGCTTTTATCCGGAATTTCCCGAAGCACCTCTTGTTCACACAAATATTTCAGATGACCGTAGTATTGCCCTACATTTTGGTTATCGAGATTTAATTGAGCCAGCTCTTCCTCTGTAAGAGACAAGACCTCGTCCTCTTCTTTAATATCATCCTCCTGAGGAAACTTAGCATAAACCGATATGGTCGATACAAACGCATAAAAGGATGCATTTGCTTTGAAAGCCTTTACAGACTTTCTGACCGTATGAGGATGAAACCCGCATGTATCGATAACGGCATCCCAGTTTTCTCCTTCAAGTTTCATTAAATCTTCTTCACGGTCCCCCATGATGGTTCGGACATTTGGAAAAACATCCGCATGATTCCCCCGATTAAAGAGAGTAACCTCCCAGCCTCTTGCTAAAGCTTCTTCTACAATCCATCTTCCTAAAAATCTGGTTCCGCCTATCATTAATAATTTCATGGATCCAACCCCTTTCTATTTATAGTTAGTTCGAGATTCAGCTTTCCTTTTCCTTTTTTAAAAGAAAAATGCCGTTTGTTTGCACTAGGATGAGGGAGTATCATATAGGGTAGAAGATAAATACTTTAGGGGGAAGATGGAGAATGAGTAAAGAATTGGGGATATTGTTTGATTTAGATGGTGTGATTACAGATACCGCAGAGCTTCATTACAAAGCATGGAAAAAATTGGCCGATTCCTTGCAAATCCCTTTTGATCACAAAGTTAATGAAAGTCTGAAGGGATTGAGCCGGATGGACTCGCTTGAAGCGCTGCTTGGCTCGCAAAGTGATTTTTTCGCAAAAGAGGAAAAGGAAAAACTGGCTGCCCAAAAAAATCAGGATTACCGAAATCTTTTAGAGGGATTAACAGCTGAAGATGTGTTACCGGGGATTAAACCATTTTTGATAGATTTAAAGAAAAGAGAAATTCCCATCGGATTAGCGTCTGCTTCTAAAAATGCCCCGTATGTGCTAGAGAAACTCGAAATTTCTTCATTTTTTGATCAGATTGTCGACCCAAGCGAGGTGGCGCATGGAAAACCCGCTCCTGATATATACGTAAAAGGAGCTGAACAGCTAGGAATATCACCAAGTCATTGTATTGGAATTGAGGATGCCGTTTCAGGCATTCAGGCAATCAAAGGGGCCGGAATGTTAGCAATTGGTATCGGGAAAGCAGCGATTCTAAAAGACGCTGGAGCCGATCTTGTCCTAGCTGATACCCGTGAGCTCTCATGGTCAGTGATAGAATCTTTAATCGGGAAGCATAAATAGTGTAAAAAAACAGCATTGGTTTGTTGTAACCAATGCTTTATCATTTAGGCAACGGGCTCAAATGTTCATGGATCATTTTCCATTTCCCGTCTTCTTTAACCATGATATTGGTTCCTCTTCCGCGACCTTCTCTTTCTTCTCCTTTAAAGTAGCCCCGCCAGTAATAATGATAAATACAAGTAGCCATCGTATCGGAATAACTCAGCCATTCTACATCTGTAATCCGGTACGTTTCATCTTGTATCGTATTCCAATTCCTATTAAAAACGGCTTCTATTTCTTCAATCCCGCGAAATGCCCCATCTGAAAAGAAATACACGGCATCCCATTTGATTAAAGGGCGGACCTGATTAAAATCATGGGTATTCGTCGCTCGTTCATATTCCTGGATAAAGAGATTCAAACTCCTAAGCACGCTGTTACACCCCTTTTTCGTACACTGTTGGTTGAATGTTTCGACAAAAATGCCGAAAACCCTTTCTTTCGGCTGAAAATTTTAGCAAATAGGAGGGGGCTGGGGTTTCTGAATTTCGCAATCTGGTGCTTCAGTTCGATTTTTTGCTTCAGGTGTTCAGTTATTTGCTTCTGTGTTCGGTTATTTACTTCTGTGTTCGGCATTTGTTTCTGCGTTCGGTTATTACTTCTGTGTTCGGCATTTGCTTCTGCGTTCGGTTTTGCTTCTGCGTTCGGTTATTTACTTCTGTGTTCGGCATTTGCTTCTGCGTTCGGTTTTGCTTCTGCGTTCGGTTATTTACTTCTGTGTTCGGTTTTGTAGCATTATTTTCGGTTATTGGCCGCCTAAGTTCGGTAATCAGTTACTGAGTCCGGTTATCTTCCTTCTGAGTTCTGTTACCCGTACTTGAGTTCGGTAAATTTCTTCCTGAGTTCGGTTAACAACCCCTTGAGTTCGGTTTTCTTTCCCTAAGTTTGTTTATCCGCATCTAAGTTTGGTTATTTGAGTATTATCGATGTAAAATACAGCCATAAAACATAAAATACGACATATTTGTCTTAAAAAATTTTAAAAAACCGCCAGCAGCCTCGACTTGCCAGCGGTTTTTACATGCTTTTATTGCAAACTGATATAGATCGGTTCTGAAGTACAATAATCTTCTCCATATATTTTAATAGAAACATCCGCTCCTGTAAGCTTCCTTAGCCGAACACCCTGTTGCTCCACTTTCACCTCTAATGTTGAACCTTCTGTTTGGAAGCGGAATGTGTAGCCTGTCCAGTGCTTTGGCAATCTTGGCGCTAAAGAGACCCCGGTTTCTTTAATTCGCAGACCGGCAAATCCATACACAATCGCCATCCACGTACCGCCCATATTGGCCATATGGAGGCCGTCTTTTGTATTGCCATGGGTATTATCTAAGTCTAAGCGGGCCGTTTCCATAAAGTAATTGTAGGCTTTTTCCATATCACCCAGTTTAGCAGCCATAATGCTAAAAATACAGCTTGATAAAGACGAATCATGTGTTGTTACTTTTTCATAGTATTCATAGGATGCTTTAATTGTCTCGAAATCCTGCTCATCCTCCAATAAGAAATGGGCCAGTACCGTATCAGCTTGTTTGCACACCTGATAGCGGTATAAGGTTAAAGGATGATAGTGGAGCAGCAATGGATAATGTTCCTTTGGCGTCTCAGTAAAGTTCCAAATTTCCTTCTGCAAAAACGAGTCATCTTGCGGATTGATCTTGCGCTGCGAATCATAGGGCAAATACATATGATCAGCTGCCCAAGTCCAAGCATCCACTTCGGTTTCCTCTAGACAAATCCGCTGTTTAATCTCCTTAAATGCCGAAGGGTCCGTCGCCTTTAAATACTGATACACTTTTGCTGCCCAATGCAGATTATATTTAGCCATCACATTGGTATAGTAATTGTTATTGACTATACATGTATATTCATCCGGTCCCGTTACCGCGTCAACCCGGAATGTTCCTTCCACGGAGTGACCGACTTCCAGCCATAAGCGGGCGGTTTCAAACAGCACCTCTGCCCCAAACTCACTCCAAAACCCGGAATCCTTTGTTGCTAAATAGTATTGAATGTAGCTGTAGGCGACATCTGCGGAAATATGGTACTGGGCAGTACCAGCCGGAAAATAGCCGGAACATTCTTTCCCCGCAATCGTTCGCCAAGGATAGAGGGCTCCTTTTTTATGCCCCATTTCCCTAGCCCGTTCTCTTGCGCCTTCTAAAATTGAATACCGATAGCGCAATAATGATTTAGCCAGAGAAGGTTCTGTTAAAGTGAAAAATGGGAGCATGTAAATTTCTGTGTCCCAGAAATAATGACCTTCATACCCTTCACCAGAAAGTCCTTTTGCCGCAATATTGGAAACATCGTCTCTGCCGGCTGATTGAAAGAGATGAAACATATTGAAGCGGATTCCTTCTTGAAGACGCTGATCTCCTTCTATTTCAATATCGGATGCCTGCCAAAACGAATGGAGAATTGATTGCTGTTTTTCTGCAAGCGCATCGAATCGGAACGGGCTGACAGCTAGAAGGAGATTTTCTCCCTTTTTAATTAAATCGGAACCATGCCTTCTTGTATCGGTAAAGATGCTTTGTTTTTCAAACACTAACGACTGCTCAAGATTTGTTTCATATACTGCTATTGTTTGGTCCAGATGAACTTTTGAAACAACTGTTGCATGCTTGGAAATCCAATGTTTGGTGGAACAGGCAACTTGCAGCCTGGAAGCTGAAGTCTCACACAACACGGTTTGTAAATCCTTCTTAACCTTAACATCTAACACCTTTAACAGCTTTGCGTGACCGGAACCGACTCTAGGATCATTGGGATTTGTATAATTTGCTACATCTCCATTTAGGGAAGATACTATTTTTACAGGACCATTGAAATTGATTCCCTCTACAGCTACCTGCTGTACAAAGAGTTCCCGGTAAGTAAACGATACTAGCCGCTTAAAGGTTATGACTACCTCTTTTCCGAGTGGAGAGCGCCAGTGTATCGTTCGTTCTGAATATCCCTTATCAAAATGAAGCTTTCGTTGGAATTCAATAACTTCTCCGTTATATAACGAAAACCTCTCCTCTTCAGCACCGAAGAAAAGTTCAATCGTTTGGGCGTCGATAATATTGACTAGCTTTTCTTGAATTTCGGGAAATGCAAATAGTTTTTCACCATAATGTAATTCTGTTTCGTCATAAAAAGCATTTATATAACTTCCGCGAATCGAAAGCCCATGATTCTCTGAACCTTCTTCTAAGTTGCCTCTTACGCCTAAATAGCCGTTAGCCAAAGCAAACAAGCTTTCCTGCAGAAGAAGAGATTCCGGATTCAATTCACTCGTTTTATATGTCCAAGTCATGTAAGACACTCCTGCTAATTATTCTTTTACCCCGCCAGTTGTCAGTCCTGAAACGATTTGTTTTTGGAAGAACAGGACAATGATTAATGTAGGGATCGTAACAATTGTTGTAGCCGCCGCTACCTCACCCCAAAGAATCTCAAATTGAGTCCGCAAAAAGGAGATTGCTACAGGAACTGTGTGATATTCGGATTCGGCATTTAACGTGATGGTTAATAAAAATTCGTTCCACGCTGCGATAAAGGTGATGATCGCTGTTGTAAAGACACCAGGTGCTGCTAACGGAAATACAATTTTAAACAAGGTCTGCAAAGAAGTAGCCCCATCCATTTTCGCTGACTCTTCCAAGGAGAGCGGTATTTGATTAAAATGGGTCACTAAAATCCAAACTGCGACTGGCAGAGTAATCGTGGAGTAGGGCAAAATAATCCAATAGCTATTTAACCATTCAAGATCGTAAAACATGTTGTAGACAGGTCCCGTTACAATCATTTGCGGGAACATAGACACAGCTAAAATCAGGCCCATTAATACATTTTTTCCGCGAAAATCAAATCGTGAAATGACATAAGCTGTGAAGGAAGCTACCAATACGATGTAAATCGTTGTTGTCGTTGCAACGATAAAGCTATTTTTAATGGCATTTAAAATTCCTTTTTCAAAAAGAATTGTAGAAAAGTTTCCTAGCGTTGGATTTTCTGCAATGATTCGAAACGCGCCATCGCCAAAAATTTCTCCTGAGGTTTTAAAGGAGGTTAGAAAAATCCAAAGGAAGGGAAACATCATCCCAAAAAGATACACAATGATAACGAGGATTCCTGCCCATTTTACTTTGCGGTTTGAGGTAACCATAGATGACCCCCCTTACTGTTTCTCCATTAGATTTGTGCCAAGGAAGCGGACAAAAATAATTGCAATAATGGCGACACAGATGAACATAAGCATTATAATGACAGAACCATAGCCAAAGTTCGTCTGACTGAACATCAGCTTATAGCCGTAGATAGATAAAGTTTCGGTTGATCCGCCAGTACCTCCACCCGTTAATACGTAGATGAGGTCAAAGACACGGAATGCATCTAGCGTACGGAATAATAAGGCAACAAGGATTGCTGGCTTCAACAGCGGCAATGTAACCCGGAAAAAGGTTTGGATTTTTCCTGCTCCATCGATTGAGGCCGCTTCGTAAAGTGAATGCGGAATCGTTTGAAGTCCTGCCAATAACAAAAGGGCCATATACGGAGTGGTTTTCCAAACGTCCGCCACAATGGTCGAGATCATAGCTCCTGTGCCTGTTAATAAAAGATCGCGAGGGGATTCAATTAAGTGTAAGCCTGCAAAAATATGGGCGACAATCCCGCTTCCCCCGTCATATAAATAACTCCACATTAAAGCAGCTACTGCAGTTGGAATGGCCCATGGAATAAGTGACGATGTCCGAATCAATCCCCTGCCTTTAATGGCTTTATTTAAAATGAGTGCAAGAATCAAACCTAAGATAAACTCAAAAAATACCGAAACGACAGTAAAGAGGAGCGTGTTTTTTAAAGCAATTCCTACTCGTTCGTCCTGTAAAGCCTGCTTATAGCCATCTAATCCGACAAAGTTTGAAGGAACAATACTATTTTTCAGCTCCTCCACTTGTAACTGGAGATTTTCAGCATTGGTTAAGGTGTAGGTTTCATTTAATTCCTTCACTAACTGATTCGTATCTTCATACAAGTCGGTTACCTCGTCACCAACGGTATCCGATAGCTCAATTACTCCGCTGTTGCCTTCAAACTGTGCCCCCGTACTTCTTAGCCTTTCCAGGACTTCCTCAACCTTTTGCTTGTCTTCTGGATTGGTGATATTCTCCTGATCCTGCTCAAGGAAACGGCCAATATAGAATTGAGAGGTTTGAAACAAGTCGACGTTAAATCGTTCATTTGTATAGAGTCCTGCTTTTTGCTGATCATTCAGCTGATAATCAAAAAACGTGTAGGCTAACGATTGAACGACCGGCCATAATGAAAAAACACCGATGAGGATGAATGCCGGCAATAAAAAGAGGAATTCCTTGAAACCCAGCTTTCTCAATTGTACTCACCTCTTCTCCTTCTTTCTGTAAAAAAGGGGCCCGATAAATGAGCCCCTAATCAACTATCTTTCTAGATTAAAAGAATAAATAAATTTATTATTCTGCTGCTAAAGCATCCTCAATCGCTTGAACGGCTTCTTCGAGTCCCTCACCGGAACTTAAATATTTGTGGACGTTTACTTGAATCGTATCCGATACTTTCGCGTAATCTGGTGAAACCGGTCTTGCAATTGTAGTAGCGAGTGCATTTTTGAAGCCTGGGTTGCTTAATAGCTCATTGGAAGCTACCACTTCTTCATCCTCTAAGAGAGCATTATATCCTGGCAAATAGCCGCCTTGAGTTGACATAATTTTTTGTCCCTCTGGACCCGCAAGGAATTTAATAAATTCCCATGCTCCCTCTTTATTTTCAGAGCTTTTATTGATCGCTAATAACCAGCCGCCAACAGATCCTCCATTTGGAAGCGGTGCAATTCCTACTTGTTCCGGAGTAACCGTTACCCCATCCTCTTGGCCTTTGATTCTTCCATATTGATATGGCCAGTTCCGCGAAAAGACTGCATTCCCCTGTTCAAAATTAGTGTGTGTCTCACCCTCTTGGAAATTGAGGATGTCTGTCGGTACAAATGAAGAGGTAACAAAAGAATACATCGTTTCTAAACCGGCACTTAAATCCTTATATTCACTTGTAAACTCCGTAGCATTTACAGTAAGACCTTCATATTGAGCAGACTGGAACACAAATCCATAGGACGTGCCGCTTTCAGTCATATATTTTTCAGCCATCTGCCCTAGTTCTTCATACGTATATTCACCGCTTTCAAGCTTAGCGGCGTCCTCTTCACTGACAATGTCAGAGCGGTAATAAAGCAATCCTAAATCCGGGAAGAATGGAAGTGTATATTGAATTCCTTTATAATTACCAGATGTCATGGAACCTGCGTTAAAATCATCTATGCTATAGCCCGCCTCATCCATCATGACATCAATTGGTTCAAGATAGCCGGCACCAGCAAATTCTCCAGCCCACACAACATCTAAGCTAAGTACATCATATTCACTAGATCCGCTAGATAAAGAGTTTAATAGCTGATCATGCATCTGCCCGGAATCATTCGTCATTTCGACCCACTCAACCACATATTGATCCTGGCTTTCATTAAAAGCATCGATTGCAGCTTGTGTAGCAGGTGTATTATCGTTTTGTGCTGCAAATTTAATCGTTACTGGTTCTGCTGGTTCCTCTGTTGTTCCATTATTATCATCAGTTGTTTCTCCACTATCCGGTTCATTGGTATTGCCTTGACCTTCATCAGCATCCTGGCTGCATCCGGCAACGAGTAACATCATAATTAAAAGCAGTGCAAATCCCTTGATTAACCAGTTCTTTTTCACCTTTTTTCCCCCTTTTTCCTTATTACCTTGAATTTTAAAAGCGCTTTCATTACAATTATATTAAAATTTTTGGATAAATAGTAAAATTTTACGATGTTGCAGGAGGTCTATATGACTACATCCATTTTTCAAATACACGAAAAGGTCATTAAACAGTTCTTTCAAGAACGCCTTGAGAACCAGCAAAACTTTTACGTGCATCCCTCTTATAATCTGGAACAGCAGCTCCTTTCTGCGGTTCAGCAGGGAAACTATGAAGAAGCCAAACAGGTTCTTACGCAAATTAATCAGCTGGAACGGGCAAAGTTAGCTGAAAACGAGCTAAGGTCTTTAAAGAATTCCCTTATCTGTACCTGCACCCTTTTTACGAGAGCGATTATTAATGGAGGAGTTCATCCCGAAATTGCGTTTAACCTAAGTGATGTTTATATCCGGGAAATCGAGAGAATTTCAAATACGGAAAAACTAAAAAGTTTAGAGTATGAAATGCTGTATTCCTTTGTCAAAACATTAGTTGAGGAAAAACAGAATTCTTACAGTTCGTTGGTCAATCAAGTCATCTCGTTCATTCATCATCATATTCTCCATGATTTATCCCTAGACCAGATTGCCCGCCATGTCTATGTTTCGCCAAGTTATTTATCCAGTAAATTTAAAGAAGAGGTGGGAAGTTCGCTTTCGGAGTATATGAATCAAAAGCGAATTGAAGAATCCAAATATTTTCTACTTCATTCACGGATGAGTATATCTGAAATTGCCCATCTGTTTCGCTTTTGTAATCAGAGCTATTACACGGCTCTTTTTAAAAAAATTAACGGCATTACGCCGAAAAAATATCGAATGACCTATATCAATGAAGCCCTCTATACAAAGACTATCGGTTAGATAATGTAAGGTAAAAATGGCTGTGGAATAACGAATCTGGTGCCCTTTTCCATCAGTGGTTTGATCGCTTCTTGGGTTCTTACGGACATTGATTTCGCTTCTGCCCCTGAAGTGCAGGTTTTCATTCTAATAACGGAATGAGGATCCGCCATACTTATTTAATGGATCCTCATTCCGCTATTTATTGAAAAATCTTTGTTTGGAGCCTGGTTTCGGATCCTGGTTCCGTTATTTGCCTTTTTTCCGTCAAATTTGATTGATTTTGTACGAATAGCGGAATCAGAATCCGCTTCAGCCCCTGAAGTGCATATTTTCATTCTAATAACGGAATGAGGATCCGCCAATCTTATTTAATGGATCCTCATTCCGCTATTTGTTCAAAAATCTTTGTTTGGAGCATGGTTTCGGTTCCTGGTTCCGTTATTTGCCCTTTTTTCCGTCAAATTTGATTGATTTTGTACGAATAGCGGAATCAGAATCCGCTTCAGCCCCTGAAGTGCATATTTTCATTCTAATAACGGAATGAGGATCCGCCAAACTCATTTAATGGATCCTCATTCCGCTATTTATTCAAAAATCTTGGTTTGGAGCCTGGTTTCGGATCCTGGTTCCGTTATTTCCACTTTTTTCCGTCAAATTTGATTGATTTTGTACGAATAGCGGAATGAGAATCCGCTTCAGCCCCTGAAGTGCATATTTTCATTCTAATAACGGAATGAGGATCCGTGAATCTTATTTAATGGATCCTCATTCCGCTATTTATTGAAAAATCTTGGTTTGTAGCCTGGTTTCGGTTCCTGGTTCCGTTATTTGCCTTTTTTCCGTCAAATTTGTTTGATTTTGTACGAATAGCGGAACGAGAATCCGCTTCAGCCCCTGAAGTGCAGGTTTTCATTCTAATAACGGAATGAGGATCCGCCATACTTATTTAATGGATCCTCATTCCGCTATTTATTGAAAAATCCTTGTTTGGAGCTTGGTTTCGGATCCTGGTTCCGTTATTTGCCCTTTTTTCCGTCAAATTTGATTGATTTTGTACGAATAGCGGAACGAGAATCCGCTTCTGCCCCTGAAGTGCATATTTTCATTCTAATAACGGAATGAGGATCCGCCAATCTTATTTAATGGATCCTCATTCCGCTACGGCTACTATTGTACGAACTGGTGCAACAATCGGATCTTATGTCCGATAGGGTCGTCAGAATAGGGGTTTTTCGGGAAATAGCGGAACGTATGTCCTCTACTCAAGACTCAAGTGATGTGATCGCTGCCAAGAGTAGTAAAGACACTCGTTCCCCTATTTATGAAAATAGCCTCAAGGTTTAAAAGAAGTCAATCACTGCTGCTAGATTTTCAGATAAAGCAGCTTCCAACCGCTTCGTCTCTTCTAGGATTCCTTTGATTTTTCCATGTCTATAGAAAAATGTTGGGGAGCGGTAGTTTACCATTACTGCACTTAATGTCCCGATTTCCATCCATACCCCTTTTTCCAGCGGCAATTGCTCAGAGTCCAATGGCGAAAAGATAACGGAGTCTGAAGTAAATGTATACGCTCCTGTATTCCATTCACAAAATGAATCGTCAACCAGTAAGGTCAGACCTTCCAGCTGACCCTGAAAAGGAAAGGATTTTAAAAATTCAAGAACATCGACAATCCGTACCATTCCATATGGGTTTACTTCTGCTGTTTTCGCAATCGGCAGAAAAACTTCGATTGGGTCGTCCAAAAACGTCCAGATTTTCACCTTTTCCACCATTGAGTCATGCTGGCAAATAAAGTTCCAAAGCTGCGTTCTCGCCTCTTCATTTATAAACATGAGCTCTCTTATCTGACATTCGCTCTCTTTGATTGAATATAAAACATAGCCGCATGCCTGATTATTATCGTCAAAGCAGACAGCGGTAAATGGCTGCTGCGGGTGCACCCTCTTTTCCCACCATTCATCTGTTCTTTCAAGCAGGCCATTATAACGTTTTTTTACTTGATCATACACCTCGCGAAGAAAAGGAATACTCTCTTTCCTATTAAAACGCACTATCTTTCCTTGATTCGGATGTAGATCTTTTACTGGCTTTAGATTCTGCTTCTCTAAAGTGATCATTTTAAATTCAGACGCATTTTCCCACCCAAATCTCCGATAAAAACCAATATTAAAAGGATGTAGATAGCTGACTATTTGTCCTTTTTGCTTCATTTCTTTTAATGCTGCCTGCAAAAGGCGGGTTACGCTCCCATTTCTTCTTTTTTCGGGGTAGGTTGCTACACCTGCAACGCCGCCCATTGAAAATGCCTTATTTGCAATCATAGTTGTAAAAGGAATAATATTGACTTTGGAAATTAGAGAACCGTCTTCAAACTCTCCCCAAATCTCGTATTGTTCCATGTCTTTTATTCTCTCATCCCGCTCATTCTCAGGCAGAGTATATTGAAATGCATATTCTGAAAGTCTTAAACATTGCTCAAATTCTTCTTGTTTTACTTTCCGTATTTCCATGGGAATCCCTCTTTTCTTTATGTACTAGTAAATAGTTGTATGTTGTTCCTTTCATTGACCTCCTCACTATATCTTCCATCAGTAAATTCATGAATGACTTTTCGCCAGAATGTTTGAGCCGGTTGATTGGCTAAGATTTGCGTAACCCTCCAATCTCCTTTAAACTGCACAAACAATTTTTTTGCGGCTACCGCACCGACCCCATTTCTTCTAAACTTCTTTAAAACAAAAAACTCTGACATAGAATAATAGATTTGTTCACCCTCATGAATCCTGATTACTAAAGCAAAACCAGACAGTTTTCCCTTAACATAAATAAAAAAAGGGTAGCGATTTTTCTCTACCCAATAATGATCCAGATACGGATAGCTACCATAAAGTCCGGTTTCGGTAACGTCCGCTTCGTTGAACTCTGAAAAATCGTAGAAATACAATTGCATTAAATTCTCTAAAATAGATTTTTGGTTTTCATTTATGGGATTAATCATAATTTCATTTAATGTTTGCAAAAAACTATTCCTCTTTCCTGTCAGTTTTTCTTCCTTATTTATATACGCCATTGGGTTATAGTAATCCTTTATTTACCCTCATTACAATCAAAGCATACAACCGTTCCATCCTGCTGAATAACCCCATTTAAAAATCCGTCAAGGCAGTAAATATCTTTTCCGCAAACCGTACAAGGACCAATCAGTTCTTTCATGATTTTGCTCTCCTTTCCTATTCACTTAATCAAGTATTCATTGTTTCTTTGCTTAAATCCTTCTTAATAGCAAGAAACCACCATTTTTTAAAAATGGCGGTTTTAATACGGACTCTATAGAAATTTACCCTCTATCTTGTCAATTTCTTCTATAATTTTTCCATTGATGCGATCAACGATCGAGAAGTCCATCGCATCTATATAGTATTTTTCAAGCTCATCGTGTACGGATTTCGCTTGCGAGAGACAAGAAATTCCTTCTGTCATCTTATTTTTATATTGCGTCGATAAATTTTCGATTTCGTCTGCGTATTTTTCATCAGTCCCTGGAGTGACAAGGAGGTCATACATATCAATAATTTCATCACCCGTTCTTTCCGGGAAGTACTCATGAGGAGCTGTACTGTCGAAAATGGCAATCCCTATTTCGCGAAAGATCAGCATATCTAAACTATTCGGATCAAAGCCACAATGATAGACCTCTACATCTAATCCTTTAGCCTCTGCACTTTGAGCCAATTTTTTTAATAGAGTTGATTTTCCTGTTCCCGCTCTCCCTTTAATAAAATACCTTTTTCCAAGTTCGCCCGTTAAATTTGGAACAAAATCAACAGCTCCCTTTGGCGTGGCTGCCCCTAAATATCTGTGCACAACTGTTGATGTTTTATTTAAAGATAACGAACCAAAAAATTGCTCGATTAAATTTTCGGCTAATTCATCCGCTTTTGCAAAATCCATATTCTCTATATAGATTTTTTCTAAAGAATCATGAATCCTTAAAGCATCCCCAAAACAGCTGTATGCTGAATGAAAGGCTTCATTAATTTTTGCATTCAATGAAAGAATCGCATCTTTTTTCTGAGATAGTAGGTTCGAATCCCATGCTTCCCCTAAGTTGACGTAGTCTTCAATGGCTCCTGGAGCTTTCGGTTCGATGACATGTGGGGCCGTTCCATCTACCACTCCTACCTTAAGCTTTGGAATGATGACCCCGTCAATGGAATCGTTATCAGATGAGCAGTGAAGGTATTCCGTATCAAACCCTCTCAGATTCCAAATCTGTCCGATTTTTTTCATAAAGGTAGATTTCCCTGTTCCTGGTCCTCCTTTTAAAATAAAAAGCCGATCTAAATGTTGAAAGTTTGAATCATATAAACTATAAAAACCTTTTGCTGTATTTCCGCCTGCAAAGTAATGTAACACTTTTCCCTCCATACTTTACGCACTCCTTTATGGATCATTTTCATCCATCATTCAGTTCTACTGTATGCATCAATTCTTGTTTAGGTGAATGCCTAGCTTATATTCCTCTAAATTCCAATTAGATAAGCTTTTATTTTTATGAAAATACTCCCGAGCTAGTTGTAAAGTCACAACACCAACGTAATATCAAATGGGGTGTATTCTTAGAATCAGGGAGGAATAAAGATGAGGAAAAATTGTTTTATTGTTTTACTTGCGATTTTTGTTTTAGCCTTAGCCGTTGTAACACCAGTGCTTGGCGTCGACAATTGAAACTGGAACCGGATTATTGATGAAGAATTTGTGGAATTCGGTCACTGAGACTGCCTGTCTGTGACCGTTTTTTCCTTACACCCTAAATTCTGTCCTTGAGACCATCGTTTTCTCCAGTCCTTTTTTTATGGTCCTGTATTTTTGCAAAAAAAACCTTATTGGAGAAAAGGGATCTCCAATAAGGCTTTGTTATCTGCCTTTATTATAATTCTTTTGAAACTTCGATATGTTTTTCCACTTTTTCTTATCTTCGAGCCGAACCTTTTGATTCGTCTTACGTTCGATATACGCCAATTCCCTTTGCAATTTAAGGTAGCTTTCATATCTTTTTAGGTCCAATTCTCCTGAAGCAATTGCTTCTTGTACCGCACATTTCGGTTCGGTTTGGTGTCTGCAGTCCCGGAAAAGGCATTGCTCGGCCAATGATTCAATGTCCTGAAAGCTGTGCTCTAAACCTTCGTTTGCTTCCCATAATTGAAATTCCCTCATTCCAGGCGTATCAATCAAAATTCCTCCAGTAGGCAGCAATACCATTTCCCGATGCGTCGTCGTATGCCTGCCTTTATCATCATCTTCTCTGATGTCCTGGACCTTTTGAATCTCTTCTCCTGCTAACGTATTGATAAGCGTCGACTTTCCCACACCTGATGAGCCAAGCAGGGCCATTGTCTGACCAGGCTGGATAAAGTCTGCTACTTTTTCTACGCCCATATTTTCTTTGGCACTAATCACGATTATCGGAACGCCAAAAGCAACAGATTCCATTTCACTGACTTTTTCATCCGGATTTTCACACAGATCGGCCTTGCTTAAGACAATCACAGGATTCGCTCCGCTTTCCCAAGCCATAATCATGTATCGTTCTACCCGCCGCGGGTTAAAATCTTGGTTAAGAGCTGTCACGATGAACAAAGTATCCACATTGGCTGCAATAATTTGTTCTTCCGTAGTAAGTCCGGCTGTCTTACGGGAAAACTTACTTTTCCTTGGTAAAACAGCATGAATGGTGGCACGTTTTTCTTCTGGTCTAGCCTGAATCACAACCCAATCTCCAACAGCAGGAAAGTCCTCGCGTTGAGTGGATTCAAATCTCATCTTCCCGGAGATTTCCCCAAGCAGAACCCCTGCTTCTGTAAAAATCCGATAACTCCCCTTATGCTCAAGTCCAACTCTTCCAACTGTAAAGTGTGTTTCTTTATATGGTAAAAATGCCTCTTCTAAGTGATTGTTCCATCCTAATTCATGTAATTTCAACGTTATTTCCTCCATTTGAAAATATTTTATAAATGAAAAAAGACCGTTCTCACGGTCCAATTAAAAACCACGAGCTTATCTTACAGCCCGCGGAAAATTTCCATTTTCAAATAGAAGACATAACGTATGCAATATAGCTAGTCTTTCTTAACGGGCTGTACTATGAAATTCATTACAATAGGCGTCATTATATTTTTCTTTGTCATAGCACATCACCCTTTCTTGTGTAGTTGATTGTATTATATGCAATTCAGAGTGGATTGTAAACCAATTTTTTCTAGATACATGCTTTTTGAATCCCCTAACCCCGTCCATTCGTCCAAGCAGTAGTTGTCCTTACTTCATATTCTAATAATATAAGGAATTGCAAAAGGGAGGGTAAAGAGATGGAGCTTCTCTTTTACCTGCTAGTAGGCGGTATCATTGGATGGATGGCCAGTGAGGTTAGCGGAACAAGTGTACCTGGCGGTGTCGTTGGTCACTTTACTGCCGGTATCGCGGGCTCGTGGATTGGTGCGCAGCTTTTTGGAGCCTTTGGTCCTATCATTGGCGGGATTGCGGTTTTCCCTGCATTAATAGGAGCTATTATTTTTGTTGTTATTTTTGGTTTGATTGCCAAAGCACTTAAGTAAAACAGGTAAAGCCACTCTTGGAGGAGTGGCCAACTTTTTTAACCTAACACATACTCAGCCAAAACTTTTTGCACTTCGTATATGTTCAAAGACTTATTAAATTGTTTTACGATAGGTGTCTCATTGCTGGATATCCAAATTTTCAGTTCGGCATCGAGATCAAAATTCCCTGCTGTTTCAATACTGAAGTGAGAAATGCTTTTATACGGAATTGAATGAAATTCTACTTTTTTGCCTGTCACCCCTTGTTTATCAATAAGGATTAAGCGTTTATTTGTAAAAATGAAAAGATCTCGGATCAGTTTATATGCTTTCTCAATGCTCTCTGCACTGGCAAGCAAATTTCCATAGTCCTTTTGAACATCTTCCAGCTTCATTTCTGAAGCATTTCCCATCAGTCCATCTAAAAAGCCCACTTACATCACCCCTAAGACTATTTTCTTTATTATCTTACGTTCTCCCTTTTGCTGCTAGATATGAATGAGTGAATGTTCTATTATAAAATCACTCCGCTAAAAACCATTAGGAAATTAAGGACTATATGCCAGATCCAAGCTGGAAGGATACTCCTTGATTTGACGGTTATCCCTCCATAAAACAGCCCCCCAACGGCAAAACCGATACAGACCAGCCACGAAAACCCCAGGGAATAATGCTGTAAACCGAAGCCTAAACTGGTTACTAACACTGCTCCTTTTTCTCCGATATGCTCTGAAAATCGAGTCAAAAGCACCCCTCTCCAGATCAGTTCTTCAAATGTTGCGTTAGTGACCGCAAAGATTACCGCCAGAATCCAAATTTCCTGAATATATAGCCATCCCATACTAACCATAAACGGCATCATGACGACCACATTAATGATTAATGCAATCGGAAGAAAAAATTTAATTTTAGCTTTGTGGAAACCTGACCAAATAAAAGGAAAATGTATAAACTCATTCCACATGGGCCTGTTCCATAATTTCATTAATGGAGCTTTGTTTAGTACAGATATTAATAAGAAAGGAATTATGATT
Source organism: Bacillus litorisediminis (assembly GCF_022808645.1). Taxonomy (GTDB): domain Bacteria; phylum Bacillota; class Bacilli; order Bacillales; family JC228; genus Bacillus_BF; species Bacillus_BF litorisediminis. Next base: position 28,474 of record NZ_JAKZKT010000005.1, read on the forward strand.
AAACCTAAAGATAGCCGGTTTAGAAATAGATGCAATTCTGGAGATTCTATGTTTGCCAGACCTCGGGTGATAACGTACAGATACATCGAAAATCCGATTCCAAATAATAGATTCGTTATAATAAATGATTTAACCGTTTTTCCGAATTTTACATAAGACAAAATCGCGAAAATACCCCAGACCCCTAACAGGGGATAATGGTAGGTTTGGATGAAGATCAAAAGTGATCCAAACATAATGATAAGAAAAATAGTTCTAGATTCTATTTGATGGTTCATAGACCCTCCAGATTACTATGTCCCGTAAATTCTCTGCTAATCTATTTTGAAAATACGAAATCGTGTAAGTTTCTTTTATTTTAGTACAACCTCTGCGTAACGAGGAGACTTTTTTCATAAAAAAATCTCCTGTTTCCTACAGGAGATTTAGACCTTACCTTTTTACTGCTACTAATGTAAATGTCTTGGGCAGACCAATGTCATGGCTTTTATGATTGGGTTCTTCTTCAAGAATTTCAATGGTTAATCCTGCCCTTACTGCAGTTGTAATAACCTCGCCAAGGGTCCATTTTCGCTGCAGTACTGTAGTAAGTGCCGGTTTCTGATCTGCCTCCACATGCTTCGAAAAAGCTACTTGATTCTCTACAATAGAAGGATCGAAATAATTGCCGGTGACCTTATGTTTTTTCCCTGTAGACGTAATGAGCTTAGTCGAAATCGGATGAAATTCATGTAAAACAAATTTCCCGCCCGGGCGCAGCAGCTTTGCTACCGTTTCAAAAAGAGGTTTTAGATCCAAAAAATAGTGAAGCACACCGAGCTCCATTAAAACCACATCAAAATCCTGCTGCATCTCCTCTTTCATTGTTACAGCCAAAATATCTGAAACGACATATTGAATGGATGCATTAGCATATTTGGCTAATTCTAAGGCATACCGTTCGTTTTCTTTTGAAAAATCCACAACCGTCACATGTGCTCCCAACAAAGACATGGCAACAGCCTTAATTCCATTAGACCCCATTAAATGTGCTACTTTTTGCTTTTTTAAGTTCCCCAAATATTTTCTAAAGGGGTATAAACGCCAATCAGGGTTTCTCGAGATTTTCACAGCTAGTTCTTCTGGTTCTCCGTAGCGGTTAACTAGGGCCATATACTGATTTTGATTCCAGGCCTCTTCATTTTTCGTCGTAACAGATTGCTGTTTTTCCAATAGATATGTATGGATGGCCTTTTCAGTCTCTTTAGGGATTTCACAATAGAGATACGTATATAATGACAAGCACCAAAACTCAGCTCCATCGTGTACCACTTTGATTCGATAAGGGTTGGTTCGAACTGTTATATTAAACAGGCATTCCATTGTAACGGGAATTCCATTCCAATCAAAATGAAAGCTTCCTCGGGTTATATCCTGTTCAAGAGGTGAAGGCTGGTGTTCCGAAAACCTTTGATATACTGTATCCAATCCATCCCATTGAAATTGGAGCTTAACTTCAAAGGGTTCTTCCAGCTCCACGCCTTGAATCCATAGAGCCGCAGATTCAATAAAAGAATAAGAAACATCAATTTCCTCAAATGCGGCCACAATATAATGCATAAGTGAATGAATATTTGTTTTTCCTTTTTTCATATGGCCTCCATGCTAAGCTGTACAATCACTTCTGATTCGTAAATCGTTACTGGCTCTTTCTGCGTTTTTAAAGCCGCTGCAACCATGGCCTTTGCCACATCAGAAGCATGTATTCCACGATATCTTCTTAGTTTTCCTGCTAAAAGGAATTTCATAAGGGACACAGCAATAATTCCGAGCCTTTCTCCAAGCCGGAATTCCTCCCGTTTCCCCAGTAAAATGATGGTCTAAAAATAGACAGTCTCGGCAAGCTCAAGGCTTGAAGGTCCCTCTCTAATTTACCTTTTACTTTATTGTAGAAAACAGGGGATTCGGGATTTGCTCCTATTGCAGAAACAACCAGGAAGTGGTCTGTAGCATTATTTTTTGCTAATCTCGCCAATTCCAGAGGATACTGTAAATCGACTTTTTTGAATTGGTCTTTTGTCCTTGCCTTTTTAATCGTTGTACCCAGGCAACAAAACACATCGTTAAAAGGTGCTTCTATTTTGATATCTTGTAAAGTATCAAAGTTTATTATTCGTTCCCTAAGCTTTTGGTGCTCAATCCTGCTGGACGTGCGAACCCAAATTTCAACGTGTTCATATTGGGGACAATCTACCAATAGCTTGACCAATTCCTTTCCAATCAATCCAGTAGCACCAACAACTAATGCTTTTCTTTTCGTCAACTAAATCTCCCCCATTAAAGAAGGCCTGACCCAATGTCAGACCTCTTTATATCACTCAACCGAATGACCTAAAAGCTTTTCTAATACATACTGCACCTCTACACCGCGATCAAAGTTTACTAGTCTAGCTGGCTCGCCTTTTAACGCCTTAACCAATTCATCAATTAATCCAAGCAATGAATCTTTTCTTTCTGTTGGAATAATAGTATTCGGAGTTTCAAGCGTTTCTTCTACTAATTGGCTCCAGTTCACTAAAGACAGAACGCCCTTATCCCCATATATTTTAAAAGCCAGATGCTCTTTTTGACCGACTCCGCTTAAGCCATTAATCAAAATTGGGGTCCCGTCCTGCAACTCAGCATGAGCGATAATGCCTGTCTCACAAAGAGTGGGGTCTTCTGGAAAGGTTAGCTGAGAGTACACGTTTTGTACAGGACCGAGCAAGTCAATGATGACCTGGAGGAAGTGTGGTGAAACTTCTCGTACAAATCCCCCCTGCTCTCTTTTGGCAATCCACGGATTATGCTGCCATTCCCTAGGCCACTCCTGAAAATACATATGTAATTCGAGACGCTTGATTTGTCCAATAGAGCCGCTTTCTAGTTTATCTTTTAATATCGGATATACACTGCTGTATGGTGTTGGGAAATTGATTGCATGAACCACCCCAGCCTTTTTAGCAGCTTCCGCCATCTCAACAGCTTCCTGATAAGAATTAGCCAACGGTTTTTCACATAAGATCGGCTTCCCTGCTCTAATTACTTCTAACGCAATCTGATGATGAAACTTTGGAGGAACCGCAACATACACTAAATCTATTTTTGCATCCGCTAAAATAGATTTATAGTCGGTATAGAATTGTACATCCGGCAGCTTTTCCTGAAAGGTTTTGAGCCGTTCACCATTGGCATCACAAATAGCTGCCACTTCAGTTTCCGGATGCTCCAAAAATTTATGCAAAAGCCTTTCTCCCACTGCTCCTAAACCAATAATTCCCACCTGAATTCCCACAACGTCCACACCCTTTTCTTAAGTCTATTCCCATCATAATGGGGGGATTGGTTTTTAGCAATATAAAAGAGGTTACCTCAGTGAAGTACGGGACCCCAACTGAGACAACCTCCTATTTAAAGGTTTGAATAAATTGAATGATTGCTGGACCCAATAAGACAACAAATAGACTTGGGAAGATAAATAGTACAAGTGGGAAAAGCATTTTAATCGGAGCCTTCATCGCCGCTTCCTCTGCCCGCTGTTTCCGCTGTTCTCTCACCTCATTGGATTGGACTCTAAGTACTTGTACCATCCCAATTCCTAGTTTTTCTGCTTGGACAATACTACTGATTAATGTTCTGACCTCGTCAACGAGAAGACGATCCCGTATCCCGATTAATGCTTCTCTTCTCGTTTTTCCGAGACGAATTTCTTCAAGTGCGCGATGGAATTCACTTGGCAGTACTCCTTGCTTTTTTGCAACTACTTTACTGATAGCTCCGTCGAAGCCAAGCCCTGCTTCCAAACTTACGGTTAAAAGGTCCAAAAAATCTGGGAGTTCTCGTAGTGCCAGTTGACTACGAATTTTTATTTTTTGTTTAATGTAGTAATTAGGTAAATAGATTCCCATTATTATACCGACAAGTGCTAAAAGAAAAAATCCGCCTAAAGAGATTTTTATTAAATAACCATACCCCACACAAGCTAGCGGAAAAAGAATGAGGAGGGTTAGCTGGACAAGCCGAAATTCTGCTGTTCTCATTCCAAACGGATTTCCTGCCTGCAGCAGCTTTAGTTCTAGCTTTTCCTCCTTTTCATTAGTCCGTTTTCTTTGAAATAGCTTACGGAGATGTTTCCATGCAAATTGAAAGAGAGGCTTAAGTGAATATCTATTCTGTTTCTCCTCAATTAGAGGATCCTGCTTTATTCCATCTTCTTTCTCAAAAACGGAAGTCAATCTGGCTTTCACGCGCTTTTTCTTATCCGCCCTTAAGGTATATAGCCCGTATAGGAATAATGTTATAGTAATAAAAAAGGTTAAATACATCATTTTCCTACACCTCGATCGTGGTTATTTTACGAATTAAGAAAAAGCCGATGCTTCCTGAGATAGCTGCCCCTATCACCAAAATCAGTCCAATTGTATCAGAAAATAAAGTACCTATATAATCCGGTTCAATTAAATAGAGAACGAAACCTAGAATAATTGGTAAGAGCCCAATGACAATCCCTGATAACCTTCCTTGGGCAGTTAAAGTCTTAATTTGCCGCTGGATTTTCGTTCTGTCCATAATCGTTTCAATTATTTTTTCTAGTACTGTTGCAAGGTTTCCGCCTACTTGGCGCTGAATCAGTATCGCTTGAATCATCAAGTCTAAATCCTCACTCGGCACTCTTTCTTTCAATCCATTTAACGCTTCCTCAATGCTTGAGCCATACTGCATTTCTCGTAATACCGTTTCCATTTCATCCTTCATTGGGGAAGTAGATTCATCAACAACCGTTTTTAGTGCCTGAGGGAAGCTGAAGCCCGCACGCATCGCACCAACTGCTGTGGTAAGCATATCTGGTAATTGTTCATTAAACTTGGTCAAACGATCGCGTTGTTTTTTGATAACAATTAACTTTGGCAAAGTGAATCCAATAATCGCTCCAATTGGAAAAAACAAAATGTTCCCTGCAAACAGGACGAAAAAGCCTCCCACAAGAGCTGTGGCCAGCCATTGGAACAGGATGTATTCCTCAGGTTTAAGCGATACACCTGCCCTGCTTAGAAATACTTGAAGCCGGGAATTTTTCTCCTTTGTCAGGACCTGCTGCTGAATTCCTTTCGTGGCAAGTCGAATTTGCACAAGCGCATTAAACTTTTTAGGAGATAGCTTCTTTTTGGCACTCTGTTCTAAATACTTTTTCATCCGCTTTTGCAGTCTTTTATCGGATAAAAAGATCATTTGGAATAGTGCCGTAAAAAGTAAGAAGGACGAAAATAACACTAGACCTAATATAAGCCACATCATACAGTCCAGCTCTCCTCTTCAACAAATACACTTACCGGAATATGAATACCTGACGTTTCAAGCTGTTCATAAAACTTAGGACGAACTCCAGTCGGAATCAGTCTGCCAAGAATTTTTCCGTTTTCATCGACCCCGTCCTGCTGGAAGGTGAAAATATCTTGAAGAACAATGACATCTCCTTCTAAACCTTGAACTTCTGTCACTTTCACAATCTTTCTTGTACCATCTTTTAAACGGGATTGCTGAATGATTAAGTCAATCGCTCCCGCAATTTGTTCACGAATCGCTTTAACAGGAAGTTCTACCCCAGCTAGCAATACCATCGTCTCTAGCCTAGAAATCATATCACGCGGACTGTTTGAGTGACCTGTTGCCAGCGAGCCATCGTGACCCGTGTTCATCGCTTGTAGCATATCTAATGCTTCCGAACCACGGACCTCCCCGATAATAATTCGGTCTGGCCGCATCCGCAGCGAGTTTCTGACCAGATCACGAATCGTAATGGCACCTTTACCCTCGATATTTGGCGGTCTTGATTCTAGTGAAACTACGTGCTCTTGTCCAAGCTGAAGTTCGGCCGCATCCTCAATCGTTACAATCCGTTCATCATTCGGAATGAAATTGGAAAGAACGTTTAAGGTAGTTGTTTTTCCAGATCCAGTTCCACCACTAACAAATACATTCAATCTCGCTTTTACACAAGCTTCTAAAAAGAGAGCCATTTCATAGGTCAGAGTACCAAAATCAATTAAATCATCAATCGTATAAGGATCCTTAGAAAACTTCCGGATTGTAAGTGTCGGTCCATTAAGTGCTAATGGAGGAATAATCGCATTAACACGGGAGCCATCAGGTAAGCGGGCATCTACCATTGGACTGCTTTCATCGATTCTTCTGCCAATTGGTGCCACAATTTTCTCAATTACACTCATGACATGTTCATGGTCGCGAAAGGTAATATCGGTTAATTCGATCTTTCCTTTTCTTTCGCAATAAACCTGACTTGGACCATTTACCATAACCTCAGTTACCTCTTCATCTAAAAGAAGCGGATTAATCGGTCCAAATCCTGTCAAATCATTGATTAATTCCTCAACAACACGCTTACGGTCTACTTTTCCCCGAAACGATTCGTCCTCTTTGATAATTTCGATTGCCATCGCATCAATCTTAGGAATAATGGCTTCGACATCTTCGTCTTCTTTCATTTCTTGTAAGATTTGCTTGTGCAGAAGATTTTTTAATTCCTGATGCTTGTTAACCTTTATCGGAGCTGACTTCTTTTTAGGGCTCTCTGATTTTCTCGTTTCCCGGAATACCGAAATTAAATCTTTTTTCGATGCCCCTTCATCCTCAATCAATTCCGTATCTTGAGCTTCATTTTCTAAATCTGGTTTCTTTTCCTGTATTTTCTTTAAAAGACTCATTCAACCATTCCCTCCTTTACTTTTTTTCGACCGAAAAATTTCGATAATAGGGAAGGGCCTTTACTGGCTGGAAGAGGAGCAATTTCACGGCGTGATGTTAATAGCTCTGCCATTCTAAAGTAGGCCTTGGCCATATCAGATTTTCCCTGACTAATGACAAAGGGAATTCCAATATTCAAAGCTTGTGAGGCCATTTGAAAATCATTAGGTACTAAAATCGGGTCTTCTACATTTAAAATGTCTGGGATATCGGCGGCAGAAATTACGCTTTCCATCGTTGCCCGGTTGACGACTAATTGAACTTTATCGTCTAGCTCCAACATTTTAATTGTGTCTAACATTAATTTTGTATTCTTTAGGGTTGCCATTTCTAAATTAGTAACTACGACAATTTGGTCTGCTTTCTCCAAAAATTGAAGTGTTTTTTCATTTAAGCCTGCCGCTGTATCGACGATTACATAATCATGGTCCTGAACAAGAAAATCACAAATGGTTGTAATTGCAGCATCAGTAACTAAGTCTGCATACTCTGGCCGTTCCGGAGCCGGAAGGACCCTTACCCCTGAATCATGATTGCATAGATAGCTTAAAAGGGTAGGAGAATCAAGGCGCTCTATCTCTTCAATGACATCCTTGATTGTAAATGTTGTTTGCAAATCCAACGCTAAACTAACATCGCCAAACTGGAAATCCCCGTCTAACACATTAATCTTGATGTTCTTTTTATGGAGTGCAACAGCAAGGTTTACGGTTAACGTTGTCTTTCCGACTCCACCCTTTGCGCTGCAGACAACAATCATCTCACCTCTTTTTTTCTTCTTTGTTTGAACTTCCTCTGTCATGACTGCCACCTCCGTTCCAAGCCATTTTGATTATTCATCCGTGTCATTCGTGACATCAGCTACAATTCTTGAGTGAATCGCTAAATGAACTGAACCACTTTCATAAGCATTGACTAGCTTCACTGAATCTTCAGGACTCAACTCTAATGTAACTGAACTATATTCAGTATGAGGTTCTGCTTCGTCTTTTGTCTCTATCATTCTGCGGTCCACAGCTAAAACTCTAACTTCTCTAAGTAAAGTTGTGGTTTCAACGATATCTTGTTGCGGCTCAGGCATTTCGATTACTTCAGTAAAGATTACATCCACTCGATCTTCTGGTTCAACTAAGTTGGCAACAGATTGGACAAAGTTCACACCAATTGAAACCGCTCTTTTTCCCTCTCCCACTTTCTTTGAAACAAAAATGGTTTCTTCTTTTTCGTCCTGTACACGGTGATTTAATAAAACTTCACCTGCTTCAATGTCTGCGGTTGCATATTGACCAGCAAGCCCGTCCATACTCAGGATTGCCTGTTCATGCAATCCTTCTGATGGAACCTCTATAGTCATAAGTTTTTCTGCAGTTATTAATTCGTTTTTGGAGATTTTATCCTTTGCCGCGACAACCGTTGTCATATTTTGATTGGCAACAGTTTCTGAATCGAATTGTTTCATATAGTTAAAGAACAAGAATGTTGTCACAACCCCCATAACTAATGCTAATAATAAAATAATTTTTGAACGCATCGTATCCCCACCTATTATTCTGTTAATCTAATGCTGAAAGCACCACGCTCGAGTGCTCCTGGCTCCTCATAGCCCGTCCCAGCCCGTTCAATAAACATTCCTCTAATCGATGTGTCATTTTCGTCCATCGGATCTGTAATATAAAAATAGGCAAAGCCTACAATCCTTACTTGTTTCAATTGATTACCCTGATAATCTATTGGTTCATAAACAGGAATTAAAATAACTCGAGAGCATTCTCTGACGTTGACATCACGTGGGTTTTCTTCGCAGCCGTTTACCCGTTCCCGGACAACTGTCCGAGTCTTACCAGCAATGTTACCCGTTTGCGTCTCTAATATATCTCCAACCCGTATCTCTTGCTGGTATCCGTGCCTCAAGTTATATTCGTATGTATCGGCACCCGTTCCGCCTAGAGCAAGCACCCCAAAGTTTCCTGTATCGTTATCATGCTGATCTACCTTTAACTCATATTCCTTGTAATACTCAAGTGGTATCGATTTATCAATCCCAAGAGGTGCAGCACCAGCAGCTCTTCCCATCGTTCTCAGCTCTGCAGCGGCATGAGCTTTGACCATAACCTGATCCATACCGAATAACTTTGAAAAAGCTAATGATACGGGAACCTCTAGATCAACCGCAACTTTCTCTTCCATAGTAATATCAAGGTTTTTCAAGACTGCCGATTGATCGTTTTTAGCTAGAGTCTCATACACAACCTCTTCTACTTTCTCCTGATTATTTGTTAACTCTTGTGCGCCTGAAAGAGCAGCAGCATTGGCAACCTTTTGCAGGTGACTTTTTGTTTGGTACACCATACCTCCATCTATGACCAAGCCTGTCATTGCGAGGAGAGCCATTAATGATAATGACACCAAAACAAGGACATTTCCTGACTCATTCTCCCATAATTCTCGTAATCTATTCATGATTCACCTCATTCTACCCGTATTGTTGAATCCGCATGGATTGTAACAGGGTTTGGAATCACTTTGTTCAGAATAGGAGTAATCATCTCTAGTGGGTAGTCAATGGACACTTTGACATACTCCCCCGATTTTCGTACATCATCGGTTGGGGTAATCTCAATTTGTAACAGGGCTGAGTCACCTAGCTGAAAGTGATTCTTCGTAAATTGCTGAATCTCTTCATCGGTTTTTCCTAAACCGCCAAGCCGGACTGCTTCTTGTGATGTTTGGTGCAGGTGTGACGTTGTATATAAAACTCTTCCTAAATCAATAATTCCAGCCAACAGCAGCAAAAGTAAAGGTAATATAAGTGCCATTTCAACCATTGACTGTCCTTTCTCATCCCGAATCAAAACAGACTCACCCCACTTAACATAAAGCTTAATGCAGCCCCTCCAGCAATTGCGAGACCATAAGGATACGTTGCCTTATAATCATCTTTTGCAATCGCTAAGGGGATTTTTACTCCCGATCTTAAACCGCCTAAAGAATAAAATATGTTTTTCAATCTTACCAGTACTCCTCTTCTAAACAAGAGCACTCCAAGTGCTAACACTCCTCCGATCAAAGCCATATAAACTGCAGTTATAAGAACAAACATCGTTCCCTTTACTGCTCCTATTAAAGCGAGTAATTTTACATCCCCCGCTCCTATCCCCCCAAGCAAGTAAGGTATTAATAAAAGCGCCATTCCTATTGCAAAGCCTTGAACACTCATAAGCAATCCATAAAAGCCTGAATCTATTAGATGTAAGGTAATCGTTATTACCAGGGCTGGATAAATCACTTTATTATATATTCTTCTTTCTCTTAGATCGGTGATGACACAAACAATCAAAACACCCCATAATAAAAGGTCAATCATAATACTCACAAGATCTCACCCCCATTTTTGAAGAGGCCAAATTTGTTATCATGCAAAAATAGTCTCACGTTACACGTAAGACTATTTTTACATTATTAAAAAAGATTGTTTCCGATCTTCAAGGAGCTATCTTGATGCCACTACTTGATAGGCTTGCTCAAACATTTCTACAATTTCTCCTCGAAGAGTAAAGATAGATAGGAATGCAGCGATTGTAATCAGACCAAGGAGCAACCCATACTCTGTCATTGCTTGGCCTGTTTCATCCATCCACATTTTTTTCATATCATTATGATCCAGAAGTTCCATCGCCAGTAGGACGGTTTTCTACAGCAGCCTTGACATTATTAAACATTTCAACAATTTCTCCACGCAATGCTACTAGCGCCCCAACAGCAGCTACCGCAATAATCCCTAAAACTAACCCATACTCAGTCATACCTTGTCCTTCTTCTTCAACGAATAAAGCTTTCATTTTTTCTACCATTTTTAAATTCCTCCAATTTAAATGTTTTTTATTTTAATAATTTTGCAGGAGCTTCCGACTCATGCTGTTTGAAAAAGCAGCTCATCTCCTACCTTAATTCCAGTCTCTTGGACTGTTCCGCTTGGAAGCTCTACAACTGAATGTGCGTCTGAATAAAGCTTCCCAACCTTCCCTGGTTCAAGCGATTCGTCAATGGCTACAACGACATTTGATTCATTTAAATACAAAACATCAATGGTGTAGTTCATGAAGAATGTGTGAATTGATCGGCAGGGTTTGATATGCAAGCCAACTCCTACGTCGAGTTTTTTCGTAAACATTAATCCCTGCAGCCTTTTGAAAAATTGATAGGCAGGATTAATTTGTTCGGCAATGATCGAATCATTGCGTAAGTTGACCAGCTTCACTTATTCACCTCCGCTCCCATAAAAAATAACCCCGCCTTTACCGAAAGGGAGGTTACTAAACCATTGTCGTTTCCATTTCTATCAGAGATTAGATCGTTAGCAAATAATAGATAATTACAGTAAAAGTATCTCTAATTTAAATGGTCACACGACACCCTGCATCTTTCGGTAACTGGCTGGCTTAGTGTATCAACACCGTAGCCCCTGTAGTTTTGCGTCGCTGGCTTTCACCAACTTTGCCTTTTCGAGATTCAGCTGTATCTAATTCCGACTGATCTCTTGATTTCATCATATATTCGACAAAATCGAAAAGAAATCAACCATTTTTCACAATTTTTTCAATATTCTTGTGGCCCAGCTTCCCCTGTTGAGTAGGGCTTTTTATCCTAATTTCCTTTTTTTAGAAATACAAGGAAAATTACGTAATTTCTTAATAGGTATTTCTAATCATTTTTATAAACCGCTTTTTACCAAATAACGGAAATGTTTTAGGCAAGAAAACCCGGACATTTCTACCCGATTTTTCGAAAAAATCCAACAAAAAACCCCCTTTTCTCGACAAAATAGGAGGTTTTTAAACAATTTTCTAATTTTACCAATATTCAAGGGTGGCTTTAGTCCTGTTCTGAGTCTAGTCCGATTCGCCTGATTTTTGATAAATACATACCAAATTGGCTATTTTTTAACTGATGTCCTGAAATAATTCAATGATTTCTTGATCCGGTCCCTGATAGAATACTGCCCTCCACCCATTCCGCAAGGAGATGGGACCATCGATTGGATGAATTTTCAATTGATCCATCCATATATCCAAATCGTTAACCTGCCAAGAAAAATGAATCATTTCCGTCTTTTGAACATCGATTTCACTCTGTATCAATTCAATCCGAACCGGTCCTCTTGTCAGAAAGACAATTTGTTCTTCCTCATACTGAAATCTAATTTCCTCTTTAAACCCAAAGTGTGTTTGATAAAAAGAACTGGATCGTTCTAACTCACTTACGTGTAAACCAATATGATGCCACTTCATCTCAGGCACTTCCCAGGGAGGATCAAGTTTACGTCACCAAATTCATGCCACAAATAGCTTTCTTCAATGGCGGCATGATAAGCGTTCATTAATTTCTCTTCTTCAATAAAAGCAGTAAGCATATCTAAATGACTTGCTTCGGGCTCATGAAAGCCTGTAAGCAGACCATCAGCCACCTTTAATTCATAATCTTTATTGATATATAGTCTTGTTACACCCTTTGTTCCTAAAACTTCTCCTCGTTCTGATGCCGCCGTTTCAAGAGCACGGACTACTGTAGTTCCGACCGCAATGACTTGCCCGCCGGATGCTTTTGTTTCATTTACCAATTCTGCGGTACTAGATGGAATATGAAAAGCTTCCGGATGCTGATCGGGAATTGGCCATGTATCGTTCTCATAATAGCTGAGTCCCGCATGAAGCTGAAGAAATGCTACTCGAATTCCGTTCGCCTTTAAATCCTGTAACATTTGCCATGTGAAAGCCCGTCCGGCAGAGGGCATTTCAACAGAACCCGGGATTGACGCATATACGGTCTGATACGCCTCAAGCGACCATGGCTGATTAATATATTCATAACGAATCGGTTCACCTAGCTTGTAAAAATCATTCAGTAAAGCGATGCCTTTTTTTGAAAAGGACAGTCGAACTAAAGGCCCCGCACTTCTTTTTACTTTTACAAAAAGGTCTTCTGACAGTTCTATCGGCCGGTTTTGATCATAATCTCCTAAGACTATGCCTTCCCATTGTGTATCGGAAATTTGTCTTGAAAGTCTGATTTCAATGTCTTCACCTTGTTTTTGTGAACCTTTTAATTTAGCTGGAATGGTTCGGCTATTATTGAAAACAAGGAGATCCCCTGGTGACAGATAATGCAGAATATCATTAAAGGAAGCATGTTCGACATGGCCGGTTTCCCGGTCTAACACCATCATCCTTATCTGATTTCTCCGTAAACCGCGATATTCTGCTGGCGCGATTGCATGTAAATAGGCTGGGATTTGAAAGGAACCATGGATTGACATTGCCATTATTGTACCCTCCCAAATTTAAACTCCTGCGCTTTCAGTCTTTGCCCATTTACGCTTGCAGACTCCTCAGAAGCCAAGTATAAAAACACATCTACTATTTCTTCCGGTCTCGCTAATTCATAGTCACAGTCAGGTACAGCTGTTTGATGCATCTCTGTATCCATTTCACCAGGATCCACCAAGTTAATCCGGACACCTGAATCTTGCAATTCATCTGCCCATGTTTGGGTCAGACCTTCTACTCCAAATTTTGAGATTCCGTAAGCACCCCACTCGGCAAAACCTGTTTGCCCAGCTTCTGATGTGACATTGATGATTGAACCCTTTCCATTAGCAAGCATCCCTGGCAAAACCCTTTTTGTTACTAAAAATGGATTAAGAATATTAACACGAATAACTTCAGCAAAATCTTCGTCTGGATAATCAGCTAGAAATAAAGGGCCAGGTCCAAAAATGGAAGCATTATTAATTAATACATCAATTTTTCCAAATTGAATTTCTGCTAAAGAAACAAATCTCTCTACATCCTTTGCATCAGATATATCTGCGGCAACAGCCAATACCTCTGCACCAACGGCTTCTGCCTCTTGTTTTACTTGCATTAACTTCTCCTCACCTCTGGCACAAATTACAAGCTTAGCGCCAGTCTCTGCAAACGCCAGAGTAAGAGCCCTCCCCAATCCTTTTGAAGCACCTGTAATCATAACCACTCGATTTGTCAGTTTCATTACTTGCACATCCCCTTTTGTTATCTTTGTTTTTATCGTATAGAAAAAAACAAAAGGAAACCTCGTCAATCCGGGTGATGTTTCTCTACAAAAATCGAAGTAGTCTGTTCTACAACTTTTGGAGTATGAAAAAGGAATAGAATTGATAATAAATTCATGGTTACAGTTAAAATAAAGATCTGATTGAATTGCATCTACAATTTATTTCACCATTTCAGCAACAGAAACTAGGCCGCCGCCAGCGATGATTGATTTATGAATGCTTTGGCAGAGGTTATTTTTACAGGAACTATCATTTTCACACTAAACTTTATATTGCTAATTTTGCAAACATAAGTTACTATGTCTATTATCTATTAGTGATGATAGATTAACCCTTCTCTACTGCCATTCTGCAATTGCCTCACTTTTTACTTCAGAAACATTAAAAACCCAATTAATCAAATTTATACGCAAAAGGATGGTGCTTAATAGTGCTACCATTTGAGCAAGCATTGAACGACTGGCTCAATAAAAATATTTCCGAAGAAAAAAATCACAGGAGACGAGAATTATTGAAAAAAGGATTGGGACATGGAACCGTTGAATTCCTTCGTCAGATATGGTATCCCACTATCGGTAACTTTGATCACTTGTATCCAGAATGGGAAGTGCGCGACTTTAACAATGGATACCGTTATCTTGATCTCGCCTATATGCCTGGAGATGCTAAAGGCGGAATAGAAATTCAAGGATTCGGGCCCCATGCCAGAGATCTAGATGTTAGAAGATTTAAAGACCTATGTTGGAGACATTCCCTGTTAACTCTTGACGGTTGGACTTTTTTACCCATTGCTTACTTATCCATAAAGGACGAACCCAAACAATGTCAGCAGCTCATCCTCGCCTTTATCGGCAAATTCATTTCAACGGAAGTACCTTCACATTTATCTTGGTTAGAAGCGGAGGCTGTGCGCTTTTCCCGCCGCATGCTAAAACCGATTACTCCACTTGAACTTGCAAAACACCTTCACATCAGTGATCGCCATGCCCGTAAAATCTTACACAGACTGGTAGAACAACAAATACTAATTGTTGTCAGTGGTGAAGAGCGAGCGCGAACGTATAAGCTTAGTTTCAATTAAATAGAGGAACCAGGATCCGGGTTGCTAAATATAATGAATCCTCATTCCGCTATTCATTATAAATTCCTCATTTGGAGCTTAATTTCGGTTCCTGGTTCCGCTATTTGCCTTTTCACCTTCATATTTGATTGATTTTGACCCTTTAACGGAACCAGGATCCGTTTCAGCCCTTGGAGTACGGTTTTTCATCAAAATAACGGAACCAGGATCCGGGTTGCTAAATATAATGAATCCTCATTCCGCTATTCATTATAAATTCCTCATTTGGAGCTTAATTTCGGTTCCTGGTTCCCCTATTTGCCATTTCACCTTTATATTTGATTGATTTTCCCCCTTTAACGGAACCAGGATCCGTTTCAGCCCTTGGTATACGGTTTTTCCTCAAAATAGCGGAACCAGGATCCAGGCCCTGCTAATATAATGAATCCTCATTCCGCTATTCATTATAAATTCCTCATTTGGAACTTAATTTCGGTTCCTGGTTCCGCTATTGGCCTTTTTCACCTTCATATTTGATTGATTTTGTCCCTTTAACGGAACCAGGATCCGTTTCAGCCCTTGGAATACGGTTTTTCCTCAAAATAGCGGAACCAGGATCCGGCTTCAAAAAAAGGCATATAAAGTACGAAAAAAGAGAGCTCGCTATTCAGCGAACTCTCTGCCCGAAGTCTTATGACAAATCTCGTTTTTTCCTTTTCAATTTACTTAATGCTTCATAAACCACTGGCACGATAATCAATGTTAATAGGGTTGAGCTTGCTAATCCGCCAATAACGGTTACGCCTAGACCTTTTGAAATCAATCCGCTGCCTTCTGCACCAATTGCTAACGGGATTAAGGCTCCAATCGTGGCTAGGGCAGTCATTAAAATAGGTCTTAAACGTGTAGTACCGGTTTCTAATAAGGCTTCTCTCGTTGAAAGACCTTCATTTTCCTTATGAATGACCCGGTCAATTAATACAATGGCATTCGTTACTACGATACCGATTAACATTAACGCTCCGATCATCGCCGAAATACTTAATGTCTCTCCAGAAATTAAGAGGGCTACGACTCCGCCAATTACCGCAAACGGTAAGGAGAATAGAACAGCAAATGGTGCCAAGGCGCCGCCAAAGGTAATGACGAGAACCAAATACACAATTGCAATCGCCGCTAGCATTGCTAACCCTAATTGAGTAAAGGATTCTTCAATATCTTCTGTTACACCGCCCATGGAAACTTCGATACCAGAAGGCAAATCCATGTCATCGATAATCGTCTGAACCTCAGCAGAAACCTCTGCTACGTTATCTGTGCCAATATCAGCACTAACCTGTGCGTAATTGCGGCCATCCATTCTTGTGATCGTATCAGATGTTTCCCCTTCCTGGACTTCCACAACGTCTCGAACAGTTACTGGTAATCCCAGTGGGGATTGAAGCGGCATATCCAGTATATCGTTAATGTTCTCGTAATCTTGCTGACTCACTTGAAGATAAACATTGAGTTCCTTTCCGTCCTTCTCAACAGTCGTCAAAACTGGTCTTTCTGAAGTTGGATTTAATACCATTCCAACCTGACCTGCCGTTAATCCATATTGACTTAATTTTTCCTGATTAACTGCTAGTGTGTATTCCTCAAATGTTTCGGAAACACTTGATTCTACATTTTCTAGATTTTCAATCTTGCCTATATCATCCTGAAGGTCCTCTATGACAGGCTTAATTTCATCGATGCTGTCACCATAAACGTTTACTTGAATTTGGTTGCTAGACATGCCCATCATTTCTTCCATAGAACCCCATTCACCAGCATCCGTCATGCTTTGTAAATCCTCGATTACTTTCTGTGATTCGTCACTGAAATTCTCAGTATCCGGATCATATAAAACAAAGAATAACGCTTGGTTAGATGCACCAGGGTTCATCGGATTCTCTCCGCCAAGTGAAAACTGAACCGTATCCACATCCTCTTTTGCGAGAAAATATTCCTCTGCCTCAGCTGCCATTTCCTTTACCTCATCAATCGTTTGGCCTGGTTCAGGATTAAAAGTTGCGATCACCATTTTTTCTTCTTGCTCAGGCAGGAAACTTACTCCCACTAACGGAAGCAGTGCAAGACTTCCGACCAGTAAGAGCACAGCAATTCCTGATGTGATCCATTTATGATTAAGGGACCATTGCAGAACTTTTTTATAGGCAGCAGCTAACTTGCCAGGTCCTTTTTCAGCTTTGCCTTCCTTTATTTTGACTCCTTTTTTAAAGAGCGAATGTGCCATCATTGGAACAATTGTAATCGCCACAAGTAATGAGGCAAGTAAAGCAAATACAATGGTTAAGGCAAACGGCAAGAATAATTCTCCTACCATTCCCTGCACTAATCCTAAAGGCAGAAATACAGCAATCGTTACAATCGTCGAGGACATAATCGGCATGAACATCTCTTTGGTTGCTTCCCGAATCAGATCTTTGCCTTTAAGCTTTTCATTATGGGAAGCCATTCGCCGGAATATGTTTTCTATCACGACGATTGAATCATCGACAACCCGGCCAATCGCAACTGTCATAGCCCCTAGAGTCATCATATTTAATGTAATATCTAACTGCTGCAGGACTAAAATTGCAATAAGTAAGGATAACGGGATTGAGATTACAGATATCAAGGTTGTTCTGATATTTTTCAAGAAAAGAAAAATCACCAAAACAGCAAAAAGAGCACCGAAGATAGCTTTACTTAACATGGTATTAACTGATTCTTCAATTGGTTTTCCCTGATCCAGCGTCACGACTACTTCGGTACCGTCAAACCTGCTTTCTAAATCTTCCATTTCTGCCTTTACTGCATTTACAACATCGACCGTGTTGGCATCTTGGGCTTTTACAATATTAATACCAATAGCCTCTTTGCCGTTCGTTCTGGAAATAGACTCCGCCTGCCCTACCACTTCAATATTGGCGATTTCCCCTAATTCGACGGTCGGAAGCTGGGTCGGCTGGAAATTGCCTGTTCCTGCCTCAGTGCTTCCAGGCTGCGGCTCACCCATCTGCGGGACAGCTTGTGAACTTGGGATAATAGGGATTTCAAGTGTTTTCAATTCTTCTACTGATGTAAAATCCCCATCTAATACGACAGACTTCTCTTTCCCTTCGAGAACAAACATGCCAAGCGGAAATCTAATGTCAGAGCCCGTAATGATTCCTCTCACCGTTTCCTCATCTAATCCTAACTCCGCAAGCTTCTGCTGATCAAAGGTAAGCTGAACTTCTTCGATTTGCTGACCAGAAACCTGTACGGATGCAACTCCATCTAATCCTTCAAGAGCTGGCACGATAGATTCTTCGACCTGTGCCGTAAGCTCAGAGAGCTCTAATTCATCGTTCATCACACTTAAGCCCAACACTGGAAAAGCATTAAAACTTAACTGAGATACAGAAGGCTCTTGCACTCCTTCAGGAAATGTAAGCGAGGAAAGAGCCTCTTTTATTTCATCTTCTGCTTCATCTATATCTTTATCGAAGTTATACATAATTTGGATACTAGAAGCATTTGTAAGAGAGGAGGATGTTACGTAATCTACTCCATTCAAGCTGCTGATTCGCTGCTCAATTGGTTCTGTTACATTTTCTACAACCTCCTCAGGAGATGCACCGGGATATATCGTTGTTACCGTTACAAACGGCGTATTTATATTTGGAATTGTTTCGAGCTTCATATTCATGCCGGAATATAGACCTGCTATTACAACTATGATCGTGAGCAGCCATACGGCAAATTTATTCTTCAATACAAAATTGATGATCGATTTCATGTTAGAACCCCTCTTTCACTGGATTGACTGACCAGTCATAACAGTATAAACTATAACTGACCAGTCAGTTCTGTGTCAATTCTTATAATAATTGATAAAGGAAGAAAAAAGTTAACTTTTCGGTTTAGATTTGTGAAAAAAGTGTGACATAATGAAGATGTGAATCTCGAAGTTTAGGAGAGAGAACATGAAGGAAAAAGAAAAACGAATTGTCGAAGAAGCCATGAAATTGTTTGCGAAAAAAGGGTTCTCGTCCACTTCAGTTCAGGAAATTGCAGATGAAGCGGGGATCTCTAAAGGGGCATTTTATCTTTATTTCAAATCAAAAGAGGAATTAATGATTTCAATCTTCAAATATTATTACGAACGGATTAACCGAAAAGTTAGAGCGATTGAAGAAGAAGGGTTAGATCCAAAGGAAAAATTCATTAAACAGCTATATGTGCAATTGGAGGAAATCAAAAAACATAAAGATTTTATTTTAATGCATACAAGGGAACAGACAGTCCCTTTTAATAAGGATATTGAAATGATTATTCTTAAAATGCGGGCCGAGTCATTCCTTTTATATAAAAAAGCACTAACGGATATTTATGGAGAGCGGGTCTCCCCTTTTATTTGGGATTTAATCATTTCAATTCAGGGAATTTTTCAGTCTTATCTAGGCGTAATGCTTTTTGATACAGAAAAACTGGATACAAAACAAATTGCAGCCTTTATCTTTAACAGGACTGAAGATATTGTGCATGGCTTGGAAAAATCCCAGGAGCCAGCTATCATTGAATCTGACAAAATGGAACGGTTGTTGAACCTGTACCATAAAGAGAAGATTTCAGATCAACAAGATCTTATTAAAATGATTCATGAAACGAAGAACTCTTTTATGAACCACCCCGATCAGGAACGCATCCAGGTTACATTAGATGTAATAGTAGAAGAGATACAAAATGACTCTCCGCGGATTCCCGTTATTCAAGGGATGCTAGCTAATCTCTCTGGCTATTCTGTACTAGAGCCGCTAAAGCAGCAAATTGAATCCTATTTCCAAATTTAAGAGTAGAGTAAACACTTTGAATTTTAGTGTTTGCTCTTTTTTATTGTCTCGCGGATACATACTTTCCTAAATTTAGAAAAAAATACAACTATCACATATTTGTTAGGAGGTACACCTCTCATGACTGATCAAAGAAAAAACCAGTCACCCGAACCCTTTTGGAGATCTTCGGCTGATATCCCCTCCTTTCCGAAATTAGAGGAAAATAAATTCTTTGATGTAACCATTGTAGGCGGCGGAATTTCTGGTATTACCCTCGCTTATTTATTGACAAAGGAAGGATTTAAAGTCGCCATTTTAGAGGCGAATCAAATTTTAAATGGCACCACCGGTCATACCACTGCTAAAATCACAGCTCAACACGACATGATTTACGACGAATTCATTAGTCACTTTGGCAAAGATCGTACCCGTGCCTATTATGAAGCAAACACACAAGCTATCCAATTTATTAGAGAAACCGTTCAAAGCCACCAGATTGATTGTGACTTTAGTGAAGAGGATGCCTATTTATACGCCACCACTGACCAATATGCCAAAAAGCTCGATACAGAATATGAGGCTTATCAAAAGCTTGGTATTCCAGGAGCAATGGTTGACATACTTCCATTCGATCTTTCCATTAAGACAGCATTAATTATGAAAAACCAAGCTCAATTTCACCCGCTTAAATACTTATCCAGGCTTGTTGCGATTGTCCGGGAACAAGGCGGGGAAATTTATGAAAATACGGTAGCCGTTGATATGGAAAAGGGTAAGCATCCAAAAGTTATTACCCGTGATGGACATGAAGTATTAAGTAAATATCTGATTATGTGCTCTCATTTCCCTTTTCACGAAGATAAAAAAAGTCTATATTTTTCGAGAATGTATGCGGACCGCTCGTATGTTGTCAGTATTCGGGCGGAAAAGGAGTTTCCAGGGGGAATGTATTTAAGTGTAGATAAACCGATCCGTTCCGTGCGCTATACCCCGCTCGAAAATGGCGAAAAGCTTTTAATAATCGGGGGAGGGACCCATAAAACTGGTCAGGGTCCTGATACACTTTCCATTTATAAGGATCTTGAACAATTCGCCAACGATGTATTTGGCATTAAAGAAATCACCCATAAATGGTCGGCCCAGGATCTCTATACGTTAGATAAAATTCCGTATATCGGTCATTTTGCGGAGGACACTCCCAATATATTTGTAGCAACCGGATATAAAAAATGGGGGATGACCTCCAGTACTGTGGCTGCCTTACTGATTAGAGATCTGATTAAAGAGGTTGATAATCCATATGCAGATCTTTTTACACCATCCCGATTCTATGCGGATCCGAGTATAAAGGAATTTATCAAGACTAATGCAGATGTAGCCGGACACCTTCTTGCAGGAAAGCTTGAATATGCTGGTAAAAAATTAGAGGATATTCAATTGAATGAGGGTGCCGTTATTAATTTGAATGGAAAACGGACAGGAGTATACAAAGATCAGGACGGCAAAGTCCATATGGTCGATACCACATGTACACATATGGGGTGTGAGGTGGAATGGAACCACGGGGAACGCACCTGGGATTGCCCATGTCACGGGTCTCGTTTTTCCATTGATGGAGAAGTTATTGAAGGACCTACTAATAAACCTCTGAAAAAGGTGGAGTAAATATAAAAGTGCCAAGTATTTTCTAAAATGCTGGCACTTTTTCTTTTACCTAGGCCTCTAAAAATTTCTTGATGTTGGATAAGTGAGTTTCATTCTCTTTTTTTAGAATGTTCACAATGATGGGCCTTGTTAGCAGATTTCGGATCCCTTTTGTTTGAATCTTCATTTTGAACTCAATTTTCGTTCCCTGTTCTGTAGGCGTAAAGGTATATTCATTCCATACAATGAGTCCATTTGGTTCACTTTTTACCTTGTATTGTTTATTTGTGACATAATCCGCTACTTCAAGAATAGCTTCAGCTTTGTAGCTGCGGATCTGCTTGGTTTCTTTGTATTTGGTTCCGATTTGAATCGGCCCATCCGTAATCTTTTCCACTTTTTCAACATTATCAAAAAAGTGAGGACCATTTTCAGCATTACTTACAGCTGCAAAGACCTCTTTCAGCGGTTTATTTACTTCAATTGTATCGGTATAAGACATTTGAACCGTCCCCTTCACTTTTAATCGAGAACCTTTTTATTTATATATACCTTATTTGGCACTAAATTTCGATAACGAGACGACAACTATTTTTTAGAATATTTTAATTGAAAAAGAAGATACTAACATTGTCTCAAATTGCATGAAAGAGGAGACTAAAATGAACCTTAAAAAAATAGGGAGGGTTATAATGGGAGTTTTAAGCGGAAGTCCACAAAATGAACCTTTACATTACGGTGAGGTTTTTGCTATTTTTTCATTTTTAGCAGCAGCCAAAGGTAAGATTGCCGGATACCAAACGCTCATCAATCACACCGGAGACGAAGACCTTAAAAAGTTATTAACCGATTCTATTCAAGATATGAAGCGCGAAGAAGAAAAGCTTGAAGAAATTTTGAAGGTAAATGGGATTGCCCTGCCTCCTGCACCGCCAGAGCGCCCCTTTGCAACAGTTGAAAGTATTCCGCCGGGTGCGCGCATCAATGACCCGGAAGTAAGTGCAATGGTTAGTGCAGACATTGCTGCGGGTCTCATCGCTTGCAGTCAGGCAATCGCTCAATCTGTGCGCGAAGATATTGCGATGATGTTCGGTCAATTTCATATGACCAAGGCGCAATACGGGGCAAAATTATTGCGTCTAAACAAAGAAAAAGGATGGTTAATTCCGCCGCCACTTCATTTAAATACACCTGAAGATTGTTAAATAAAAGGGTCTGCCATAGGGTCAGACCCTAAATTTGTTATAGTTACCCAGACCAATTATAAAAGACCTTGTAGGTTTCTTCTTTTGGACGATCGATTTCGCTATAAATCTTTTTAAAATTCCTTTCTTCATTTAATGGCTCGACTACTGATTCGGTCCAGGGTCCATCCTCTTTAATTTCAACCTTTGTATACAGCGGAACCTTTGCATATAATTCAGCAATTTCTTGATTATTCATCCGAATACAGCCATTTGAAACATTTTGACCAATGGATTCTGGGTTATTGGTTCCATGAATCGCAAAGTTCGAAGCAAATACTAATGCTCTTTTTCCGTATGGGTTATTTTCAACAGGCGTAAAAGCGCGATTGGGATTCATCATTTTTATTTCTATTTGAAAAGTTCCTTCCGGTGTCTTTCCGTTCTTACCTAGTCCAACTGGGTACTTTTGAAGCAGAGTTTTACCTGACATCAGCCATAGTTCATTGTTGCCTTTATTGACGGTGATTTCTAAAGGTTCAAAATCAGGAAACTCTACTCTGTCCAATTCTAAATTTGGGTATAGGATAACTTCAATCATTTGCTTAAGCATGGCTTCATCTTCTATATCAAACGCTACCGGCTGATATACCCATCCTCCTGAGCCTGTATAGGTATCTGCGACAACATCCGAAAAGGTAAGCGGTTCTTTGGGAATGGCTGACAGATAATTGGATGGGAATGGCTGCACTAATACAGATAAGTCTCCGGGGAACTTGTTCGTTTGTTTAACGTATTGATATAAAGCACTTCTTAGGACGGTCGCCGCTTCCCACAACTGATATTCTTGCTCTTTTAAAATTTCTCTTTCCTTCTCTGAAGGATTACTGCTAATAACAATATCCTCAATATATAATTCTCTATATTGATCTGGCTGTTCAGCTTTTGCTTCTGTACTCAACGAAAAAAACATATAAACCAGAATGGCAGTTACAATTCCTAATAAATAAAAAATACTGGCCAACAAGATGATATCCTTTTTCCCTAATGCTGGCCTTAGTCTTTCCTTCTCCCCCACATAAATCCCCCTACAAAAGGAATGAAAATGCCTAATCTAGTCTATTTTTCTGCTGCTAGATTTATTAATAAAATATCTAGATTTTCTTTGGGGATCATGAATAAAATTAATTAAACGGATATACTCATTTGTATTGCCAATATCATATCGGTCACCTTCGATAATTCTTCCAAAAACATCGTTTTCCTCAGTTAATTGTTGAATCGCATCTGTCAGCTGATACTCGCCATCTTTTCCCGGTTTCAGTTCCTCGAGGTATTGAAAAATATCAGGTGTAAAGACGTATCGGCCTACCACAGCCAAATCAGATGGAGGGTTTTCAAGAGGCTTTTCAACAAGACTCTCAATCTTGACCCTATCCGGCTGAATAAGCTGTCCTTTTACAACCCCGTAATTTTTTAACAATTCTCTTTGTACTTTTTTTAGTCCAATCACACTACTGCCAGTTTCATTAAAAACCGTAATTAACTGCTGCAGAGCCGGATCGCCAGGGGAAATCACGATGTCATCAGGAAGAAGGACGGCAAATGGTTCATTGTGAGCAAAGCTAGACCCAAGCCGAATTGCATCTCCGAGTCCTCTTGCATAGGGCTGTCTCGTATAATGAATTTGGATATTAGGAATCTCCATTTCCTTTAATAAATGATCCTTGTTTTTCCTTTCTAAAAAAGCCTCTAGCTCTAATGAGTGATCAAAATAATCCACTATTAGGTTTTTCGCACGAGAAACAATGATTAAAATCTCCTGAATTCCAGAAGCTATTGCTTCTTCTACAATGTATTGAATCGCTGGTTTTTCACCAATAGGAAACATTTCTTTTGGGATTACTTTTGTTATAGGTAGGCTTCTTGTTCCATAGCCAGCTGCTGGAATAACTGCTTTTTTTATCACAACGACTCTCCCCTTCAGCCTGTTTGGAATATTCTATTCATTTACATATCGGATAGATAGTCATCCGCACAAAAAAGGGCTCTTTCTTGAGAAAGAAAAATATAACAATAATGGATCATGAAACGATCAAAGACTGCTACATGATAAGGTTATTTAGGCAAAGTTATTTTGATTGAGGAGGTTCTATTTTGCTTATAATCATGATGCAAACAGTCACAAGCCAAGCATCCCTTCTAATACTATGTAAAAGCTAGGTCTTGTGGAAGGTGATATGAAGTGGATATTTGTGTGATTGGAGCCGGTTATGTTGGACTAACATCTTCTGCTGTTTTAGCGGACTTGGGCCATCATGTAACCTGTGTGGATAAAAATAAAGAGAGAATTCAGGCATTGAACTCGGGAGAGTCCCCTATTTTTGAACCGGGGCTTTCTGAGCTTATTCAAAAGAATCAAAATCGGCTTACCTTTACTGATGATGTGGGAGAAGCCATTCAAAAAAACTCTTGTATCTTTATATGTGTGGGAACCCCCCCTTTACCGGATGGAAGCACGGATTTATCTTATGTGATGTCGGTTGTAGATGATTTAGCAGCTAATATCACCTCTAAAAAGACAGTCATAACCAAAAGTACGGTTCCTTTAGGCACGAATGAAATGATTCACAGACTTTTACTCAAAAAAGGGGTATCACCTGGTCTATTTAGAATCGTCTCAAACCCTGAATTTTTGCGGGAAGGGTCAGCGGTTCATGATATGTTTCACCCAGATAAAACGGTCATAGGTTTGCAGCACGGCGATACGACATCTTTAGAGATTATGAAACAAATTTACAAAGGGATTCAGGCCCCTATGATTGTCACCACCTTAAATGATGCAGAAGTTATAAAGTTTACCTCCAATGCCTTTTTAGCCACTAAAATATCCTTTATTAATGAAGTGGCACGTATTTGTGACCGCTATCAGGCTGACGTTACATCCGTAGCTGCAGCGATTGGGTTAGATCCGCGTATTGGTAAACATTTTCTTCAGGCTGGCGTAGGATATGGAGGCTCCTGCTTTCCGAAAGATGTAAGCTCCTTTATCCACTCAGCTAAACAAAGAGGGGTTGAAACACCAATTTTAGAGGCAGTCCAGTCTGTAAATGAAACCCAGCTTGATGTATATATTGATAAGATCCATTCGTATATTGGTGACTCGCTGACCAAAAAAGTGGCTGTTCTAGGAATTGCCTTTAAACCTAATACTGACGATACACGATCTTCACGCGCAGTTGCTCTTATTCAAAAGCTGGATGCTCTTAAGTTTAATGTAATGGCTTATGATCCAAAGGCTATCCTTCCGACTGAAGGCCTCAAGACAGCCAAGCAGGCTGAAACAATCGCTGACGCGATACTAGATGCCGATTGCCTTTTTATCGCAACCGATTGGCCATCCTTTAAAACATTAGACTGGAAAAAGGTCAAAACCTGGATGAAGGGTGACCTAGTTATAGATGGAAGAAACTGTATAGATCCTAAAGAAATCAGAAAACATGGTTTACGCTATATTGGAGTCGGGAGGGTATGAATAGACTTATTCATAAGAGCCGTTCATTTTATGTGGTTCCCATTATCAATAACAAAGGCATTAAATCAGTTTCACCGGCCTTAATAGGAGTGAAAAAAGTCCATGAATATTGCCTTTATATGTACTGAAAAATTGCCCTCTCCCGCTGTAAAAGGGGGGGCTATTCAAATGATGATTGATGGGATTGTCCCCTATTTAAAGGAACAGCATGATATTACAATTTTTTCCATAACAGACCCTGCATTACCGGACTTTGAACAAAAAGAGGGGGTCACCTATTACCGGTTTCCCCGAAGCAGCTATCGTTTTTCTGTAGCAGAGGAACTTAAGAATCATACCTTTGATATTATTCACGTATGCAATCGGCCGAGGCACATTCCTCTTTACAAGGAGGCTAGCCCTTCCAGCCAATTCATCTTAAGTGTTCATAATGAAATGTTTGCTGAGAATAAGATATCCGATGAGGAAGGTAAAAAGACAATTGAACAAGTAACAGCCATCACGACAGTCAGTCAATTTATTAAAGATACCATTATCGCAAGGTTTCCAGAAGCAGAGGAAAAGACGTCTGTTGTGTATTCCGGAGTTGATTTAAATGAATTTAAGCCGGTCTGGACCAAGGAGGGGCAAAGAATCCGAAACGAAATGAGAAAAAAATACGGAATTTCAAAAAGGAGCAAGGTTATTCTTTTTATTGGCCGCCTAAGCCCTTCCAAAGGGCCCCATATCCTGATCGAGGCTATGAAATACATCCTGCCCAAACATGAAGATGCGGTACTAGTCATTGTAGGAGGAAAATGGTTTAGTGATAATCGGGTCAATAAATATGTGCGTTATTTGCATACACTTGCCTCTCCTTATGAAAATCATGTTATATTTACTAAATTTGTTCCAGCCAACGAGATTTATCATATGTATGTAATGGGAGATTTATTTGTCTGCAGTTCTCAGTGGAATGAGCCGCTCGCCCGTGTACACTATGAAGCAATGGCAGCCGGAGTTCCGATTATGACTACAGATCGCGGCGGCAATGCAGAAGTCATCGAGGATGAAGAAAATGGTCTATTGATAAAAGATTATAAAAATCCGTTTGAGTATGCCCGTGTCATTAATGAAATGCTGGACCTTCCGGGGTTTGGCAGGTGGCTCGCTCAAAATGGAAGAAAAGCCGCAGAAGAACAATTTGATTTTAAGCATGTAGCGAGCCGATATCAATCTGTTTATTTTCAGGCTATCGATGCTCTTGCTGATACTACCCCCTTCTAAATCAGTTAAAAACCCTTTTGAAGACCTCAAAAGGGTTTTGTTATGATATTCATTTTATGACTCATCTTCAGACTCGTCTTCTGATTCCTCTCCTGATTCATCAGATGATTCGTCTTCAGATTCTTCACCTGACTCTTCACCTGATTCATCAGATGATTCATCTCCTGATTCGTCTCCTGATTCTTCCCCGGATTCATCAGATGACTCGTCATCATCAGAAAGCAAAAATTCTTCCATAATATCCTCTTCAGATAGAAGTTGTGAAAATAAGCCATTATCAAACTCTAAATTTGTGTTTAGCTCGCTCATTACTTGCATGGGTATGACTCCCTCCTATTTCCTAATTTTCATCAACAGTATATGACATGTGCCCTGATTAGGTCTGGTTAAGTGCCTATTTTTTAATTATTTTCGCTCTTTTCAGGTTATTGGCGATCCATGGCGGCTTTGGCGGTTCCATTGTAACAACGATAATTTGTTTTTTCTCCTTTGCCACCGTTTCTTCTGCTGATTCCTCGATTTCCTCGATTTCCTCAGCTTCATCCCAATCTTCTGCTGATTCAACCTCCGCCTGTTTCACATAATCGTATGATTCTAAAGATTCTACTGATTCATCGTACTGTTCATTAAAACTAGCGGCAAAATCATCATTCCATATCTCTTCAGCTGACTCAACTTCCAACTTTATAGCCGCACTTGCTGTTTCCATCTCTTCTTCCCAGTTAAATTCCGTGTTAAGACCAAAGGGAAATTCCATTAATTCGGCGGTTAGCTCAACTTGATTTTCTTTACGATCCGATTCTTTTAGGGTCTTTTCTGGGTTATCCATCATGCTTTCGTATTCAGAATAACTCCAACCCATTCGTCCAGGTGGAGAGAATGTAAATTTTTCAATTTCGAGCTTCGGAATTTTAGCTTTTTTCTTTTTTTCCACCGCTCTTCCCTCCATTTTTATTTTTAATTTCACTGACTACATTGGAAAATTCCTTAAGGAAAGCGTCTTTCGATTCTTCCACTGCAATAATATTTTGCAAGGCCCAGATATATTTTTCATCTGACCACGACCGTTTTTGCCCTAAATAATACTTATGGGCAATCGAGCAGAATAGGTGCGGAAAAGCTAGATCTGTCCATAGTACCCGATATTGTTCCTTTGTTAAAGGATTAACCTGATCATAAGACCGAAGCATATGAATGGCGAGATCCTTATCCCAGATGGACATTTTTTTCATCACTTTATTTAAAATAATGCGGAGGTCCCTGGCTGGCAAATCATACGTAATGGAATGAAGTTCCCTCATAAAAGTCTTCTGATTAATGTCAACTAATCTTGCAAATGTAAAATCTTGCTGACAAAAGCTTTTGTCATCAATCGTTTGCTTTACCCATTGGTCATATTCTGGCCGATCCAAATCTGCTAATGCCTTCCTGCCTCTCTCAAGCATTTTGTCCACGTGCTCTAAGAACATGATAGAAAAGGGATCATTTGGAAAGGAGAGGGCAATCTGTTTATTTCCTTCTAACTCCTGTAGCTTCCATCTGTACAATTTATGCCATTTCCCTAATCGCCCACGGGTTTTTGCTCCTTCAGCTGCATCAAAGCCCTTTGACGCAATATGAAACTTTCCGGCAAAATCTAACGCGCGGGAAAGCTGGTCTTTGTTGTAATAGATCATTTCAGTGCCCGTCACCTTATCATACATGACAAACGCCGTTTCCTTTGTTCCAATACAATACCCGCCATTCTTAGTCCGATAAAGAGGTGCGATTGGCAGGCCATTTTTTTGTAGATGAAGGTGAGCATCCGCGATGAACAGCATCCGATTTGCTTTCATCTCAGCCTGCTTTAAAATTTTTGGTCCCTGATCTGTTTCAACTTCCCATGTCGTTCGGCCGCTCCTCGAGCCCAAGAGCTTGATATCATTTACTTCAAACGGATAGTAACTTAAAACCTTGCTCAAGTATCCTTTTGTTAGTGTGCTTCCCTTTTTCTTGACTTTGGCGTCCTCTTCATTTTCACTATTAGTCTGCCATTCTTGCCTTTCTTCCATGGTATCTCCCCCTTCCTCAAGAATCATTTCTCGCTTCTTCATAGACTTTTAGGAGATTGACGGCAACGTGCTCCCAGCTAAAACGTTTTTCAACGAATGACCTTCCATTTTTCCCCATTTTAATTCTCTTACTCTCATTTTTGATCAGAGAAACAATCGGTTCTACGTAGGCATCTGGATTTTCAAACTCATAAATGATGGATCCGTTTTCTCCCTCAACGATCACTTCAGGATTGCCTCCCCTGTTACTAGTTATAACCGGAAGACCCGCAGCCATCGCTTCATAGTGAACACGTGCCAATGGTTCTTGCCATTGGGAAGAGCATACCAGTAAATCAGACATGGCGTATAAAGCCGGAATATCATGCGGTCTTACGAACTTTATAAATGTTACATGGTCCTTGTACATAGCACCAAGCGTATATAAATGCTTAACATAATTATTCACTTCATCGTCTCCAAACCACTTGGATCCTACTACCACTAACATTGCATTAGGTTCTTTCTCCACAATTTTTGGCAGAGCCTGCAGCAAAATATGCGGTCCTTTCACCTTGCTTAAGCGGCCTACAAACAAGATGATTTTTTTATTTTCTAGCTTTAATTCCTTTCTTGCTTCCGCACGCAGTTTTTTCCCCTCTTCCGTCCATGCCGGCTGATATTGATTAAGGTCAACTCCAGAGTACACAGTCCTCGTTTTACTTTTGGCCGATGCGAACCTTGATGTAATAGTCTCGCCAATGTAATCACTGACCGTAACAATTTTGGAGACAGCCTCAATACATTTCTTTCCCTCTGTATCACTGATTTTTTCAGGTGCAAACATTTCATTATGAACACTTAAAATAAATTTAGTTTGAGGCGCAACTTGAACTAGAGGTAAAATCCAGTTCGGCCGATTGCATAAATGGACAATCTCGTACTGATGAGTTTTCATATGTTCAATGATTGATTGTATATACTGATCTTCAGGAAAACGGACATATGTTACACCATTTATCTTTTCATTGTCTGGTAAGCTAGGATCCGTAATTGAAATGACAGTAACATCATGATTAGCAGCCATAACAGAGGCGACTGAGTCTAAATATATTTGAATCGCTCCTCCCCTTACGGCAGGGACCGGCAGCTTCTCTGTTGCTATTAAGGCAATCTTCATACCCAACCTCCATTCTCTAGAACATGTTATTCTAGGAGTTTGTACCCCCTAAACTATCGTACGAAGTGGACAAAGACATTGTGCCTTCATATTAAAACTTTTAGACGTTTGCACGAAAAATGAGAAAAACCCCCAATTTTTTATTTTTAGCCTAATTGGAAAAGCAGAAAATGGACTTTTACCATACATTATCAAGAGAAGGAAATTAGGAAGGTGATTTCATTGAAGGATAAACCCTTATTAATGGCAAAACCGATATTGAAGGATACATTCGTAATGGCTGCCATAGAAACCAATAGGGATAAAGAAATAAATGGAGCTAAAAAGGGTAAAGCGAAAATAGAGTCCACAGAGGCAATTGAAACAAAGCATAAAAAATCAAAAAAAGCGAAAGCGCTGCAAATGGATATAGAGTCTCCAGATAACGAAGAGGACACTGCTGAATTAACCCTTACCCCTGAAGAGGAACAGAGGCTTATTTCTTTAGCTGAAACGCTTCTAAATTCATGGGATGTCGATGTCAAGGGAATTGAAGTGATCCAGGGCAATCAAATGGCACTTGTCTGGAAGGTTCAAACAAGCAAAGGTCCCATCTGCTTAAAAAGAATCCATCGTCCTGAAAAGAAGGCCCTCTTCTCTATTTACGCCCAAGACTATCTTGCCAAAAAAGGAGCACGTGTCCCAGGGATTATTCCAAATAAGAAGAATCAGCTCTATACAAAATTTGGGCCGTTCTTATTTGTTGTATACGAATGGATCGAAGGAAGACCATTCGAGTTAACCAATACAGAAGACCTTCAAATGATTATGAAAGGTTTGGCTCAGTTTCACAAGGCTTCAATTGGATATCGCCCGCCTGCAGGCGTTCCTGTTTTTACAAAACTCGGACGCTGGCCAAACCATATGATTAAAAGGACCCAACAAATGGAAACTTGGAAGAAGATAGCCCAACAATACCCTGATGATCCTTTTTCAACCGCTTATTTAGAACAAATTGATCCAATTATTAAAGAAGCAAAAAGTACTTTAAAACGACTCTTGGATTCTCCATATAACTCATGGGTTAGAGCTGTTAAAAAGCAGCCAAACCTTTGCCATCAAGACTATGGTACTGGAAACTCATTGCTTGGACCCGACGGGAAAATTTGGGTTATTGACTTGGATACAGTCTCATTTGATTTGCCAATACGCGATTTGCGCAAAATGATTGTGCCCCTTCTGGATACAAATGGAACATGGGATCATGAGAAGTTTGACATCATGCTCTCTGCGTACGAATCAGTAACCCCGCTAACAAATGAACAAAAGAAAATCATGTTTATTGATATGTTATTCCCTTATGAGCTCTATGATATTATTCGCGAAAGATATGTACGGAAGTCCCCTCTGCTGGTTACCGAACTGGAAGAGGCGTTTGAGTATGAAAGAATTAAATCAAGAGCTCTAAATGAGCTGATTGCTCAATATAAATAGTTAAACTGAAAAGGATTGCGGATGTATATAAGTCATCCCGCAGTCCTTTTCAGATTTTGAGGTATCTTCGCTGTTATTTTCCCTGTATAATTCATTTGTGGAGCTTCTGCAAATAATTGCTAAAGCCAAATAACTGTTTTTATCGTACAATCATAGAAGTTACTTTATTACGAATTAGAAGAAAAGGTGTATCAATCATGAGTATTTTACACGTTAAAAATTTAAGTCATGGCTTTGGCGACCGGGCCATTTTTAATAATGTGTCCTTTCGTCTGCTAAAAGGAGAGCATATCGGTTTAATCGGCGCTAATGGTGAGGGTAAATCCACCTTTATGAATATCATTACCGGTAAGCTAGAACCCGACGAAGGGAAAGTAGAATGGTCTAAAAACGCACGGGTTGGCTATTTGGACCAGCATACGGTCCTCCAGCAAGGACTAACGATTCGCGAGGTTTTGAAAAGTGCTTTTCAATATTTGTTTAGCTTAGAAGCAGAAATGAATGAGATGTATGAAAAAATCGGAAGTGCTACTCCTGAAGAGTTAGAAAAACTAATGGAGGAAGTCGGTACCATCCAGGATATGCTGACTAATAACGATTTCTATGTAATTGATGCTAAGGTTGAAGAGATTGCCAGAGGGCTTGGTTTAGATGACATTGGATTGGACCGGGATGTACATGACCTGAGCGGAGGGCAGCGAACCAAGGTCTTACTTGCCAAGCTTCTTTTAGAGAAGCCTGAGATTCTTCTGTTAGACGAGCCGACTAACTACTTAGATGAGAAACATATTGAGTGGCTTAAGCGTTATCTTCAAGACTATGAGAATGCATTTATCTTAATCTCACACGATATTCCGTTCTTAAATAGTGTCGTGAATCTCATTTACCATATGGAAAATCAGGAGTTGAACCGCTATGTAGGAGACTACGACCATTTCTTGGAAGTATATGAGGTGAAAAAACAGCAGCTTGAAGCTGCCTACAAGCGACAGCAGCAAGAAATCTCAGAGCTTAAGGATTTTGTTGCCCGTAATAAAGCCCGCGTTTCAACCAGAAACATGGCGATGTCTCGCCAGAAAAAGCTAGACAAAATGGAAATCATTGAATTAGCACCAGAACGGCCAAAACCAGAGTTTAACTTTAAAGAATCGCGTACCTCCGGAAAATTAATTTTTGAGGCAAAAGACCTTGTGATCGGCTACGATTCCCCGCTTTCCAGACCGCTCAACCTGCGGATGGAAAGAGGTCAGAAAATTGCTCTCATGGGAGCTAACGGAATCGGCAAAACCACCTTGCTCCGAAGTATCCTAGGTGAAATTAAACCTATTTCGGGTCAAGTTGAACTGGGAGAATATTTAAATATAGGCTATTTTGAACAAGAAATAAAAAAAGCTAATTACAACACTTGTATTGATGAAGTGTGGAATGAGTTCCCGCATTTTACACAATATGAGGTTCGGGCTGCTCTTGCCAAATGCGGCCTTACAACGAAACATATTGAAAGTAAAGTTGAAGTTCTAAGCGGCGGAGAAAAAGCAAAAGTTCGTTTATGTAAGCTGATTAATCAAGAAACCAATCTATTGGTTTTAGATGAACCGACCAACCATTTGGATGTCGATGCCAAGGATGAGCTGAAACGTGCTTTAAAGGCGTACAAAGGCAGCGTTTTGATTATCTGCCATGAGCCTGAGTTTTATCAGGATATTGCAACCGATGTGTGGAACTGTGAAACTTGGACGACAAAGGTGTTTTAATCATAGGAGCCTCTAAACTTTGTGTTTAGGGGCTTATTTTTCTGCGGAAAGCCCTTATTTCCATTGCCCTTCTAAGAGTGTTACAATAATAGTGTAATTAAAATCCAATGTAAATGGGGGATTTCTATGTCCGCAAAACAAATGGTGACGATCCAAACTAAAAAGAAAACCAAATATGTATCGATTCAGCGAATGGCTGCTTATCACGCTATAAAAGTGGTTGAAGCCTATGATGATCATAATGAATGTTATCTGCTGTTTTTCTATAAAAATCAGTATTTAACTTATCGAAAAGTGACGTCACTTGGCACTGACTCGCGACTCAAAGCTTTGTTTTCCGATGGTATCATAATCGATGCCCCCCATCCATTAATTGAACATCTGATTGCCAGAACACAAACTTTCACCTTTCAAAGCTTTAATCAGCTTCTTCACAAAGCGGAACAGCATTTTTCCGATCAAGAAACCTCGCTCATCTTTTCGTTTTTCGATTCCTTTATCCCTAAAGATAAAATTATAAATTTAATGAGAAACAAATATAACCAATTCCGACGAAATGGACAATTTTTTAAAGCCTATCAAATTCTTCAAATTTGTTTGGACTATGCTCCTAACAATAATTGGGCCCGTGATATGTCACATAACCTTCAATACCATCGCTTTGAAATGCTTTATGATGAAGTCGGCCCTGCTCTTTTCAATAAAGATCCCCTTTATGTTGAAATTCATTCTTTTCAGAATCGCCCGGATGATAAACTGTTCTCTCAGCTTCAAGAAAAACTTTCTCAAGAAGACAGATGGATTGATCAAATTATCCTTTATAGAGACCGGATGCTGACTTCAGAAGGGGCTGGCAGTTTTGCAAACCTATACTCCCTTCTTATTTCACACCTGCAGGATGAGGATATCATCTATTTGTTAAACGAGCTACTAGAAAAAGGGAGAAACCAAAAGGAGCTGCGACAGGCATTAATTAATCTCCTTATAAAAAACAGACATTATGAAGATGCCATCAACGTCATTTCCAATCGCTATTCTACAGTCTCAAACGATGAGTATCTTCAAGTCCAATACTTACTTGAACATAAACCATTAGACTCAAGCAAGCTGCAGATTGAAAATATGAACCATATCCTCGTTCACGAGACAGAACCCCACAAGTTAGAAAAATTACTCCGTCTATGTATTCCTATTTTACTGAATAAATATGATTTTACCTTTACTCATCAATGGCTTCGTCCATTCTATGAATTAGAGGTCTCCCTCCCTATACTGCAAAAATTGAATACGATGGCAGCCATTAAAGATGATCCAGAGCATCAGCTTCAGTTAGGAGAGCTTTATTATGAATTTCAACAATTTGACAGGGCTATTGACTGCTTTAGCTTTGAGATGGAGCTAAATCCTCATGATATCAAACCGATTCAATGGTTAGCCAAAGCTTATAGAGAATTAGGGAAAAAAGAAGAATCTCTCGCTTATCAAAATATCGTTGCTTCTATGCAGAAACGGGCTTAGACAGATTTTCACCCTATTCTTGTGTAAAATGAAAGGCCATTTCCTCTGATTGGAAATGGCCTTCATTATTTACTTAATTGCTAATTTGTTCTTTAATTTTTCAAGCATATCTGTTGTCATCAGCTCCAGATTGTACTCTGCCTTAAATCCCCACTCCTCTTTAGCTGCGGTAGGGTCGATTGAATTGGGCCAGCTATCCGCAATTTTTTGTCTGACCGGGTCGACCTGATACTCCATCTTAAAAGAAGGAATATGTTTGCGAATTTCTGCAGCGATCTGTTCCGGTTCAACACTCATAGCTGTAACATTGAAGGAGTTTCGATGAATCAGCTTGGATGCATCTGCTTCCATCAATGAAATAATAGCCTGCAATGCATCAGGCATGTACATCATATCCATATAGGTTCCGGCTTTTATATACGATGTATATGTTCCGGATTTTAGTGCTTCATAATAGATTTCAACCGCATAATCCGTCGTTCCGCCACCCGGGGGAGCGACATACGAAATTAAACCAGGAAACCTGAGACCGCGTGTATCTACACCAAATTTTTGAAAATAGTAGTCGCAAAGAAGTTCGCCTGAAACCTTGTTCACGCCATACATAGTCGTGGGACGCTGAATCGTATCCTGAGGCGTATTTTCCTTTGGTGTCGATGGACCAAATGCACCAATCGAGCTCGGCGTAAAAAATTGACACCCTTCTGCCCGGGCTACCTCTAAAGCATTTACAAGCCCGCCCATATTAATATTCCATGCCAACAAAGGCTTAGCTTCGGCTGTTGCGGATAATAAAGCAGCCAGGTGAATGATAGTGTCCACCTTATATTTAGCAGCAATTTCATGCATTGTTTTTCCATCTGTGACATCGAGAATTTCAAAAGGCCCTGACTGTACAATTTCATTGTCAAGCGAGCGGATATCTGTAGCAATTACGTTACTTGCTCCATACACCTCTCTCAATTTCATCGTTAGCTCTGCACCAATTTGACCTAAAGCACCAGTTAGCAATATTTTTTTCATTGGTTTTCCCCCGTGGTAATGATACTGTTTATTCTTGCGATGTTTCAAACAAAAGTATTGTTAGTCCTTTCGTTTTTAAACGGAGATGAGTTAAATAACACCCATTTCTTTGCCTACCTTTTCATAAATAGCTAATGCCTGATCAAGCATTTCCTTCGTATGCGCCGCAGTTGGCATATTTCGTACTCGTCCTGTGCCGCGCGGTACGGTCGGGAAGACGATTGATTTTGCATATACTCCTTCTTCAAATAACCTTTTACTAAACTGTTGGGTTGTTTTTTCTTCCCCTATGATACATGGTGTAATGGGTGTTTCACTATGTCCGATATTAAAACCTAACTCTTTAAGTCCCTTTTTCAAATAGCGGCTGTTTTCCCAAAGCTTTTCCTGTAATTCTGTACTATTTAATAAGATATCAATTGCTTGAATCGATGCCGCCACATCAGCAGGTGTTAGAGATGTAGAAAAGAGAAACGGACGGCTTCTTACTTTCAGCCAATCTATTAAAGCCTGTTTCCCGGCAACATATCCGCCAACTACTCCAATCGCTTTCGATAGTGTCCCAATTTGGAAATCGACACGATCTGACAGACCAAAATGCTTCACTGTTCCGGCGCCATTTCCTAATACTCCGCTCCCATGGGCGTCGTCAACATATGTCATCATATCATATTCCTCGGCAATCTCAACGATTTCTGGAAGCTTGGCGACATCCCCGTCCATAGAGAACACCCCGTCCGTGATCACCATTAACTTTTTATATTGTCCCGACTCCTTAGCCTCTTTTGCTTTTGCACGAAGATCATCCATATCAGAGTGATTGTATCGGATGATTTTAGCTTTGGATAAACGGCAGCCATCAATGATCGATGCATGATTCAGCTCATCTGACAGAATGGCATCGTTTTTATCCATAACAGCCGAAATCGCGGCCATATTACAATTAAAACCGGATTGATAGGCAATCGCAGCCTCTGTATGTTTAAATTCGGCCAGCTTTTGTTCAAGCTCTACATGAATTTTAAGAGTTCCATTAATCGTTCTCACAGCACCGGCACCGACTCCATATTGGTCAATAGCCTGTTTCGCAGCTTTCTTTAAACGTTCATCCGTTGCTAAGCCTAAATAATTATTTGAAGATAAATTGATTAACTCTTTTCCGTCGATTTGGATGATCGGACCGTTCGGACTTTCAAGAGGATCGATGACATTATATAAACCACGGCTTTTTAAATCCTCTAAATTTTCATTTAAAAAGTTATTTAATGTTTGACTTGTCATGTTAAAACCTCCAATTAATTTAGTTATCCTTTTTGAAAGCGCTTAAATTTACTTTTGCTTAACAAATTTTTAAAAAAATAACTATTCAGTTTATAATTTTTCAAATACAATTAAAACACATTTATTTTAAAAGCAACTTTCCTTAGCAGTTAAGTGCTTATCTACCAAAAAACATCCTGAAAATTAAACCTTTTTTACTTTTAAATACTAGGGGTTTTATAGTTCCGAAAATAAGCCTATATACATATGTACGAAATTTCTCTACTATAATTATTAGTATGCACTTTTTTACAAGAATCCTTATTTTTCATTTTAAACGGGTTTTGGAAGGTGATGTAGATGTGGGACGTTATCCAGGATATATTAATTAATGTTTTATTGATCCTCTTCCCCGTTCTCTTTTACCTCGTTTTTTTACGAGAAAGTGTTTCAATCCGGCAAAATCAATGGGTTTCTAAATTTACAATCATATTGTTCGTATCCTTATTGCTTACAATGCTCTTTCCGGCTTCTTATACGGAAGGATTTTCATATGACTTAAGGATTATTCCCATTATAGTCGCCTTTCTATACGGTGGTGCATTACCAGGTTTTATACTCGTGTGCAGTATGCTTTGCTTTAGTTTGGTGATAGATCCTGACAGTTTTTTATCAAACCTTGGAAATTACCTCTTTATCTCTATTATTTTAACGAAATTTAAAAATTTCTACCACCGCCAAACTATTTATTTTAAAGCTTTTCTAATTAGTTTATTTTACATGAGCATTGGGGTTACACGATTGATTTATGTAGTAAAAATTCAATCAACTGTAGAACTATCCTTTATTTTCTATTTAACGCTCATCACATGGGTTACCTTGCTGGCCGTTATCTTTATCATTGAAAACATGGAAAACCAGCTGATTATGCAGCGAGAACTGGAGCATGTAGAAAAAATGAATACCATTAGTCAGCTTGCGGCAGCCGTTGCACATGAAATTAGAAACCCGATGACGACGGTGAGAGGATTTTTGCAAATGCTTAATTCTAGCGGGACTGTATCCGACCATGACAAATCCTATATAAAAATATCAATTGAAGAATTAGATCGGGCTCAGGCTATCATTAATGACTACCTTTCGATATCGAAACCGTCAAAAGGCGGCATCGAACAATTCGATTTAACAAAGGTTTTACATGATTCCATTCAAATCATAACAGCCTATGCAGCCGTTAACAACATCCATATTACATCCGATATTGCCCCTTCCTTAAAATTATTTGGATTTAAACACGAAATTCAGCAGGTTCTTATGAATATTATGAAAAATGGAATTGAAGCGATGAAAGCAGGTCAAACGCTAGATGTTTCAGCTTGTGAAAAACAGAATATGATTGAAATAGTTATAAAAGATCACGGATGCGGCATTCCAAAGGATGAATTGAAATGGCTGGGAACGGCTTACTTTACGAATAAAGAAAATGGAACCGGGCTAGGATTAGCTGTAAGCTACGAAATTATTAAAAGAATGCAAGGCAAAATTGATGTACAAAGCCAGGTGAATGTTGGAACTACGTTTACAATCCATGTTCCTTCCCATCCCAAACAAGCGGAGCCTGTGAACGAAAAAGCTTATTCAGAAAGCTCGCCGACTGGGAGCCTAAAGGCTTAGCGTGATGCGTAGTTGCACTTTATCTCGCTCGAAACGGCCACGACCTGTGGCATCGCTCGACTCATGTCCTGCCCACGGTATTTTATGCCAAAAAATATTAGATTTACTACATTGCTAAAATTTTTTCACCTTGGAGTATAAGATAAA
Organism: Bacillus litorisediminis; assembly: GCF_022808645.1. Lineage (GTDB taxonomy): Bacteria > Bacillota > Bacilli > Bacillales > JC228 > Bacillus_BF > Bacillus_BF litorisediminis. The sequence goes on from NZ_JAKZKT010000005.1 coordinate 67,939, forward strand.
AAGTGTAGAGACCAAGTTTCTCTACACTTTTTTCAATCAGAATTACTACTTTATTGAAGTTGCAGCTTAGATTCTACTTGGCGGCAAACCTCTTCTGCCGATAATCCATGTGCATTAATAACCGACCCTTGACTTACCACATTTTGAATCCCCATTACATTTTCATCTTGGCCTGTAACGACACAGCAGTCACAGCCCTGTGCGTCACTCTCTTGCTTTAATTCAGTCACTTCATATCCCTGTGCTCTTAACGCCTCTTGAACTTGTGTTAATGACTGTTCTACACCAATTCTAGCCATTCAATCAACACCTCCTCCTCCTTAAGATTCTTCATTTTTTCATAAAATATTCCTATCGGTACATCCTAATGAACGAATCCTCTAACTGAAAGGAGAAGAAGCATGAAAGAGGCAAAAAAAGACGCTTCCAAAATTGGCATGAGCTCACCAAATGTTGAGGGACAAGGAACGACTACGACTGAGACTGGCAGTACAAAGGTTGATTCTTCAAGAAAGAAGCATAAAAGGTCCTAGCTTTTAGGATAAAGATAAAATGCCAGGTACGTTTTTGTACCTGGCAAAAATCATTTCTACTCCCAGCTATTAAGAACTAATTTGATCACGGTCATGTTTAAGGTACTCACCATTTTGAGTAACGGCCTATTCGGACTGGTTTATTAATTTCAATGCTAGTCGTGTCCGAATCAGGGGTGGATTCGGACAGCTTTGATGAATTCTTCGCACATCCTGTCCAAATCAGGGGTGGATTCGGACAACTTTGATGAATTCTACGCACTTTGTGTCCGAATAAAGGGCCTATTCGGACAACTTTGAAGAATTCTACGCACTTTGTGTCCGAATAAAGGGCCTATTCGGACAACTTTGAAGAATTCTACGCACTCTGTGTCCGAATTAGGGGCCAATTCGGACAGCTTTGATGAATTCTTCGCACTTTGTGTCCGAATTAGGGGCCAATTCGGACAGCTTTGACGAATTCAACTCCAATCGTGTCCGAATAAAGGGCTTTTTCGGACAGCTTTGAAGAATTCTTCGCACATCCTGTCCAAATCAGGGGTGGATTCGGACAACTTTGAAGAATTCTACGCACTTTGTGTCCGAATCGGGGGCCAATTCGGACAGCTTTGATGAATTCTTCGCATATCCTGTCCAAATCAGAAGTTCTTAGTAAAAATTTAATATTATTAACAACAACTTTTGTGAAACCAGCCTTGTTATAATAATAAAGCAAAAAAACATCCCCACCCTTCGATAACTTCGAAAGTGAGGGATGCACAATAGGTTCCTAATTTAAGCCCGGCTATTTATTGCCCTTTTAGCCATTCATTCACACTCTCAATATCCTTTGCAAATATCCGGTCAGCTGTAATAGACGGTGTAATTTCTCTTGCTTTTTCGAAAAAGGCACGAGTTACTGTTGCCATATACTCTGCTCCTCTATACTCTGCGGCCTGCATCGCACAAATGGCCTCAATCGCAAGAACTCTTCTAGTATTTGAAATGACCTGATAAGCATGTCTTGATGCAATGGTACCCATACTTACATGATCCTCTTGATTAGCTGAGGAAGGAATGGAATCGACACTTGCCGGATGTGCTAATGTTTTATTTTCAGACACTAATGAAGCAGCGGCATACTGCATGATCATGGCACCAGATTGTAAACCGGGTTCTGGGCTTAGAAAAGCCGGTAAATCATTGAGCTGAGGATTGACTAACCTTTCAATTCTCCGCTCCGAAATATTGGCCAATTCAGCGATGGCAATCGCCATAAAGTCCATTGCCAGTGCAATCGGCTGACCATGAAAGTTTCCTCCGGAAATCACCTTTTTTCCCTCATCAAAGATAAGGGGATTATCTGTGGCAGCATTCATTTCAATCTCAAGCTTTTCCTTTACATAGTTCAGTGTTTGCCAGGTGGCTCCGTGAACCTGTGGAATACAGCGGATTGAATAAGCATCTTGAACACGAATTTCCCCTTGCTTTGTCACAAGCTTACTATCTGATAAATACTCCCGAATTCTTCTGGCCACATCGACTTGCTCTTGATACCCGCGGGCTAAATGAATGTCTTCGTCGAATGCATCAATGATACCGCGTAACCCCTCTATCGTAATCGAGGCAATCAGTTCAGATTGAAAGGCAAGTTTTTCAGCTTCAAGATAGGCAACTACCCCCATCGCTGTCATAGCCTGCGTCCCATTAATTAAAGCTAGCCCTTCTTTAGCCGTTAACGTTATCGGAGTTATGCCTTCATTAGTGAGAGCTTCTATCGCAGGGATCCTTTTGTTTTGATAAAATACCTCGCCTTCCCCCAGTAATACAAGGGCAAGATGGGATAATGGCGCTAAATCGCCGCTTGCACCTAAAGAACCCTGCTGCGGAATAACCGGATGAATGTTTTTATTGACCAAGTCTAAAAGACGTTCAATGATCAGGGGTCTGACCCCTGAATAGCCCTTAAGCAAGGCATTTGCCCGCAGTAAAACCATAGCTCTTGAAACAATCTCCGGAAAAGGCTCTCCTACTCCACATGCATGAGAGTGAATTAAATTATGCTGCAGCGCTTCGACATTGTCTCTATGAATCAGTACATCACTAAATTTTCCAAAACCTGTTGTGATTCCGTAAATTACTTTTTCTTCATGTACAATTCTTTCAACAGACCTTCTTGCTTCTTCCACTTTTTTAAGAGCTTCATCAGAAGCCATCACCTTTTCATTCTGATATAAAATCCTGCTTATTTCTGTGAAGGTTAGTGTATTCCCTGTTAAAGTAATCATTTTTATTCCTCCATATCTCTTTACTAAACTAAAGGAACAATAAAAAAAGGAACTATCTCAAGAAATTGGTTAATTTCTTGAATAGTTCCTTAGTTCCCTTTGTTGTTGGAAATGACATTTCCGTTTTATTTGATTTGACCTGAGCAGTTTCATCGAAAGCCCAACTCTTTTCATTTTATTTTACTATGTTCATTTTATGTTGAGACATCTGTAAAAGTCAATGGAAATAAACCTATAGATTGGCCCAGTCGATTCCCTTCCGCAGCATACTGAGAGTAAATTCCTCCTCACTATTGGGCTGTGGCTGGTAATTATAAAGCCATTTCACTTGAGGCGGCAGGCTCATAAAGATTGATTCAATGCGGCCATTCGTATCTAATCCAAATTTTGTCCCACGATCATAAACAAGGTTAAATTCCACGTATCTTCCCCTGCGAATCAGCTGCCACCTTTTTTCTGCTTCCCCATAAGGCTTTGTCCTATTTTCATTTACAAGCTTTTTATAAATCTGAGTAAATGATTCACCCACATCTTTTACAAATGCATATCTATCCTCTAATGTAAACTCAGGGTTGACTGTTAACCGGTCAAAGAAGATTCCGCCAATCCCCCTAGTTTCATTTCGGTGTTTAATATAAAAATAATTATCTGCCCAGGCTTTAAATTCCGGATAGTAGGAAGGATCGTGGCGATTGCAAAGGTCCTTTAGGCTTTGATGAAAATATTTTGCCTGATTCACATCAATGTAAATTGGGGTCAGATCAATTCCTCCGCCAAACCATTTATCCCCGTTAGACATTTCAAAATAACGGACATTCATATGGATGATTGGCACGAATGGATTTGACGGATGCAGAATAATCGATACTCCGGTAGCGAGAAATTCATGACCAGGAGATAATCCAAGTCCCTCAGACAGCTGATCAGGAAGCAGTCCATGCACATTGGAAAAGTTAACCCCGCCTTTTTCAAATATATTACCGTTTTCGATGACCCTTGCTCTTCCGCCACCGCCGCCCGGGCGATCCCATTTCTCTTCTTGAAACACGGCTTTCCCATCTAATATTTCTAATTCTTGACAGATTGCTTCTTGGAGATTTTCAAAGGATTGACTTATGAATGTTTTGTCTATTTTTGACGATTTGACTAATTTCGACATTACCATGCACTCCTCTCCAATTATAAAATTACATTTCTGTACCTTTCATACTAATAGATGGGACTTTATGATTATAATTTTCAAAACTTTCTTACAACAAGCATACACATTTTGGCACATTTTGTAAACATTTGTCCTGTAAAGTTTCTTTTAAAATAAAATACCCTTTCTTCCCTATTAGAAGAAAGGGTCCAAAGACTCTTGAAAAATTACCCGCGCTTGACAAAGTTGTCTTTCTTTTTTGTTTTTATAATCAGCTGATTTAAAACCTCTGAAAATACGAGTCCCATTGCAATGGCTCCAGAGATTAGAAACACTCTAACCGATAGCTCAATCGCAAACGGATAATTGTTTTCAACAAAATTCCGCATCGCATCGTAGGCTAACCCGCCCGGCACTAAAGGAATAATTCCAGAGACACTAAAGATCGTAACGGGCTTTTTATAGTATTTAGCAAAAGATAAACTGATAATGCCAGTAAAAAAAGCGGCAACAAAGGATGCCAGAACCGAATCAATTCCGTCATTAACCATTACAATATAAACGAACCAGCCTGCCATACCAACCAATCCGCTTTTGACAACAGAATCTTTAGGAACGTTAAAAATAATACCGAACGCCGCCGATGCAATAAAACTAGTTATTAATTGTTCAATCATGTATTTCCCTCACTGCTTTTAATAAATAACAAATACCGCAGCAACTCCTGTACCTATAGCAAAAGCCGTTAATAAAGCCTCGGCTCCTTTCGATAACCCTGACACGAGATGACCGGCAATTAAATCCCTGATTGCATTTGTAATAACTAATCCGGGAACCAGCGGCATGACTGAACCGATAATAATTTTATCTACTTCATGTCCAATTCCTAAAGATACAAAGAAAAGGGCTGCAAGTCCAATGACAAGGGATGCCATCAATTCAGAGAAAAACTTAATCCTGATCAGCTGATGCAGATAAAGAAAACAGGTAAAACCAACACCGCCCGTGACAATAGCAGGCAGAAAATCATTCCAGTTTCCATTAAACATGATTAAAAAGCAGCCGCTTGAAACCGCAGCAGCCAATATTTGAAACCAAATCGGGTAAAATAAATTCGCTTTTTCAATTTCCTTTAATTGAGTAAATGCTTCTTTTATCGAGATTTCACCACTGCTGATTTTTCGCGAAATACTATTTACCAATGTGACTTTTTCAAGATCCGTAGATCGTTCTGAAATTCGAATCAGCTTTGATGGTTCCATGCCATCAATTGAAAAAATAATACCGGTTGGAACTACATAGCTATGGGAATGATGAATTCCGAAAGCTGCTGCAATCCGACTCATCGTATCCTCAACGCGATACGTTTCAGCTCCATTTTGGAGCATAATTTTACCGGCCAGTAAACATAATTCAATTACTTCATACGTGGGAGTTAGTTGATCCTTCATTAGCCTCTCCCCATCTACTTTATTTTTAAAATCTGCAGTATTAACTTTAGCCTATAATTTTGAGCTTAATCAAATAATTTATCCAATTTGTTTAAAAATCTTTTTCGTTCGCCAGGAATCCCGCTACTTTCGGTTAGCTGATTTGATTCCAGCAAGGAAAGTATCAATCATAAAACGTAAACTGACATCAAGATCAATAGACAAACCAAAACCGCCTTTTTGCTCAAGTGTTGTATACCCGTGCAATATACTTCTAATTCCTCTTACAGCATGAATCGCAGCTTCGTCGTTGAGGTGATAGGCACGGAAAATGCCAAAAAGAAGTTCAACTAATTCGTTTGCAACAGCATGATAGTCAGTATCCTCTTCTTTAGGTGCTTTTAGGGTTAACTGATACAGGCCTGGCTGTTTTCTTGCAAATGAAACATAGGCTTCTGCTAATGACTGAACTGCCTCATCTCCTGCCCGGCCAACAGAAGCTTTTGTTAACTCTTTTAACAGCTGCTCGAGTCCAAAGACCGCTAATTTACTTTGTAATCCGGAAAGTCCATCTATATGGTTATAAAGGGAAGGCGGTTTTATATGAAGTTTTTTGGCTAAAGCAGCAAGTGTAATAGCTTCTACTCCTTCCGTATTGGCTATTTCAGCAGCTGTTTCTAAAATTACTTTTAAATCTAATCCCCTTCTTGGTGACATTTAGCTAACTCCTTTTACTTTAGTTGAAGATTTTTTTCCGCATTTCTGATGGCATGGATAATCGCTTCTTCAGGCTGAATAAGCATTGTTCCATGACCGACTGCAAGTAATGAAGGCTTGTGGTTTGCAATTTTTTGGGCACTCTTAAGAGCTAAATCTTTGTTCCAGGTCCCCCAAGCGGGAAAAGGAAACGTCGGGCGTATTTGTCCGGCAACGGCTATGCCTCCTCTTGTTTGAAAAGCATCTCCCGCAATAATCGAATGGGTTCGCTGATCGATAAATGACATGGACCCTGGTGTATGGCCAGGTGTAGAAATACCTAAAAGCGAGCCGACTGTTTCTCCTTCTTGCAGCAAAACATTTGCATGAGTCTTCAGCTTATTAGGGATATCTCCGCGGATAGGTTCCTGTGGTTCAGTGGAATCTAGCGATTTGTCTCCCCTCATTAATCTTGCGTCACGTTCTGAGATGTAAACAGAAACGTCAGGAAGCTGTGATTTTAAAGCGTCAAGCGCTCCAAGATGATCTCCGTGCGCATGTGTCAAAACAATTCTTTTAATCGGTTTTCCGATTTGTTCAGCTGCCTTTAAAATTCCTTTCCAGCTGTAAGGTAACGCAGCATCGACTAAGGTTAAGCTATCGGTTTCTTCTACTAAGTAACAATTAACCGGAAAGGCCCTTGGCAAAAAAGTCAATTGATATAGGTACTTTGCTTTTGTAATCCTCATATTTATAATCCCCATTCTATAAACTAATTATATTAGTTTTATAATAACTAATGTTATTAGTTTATTCAAGCCTATTTTCTGCAAAATTTACCCAGTAAAGAAATTTCTCCTTATTAAAGAAAAGCGATGAATTCCGATTTGGAAATCATCGCTTTTTTCTATAGGCTGTTTCGCATACTTTATTGTTTTTTAATGGAGGCAAACATGTCCGCTCCATTCCACTACAGTTAAAAAAATATATTCAGCCAGCCATAATCTTTGTGAAAACAGCCTTTCTACACTTGCACCTGATTTGCATACTGAACATGATGAAGCTTAGCAAATACTCCGCCTTTTTCAACAAGCTCATAGTATGTTCCTTGTTCTGCAATTCCATCTTCTGTCACTACAATAATTCGATCAGCATTTCTAATAGTTGCAAGACGATGTGCAATTACTAAGGTCGTTCTATTTTGGGAGAGTTCCGTTAAGGCCTGCTGAATAATCATTTCTGTTTCTGTATCCAGTGCAGAGGTAGCCTCATCTAATATTAAAATCGGCGGGTTTTTCAAAAACATCCGTGCGATGGCAATTCTCTGCTTTTGCCCTCCAGACAGCTTTAAACCTCTTTCCCCAACAGGTGTTTCATATCCTAATGGCAGAGATTCAATAAATTCTTCTAGATGGGCACGTCTTGCAGCTTCTGTGATTTCTTCATCCGTTGCATCCAGCTTCCCATAGGCAATATTCTCTCTTAGAGTGCCGGTAAATAGAAACACATCCTGCTGGACAATCCCAATATGAGACCGAAGCGATTGCTTTTTCATTTTTCGGATGTCGATTCCATCAATTGAAATGGACCCTTCATCAACATCATAAAACCGGGGAATCAATGAACAGATTGTTGTTTTTCCTGCACCCGACGGCCCTACAAATGCAACCGTTTCACCTGCACGAATATGCAAATCAATCCCTTTCAAGACTGGTTTATGCTTGTCATAGCGAAAACTGACGTGATCAAATGTTATGTTCCCCTGCAGGCTGCACACTTCGATTGCATCCTTTGCATCTACTATCTCCGGCTCAGTATCGATTAATTCGGTAAAACGTTTAAAACCAGCCATCCCTTTAGGATAGAGCTCCATCAATGCGCTGATCTTATCAATTGGCTTGAAAAGCACATTTATATACAAAACAAATCCGACAAGCTCTCCATAAGATAATTGACCATTAAAACTTAACCAGGCTCCTACAACCAAAACAACAAGAACAATTAAACGTGTCATCATATAGGTCCCGGAAGAAGTGTATGACATTACGCGATAGGCAATAAGCTTCGCCTTTCTGAATTTCCCGTTATCGTCTCTAAATCTGGAAATCTCATAATCTTCGTTTGTAAATGATTGAACCACCCTCGCACCCGAAACACTATCTTCAACACGGGCATTGACATCTGCAATGTTACTATACATCTTTTTCCATGCCCGATTCATACTTAAGTTACAATAAATAATTAGCCAGATTAAAAATGGAACAATGAACATCGCAATGAGTGCAAGTTTTACATTAATGGTAAACATAATCCAAAAGGCTCCTACGAATGTCATAACCGCAATAAATAAATCCTCCGGACCGTGATGAGCAAGCTCCCCAATATCAAACAAATCATTAGTAATCCGACTCATAATATGACCAGTTTTGGTATTGTCAAAAAAACGAAATGACTGCTTTTGCACATGCTGGAACAGTTGCTGGCGCATATCGGTTTCAATATTGATTCCTAGCTTATGTCCCCAGTAGTTAACTATGAACTGCAGGAATGTGCTTAAAATATACAGGGCAAACAACCCGCAGCTTACCCATACGATTGCGGGCCAATCATTGCTTGGCAGAAGCTTGTCAATAAACCATTGCACTGCAAGAGGAAAAGCAAGCTCTAAGACCGCCACTACCACAGCACAGCTAAAATCAATGATAAACAGCTTCTTATGGGGCTTATAATAACTGAAAAAACGGCGAATCATCCCTCTAAAGCCTCCCTATCTTTGGTGTTGAATCCTTTATAAAGACTGTAAGCTTAATCATATACAATTATTTTTCTTTTTTATATATTTTTATAGATTTTCAGACAAGACTATCTAGTCATGATTTGATACTTCTTTATTATAACGGTTTTTTCTTCCCGTTTCCTTGCCTCTTTTTAGCCAACAACTTGGCATTCCCAATTTAAGGCTTGAATATATATTAAAAAAAATGGGGGTGATTGTTCAAAAAATAGTACAGCAAAACTGATTTGATTCTAATGTAATAAGGGGAGATGAAATGAAAAAGAATTTTGTTTGGCAAATTGTTGGAGCATTTGTCCTGGCAGTCATTGTCGGGGCTATCCTAGGGGAGCGCGCTTCCTTCTTCCAGCCGTTGGGTGATTTATTCCTGAGACTTATTAAATTTATTATCGTTCCACTGATTCTTTCTACAATCATTGTCGGTGTTACCGGTGCGGGGAACATCAAAAAACTGGGCAGGCTAGGCGGAAAAACGATCATCTACTATTTAGCTACCTCCTTTATAGCTATTGTCATTGGCATTTCAGCTGGATATGTGTTTTCTCCGGGAACCGGACTTTCCGTATCAGCAGAGGATGCTGCTGCTCCAGAAACCAGCTCTGATGGAATCATTACTACTTTGTTAAATATTATCCCTACCAATCCAGTTGAAGCCTTGACAAATGGTGCCGTTTTACAAATTATCTTCCTTGCCATCTTTCTTGGAATTGCGATTACGCTTGTCGGTGAAAAAGCCTCACCGGTTCTTCAGTTTTTTGAAGGTCTTGCAGAAATTATGTACAAAATTACGGCAATCGTAATGGTTTTAGTTCCAATTGGTATTTTTGGGCTATTGGCTCCGGTTGTCGGACAATATGGTCTTAGTGTTTTAATGCCTTTAATGAAGCTTATTATTGCTATGATTATAGCGGCCATTGTTCATGGTGCTGTTATCTATTCTATAGCCGTAAAAACACTAGGCAAAATGAGCCCCTTGCATTTTTTTAAAGGTATTTTCCCGGCAGCAACAGTAGCATTCAGTACCTGTTCAAGCTCTGGGACTCTACCGATAACTATGAAAAATACGGAAGAAAATTTGGGAGTCTCAAAAGAAACCTGCAGCTTTGTCCTTCCGCTTGGGGCTACTATTAATATGGATGGAACAGCCATCTATCAAGGACTGTGTGCCGTATTTGTTGCCCAGTATTTTGATGCCAGTTTGTCCGTAACTCAGCTTCTGACAATTGCACTAGTCGGAACCTTAGCCTCCATCGGTGCTGCAGGTGTCCCGGGTGCTGGCTTGGTCATGCTTACTATGACTTTGTCTGCAGTAGGATTACCTTTAGAAGGTATTGCATTAGTTGCTGGAATCGATCGATTCCTTGATATGTTCAGAACTGCTTTAAATGTAATGGGAGATGCATCAGCCTGTGTAGTGGTCGAGACCTCAGAGCGAAAAAGGGATCAGTTAGCCCCTACTCCATAACCGTGAATATAGTTTGCCTTTAGGATTTGTCCTTCACTGTCTATGTGAAGGACTTTTCTTTTGAAGGCAGCTGCTTTGGCCTTTACATCCCACAAAATAGAAATTCCCCACAGAATAAGGACACCTGCATATGAAACAGATGTCCTCACTCATAAACCCTTCTATTCTACAATGTATTCATTAATATACTTGCAATCACAATGGATGCAGTTGTAACAGTTGTAAATCCGCCTATTAACATCGGTGTTACAATTTCATTAAAGATTGCCTTTCTTTCTTCGTCTGTTTCTCCAACACTGCGGCTCACTTCTTCACAAAGAATATAGTCTGCCGGGAAACCTAATAAGGCTGTTAGGGCAACGGCGATCCCTTTATTTGGGTCCCATTTAAAGAACTTAGAAGCGATAAATCCTCCTCCAATTAAGCCGACAATACCAATAGCCATAATTGCCAAGACAATTAACAGTGACTGTGCAAACATTGATGGTGTCACACTATTCATTGGCGCCAGAATAAAGAAGATAAGTCCTACCATAGCAATTCCAAATGAATTAGAACGTTCAAGCATATTTTGCTGATAAAACCCGAAATAGGCTCCAATAAACCCGATTGCTAATGCCCATATACTAAAGTTAATCCCTGTAATATTTCCTAAAAAGAGTGCCAAAGCCCCGCCAAGAAACAATTGGAAAACCAGAACCATGTTTGTCTGATATTTTTTCGGAATCCATGATTTTGTTTCGTCTGATGCAGATCCATGTATTTCTACTGCCGCAGCAACTTCCTCATAACCAGCTTCATTCATTTTTCCTTTTACACTTCTGGCAAATCTTCGTAAAAAGAATGTCGCAATCGGCATCCCGACCAAGCCTTGGATTGCCACAATAAGAGCGGGAATGGCAACTAAATGAGTCGCACCAATCTCTGTTAGTTTCTCAGTCGTAATTAAAAAGGCAATGGTTCCGCCTGCAATTGGCCCAGCCGCTGAAACCGCTATTTCATATCCGAAAATAGGAGCCGCAATTGCAAGAAGTAATAATGTTGCTGCAATCATACCCGTTAATGCAATTAAAATCGTTTTCCCTTGCCCTTTTAATACTTTAAAAGGGATAATCGTTCCTAAATGAATAATGAGCGGGGCTACCATTAAGGACCCAAAAATAGCGAGAGTGGACGTATCCAGAATATCCTTAGGAAATACTCCCGCCCATATTAGCAGCATATACCCCAACATTGCCACAAGCAGCATCGGAACCCGTGCTCTTGTTACAATTGAAATAATTTCTCCTATAACCATAACTCCCAAAACAAGGAGTACCGCAAGAGTAGGATCAGTGATTGTCATTGTAAAGCCCTCCTAAAAAATTCATGTGCTGCTTTTTAAACTACTAAGAAGTATTTGGAGTTATATTTCAACACTTTAAAGCATGTCAGTGAATGGTTAAAAGTTTAGCTGCCCGGAACGGACAGCTTTGTTCAACCGGTTCACTTAACCTTGTGTTACAGCTACCTTCTTAAGTGCATTCTTAATTAATTCGCCGTCTTTAACAACAGCTACAATATTGTCATTATTTTCAAGGGAGCGAATATCTGCAATCGGATCTGTTTGAGAGATGACTATATCAGCTAACTTACCGACCTCAATGGTTCCTACTTTGTCTTCCCAGCCCATGCATTCAGCTGCTGTTTTAGTTGTAGCCACAATCGACTCCATTGGAGACATTCCAATGTCACACATTAAACCAAGCTCACGTAGGTTCGTTCCATGTGCCATAACACCTGCGTCCGTCCCCATCGCAATTTTCACTCCAGCCCTGTAGGCTTTAGCGATACTTTGCTTATGGAATTCAATCACTTCTCTGCATTTTTGAACCCCGTATTCAGGCATTGATCCATCACGCTCAGCTGCTTCTAAAACGGAAACCGGTGCTAATAACGTCGGAACTAAATAAGTCCCATTTTTAATCATTAATTCAATGGCTTCGTCATCCAAGAAGATACCATGCTCAATTGAATGAATCCCTGCTCTGACTGCGTTTTTAATTCCCTCGGCTCCTTGGGCATGGGCCATAACCTTAACACCGCGTCTAAATTTGGCTTCTTGAACAATCACTTCTAATTCTTCCTGGCTAAATTGAGTAAATTCAGGATGGTCCGTTGGACTTAAAACTCCTCCAGTTGCATGGACCTTAATAATATCAGCTCCTGCACGCAATACCTCACGAGCTCTTTGACGAACTTGTTCGACCCCGTCACAAATACCGTCAGGAACTCCCGGATATCCATGATTCGTAATATCCACCCCTGAACGCATCCATTGGTCACCATGGCCTCCTGTTGTAGTTAGCGGAGTTATACTGATTTGCATCCTTGGACCGACTACAATTTTATCCTCAACTGCCTTTTTGACACCTGCATCTGTAAAGCCTGCATCGCGCACAGTCGTTACCCCAGCATTAATAGTCCTTTGCATGAATTGAATTGCTTTATAAAATTGGTAGGAGAATGGAGTAGTTAATCTTTCTTCTAATTTGCCAACTTCCATCATTAAATGAACATGTGTATCAATGAAACCTGGCAGGATAAAACCGCCCTGGGCATCTATAACGGTTGCATCTGCTGGTGCTGCGACCTCTGAGGCTTTCCCGACAGCCTCAATTTTATTTCCGTTCAGTAGAACCGCAGCATCCTTAACCGGCTCTCCTCCATTTCCATCAATTAAGGTTCCATTTGTAATTAAGGTATAGGCCATGGTAAAACTCTCCCCCTGTAAAATTATTCTAAAATATTTCGAAAACTTAAATAATTACTTATCGTTATAGGATTCTATCACACTATTTTTCTTTTGAACAGGGTATTTTTAAGAGTTTTTTTAATTGATTGAAAATTTAAATTGGTTTGTAAGCGCAACCATGCCTTTAATGTTGGGGAATTCAAAGTATTAAAATTATTATAAAAAAATTATTCTCTGGGCCTATTATTTACGAGTTTCATAAATACTATGGACCTAGTTTAAACCCGGATGATAGGAAAACAAAAAAAAGTAAGCATCGGTTCTATTACCTTGCTTACCTTATGAGAACTAGGAACTATACTGTCTCATTTAATATTTTTGATTCTCTAGTTAATTTAAACTCGGCTTTTATGACACCAATTTGATCTTTTCTTGCATTTAGTACCGGTGCTTCCCAATAATGTTCCAGTTCGGCATAAATGCGATCGTCCCCAATACCCAGCTGCTTTAATACTTCCATCGCAGCTACACTGGTTGCTCTGGCATTTCCATCCTCTACTTTTATAGCAATACCGAGGCCAGTTTCCGAATCTCCAAGGCATTGGACTCCTTCTGCACCTGCTTTTGCAACAATTCTTCCTCCAAAGACTCTCATTAAATCCGTATCAAAGCGGTCCTTCCCTCCGACCATCTCAGGAGCAGATGTCATTGCTTTTCTGATTCTTTCAAGCGTCACTGCACGCTCTTTGTTTTCCATGGCAGAGGAATTCGCTAATCTGGCATAGCCTAATGCCGTATTCTTAAGAGGAACACGATGGACAGGGACTCCGCATCCGTCTACGCTTATTTCAATACTTTCTTTTGGAAATTGACAAACTTCTTCGATTGCCTGAAGTATCCGCTGCTGGTGCGGATGGTCAATTTCCCGGTAAGTATGGATATCCTCTCCCATATGAACGACTGCTGTGAGCATTCCAGAATGTTTTCCTGAACAGTTACTGAAAACCGCTGTGAGCTCCCCCCCATTTTTAATCAATTCTTTATAGCTATCCATATCTCTCGGGATATGGGTGCCGCACTGAAGAGCATTTTCTTCCAGTTTCAGTCTGCCGAGAATGTCCATGACCCGATTGCGATGAATCGGTTCACCGCTGTGGGAGGCACAAATAAGGGAAAGATCCGCCTCATCAAATCGGAAAGCATCTGCTGCCCCTGTCTCAACAACAGGAATCGCTTGAAATGGCTTCATTGATGAGCGAGGGAATGTTAATCGATTAGGGTCTCCATAAGAATAAACAAGCTCCCCTTCTGTATTTACAACGGCAATATGGATATCATGTGTACTTTCTAAATATGGTCCTCGATACACCTGGATTGCTTTTTCCATAGGTACAGCCTTCTTTCTGAATTGTCATTATCTTTCTATTACTTTTATTCTATCAATTTTTTATGTTTGTACAATCTTAATTCGTTTTGTATTAAGAAAAACCGGGCAAAAACTGCCCGGTCTTTTTTGCTGGCTAGAAAGCTGTTCTAAGAGGATATTTGTTCCGCTACTCTGAAAATGAATCCTCTTTTTTAACCAACAAACTTTTTTATGGATCCTCATTCCGCTATTTAATCAAAAATCCTTATTTGGAGCATGGTTTCGGTTCCTGGTTCCGTTATTCGCCCTTTTTTCCGTCAAAATTGAATGATTTTGTGCGAATAGCGGAATCAGAATCCGCTTCAGCCCCTGAAGTGCAGGTTTTTATTGAAATAACGGAATAAGGATCCGCCTAACTTTTTTAATGGATCCTCATTCCGCTATTTTTTCAAAAACCCTTGTTTGGAGCATGGTTTCGGTTCCTGGTTCCGTTATTTGCCTTTTTTCCGTCAAAATTGAATGATTTTGTACGAATAGCGGATTCAGAATCCGCTTCAGCCTCTGAAGTACACGTTTTTATTGAAATAACGGAATAAGGATCCGCCTAACTTTTTTAATGGATCCTCATTCCGCTTTTTCAAAAACCTTGGTTTGGAGCATAGTTTGCGGTTCCTGGTTCCGTTATTCGCCCTTTTTTCCGTCAAAATTGAATGATTTTGTACGAATAGCGGATTCAGAATCCGCTTCAGCCTCTGAAGTACACGTTTTTATTGAAATAACGGAATAAGGATCCGCCTAACTTTTTTAATGGATCCTCATTCCGCTATTTTTTCAAAAACCCTTGTTTGGAGCATGGTTTCGGTTCCTGGTTCCGTTATTCGCCCTTTTTTCCGTCAAAATTGAATGATTTTGTACGAATAGCGGAATCAGAATCCGCTTCAGCCTCTAAAGTGCAGGTTTTTATTGAAATAACGGAATAAGGATCCGCCTAACTTTTTTAATGGATCCTCATTCCGCTAGGATACGATACTATTTACGCTGGTGCAACAATGCTTACTTCGCCTGCCAACAACCTCAAAATTTTATACTTCCCCATCGCTCAGTCTAGCAGGCCCGTTTTGTTTTTCGAATCTGTTTATGGAATTGATTTTTCTGCATTAATATACCCGGCTCCATAAACGTTAGGATCGCGATCAGTCCACAAATCAGCTCCTCTTTTCAATAAATCTTTCACCTGCTGTGGCGTATAGCTTGGATTGGATTGAAGCATTAAGGCAACAATTCCTGCGCAAATTGGCGTGGCCATCGAGGTTCCTGACATAATGAAATAGTCTGTTCCGACCCTATTTCCCTTTTGTAATTTATCAATAAACGAATTAGGCGAGCGAAGCGACACAATATTAACGCCAGGAGCTAGAATATCCGGTTTTGTTTCACCGTAAATTGTTGGACCTCTGCTAGAGAAGCTTGCTACATCATCGTCTTCCCTTGCCGGTGTGTCACGGTCATCTAAGGCTCCGACTGTAATGACTTTATCGCTAATTCCCGGACTTGCAATGGTTCTCGCATCTGGTCCCTCATTACCTGCGGCAACACATACCACAATACCTTCAGCCCATGCTCTTTCTACAATTTGCACCATAGGGTCATCATTTTCATTTTCGAAAGCTTGAGCTGTACTGCCTAATGACATACTGATCACATTAATTTTATTTTGCGGGTTATTCTGATTATAGAGAATACACCATTCGACTCCTTGCATCACCGTATCTAATGATCCAGAGCCCATGCTATCCAAAACCTTAACCCCGATTATATTAGCCTCTGGTGCCGGACCTCTATATTGTCCAGAAGAAGCAGCGCCATTTCCTGCGACATCTCCGGCACAATGGGTTCCATGCCCATTATCATCATATGGTGCAGTTCTTTGGTTAACAAAATCTACAAAGTCTACAATTCTTCCTTCTAAGTCGGTATGCGGGTATACGCCTGTATCGATTACTGCCACCGTTACTCCTCTGCCAGTAAGAGTAGTACCGTTTCTAACGATATTTTGGGCATTTGCTGCTACTACGGCATTGTCTAAGAAAGCTTTTACTTCCCGATTTAAGTAAATTTTACGAACATGATTACAGTTTGTTAGAACCTTCTCTAAAGCATCCGGTGTAATATCTGCACTGAGACATGTGACCACTTGAAATTGGTTCTTTAGTTGACATCTCGTCCCATATTCAATAACTTGTCCAACTTGCTGACAGCCTTCCTCAAAATAATCTTTCTCAAACTCTATAATGACAGATAGTTTGCGTGTCTTTTTCAAAAAACTTTCAAACATATTATGCAGAAAGCAAGGAGTAAACTTAAATGGTTTATACATATTTAACACTTTTTCGCGTAAAGGACGGTCTAGCTTATGAGCATTTGAACGGACCATTTGAACCATCGAATATCCAAACATATTTCATCCTCCTTTAAGATTCGGTTCACTATAAGGTATGAAATATGGCAGAATACGAAGGTGTGATTGTCCACAATTTTTAAAAAATGGACGTAAAAAGAATAAAAACGAAAGGCTACCCGCTGAAGGATAGCCTTTCGTTTTTCCTAAGAATTTCTCCAAAATAAATTACAGCCAGCACGCTTAGACAATCTGCTGCCAGATAATAAAACCAATCCCAAGGCACATGAGCGATAATCAATCCTACTCTTTTACATCCAATATCTATCACTGAAGAGAAAGCAATGCCGAATAAAAGCCAGGTTTTACTTTTTCTAAAGAAAATTAAACAAGACAGAAATATACTGATAAGCAATAATTCCATCGAATTAAGTGCGACGCTTTCTTGTCCGATCCTTTCAAGCCATTCAACGTGAAAAGATCTGATCTCCATTATCCCGTATTGGAAAAAAGAAAGAATGGAGTGGATTGCATAATAACAACTAATCATAGTCAGTAATGAGATAACATTCCGATGGGTCTTGCCTAAATAATTCCACCATGCCTTCATAATCGGAAAATGAAGGAGCAGCAAGGTAAATGTATATCCCGTCTTCCACCAATACTGTTCATAAACCCCTAATCTCATAAAAAGAAGCTCAATCATGGAAAAAAGGATGGCCAATCCGATGCTCCAAATTAACCTCGCCTGAAGGATCGAAAAAATAGTAGCGGCAGATGCTATAATTACCGCATTTATGTAACCGCCCAGTTTTGAATCATACTCGTTCTTTATAAGATTTGGATAATATTCATAGGCATCTCCCCAAACGTAAATAATATAATCAAAAAGAAGAATTAACCCAAAAACTGCTAAAAAGAAATAAAAGATTCTTCTAGATTTTGTTTTCCGATAGGAAATGATTAGAATTACTATACCTATAATAAGTAAAGATGTATATGCCCAAGCTCCTGCGTTCAAAAAAACCACTCCATAATGGATTTACTAATCAGTATTGCCAATTACGGAATGGTGTAACATGATCTCTTTTCATTAACAAAAAAATGTTCTATTTTATCTTTTTTTATCATCCTTAAAAAATTCAAACCAGCTCCAATGACTTCTCCGGCAGAAGTGCTTCGTAAAGCTGCTTATATTCAAGCGCTGACGACTGCCAGCTAAAATCCAGTTCCATTGCCCGATAAACCAGCTTCTTCCAGGTGTTAGGCTGAAACCGGTAAAACATAAGTGCCCGCTCAATGGTATATAGCATGTCGTGAGCATTATAATTTGCAAAACTAAAAGCAGTACCGTGATCTTTTAACTCATCATATGGAACTACTGTATCTTTCAATCCCCCGGTTTCCCTTACAAGAGGGAGAGACCCATATCGTAAGGCGAGCAGCTGACCAATCCCGCACGGCTCAAATTGAGATGGCATCAGAAAAAGATCAGAACCAGCATATATCTTCCTTGCCAAGCTTTCATCGAAATATATATGCGCCGACACTTGTTCCGGGAACTCTTGCGCTAACGCCCGAAAAGCATTTTCATAGCGTTCTTCGCCTGTCCCTAAGACAATAAATTGTACTTTTTGACTCATAATTTCCTTGAATACATGGAGGACCAGATCGATCCCTTTTTGATCTACCAGCCGTGATATCATTGCAATGATCGGAACATCCTGGTTAACAGGAAGTTTTAAGTCTTGCTGAAGCATAGCCTTATTCTTCACTTTACCTTCATAATTAAAGTATGGTGTATAGATTTCAGTATCTGTTCTCGGGTTATACGCTTCATTATCAATCCCATTGATAATCCCTCGTAAAACTTGACTTCGCTTTCTTAAAAAACCATCCAAATTTTCTCCATAATATGGGATTTGAATTTCTTCTGCATATGATGGACTCACTGTTGTTATATAATCAGCAAACGCAAGTCCCGCTTTCATATAACTAACTTGACCATGGAATTCTAACGCGTCCATATGAAAATAAAGCTCACTTAAATCCAGCAGCTCCCACAGAACGGATTTAGGGTACACTCCCTGATAACGGAGATTATGAATTGTAAAAATTGTTTTTATTTCAGAATATAAGGGGTGTTTTTTAAAGTGAGCTTTTAACAGGACTGGAACGGGTCCGGTTTGCCAATCATGACAGTGGATGATATCTGGTTTATATTCAAGATAAGGAATAGCTTCAAAGATGGCCCTTGAGAAAAAGGCAAAACGTTCCCCATCATCAAAAAAGCCATAGCTGCCATGTCTTTTAAAATAGTATTCGTTATCTAAAAAATAGTAGGTAATTCCTTCCCTCTTATATGTTTCGATCCCACAATATTGCATCCTCCAGCCTACAGGGACTTCGATACTTGTGACAAAATCCATTTGCTCTTTAAACCAGAAGGGAAGATCACCGTATTTAGGCAATATAACAGATACATTTACTCCAAGTTTCTGAAGCTCTTTTGGCAAGGACCCAATCACATCGCCGAGACCGCCTGTTTTGATAAAAGGAGCGCATTCGGATGCAGCAAAAAGAACGTTCATCATCGAACCTCCATTTTAGACCTTCTCTGCCTTTTTAATGACTCTCGGTCCTTTTATAACCTTTTCCTTTGTAATTTTGGCCTGCTTATCAGTAATTACATTTTCAACGTAGGCCCCTTCTTCAATCACACTTTTTTGCATAATAATACTATTTTTAACGACAGCTCCTTTTTGAACGGTTACACCGCGAAAGAGAATGCTATTTTCTACCACCCCCTGAATATCACAGCCATTTGCAATTAATGAGTGCGATACTTTTGAGCAATGCCCGTATCTGGTTGGAGCCTCATGCTTGATCTTCGTAAATACGTCCCGTTTATCATTAAAAAAAGCTTGCATCACCTTTTGATTCAAAAAGGCCATATTGCTTTCAAAAAAACTCTCAATCGAATGAATAAACAGCATTTCGCCGGGCAAGCGATAACCCTTCACCCGAAAGTGATGCAGGTTTGCTTTAATAGCATCCTTTAACAAATCGTATTCATCATTTTCAACACATTTATATATAAGATCTACCAAAAGATTTTTATTAATGACATAAGTATCTAGACATACAAGGTCCCCTAATTGAGGGATTGTATATAATTGAATATCAGTTATATTTTCATCTTTGTCGATTGAACATTGATGATAAACCGGCTTATAGACCGGTGTTCCTTTGTAATCCTTATATACAACCGTAATATCGGCATTATTTTCGTTATGAAAGTCAATAAGATCGTTATAATCCATTTCACAAACATGATGACCCGGAGAAATTATAACGGTATCTGCCGGCGATCTTTGAAAAAACATAATATGATCGAAAAACTGCTGCAGATCCCCCTTCATCCTTTCTCCAGGATGAAGCGGCGGCAAAATATATAATCCCCCTGTGTGACGGTCTAAGTCCCATTCTTTCCCCGAACCCAGGTGATCCATAAGGGACCGGTATTTTTCTTTAGCAAACACCGCCACTTGGGTAATATCAGCATGAATATAATCAGATAAAGTAAAATCTATTAATCGATAGCGTCCCCCAAAAGGAACAGATGCTAAACATCGAGAAGAGGTCAAAGCTTTTAAAAACTGATTTTCATTCATCAAGTTGATTACACCTAATACTTCTCTCATCTACCCGTCTCCTTGTTAGTAATCTTTGCAGATCATGCTTACAATGCTTTCTTTTGAATATTGTTCGATATTCGCTGATTTTCCCCGATTAATATAATTTCATCATTTGGGTTGGCAGAACCGATTCTGACTCCATCCTCAATCACGGTTCCGCCGGCAATAATCGCCCTTTCAATCATGACGTTGTTTCCAATCGTCACATCAGGCATAATCACCGAATCTTTTATCCATGTATCAGATCCTACCGTGACATTTTGAGACAAGACAGAACGGAGCACACGGCCGTGTATTCTGCACCCTTCATTAATCAATGATTGCTTGATCTCTGCCCCAGGGGCAATATAATGAGGCGGAAGATTGGCGTTTACTGAATAAATTTTCCAGTCCATATCGTATAAGTCCAATTCAGGATTTTCTTCTAATAAATCCATATGAGCCTCCCATAGACTTTGAACTGTTCCGACGTCCTTCCAATAGCCTCTAAATTTGTAAGCAAAGAGATTGATCTGGTCAGTAAGCATTTTAGGGATTACATCTTTGCCAAAGTCATGAGAGGAGAGCGGATCTCTTTCATCAGCAATTAAGTAACGTTTTAACAGCTTCCAATTAAAGATATAAATCCCCATCGAAGCGAGATTGCTTTTGGGATGCGCTGGCTTTTCGTTAAATTCTGTTATGCGGTTATCTTCATTTGTCGTTAAAATTCCAAACCGGCTTGCCTCCTGCCATGGAACCTCTATGACGGCAATCGTTGCATCGGCACCCTTTTCTAAATGAAACTGCAGCAGGCGATTATAATCCATTTTATAGATGTGATCCCCAGATATAACAAGAACATACTCTGGGTTCTTTTGTTCAATGTAATGAATGTTTTGGAACACGGCATTGGCTGTCCCCAGATACCACTGACCTCCGTCATACCCCTTATAAGGCGGCAGCACATCGACACCGCCAAACTTCCGGTCTAAATCCCAGGTTGCGCCATTTCCAACATACCCATTTAAAAGATGAGGCTGGTATTGCGTTAAAACTCCTACTGATCGAATCCCTGAATTACTGCAATTGCTTAAGGCAAAATCTATAATTCTATACTTTCCCCCAAATGGAACAGCAGGTTTGGCCAGTCCTTTCGTTAATTCTCCCAGTCTTGTTCCTTGCCCCCCTGCTAAAAGCATGGCTACACATTTTTTAATGGCCTGCATTCACCTTTCCCCCTCTTTTTTTCGTCTGTTTCATAAAAATCGTAACCCCTAATGGAGGAACCGTGATTTCCATACTATATGGCTGATTGTTATAAGGCTGATTGTCTACTGCGATTGGAAGTGAATTACATTGTCCTGATCCTCCAAATGCAGGCGAATCGCTATTGAACATTTCCAAATAGCTACCGAGCGCCGGTACGCCAAGGCGATAGTTGTGATACACCCGAGATGAAAAATTACAAATAACGATACAGTAATCCCCTTTTCGTTTCCCCTTTCTCATAAATGATATGACACATTGACCGGAATCATGTGGATTGATCCATTCAAATCCCTCCTGGTCATGATCAAGCCTCCACAAACAACTTGTTTTCCTATAAAACTGGTGGAGATTTTTGATATAATCATAGAATTGCCGATGCGGTTCATACTCAAACAAGTTCCAATCCAGCTCTGCTTCATCCTTCCATTCATCAAACTGAGCAAATTCACTGCCCATGAATAAAAGCTTCTTGCCCGGATGTGTCATGAAATAGCCGTACAATAATCGTAAATTAGCGAATTTTTTCCAATAGTCTCCTGGCATTTTATTAAGCAAGGATCTCTTCCCATACACGACTTCATCGTGTGAAAGCGGAAGGATAAAGTTTTCAGAGAAGGCATAAAAAAATGAAAAAGTTAATAGATTATGATGGTTAGGCCGTTCATGTTCTTCGAGACACATATAGCGGAGAACATCATTCACCCAGCCCATATTCCATTTATAATTAAACCCCAGTCCCCCTGAATAAGTAGGAGCAGTTACAAGCGGCCAAGCCGTTGCTTCCTCTGCAATCATCAAACATTCTGGATAGTCCCTGAACACAACTTCATTTAATTTTTTCGTAAATGCTACGGCTTCTAAATTTTCCTCTCCGCCATTCTTGTTTTTTAAAGGTTCATGGTGATTACGGTCATGATTTAAATAAATCATGGATGATACAGCATCCACCCGAAATCCGTCCAGATGGAAAACGTCTAGCCAGAATATCGCATTAGATATAAGAAAGCTAATCACCTCAGGCTTTTTATAATCGAAACTGTAGGTCCCCCAAAGAGCCCTTTCTGCTTCACGCGGATCGATAGGTTCATAGAGCGGGGTTCCATCAAAACGGCCTAGACCATGAGCATCCTTACAAAAATGGACAGGGACCCAATCTAAAATTACTCCAACCCCTTTTTGATGGCATTGATCGACAAAATACATAAAATCTTCAGGGGATCCAAACCTGCTTGTGACTGAATAATAACCCGTAATTTGGTAACCCCAAGATCGGTCATACGGATGTTCCATAATAGGCATCAGTTCGATATGTGTAAAACCTGAAGAAACGACATAATCAATCAGCTCATCGGCCAGTTCACGGTATGAATAAAGCTCGCCATCCGCCTTCTTTTTCCATGTTCCGAGGTGAAGTTCATAAATAATCATCGGCTTTTTAAAATGGTCTATTTTTTTTCTTGTTTGCATCCATTTTTGATCCCGCCATTTATATGTACCCAGCCGATGAATTTTAGAAGCCGTATTTGGCCGGACCTCAGAGGAAAATGCAAATGGGTCTGCCTTTAGTACTTTTGTATTTTCAGGAGTGACGATTTCATATTTATAGAGTTCTCCTTCCTGTAGCCCTGGGACAAACAGCACCCATATCCCTGACTGAGGGATTCGTTCCATCTGATGATGTGACCCATCCCAGCGGTTAAAATCTCCTACCACCGCAACCCTTCTGGCATTCGGTGCCCACACTGCAAAACGAACCCCTTCCACCTCTTCATAGGTGATGAAGTGAGCTCCAAGCATGTTATATGCCTGATAAAGGGTTCCTTCATGAAAAAGGTATACGTCTAAATCACTTACAAGTTTGTTTTGAGCCTTGACGATGGTCCCTTCCATCTTTTTTACACCTCCGTCTCGTTTCTTTCCTCATGATTTATAGTGATAAAGAAACATTCGATGCGAAAAATGCGAACCCTTCAGTGAAAAATGTCTTTTATTGTTGAAAAATAAGCAATTTTGGGGAGTAATCGTTATAAAAAAAGATGTCCCAAAAGAGATCAGCTCTTTTGAGACATCTTTGAGTATCTATACTTATTAATGAACTTTTTCACCAATCATTTTTAAAGATTCCATTTGGGTTAAAAATAAATACGCCATCGCAACCGCCCAAGCTAGCGGAGTATTGACATTTGGTTTGAACGTACCGCCTATATACAATTCTGGAATCTCCCAGTTTTCCGGGATAATCCGCATGGTTTTTTTTAGGTATTCCGCTGCTTTTTCAAACATGCCCAGCTCTAAATAACATAGACCTAACCAAGGAAAACCGAAGCACCATTCTGCTTCACTGCCTTCGTTATAATACCGATCATTAGAGTAACGAATACAGCCGTAGGTTCTTTCTAAATGTGTAGTGACATTTTCCAGGATTATTAAAGCCATTTGCCGGTCTACCACGCGATAGGGGTAAATAAGGGATAGAAGAGCCAAATCCGTTTCTTTTGTGATACTTTCACGCGGCAGAAGCTTTTGTAATGCGATTTCCCCATTTGTGATCAGCTCATCCTTAACTTCTACCAGCATTTTTATAGCTTTTAATCCGGCTACGCATGCACCAATGCTAGAGGCATGGACCTCCATATTTTCTTCCCACATGCCATTGTCTTCATCTTCCCAGTAGCGGATACACTCTAAATAGTCGACCAATTTTTGCAGAATGACGATATCGCTTTCATCGCGAATAACTCGCTGTCCGTGACTAAAGCCTTCACCAACTCCCCAGAGAAATGCACCAATCGCATCATTTTGAGCATGCCCCCATTCTTGGTGAAGCTCCTTTAAATCCGTTGAATAGCGAGAATGAATATACTCATATAAATAAACGGGCTTTTTGGTGCGATGAATATCAATTTTCCATTCATAGCTTTTGAATAAATCAAATAAGGCATGATAGGCTTTTTCAAACCGTTCATCTGGTCTCTTTAAAAAAGGCAGAACCGTATAACAAACGTCCCGAATCCACACGTAATAATAATCCTGGGAAAGGCTCGCTGTATAAGTTCCGTTCGGCAGTCGCATGGAATCGAGCACCTGTAACGCTCTATCAATATTCATTTGACTTGCACTCCTTTAGAACTTTATTGAGCTTACTTTTTATTCTGCAAAACAGGTACTTACCTCTAATCAAAGGTAAATCCAGCTTCTATCTATTGTTAGTATTCACAAAAATCAGTCATTTCTAAACATCAAAATACCTTTGGACAGCTTGAACTTTTTGGCAAACGCTTTCATTTCTTCTGTTCATACACTATAAGGGGGTATACTTTATCCTATGATACTCGGACGAATTTTGATAATGGGGATATTTGGTTGTATCCTTGATTTTTTCACTAAAATTCCAACTGCAGTTGTGTTACAATACTTGCTAACGGACATACTGTCTAAAGTATATAAAGATCGATTTATTTTCACAAAATAAATAATTAGTTACAACTTCATTTATAAGGAAGGTTGAGAGCTGTGGAACATAACACCTCAAATTTTATACGGGATATTATTATTGAAGATTTAAAGACCGGTAAACGGGATAAGGTGATCACTCGTTTCCCTCCGGAACCAAATGGTTATTTACATATCGGACATGCCAAATCGATTATCATTAATTTTGATTTAGCAGATGAATTTAACGGGAAAACGAATCTCCGCTTTGACGACACCAATCCATTAAAGGAAGATACGGAATTTGTTGAATCCATTAAAGAGGATGTCAAATGGCTTGGCTATGAATGGGATGGTCTGTTTTTTGCTTCCGATTATTTTGAGGAAATGTATAATCGGGCCGTCCTTCTGATTAAAAAAGGGAAAGCCTATGTCGATGACCTGACGGCTGATGAAATTCGGGAATACCGCGGTACTTTAACAGAGCCGGGCAAAGAGAGTCCTTACCGTAATCGTTCAGTTGAGGAAAATCTTGATTTATTTGAACGGATGCGTAAAGGAGAATTTGGAAACGGTGAGAAAGTCCTAAGGGCGAAAATCGATATGAGCTCGCCAAATATTAATTTGCGGGACCCTGTGCTTTACCGGATTTCTCATGCAACCCACCACAATACTGGGGATAAATGGTGTATTTACCCGATGTATTCCTTCGCACACCCAATTGAGGATGCCATTGAAGATGTAACTCACTCTATTTGTACACTAGAGTTTGAAGATCAGCGTCCTCTATACAATTGGGTGATTGAAGAATGTGAAATGGAGAGCAAACCGCAGCAAATCGAGTTTGGCCGATTGAATTTAACCAATACGGTTATGAGCAAGCGCAAATTAAAGCAATTAGTAGCGGAAGGATATGTAGATGGCTGGGACGACCCGCGCATGCCTACCATTTCAGGACTAAGAAGACGAGGATTTACTCCAGAAGCGATCCGGGCATTTGTCCGTGAATTAGGAGTATCCAAGGGTGACGGGGCAGTCGATTCCCGCATGCTCGACCACTTTGTCAGAGAGGATTTAAAACTAAAAGTCCCTCGGACAATGGGTGTCTTGCGCCCGCTTAAAGTAGTCATCACCAATTATCCTGAAGGCCAGGTTGAAATGCTTGAAGCAGAAATTAATCCGGAAGCTCCAGAAATGGGAACAAGACAAATTCCGTTTTCCCGTGAAATTTATATTGAACAAGAAGACTTCATGGAAAATCCGCCAAGTAAGTACTTCCGTTTGTTCCCTGGCAATGAAGTGAGACTAAAGCATGCCTACTTTATTAAATGCGAAGATGTCATTAAGGACGCGGATGGAAATGTGGTTGAGATCCATTGTACCTATGACCCGGAAACAAAAAGCGGTACTGGGTTTACAGGACGAAAAGTTAAAGGCACGATTCACTGGGTGGAAGCCACGCAAGCAGTTCCTGCCGAATTCCGCCTTTATGAGCCATTGATTATAGATGAAGATGGAGAGGAAAAAGAGGATGAGGACAGCAAGAATTTCTTAGATTATGTGAATCCAAATTCTCTGCAAATTTTAAATGGGTTTGTCGAACCAAATATGAAGGATGTCAAACCTTATGATAAATTCCAATTCTTTAGACATGGCTATTTTAGTGTCGATCCAAAGCTCTCGACTGGAGAAAAAGCCGTTTATAACTTAATTGTGGAGCTGAAGAGTTCGTTTAAATTATAATGTTTGATTAAGAAGCCCTGAACCTAATGTAAGGTTCAGGGCTTTTGGATTGATGAAATGATTAAAGTTTGCATTACGCCAGATTTGGCTGCACTTGCGCGGAATCCTTATTTTCTGCCAAAATCCGCTTTAATTTCGCCCCATTCTTTTGTTTCCCATTTATAAATCTTATTGGTATATGTATTCTCTTCCAGCCATTTTTCCGCACGTTTTATTAATGACCAAATATATTGAGTTTTTTCCGAGTACTCCAGCTGGGTGTTCGCTTTTTTTCTTTTTACCCAAGAGATAGCGGTAGCAGAGTCAGAATAGATTGTTTTGCTGCTGTTCTGTTTTTTGAGCAGTGCCAGCGCATGAACAATTGCTAGAAACTCACCAATGTTATTAGTGCCATTTTCTATTGGACCCACATGGAAAATTTGCTCTCCCGTTTTTGTATCAACCCCCTGGTACTCGAGATCGCCAGGATTTCCGCTGCAAGCCGCATCGACGGAAATACTATCGTAAATAATGTTTGCTGGAACCTGAGGATTTTTTGAGTTCGAGCTTTTTGAGGTTTTCGTTGCATATGAATTGGCCTCCCCGGCAGTAAATGCAGCTTTCGCTTCCTGTTCGGTAGAAAAGGATTTGTATTTTGCCCCTTGATAACCGTTCACTTGCTCTTTGCACTCGTCCCAGCTTGTATAAATCCCAGGATTTCTCCCAATCCAAACAACATAATATTTTTTTGGTTTTGCCATATTGCTTGCCCCTCTATCAAAAAATTGTATTTGTATCAGACCATTCAATTTTTTACATATTCATGAATTTCCAGAAGGATTTAATACTCACATTATCCCACACCTTTGACAATCTAAAACTAGTAAAATAGTTTATTGTTTATTTTAGTGAAAAAATTATGAAACATGAGTTTAACCCCTGCACAACAAAGCAGGGGTTTTTACATTGAAATGGTGCAGTTTTAAATACGTTTTAAACTCATCACGATTTCCTTCAAAAATTCAACATAATGTTCATCTCTGGCTAGCCATGCTGAGTGATTTCTTTTAACATGTCTCTCGGCAGCTTCAAAGCTCGGGAAAGTCTCTGTCAAGGGGTCCCCATTCAGTTCAACGACCCACTCTGACTCATTTATGGAATAGATAAAGATCTGGTCTTCATTGCGATTTTCATATAAGCTGCCTTGCGGAATATTTTTGAGGTTATATTGATTCTTGAAAGCATCCTGTCTCATCGGTTCAATCGTAAAGGCAGCCTTTACGTAAAGCTCATAAGATTCTTCGTTCATCGAGCAGCCGGCTGCTTTAGCGTGCCCGCCTCCTCCAAATCGTCCGGCAACAGCTGAGACATCCACATCATCATGGATCGTTCTAAAGCTAATTTTTCTTCCGCCCATATTTAAAATGGTGATGTAATCCAAATGACTATTTTCCTTTCCCAGCTCACTTCCGAGCTCGGAATGATAAGATTCAGCATGAACAATACCTGTACAATACTCTCCGACAAATGTTTGAACCATTTCCCTTCTTTTTCTTCGGATATAGCGTTCAATTTTTTCCTCTTCCATATCGAGCAGCTTTTGTTCAAATTCATCATACTCAAAATGTTCACTTTCTAAGAGCCTAGATACCATTTTTTCTTCAAATTCGTCGATGGAAACCATAAAGAATAAATCATTCAAATGCTTGGCTTTGATATTGTCGTATTTTTCCCATTCCCACGTGTCATATTGCCGCACTAATTCTACAAATTCTTCCACTGCTGCGGAAGGCTGGATTAATTCATGTTCAACCAGATATTCATACAGCAGTGAGGTGGCAGAGGTTAAACGTCCATCCTCGTATTCCACTTTCACTAATCCCCAGCTATAGTCGTTAAAATGAAGGGCCGTTTTATGGTGATCAATCAGCCTTGCCATTCCGCCTTCCGAAACATATTCATCAAGTGCCTTTGTGTTTTCTTCATTAATTGATAAATCTGTAATAATTAAGAAATCCTCTTTCTGCTTTTTGTCGTTTTTCTTTTCAAGGAATCTCTCCACCTGAAAATCCAAACCCATCACAGAATTGTAGCGGACATCGACCTGGTCACCGAACGCAATTTTTGCGACAATTCCACATCCAACCCCATCTAAATCGTTATGTGTGAATAATTTGTACATAGAAATCTCCTCAAAAAATGTGAATGTATAACTGCTATTTTAGTGTGTTTCATCATTTATAAACTATACAAAACAATATAAATTCGACAAACTTCGCGGCTTGACAATCACCTGTCGGAATTTGACAAAAAAGTGAAGGGGTATTATCTTAGAATAATATAAAGGGAGGTTTAATGTAATGTCTGATTATAATAAACAGAAAATTGTGGCTAGTGTGCCGCAAACAGGATTTTTCGGGCATCCGAAGGGTCTGTTTACTCTTTTCTTTACAGAATTTTGGGAGAGATTCTCCTATTATGGAATGAAAGCAATCCTCGTTTATTATCTGTACTATGAGCTTTCAAAAGGCGGATTAGGTCTTGATGAGCCGATTGCACTTGCAATAATGTCTATTTATGGATCATTAGTATATATGTCAGGGATTATTGGCGGTTGGCTCGCTGATCGGGTGATTGGAACGTCAAAAGCTGTTTTCTACGGTGGAATTCTGATTATGCTTGGTCATATTGCATTATCAGTTCCTGGCAGTCTCGCTTTATTTTTCGTTTCAATGGTTTTAATTGTACTAGGTACGGGATTACTTAAACCGAATGTTTCCAGCGTTGTCGGTGAAATGTATAGTGAAGAAGATGACCGGCGCGACTCAGGTTTTAGCATCTTTTACATGGGAATTAATCTTGGAGCCTTTCTTTCACCGTTAATTGTCGGAAAAGTTGGAATGGATATTAATTTCCACCTAGGTTTTGCAATCGCAGCCGTCGGTATGCTTATCGGGCTTGTTATTTTTGCAGTAACAAAGAAAAAAAATCTTGGGCTTGCTGGTACATTTGTAGCGAATCCGCTTACGCCTGCTGAACGAAAAAAGTATGGAATAATCATTGTATTAGTTATTGCGATTATTGCCATTTTATGTGCGGTAACAATACCAACTGGTATTTTAAATTTTGACAGTTTTATCACTCTTGTCGGAATTTTAGGAATTGTAATACCTACCATCTACTTTATTGTGATGTATCGCAGTCCTAAAACCACTGCTGTTGAACGCTCTCGTATTATTGCTTATATCCCGCTCTTTATCGCATCTGTTATGTTCTGGGCAATTCAGGAACAAGGTTCAACGATTTTAGCTTTATATGCAGACAAACGGACCCAATTGGAGTTTGCTGGGTTTACTATTAATCCTGCCTGGTTCCAATCATTGAACCCATTATTTATTATTATTTTAGCCCCTGTATTTGCATCGTTGTGGATTAAGCTCGGGAAACGTCAGCCGACGATACCGCAAAAATTTGCGTTCGGCCTATTGTTTGGCGGTCTTTCCTTCCTAGTCATTTTACTGCCAGCCTACTTTGTCGGTGCGGATTCATTAGTTAGTCCATTATGGCTTGTACTTAGCTACTTCATCGTAGTATTGGGTGAGCTTTGCTTATCGCCGGTAGGACTTTCAGCTACTACTAAGCTTGCGCCTGCAGCCTTTTCAGCGCAAACGATGAGTCTTTGGTTCTTATCCAGTGCTGCTGCACAAGCTATTAACGCACAACTCGTTAATTTCTACTCAGCAGAAAATGAAATGCTGTACTTCGGAATCATTGGAGGCGTATCCATCGTTCTAAGTTTCATTCTGTTCGCATTTGCGCCTAAGATCCAAACCTTTATGAAGGGTGTACGGTAAAAAATTAAGGTGTAGCTATACACGATATGGAAATTGTCGACAAGAATTGTTTTTGATGATAAACGGATAAAATTCGTTGATAAATCTTCAAATTTGTTGATATACGGTCAAAATTCGTTGATAAACTTCAAATTTGTTGATATACGGTCAAAATTCGTTGATAAATCTTCAAATTTGTTGATATGCAATCAAAATCCGTTGATAAATCTTCGAGATCTCCAATACTGCCTTTAAAAAAGAGGTGTCCTTTTAGTTGGACACCTCTTTTGCTTGTATCGGTAAGACTTTCGTGCTGCATATCAAAGCTTTATTAAAACTTACAATCCGATTTCTGTTTCTATCAGCTGAAATTGGGTAACGTCAGCAATACCCCGATTTGTTATACGAATTTCAGGAATCACAGCTAAAGCAATTAAAGAGAAGGTCATAAATGGTGCATTGATTGGACAGCCTAATTCCTTCCAAGCTTTTTCTAGCAGCTGCACCTCTTGAACAACTGTCTCTAAAGGCTGGTCAGACATGAGACCTGCAATGGGCATCGCAACTCTGGCCAATACCTTCCCATTCTCGACTGCAATCATTCCGCCGCCGCATTTTATTAATTCATTTGCTGCAAAAGCCATATCTTCAGGATTCGTACCCATCACTAACAGATTGTGGCTATCGTGAGCCACAGTTGATGCTACCGCTCCTTTCTTTAATTGGAAGCCATGAGTATACCCAAGGGAGACTTGTCCGCTTCCATGGTGGCGGTCAATACAAGCAAGCTGAATAATATCCTCTTCGATATCCGGCTGAATAACACCGTCCTGTACTCTTAAGACAGCTGTCATTTTTTCCGTGCGTGCACTATTTTCTATAATTTTTATCACATGTACCTTAGTTTCCGATTTTCCGGTTTTACTTTTTAGTAAAAAGTCGGCTGTGGTGAGTTCTGCTTTTACGTTCATTGAATTTCTCACATATTCAGGATACGTGTAGCTCGGGAAAGCAGCAACCATTTTCCCATTTTCAAAAATCACTTCTCCATCTGCTAAAACGGTCATGGGCTCCACTTTTTGAAGATCTTCGATGATTAATATATCGGCACATTTTCCTGGTGCGATTGCTCCTATATCTTGTTCCAATTTAAAATAACGTGCCACATTTATGGTGGCCATCTGAATTGCTGTAATCGGATCGACTCCTTCTTCTATCGCACGGCGAACAACGTGATTTAAGTGCCCTTTCTCTACTAGAGTCTGCGGGTACACATCATCCGTTACTAAACTAATATTAGCCGTATTAACTTTATCTTCAGTTACTACCTTGATTACTTCTTTTACATCATGCCACGCTGAACCTTCGCGAATCATTAAATGCATGCCTAGACGCACCTTTTCAAGCCCTTGCTCTCTTGTTACAGTTTCATGATCAGAGGTGACACCGGATGCTAGATAAGCTTGGAGCATATAAGGATCTTCTGCAGGAAAATGCCCGGTTACGGTCTTATTTGCTTTGATAGTCGCTTCAATTTCCCCAAGCATCAGAGAGTCACCAGATACGACCCCCGGGAAATTCATAACTTCGCCCAATCCCGCAACATGATCCCATTGTAAACCAGCCTGTACATCCTCTACTTGAATAGACGCCCCTGCATCTTCTAGGTCCGCCGTGGCCGGAACACAGGACGGAAAGGTTGTAAAAACTTTTAGCGGGAGCTGCTGCCCCTCTTCATGCATCAGGCGTACTCCTTCGATCCCAAACACATTAGCAATTTCGTGCGGGTCCATAAAAATGGCTGTTGTTCCTTTTGTCAAAGCTGCTTTGGCAAATTCAGTTACGGAAAGCATGGTGCTCTCCACATGCATATGCCCATCTATAAAACCGGGCACCAGAAAACGATTGTTTGCTTCGATGATTTTCGTGTTTTCCCCGATGGTATGGTCAGCCTTTCCTACAAAGGCAATTCGCCCTTCACTGATAGCAATGTCCATATTTTCTAATAATTCACCTGAATAAACATTGACTACTGTTCCATTTTTAATAACGGTGTCAGCTTTTTCAATTCCGCGCGCAACCTTTGACAGCTGCTGACTGACTTCATGCAGTTTCTTCCTCATTGTACGATTCTCCATGGAGGACATCTCCTTTCAAATAAAAAAAACTGGGCATGTAATATACCCAGGCTTTTCTACAATCGTGAGAAAATGACAAATATCAGTCATATGTTCATATCTGTATATGTCACGTTCACCCTTCATGTAGTCCGGTAATTTACGGTTACCTGGTAGAAACGCTTGAGCCCTATCCCCAAGCTTATACATTTTGCTGAACTATTTTTCCTATTATGGCACATTCGCACATCACCTGTCACTCCCAAAGTTCATAGGGTACGCCCTGTGATTGATCGAGAGTTTTATTGGATTTTCCTGAGTACTAGATTTTCCCAGATTCTCCACGGGAGGATTGTCTTAAGGGCAAGCATCAATTTTACTCCTTTTCCAATGGAATAGCGTAGTGCAGGGTTCCGTTTCTCGGCAATATCAGCAATTAACCTGGCGACTTCAGCAGGGTCTCCGTATCGAGGAGAGGATTGTTCCAGATGATTTTCGATTGTTTTCAACATTTGATAATAAGGAGAGTCGGGATCTAATGATCGTTCTGAGATTCGTTTTCCTGTTGTCCAAATACTGGTTTGAAAAGAACCTGGCTCCACTAAAACAACATCAATGCCAAATGGCCTTAGTTCGAGTCTCAAGGATTCACTGAAACCCTCCAAAGCATACTTAGAAGCATTGTAAGGAGATAGACCCGGAAAACCGATTTTCCCGCTAATACTGCTTACATTTATAATCTTCCCAGCCCTTTGTTTGCGCATCATCGGAAGAATGGACTGGCTAACCGCTATAACTCCAAAAAAATTCGTTTCAAATTGCTTTCGATATTCAGCGACAGAAATTTCTTCGGCAAACCCCGCTCCTGCATACCCTGCATTATTAACCAGCACATCAACAGAATCGAATGTTTCCTGTAAAAAACGTTGGCATGCAGAAATTGATTGCTCTGAGGTTACATCTAGTTCAAATAATTGAATCCGATGTGCAACACCATGCTCCCTCGCTCTACTGAGCAATGTTTCGCCTTTGTCCAAATTTCTCATCGTAGCTGCAACTTGAAACCCTCGCTTTGCCATCTCTAATGAGGTAAGCAGTCCAAAGCCGCTGGATGATCCTGTGACAACCGCTACTTTATTTTTCATATCGTTACTCCTTTATCTAGTCCTGTATAGTCAATCATAAGCTCCATCAACCGTCTATATTCTTTCTATTCTATATTAGTAAATAATTTATTAAATGCTTTTTATATAAAAAACCAGCGACAAAAATTTTATTTCTAGGTCTTAGGTTGACAAACTTCTACATAATCTTACAATAAAAGATAGATAATTATGGTAAATTTTACGTATTTTTAGTAAAAATATAGGAATATACTAGTAGAATTCTATTTTTTCAAAAGGTCATTTGTAATACAAGACTTCAGGCTTATTAATGAGGGTGGGGATGAAAACATGACGAAGGAGACCAAAAGCAAGACTCTGGGCTGGTGGAAAGGTGTGAAGTCCAGTCAGCCATCTTTTGAAGAAGAGATCATTACTGAAGATGTTGAACTGGAGGAGTTTCATATCATGTCCGATGCAGAAGAGAAAGTGAATCCATATTCAATATTCTCAAAGGATAATCAGGATAAAATTACACTGGATATGATTGTTGCTTTAGAAAATATGTTAAAGGACCGTCAATTAAT
Organism: Bacillus litorisediminis; assembly: GCF_022808645.1. GTDB lineage: Bacteria > Bacillota > Bacilli > Bacillales > JC228 > Bacillus_BF > Bacillus_BF litorisediminis. The sequence goes on from NZ_JAKZKT010000005.1 coordinate 102,506, forward strand.
TCTTTATAAAAATAAAGGTCTTGAAGAGCAGCTTTTAAATGAGAGGGAAATAACACAGCGTCTCAAACAGGATATTTTAAAGAAAGAAAAGACCATTCAAGAAAAAAATCAGGAGATTCATAGTTTAGAAATAAACCTGACCAATAAGCAAATGAGCTATGATCAGCTTCTTGAGGATTATAAGGATTATCAGAATACATCGAACCAAGAATTTGAAAAAATCTCACATCAGCTTGAAAAAGAAATTCAAAAATATAACAAGCTTAGCGAAGAGTCTACGAGTACACAGTATCAAAATCTGCTTCGCATCAATCAGCTTGAAGAAAAAATCAGAGAACTTGAAGTTGAGAATCAAAAGTACTTTGAGCAGTATGAAAAGATTCTTGAAGAAAAAAATCAATTGCTGCAAACTATCAAAGATTTTACAGAACGGATGTCTTTTTCCTTAGCGCCAAAAACAGCTTCTTCCCAATCGGAGTAAACAGACTTTTTCAGCCTATTTAGAACGGAATAGAAGGGGAGGTACCTATGTCTGTTTACAACGGTAAATTGCTCGAGCTTTTATCGGTCGAGCAAAGAGCGGAAAAATATGTATTGCGCGTCAGATTATTTTTCCAAAGGCCATTCGAATTTTTTTGGGAAATTGACGATGACACAGCGGCCCATATTCAAAAAATAGTAGAAAATAAAGAACCGTTTAAATATAGAATTTCTTTTCAAAGCACTTGGGACCATTATAAAAGTCAGTATGTAAGCTTTATAACTAGAACATACAGAGATCAGAGTGACCGAATCTTTTTCCCTTGCTCAGAAGAGTTTGCTAAAGGGCTAGGCATCTTAAAAAAAATGGAACCTCTACAAGAAATCAACGAATTTCCATTTTTATTTCGGGAAGAAACAATAATTGAAACCGAAAAAACAGAAAAACCAGAGGAACCTCCATCCCAAAGCAATCATAGATATACCTGGATTACGGCGACTGTCATTGCCTGTTTATTCATAGGCTCTTTTTTCATTGTTTATTTAAAGGATTCATTTAAAAATGAATCTCCTTATACATCGGTGGTAGAGGCTAAGACGGTTGAACAAGAGGAGTATGCCGTTTCAATGGATGGGAAGGAGAAGATAGCGGAAACCGGAGACCCTTCAACTCAAACATATGAATCTAGTATTCCGGAAAACTATCAATCTAGTAATCAAGCAAACACAAATGAAGAGCCCGCTATCCCTTTTATTGAGGTAGACGAGGTTTTAACCTATAGTATCCCCGAGGGAAGGGTTGCACTGACTTTTGACGATGGCCCTTCAAGGTATTCACAAGAAATCATTGATATCCTGAAACAATACCAGGCTGGAGGAACGTTCTTTTTTACCGGTTTAAATGTTAAAAAGTACCCGGACTATGTTCAATATGTATATGACAATGGGTATTCCATTGGCAGCCATTCGATGTCCCATGCGAACTTCACAACGCTTTCGTATGAGGAACAGGAAAGAGAATTGCTGCAATCGGCGGGATTAATAGAAAGTATAATCCATGACGATGTCGTGCTCTTTAGACCTCCATATGGAGCAAAAAATGAAACCACCCTAAAAATAGCAGAGCGCACCAATCATAAACTAGTTCTATGGAATAAGGATACCGAAGACTGGAAGCATCAAAACGCAGAGGAAATTTTTCAATATGTTGCCGAGTCTGATACTTCTGGAGCCATTATCCTTCTCCATGAATCGCAGGCTGTAATTGATGCTTTGCCGAGAATTATTGAGTACTTACAGAAACAAGGTTTAGACATCGTAGGTCTTAAATAATACATGTCCTCAGTTAAACCGATTTTTATCTTCCGACATAATAAGCCATTATTGTAAAAAAACATTTACTAGCTATTAACTAGTAAATGTTTTTTTGGCATTTATCTTAGATTCAACGGTAACACCGACCGTGTCAATCGAAAGAGTTACTATATTTGCATTTACCCCATGCTTATGTAAAACATGATGAATGTGATCAGTAAGTTGTTTATCATCTTTATCTGTTAAAGCAATCATGGTTGGACCTGCCCCGCTTAAAGCCACCCCGATGGCTCCATACTGTTGGCCAGTTGCTAACAATTCCTCAAGCCCTGGAATAAGAGCTGCACGGTATGGCTGATGAATTCGATCTGACATCGCTTCATATAAGACAGAAAGTTCTCCTCGCGCTAGAGCACCCGCCAACAAAGCTGAATGACCAATGGCATATACTGTATCTTCCCGAGAATAAGAAGAGGGTAAAACATCTCTGGCAGCGGCTGTGGATAAGGAATATTCCGGAATAGCCACTACTGCCCGAATACCCTCAGGCGGAGGAAAGTGAATATAGGAAACCTTTCCATCGTTTTTGGCTGCAACCACAATACCGCCGAATAAAGATGCCCCTACATTATCAGGGTGACCTTCCATTTGAGTTGCTAAATAAAAGATTTCATTCTTCTCTAAAGGTTCATCAAGCATGATATTCGCCGCAACCATACCTCCTACAATCGCGGCTGCACTGCTTCCTAAACCTCTTGTTAATGGTATTTCGCTCTCTACTTCCATCTCAAGCTCTGGAATAGGAAAGCCTGCACGCTTAAAAACCGCTATAGCCGCTTGATATATTAAATTATCTTTACCGGAAGAAAGTCCCTCTAAATTGTTCCCTCTAAACGCAATCCGAGTGTTTGAAGCTCGGCGCATTTTAATCGTAGTATATAAATTCAGAGCCATTCCGATGGCATCAAAGCCAGAGCCGAGATTGGCCGTACTTGCAGGAACTCTAACCGTCACTTCAAACTGTTCCATTGTGTTCACCGGCATATTCATGCAAAACCTTTAATACAGAATCATAACTGCTATCAACTTTAACTGGCTGGATTTTGGCATATTGAATCGATGTATCCGGGTCTTTTAATCCATTTCCTGTTAAAACACAAACGACTTTTTTGCCTGCTTCTAACTGGCCAGATTGTCGTTGTTTGATAATTCCTGCTAACGAAGCGGCTGAAGCCGGTTCAGCAAATATTCCTTCAGAACGGGCTAAGGTTTGATAGGCTTCTACAATTTGTTCATCGGTAACTTCATCAATCAGGCCATTTGATTCCTGTAAAGCATTTGTTGCTTTCTCCCAGCTTGCCGGGTTTCCGATACGGATTGCAGTGGCAAGCGTTTCAGGATTCTCAACAACTTTACCTTTTACAATTGGCGCTGCACCTGCTGCTTGAAAACCATACATTTGTGGCAGCTTCTCAGTTTGGCCGTTCTGATAATATTCTGTAAATCCCTTCCAATAGGCTGAGATATTTCCAGCATTTCCAACCGGTATTGCCAAAATATCCGGGGCATCCTGGAGTTCGTCACAGATTTCAAACGCAGCCGTCTTTTGTCCTTCCAAACGATACGGATTAATGGAATTGACAAGAGTAATCGGTTCTTTAGCCGTAATGTCTTTGACAATGGAAAGAGCATCATCGAAATTCCCATTAATTTCAATAATTTTAGCCCCGTACGCGATCGCTTGGGCTAACTTCCCAAGGGCAATCTTTCCCTCTGGTATTAAAACAAAACAATTAAGGTTAGCTCTCGCTGCATAGGCTGCTGCTGAAGCAGAGGTATTGCCGGTTGAAGCGCACATAATGGTTCGGCTGCCCTCCTCGATTGCTTTAGCAACAGCCATAACCATTCCCCGATCTTTAAATGAACCTGTTGGATTCAATCCCTCATACTTAAAATAAAGCTCAAGCCCTAATTTTTCAGATAAATTAGGTGCAAATAATAACGGGGTATTCCCTTCATGTAAGGTAAGAGATGGGGTCTTTGCTGTAATTGGTAAATAAGGTGCATATTTTGCCAGAATTCCGCTCATGTTATTCACTGCCTTCCACTCGATAAACGCTTTTAATTTCATTCACAAATTCCAATTGTTTCAGTTCATTTAAAATATGACTAATACTCTTTTTAGATGATAAATGTGTAATCATGATGAGTTCCGCCGTGTTTTTACCGTCTTTAGTCGGATGCTGGATCACCTGTTCTAAACTTACATTTTCATCTGCCATTTTAGTTGTGAGTTGAGCTAATACACCGCTTTTATCTTCGACAATGAGACGTAAGAAATATTTCGCCCATATTTGTTCATCTGTTTTTAGTTTCTTTTCTTTATAGGGAGCTACCATACCGCGCCCATTGACACCTAGCTTCATATTCTTTACAACGGTAACTAAATCGGAAACAACGGCGGTTGCAGTTGGAAGTTCACCTGCTCCTGGTCCGTAAAACATCGTCTCCCCGACAGCTTCTCCATACACATATACGGCATTAAAGACACCATTAACCGAAGCAAGCGGATGGGAGTTTTTGAGCATAGTAGGCTGCACACTGACTTCGATTAAATCATCATCTCGTTTCGCAATTCCTATGAGCTTCAGTGTATACCCCAATCTTTGGCCATAGAGGATGTCTTCCTGTGTTACTTGTGAAATCCCTTTGCAAGAAACCTCATCTAGGTTCATGCCAACATGGAAGCCAAGTGTGCTTAAGATTGCCATTTTTCTGGCTGCATCTAATCCCTCCACATCTGACGTAGGGTCAGCTTCTGCATACCCTAAGCTTTGCGCCTCTTGTAAAACTTCCTGATATGAGGCACCCTCTTGACTCATTTTTGTCAGAATATAATTGGTTGTTCCATTTACTATACCCATAATTTTGGTGATTCGGTCTGAAGAAAATCCCTCTACTAATGCTCTTAAAATTGGAATCCCTCCAGCTACACTTGCCTCATAAAATAGGTCACAGTTTTTCTCTGCAGCTTTCTTTAATAATTCGGCTCCATGTAATGCCATTAAATCTTTATTGGCTGTTACTACATGCTTGCCTTGCTCTAATGCTTCCAATATGTATGACCTGGTGGGTTCTATCCCGCCCATTACTTCTACAATGACATCAATTTCTGGATCATGGAGCAGGCGGTATGGATCATCTGTAATCAGATCAGACGCTACCGAAATCATTCTTTCCTTGTTTAAATCTTGTACGAGAATGCGTCCGATTTCCACTTCCATTCCCGTTTGTTTAAATAACTCTTCCTGGTGTCCCTCAACTAAGCGAATGACTCCGGTACCCACTGTCCCCATACCCATCAAACCTAGCTTTATCTTATGGTTTTTCACAATGCCACCCTCTTTTCCTCTCAATTTATCTAGCCTTGACCCACTATAACAACCTTCCTTACTCCATCTACCTGGCTAAGCTCATCTATAAACTCTGAAGTAGGTAGATTAAGAGAAGCTGTGTCTACAGAAAGAACGACATTGGCGATTCCTTGCAAAGGAATACTTTGATTGATTGTTAAGATATTACCTGATTTTTCGGCAACAAATCTTAACACGTTGGATAGGATACCGGACCGATGCTCTAAAATAAGGGAAAACGTGACTATTTGCTTATAAGTCGCTGCATTAAAGGGAAAAATTTTATCTTTGTACTTATAATAAGCACTTCGACTTAACCCCACTCTTTCAACTGCTTGATGAACGGTCTCGACTTCTCCTGTTTCAACAAGTTTTTTTGCTTCTACCGTCTTATAAATAGACTCCGGCAAAATATCGCTATGAATTAAATAAAACTTTTCCTTATTACGAGTCAAAACAAGTCCTCCCTAAACGGACATTTGTATATATATAGTGGACATTATATGCCTAAATTTGATCTATTTCAAGTCTATTTTTTAGCGAATTGCAGATTCATGGCAAAGCAAAGTTTCCATGGGAACACGCAAATAGCAATGTCCTTATCATCAGCGGAGAGACGGTGAGCATAGATATTAGGTATCTGACAACGTCAGATACAGAAGAAGCGATTTATGAGGAAAATCAAAATGCTTTTACATATAATACTGTCCAGTCTTATATGATATTAATAAGAAGTATATTACAGTCCAGGAGCGATCCCGGGATCGAGCATCAGTTTATTTCCTTGCATAAAATTTGAGCATAAAAAAACGAAAGGGTAAAATATTAAACAAATACCTATTCATCCATATTTTGGTTCCAGCTATGATTTGATCATTATATTAGAAAAAGTTACATAGTACCCTATCATTCTTTCTCAAAGAGATTTAATAGATTATTTACTTTCACTCCCATACAAAAAGTTTACTGGCAGCCCGCAACCTAAAGGATTTTCTTGCTTCGCGCTTTCGTGAAATAAAAACAGGCATGGGTACTTTAACTTATGGGCATGGAGAGGAGAATTGATTCATGAGGAATTATGTGATTATTATCCCCGCCCTTAACCCGACAGAAAGCTTGATTGATTATGTAAAAGCGCTTTTAGCAAAAGGGGCGAAACATGTCATTGTCGTAAATGATGGGAGTCATGAAGAGTGTGACAATATTTTTCAAGAAATTAGTTTAATAGAAAGATGCACAGTAGTAACACATCATGAAAACAAAGGAAAGGGCAGGGCCCTTAAAACTGCTTTCGCTTACTTTTTAGAACATTTTCAAGGTATGGACGGTGTTATAACCGCAGATGCGGATGGACAACACTCGGTTGAAGATGTTTTCAAGGTAGCAAATGCCATTACTCCTGGGTACCGAGAGATCGTATTAGGAGTTAGAGATTTTCGCAAAACGTATGTCCCAGGAAGGAGTCAGTTAGGAAATAGAATAACTAGTTTCCTATTCTATTTATTATTTCACTATAAACTCGAAGATACACAAACCGGTTTGCGTGGGATTCCTGTTTCACAGCTCCCCTGGTTGCTTGAATTAAAAGGGGAACGTTATGAATACGAAATAAATATGCTTATTCATGCGCGATTAAGAGATATCCATTTTCGTAAAGTCCCGATTCAGACCTTATATTTTAATAGAAATGAAAGTTCCCATTACCATCCATTATTTGATTCATTCAAAATTTTTTCTAAGTTAGTAAGGGGTTATTTTCATGATGCAAGCCATTGGAGAAAAAAATGAATAGCCATTTTTACGGTAAATTATTTAGATTTGTCCGCTTTGTAACAAGAACAGTGTATCCCAAATATAAAATTATATTATCAGGTACTCCTGCAGGTCCGGCAGTATATGTTTCCCACCATCAAAATTTTTATGGGCCATTTGTGACATACCTTTGGCTGCCAATCCCTGTTCGGGTATGGGTACTCCATGTATTTTTTGATAAAACTAGCTGTTATCGGCAATTTGTGGACTATACATTTACTGTCCGCTTAAAAATGAAAAAGAAATTTGCGGCTTTTATAGCCTTTCTGTTATCCTCCCTTATTTCAAAATTTTTTCAATCAGCAAACGCTATCCCTGTTTTCAGAGGAACAAAAAAGATCGTAGATACTTTTAATGATAGTGTGCAGACCTTAAAGCGGGGGGAACCAATTCTGATTTTTCCTGATATTGAATATGCCAATTCCTCCTCTGTTATGCAGGGAATGTATGAAGGCTTTCTCTACCTGGAAAGATATTTTCATAGAGAAACAGGAAATCACATACACTTTATCCCTTTATACGTAAGTAAAAAAACACATACCGTTATTACAGGAGAACCCATTTCCTTTAGAGACGGTGAGCCATTTAAATCTGAACTGAAAATCGTTTCTCAAAAATTACGTGATTCCATCAACCAATTAGCTCAAAAATGTGGAGATGTATAAGAAAAAAGGGTTCACCCTTACCACAATATCCAGTGGGGGGAAACCCTTTTTTATTTATTTCAAAAATCATTGCAAATCCTTTACAAACAATTTGTATTTTCTAAATATTAATTCTTTAAAATCTTTAGTAAGAGGTCTTTTTCAGTTGGGAGGTGACTGTATTGGTCAGGTATATGGAACGCTTTTATGCATTGGAATGTAAATTGTTTCGGAAGATCAACCGCTATTTTGAAAGAAGACTGCTTAATCGCTTCTTTCGTACGGTCACACATATAGGCGGGGCGACTTTTACGATTTCGCTTGTTTTAGGAATTATTCTTTTATCATCTGAATCCGTTCAATACACGGCAATTGCCAGTGCTATTGCTTTAACCATAAGTCATATTCCCGTTGCCCTTATTAAAAAAATGTATCCCCGCTCAAGGCCGTATATAGTCCTTGAATACATCCATGTAACAGACAATCCATTAAAGGACCATTCTTTTCCTTCTGGTCATACAACAGCCATCTTTGCGATTCTTACTCCATTTGTTCTTTTGAACCCTGTACTTTCACTTATTTTAGTTCCCGTCGGTCTGATCGTTGGCTTTTCCCGAATTTATTTAGGGCTGCATTATCCATCTGACGTTTTGGCCGGTTGTATACTAGGCTGTGTATCAGGGTTTTTGTCTTTTATGTGGGTGAAGCATTTCTTTCTGTATGGATTTATGTAGACATTTCTCATCTGACATCCATGCAGAACATACATTTTACAAATTGAATTAAATAATGGAGGGCTCCCATGAAAATCGCCATTTTTACGGATACTTTTGCACCGGATATCAATGGGGTGGCAAGAACATTAAAACGGTTTACCGATTATTTAGCGGACAATGATATTGAGTTTCGCGTATTTGCACCGGAAAGCTCAGGCAGTATATATTCTGACAATATCCATCGGTTTAAAAGCCTAAAGTTATTTTTTTACCCTGACTGCAAACTTGCATTCCCTAAAATGCCACAAGTAAAAGCTGAGCTGCAAAGCTTTCAACCAGACATTATTCATGTAGCAACTCCTTTTAATATGGGGCTTTGCGGATTATACTACGCAAAAAAATTAAATATTCCAATCGTTGGTTCCTATCACACGGATTTCGATAAGTATTTAGCCTTCTATGAGCTGCAATTTTTAAAGAAATTCCTTTGGAAATATATGCATTGGTTTCACCGTCCGCTTCGAAGAATCTTTGTGCCATCGCTTGATACAAAGGAAAACCTGCAGAAACATGGGTTTACCAACCTGTCGATTTGGACACATGGCGTCGATCACTCTGTTTTTCATCCTAATGTTAACTGCCAAGAGGTTAGAAAAAAATACAATATTCAAGAGAAATACATCTTACTATATGTCGGCCGGATTGCCCCAGAAAAAGATGTGAGACTCCTGCCTGAAATTGCGGAAATATTGCCACAGGAAGTGAAAAACAATGTTCATTGGCTGGTGGTAGGGGATGGGCCGATTAAGCAAGAATTAGAAGAAAAAGCTCCATCCAACATGACATTTACAGGCTTTTTAACAGGTAAGGACCTGGTTCAGGCTTATACGGCTTCTGATTTATTTGTATTTCCTTCCACAACTGAAACTTTTGGAAACGTTGTGTTAGAGTCTTTAGCATGTGGCACTCCAGTTATTGCAGCGAATGCAGGCGGGGTAAGAACCATTATACAGCATGGTGTTACTGGCCTGTTGTGTGAAGAGAAGGACGTAGAAGGGTTCGCTGAGTCGATTACAAGTTTAATAAAAAATGAGGATCAGCGATTAAAAATGGCCGACAACGGTAAAAAATATGCACTTACTCAAACATGGGACGCTATATTTGAAAACCTTTTATACGAATATGAAGAAGCATTAAAACCGGATACGTATGTGAATCCAGCCTAATACTCAAATTCAAATGAAGGGAAAGGGCTTTGTCGCCATTTATTGGCTTGGCCTTTTCCCTCTATCTTTTTATTTACTTACTGCTCCTAAAACATCGTAATCTGCGAGATTAAGGTCTGTCGGTTTTCCGAGGGCTAATTTTGCAAGCTCTAAGCCCAGGAAGGGACCGCTTGTTAAACCTGATGCACCCAATCCATTTGCAACGAAAATGCCATCAAAAGCAGGCAATGCCCCAAACACAGGGAGAAAATCAGGAGTAAACGGCCGAAAACCGACTCTGACCTCGGTGAAAGTACTTGATGCTAAACCAGGGGCAACCTGCAGGGCCTTTCCTAAAACCTCCCGTATACCGCCCGCAGTAACACGGCCATCAAGTCCTGCCTCATCTTCATGAGTTGCACCGACCACGATCTTGCCGTTTTCAAAAGTCAGTATATACTGGTCATTCGGAGGCATGACCACTGGCCACTCACTTGTATCGGCTTCAGAAACCTGCAAGTGAACAATTTGAGCTTTTTGAGGGCTGACCAAAAATTCAACGCCTAAGGGTTTAAGTAAATCCTTCGCCCACACTCCGGCCGTGACAATGACAGAATCAGCCGCTAATTCCTGTTCTTTTAACTTAATACCCGTTACCTGCTTACCCTGAAAGACTAAATCTGCATCTTCTTTTATAAAATGGGCCCCCAATTGTACCGCTGCTAGAATCAGCGCATTACGCAATGCCCGCCCATTTACGCGGGCCGCACCACTTACAAAAACAGAACTATATTCCTCCGATACAAGAGGGAAATATCTTTTCGTTTCTGTCGGCGATAGGATTTTTATATCTCCCATTTCAGGAGCATCTTCTCTTCTCTTGATTGTACGCTCAGCCAGCTTTTCCAGTTTCTCCGAATCACTATGAAGACTTAGAGCACCTACTTGTTTATAGCCCGTATTAGATTGTCCAAGCCTTTCAAGCTGTCGGATCAAGTCTGGGTAGTAACAGGCTCCTGCTTTAACCATGTTATACCATGCTTTATTTCGCCGCTGGGAAAGCCAGGGACAAACAATTCCTGCTGCGGCATCAGTTGCTTGTCCGGAATCAAAGCGATCTACAATGGTTACCCCAGCTCCCATCTTAGCGAGATGATAAGCAGCTGATGCTCCGAGGATCCCAGCTCCTACTACAATTACTTTTTTCATTGCTAACACCTTCTGAATTACATTCTTTCTACCATAGTACTTTTTTGGAAAGTGTTTCTCAACCTTCCTTGAAGTAAGAAGAGCCCCTTTTCGAACCATTTCCATTCAAAATGGAGGGTTATTGCTTTGTTTTTCTGTTTTTTATCGGTATAATTTTGATATATGACCTATCTTGAGCCGAAAGGAGTGTTCGAATGAATCATTCGGTAGAAACATTGATTTTTTTATTATCTGGAATGTTACTTGTCGGCGTTTTAGCCACTAAGTTCTCCTCTCGTTTAGGTTTACCCTCGCTTGTTCTATTCCTTTTAGTTGGAATGCTGCTCAATCAGTTTATTTTCTTTGATGATGTTGAACTCACACAGTTTATTGGTATTTTAGCTCTCATTATTATTTTATTTGAAGGCGGAACCCAGACTAAGTGGCGCCACATTCGCCCGATTATTGGACCAGCCAGCAGCCTTGCTACACTTGGAGTCTTCTTAACAACTGTGATAACAGGCTTTGCGGCTATGTACATCCTTGATTTGTCCTTACTTGAAGGGATGCTCTTTGGTGCAATTGTAGGATCTACAGATGCTGCTGCCGTGTTCTCTGTTTTAGGAAATAAAAATATTAAACGGCGCTTAACTTCTACATTAGAAGCCGAATCAGGTTCCAATGACCCAATGGCTGTTTTTTTAACCATCATCTTTATTGAATTAATCCAGTATCCCGAAACCTCGATTTGGAGTGCTGTTGGGAGCTTCTTTATTCAAATGGGGCTGGGCTTGCTCTTAGGCTTTTTATTTGGAAAGTTAACTGTTCTCGTAATCAACCATATAAAGCTTGAAACGTCAGGATTATATCCCGTTCTCGCAATGGCGAGTGCCATCTTTACTTATGCATTTACTGATTTTCTCAATGGCAGCGGCTTGCTCGCTGTATATGTAATGGCTGTGTTTGTCGGCAATCATGATTTAACCTATCGTTTTTCGATTCTAAGGTTTAATGAGGGCTTTGCCTGGATGTCACAGATTCTCATGTTCACCTTGTTAGGACTGCTAGTGTTTCCTAATCAATTATTAGATGTCATCTGGGAAGGAATCTTATTAGCCCTTATTTTAATGTTTATCGCAAGACCTGTAGCTGTTTTTCTCAGCATGCTCTTTATGAAATTTAACATTAAGGAGAAACTGTTTATTTCATGGGCGGGGCTGAAAGGAGCAGTACCGATTGTCCTTGCAACATATCCGATTGTTGCGGGGATTGAAAACAGCAATCTTATTTTTAATGCTGTCTTTTTCGTGGTGCTGTTCTCAGCTTTATTCCAGGGCAGTACATTAGCGCGGCTTGCAACCAAATTAGGTCTTACCGGTGGAAAAGAAGAATTAGATCATCCGATTATGGAGCTCATTACTCTCGGACAATCTGATTCGGAAATAATGGAGGTACATTTACCCGAAACTTCTCCTGTGATAGGAAGTTCCTTAACTAATATAAAACTGCCTGAAGAGACTTTAATTATAGGTATTATCCGGGAGAAAAATATCATTACCCCTACAGGAAAAACAACGATTGAAAATGGCGACAGTTTATACGTAATCAGTCACAAGAAGAACCGTGAAGAAGTCAAAACTACTTTAATGGGGAAAAAGAAGGAAGAAGCTGTATAAATTATTTAACACGAAGCTCAGATTAGACGGAAAAGCAGGGATCTAAGAAGGTCCCTGCTTTTTTGTTATATAAATATAATTTTCTTTTCGTTTTATACAATTTACCAACTTAAATATATCTATCTCTCCATCATACTTCATTTTTATAAAGACAGCTAAGTTTAATCGGCGATTACCATTAATTAACGGCGATTTTATGAACTTTTTTGTCATACTTTAGCCATTTCTTCATGAACTTTTTGTGACATCCATCACTTTCAATTGTATTTTTTCGTATACCTTACTATGATAAAGATATGAATTTGTGAAAAAATTAACATTCTTTTTGAATACTATTTAATCTTTGTTTTAACCATACCAGAAAGGGGATTCGTATGAAATTGAAATGGGCTTTAATAAGTCTGGTTGTTGCTTATATGGCGATACTGTCAGGATGTGAGCCTTTAACTGTTTTAGACCCAAAAGGACCACAGGCCGAAGTACAGGCAAATGACATTAAATTATCCATTTTTATTATGTCATTTATTGTGATTGTCGTATTTGCCATGCTTGCCTATATGCTGATTAAATATCGTGCTTCGAAACAAAGAGAAGATTATGAGCCTCCACATATTGAGGGAAATCCGATTGTCGAAATCATTATTGTTGGTATACCGGTTTTAATTGTTGCATTTCTTTCGTTTGTTTCTGTCCAAAGTAACTATAAGGTGGAAGCCACACCAGTTGGGTACGAAGATCAAGAACCTTTAGTTGTTTATGCTTCTACTTCAAACTGGAAATGGCATTTTAGTTACCCGGAAGAAAATATCGAAACCGTAAACTATCTCTATATACCTACAGACCGACCGCTTGAATTTAAACTTTATTCTTATGGGCCGATAACTAGCTTCTGGATTCCGCAGCTGGGCGGCCAAAAATATGCGATGGCTGACATGGTCACTACGTTACACTTGGCGGCTGAAGACCCAGGTGAATATATGGGCAGAAACGCCAACTTTAATGGGAAAGGATTTGCCCAAAACACATTTAACGTAACAGCCATGTCTCAGGAAGAATTCGATGAGTGGGTTGAAGAAGTACACGAAACAGCTGAACCTCTGACTGAAGAAAAATTTAATGAGTTACTTGAACCTGGCCATCTTGGCCAAATGACGTTTACAGGAACACATTTAGAATTTTCTCCAGCTCCAGAAGGGGAGCATGGCGGACATAATCATGGATCAGGAAATTCCGATGAAGATTCAGAGGAACATGATCAGCACCATGATGAGTCTTCCGAAGAAAATGCTGATCATCACCATTAATAGTTTGATAGTTTAATAAAACAACTGTGTTCATACACAGTTACTTATTGAAAGGAGCCATACAAATGGATTTCTTTGATCGATTTGCAATTCCACATCCAAGTCCCGCCATTTATGCATCTATGGTTGCCATTGGCTTGACTGTCATTGCGATCATAGCTGGCTTAACCTATTTTAAAAAATGGGGCTATCTCTGGCGCGAATGGTTAACGACAGTTGACCATAAACGGATTGGGATTATGTATTTAATATCTGCTTTACTGATGCTTTTCCGCGGTGGCGTCGATGCCATCATGATGCGTGCTCAGCTGGCTGTACCTGAGAACACGCTGTTAGATGCACAGCATTATAATGAAATTTTTACCACACACGGGGTTGTCATGATCATGTTCATGGCAATGCCATTCATTATGGCCTTAATGAACTTTGTTGTTCCTCTGCAAATAGGGGCTCGTGACGTCGCATTTCCGCGTCTTAACGCAATCAGCTTCTGGCTATTTTTTGCCGGTGCAATGCTATTTAATATTTCATTTGTTATCGGTGGCTCCCCGGACGCTGGCTGGACGTCTTATTTCCCGCTGGCCGGCACAGAGTTTAGCCAGTCTGTTGGGACCAATTATTACATGATTTCATTGCAAATCGCCGGTCTCGGTACCTTAATGACTGGTATTAACTTTATGACCACCATTCTAAAAATGAGAGCACCTGGCATGACTTTAATGAAAATGCCAATGTTTACGTGGGCTTCTCTCATCACGAACGTCATTATTGTATTTGCCTTCCCGGTTCTGACTGTGGCACTGGCGATGGGAACGATGGATCGTCTGTTTGCGACAAACTTCTTTACAACCGAAAATGGCGGTATGGATATGCTTTGGGCCAACCTGTTCTGGGTATGGGGACATCCTGAAGTGTATATTCTAATCCTGCCTGCATTTGGTATTTACAGTGAGGTTATCTCTACCTTTGCAAGACGTAATCTATATGGTTATAAATCTATGGTTTGGTCGATGGTTATTATCTCCCTGCTTTCCTTCCTAGTATGGGTACACCATTTCTTTACGATGGGGCAAGGAGCCATGGTTAACAGTATTTTCTCAATCACAACAATGGCGATTGCGGTTCCGACAGGGATTAAGATCTTTAACTGGCTGCTGACCTTATGGAAAGGGAAAATTGTCATAACAACACCAATGCTGTATGCACTCCTATTTATTCCTCTCTTCACAATCGGGGGAGTAACAGGGGTTATGCTTGGAATGTCCGCTGCTGATTATCAGTACCATAATACGATGTTCCTGGTCGCTCACTTCCACATGGTCATTATACCTGGTGTCGTATTTGCGATGCTTGCCGGTCTCACATACTACTGGCCAAAAATGTTTGGTTTTATGCTAAATGAAAAATTGGGAAAAGCAGCTGCCTGGACAATTGCTATTAGTACTCTCGTTGCGTTTATGCCAATGTTTATTTCCGGACTTGACGGGCAAGCCCGCCGGATGTACACCTATTCAGAAGCTAGCGGGTTTGGCATCTGGAATATGATTTCATTTGTTGGAGCACTTGGTCTTGCCGCAGGTTTCATCTTGATTGTTTACAATATCTATTACAGCATTCGTTATGCACCAAGAGATATTGGTTCAGATCCATGGGATGCCCGGACACTTGAATGGGCTACACATAGTCCAGTGCCTGAATACAACTTTGCGATTACACCTGAAGTGAATTCAAGTGAAGCATTCTGGGATGCTAAGAAAAACGGACACACACTATTTAAAGGGGAATATAAAGAGATTCATATGCCGAACAAAACCGGCGCGCCGTTTATCATGGGAGCTATTTTCTTCGGATGGGGATTCTTCTTTGTATTCGGCTTATGGATCCCGTTAATTCTTTCAACTATCGCAATCTTTGTTTGCATGGCGATGCGTTCATTTGAACAAGATCACGGCTATCATATCTCTGTCGATGAGATTAAAAAGACAGAAGAAAAATTGGGAGGTGCAAAGAAATGAAAATAGATCACACGCAACCTCTTGAATATGGTACAGAACAAAATAATCTAAATATTTTAGGCTTCTGGATTTTCCTTGGCGCTGAAATTATGCTTTTTGGAACACTCTTTGCGTCTTTCTTTACACTGGAGAACCGAATCGGCAATGGACCAGCTGGAGCTGAAATTTTTGAAATTACACCAGTCCTTATCGAAACCCTTTTGCTTTTAACAAGCAGTTTTACAATTGGCTTGGGGATTCACGCGATGCGACTTGGAAATAAGAAAGCCATGCTTTCATTCTTTGCTGTAACTCTGCTCCTGGGGCTGGGCTTCCTCAGTGTTGAGATATTTGAGTTTATACACTATGTTCATATTGGAGCCGGGCTGCAAACGAGTGCCTTTACAGCAGCTCTGCTCTCAACATTAGGAACACATGGTGCGCACGTTACCTTTGGTCTATTCTGGGGATTATCTATCATCCTGCAGGTTAAAAAACGCGGGCTGACTCCTGCTACGGCCAATAAGTCATTCATTTTCTCTCTTTACTGGCATTTCTTAGATGTAGTCTGGATCTTTATCTTCAGCTTCATCTACTTGAAAGGAATGATGTAGACATGAAAGAATTATTCCCGCTTAAACAGGTAATGGGGTTTGTCTTTTCACTCGTTTTGACATTGGTTGCATTACTTGTTTATTTCTTAGACATGTCCTTTGCAGCAGGAATGACAGTTCTGCTGATCACAGCTTTTCTTCAGGCTGGTCTTCAACTTGTCGTGTTTATGCATGCAGGTGAGACAAAGGATAGAGGAGCTATCTATACAAATATTTATTATGCAGTCATTATTGCATTAGCCACCATCTTCGGAACTTTACTCACATTAATTTGGGGTTATGTATAAAAAAATAAAAGGAGGGCGCTTCTAAAGAGTAAGTAGTTCCGTTTTGGAGTACAAAAGTAGAAAAAGCAGTCCAAAACGGGCTGCTTTTTTACTATGTATTCGTAATTAAAATCTCATATGAAATCGCAAGTGTTTAGTGATTTTCCTCCCATTTATAAGAATATTCCGTAAATGTGATATTATATAGATAGGGTTATTCAACTAACGGACAGGATTGTATAATTAGAAAGGAGGAGAAACTCATTTGAAGAAATTCTTTTGGAGAGGTTTCTTATTATTTTCATTGCTTTCGCTGGTTCTCTATCTTGTATGGTTTCAAGTTTCTCATTTTAGATTTGAACGGATGAATTTCGATTGGGTGCATATCATTCCTGCTGGAATTTTCAACGCCTTTACTGAGATATTTACTAATACAATTCCTGATTATTTATTGATAATACCTATCATTTTAACAGATGGAATAATAGGTGGTATTTTATCCGTTGTTATTTGTTATTTGCTTCTTCGTAAAAAACATACTATAAACACATGGTTGCTCTTGGTTCTTTTCTTTACTATTTATCAAGTGTTCATACATTTTTTAATGCCTCCAATGAAATTTTAACGGTGATTACATTTTGCTTTGAGTAGAATTTCCAGAATATTAAGTTTTTGATTAACAGCTAGCGTTGATCTAATAAAGGGTTGACGCTAATTTAGTAGAAGTTATTGTACTAAAGGGGCAGATTAGTGCAATAGGAATTTGGTAAAATCCATGTTATTGATCTTTGGAAATAAAAAAGCACTCGTAGAAAGAGTGCTTCATGGTCCTCAAATCAGACATTCTAATTGATGCTTATTCTAGAGGTGTTAGATCTGAAAGTTTAACTAACTTAATATGTTCATCGTTTTTAATTTTACAGTACCCACTATCATATACCCAATGAATAATATAAATTTTTGAATCGAATATAACTCTGCTTCCTTCTACCAACTAAAAATGCCCCCCTAGTATCTGAATTTGAACCGTTATCCAACATATCAGAGAAAACGTTTTATAATCAATTGGTATTTTTTAGGATTTTAGTACAGTTGAAATTGAGTTGAAGAATATGTAACAAACGTCTTCTTCGCTTGAAAAATGAATAATGCCTTTTCTAATGGGGATTTTCCTTTTTATTGTACTAAAGGGGTTGCTGAATTAAAATTGCCTGTTTCTAATAATAAATTCTTTTTGTAGTTTAGAAAAAAACCAAGAGGTGATTAAAGATAAAGACTGTTTTCCAAAGCTTTGTGTTTTTTATATCGTAGACTTCCACTCCAGGTTGACGCTCTATTCGGGTGTAGCTTAGTCTCACGCTATTCCCGCTGGAGTCACGCCAAAATGAGAAAAAGACCCAGTGAATAATCAACACTTGGGTCGTGTTAAGTCGGTGTTAGCGCTTTTGTTCCTAAAAATATGTTAATCAATTGATCCAGTTCGCTTAATTTCCACCTTTATATTTGGTTTTATTTTTAGTATAGAGTAATTTTGTCTTAAATCTCCTTCAGTTAAATGGGAATACTTTCTTACACTTCTTATTTTTCTTCCGATGCCAATGGGGTCAGTATTTAAATTTTTTAATTCCTCAAGTATATATCCAAATTCTTTGTTTAGGGCTTCACCAATTAGTTGCTCCGTCTTGTTTAGTGAATCTTTATTTTTCAAAGAAATAGTGGGTTGGGATTCTAATATTGAAACGGATATCGTTGCATTTAAATGCACAAATTCTTCGTTCTTTATTTCAATGTTTCCTTTGTACTTTATCGGATGAAGTGTGATCTTATAAATATCACTTTTAGGAAGGTTGAGTTTTGCCATATCCCTATTCTCTAGTTCACCAGCAGGAATCTCTACAGTTATATCACCTAAAAATGCCTTATTATTTGTGAATAATTTTAGATAAAAGGTGTTTATCAACGAAATAGACCCCACAATTTTATCATCTTTGAATAATGCAACACCACTTATAGAAGGTGCAGCCCCATTTGCATTTTTAATCATGGGTAGTGTAGGATCGATTCCAATTTCATATAGTGTAGTTATAAAATCATGTAAGTTGGAGTTGACTAACATTTCTTTCTTTTCGTGTTTATCCAATAGTTGATAGATATAGGATCCCATTTCGGGATATTCTTCATAGTTTGTATTGTTAATCGTCTCCTCAGCATTATCAGTAATGGCCAAAAAAATTAAAGAACCGATACTACTATCTCGTTGCATAGTATCCAGAAAAGAAGAAATTCCTACTGTTTCTGCCATATTTTTATTAAACAGTATGGTTCTTAATTGACCAGACGTAATGTCATGGCTTGTCTGTTCCTCTAGTTTTTGTCTGATTTGTTTACTAGTCGTTCCCTCAGCAGAAAGAGTTACACTTGTCTTTTCTTCTTTTCGGTCAAATTGTAACAAACTGATAGTGCCTTTGTATGTATTGTCATCAAGCAAGTCAAAACCAATAATCGTTGAAATCCCTTGCATTTCTATTATTTTTTCAGGGGCCATACATGCAGTACAAAGAAGAGAACACAGCAGAATAACAATTTTTTTCATTCTTTCAACTCCGTCTGGAACGAGTATTGATTTTTGATTTTATAATGGTTATTCCATACAAGAAAATCGGATAGATAAACCACAGAAAAAATCCAATTTTGCCAATTTGATCAAAAAAATAATTATTATCTACTCTTTTAGTAATTAAAAAACTGCAGATAAAAGGGATAATGGAGATGAGCCATATTCCATATTTCTGTTTTATATGAAAAATCTGTTTAATACCCATGGAAGAAATATACAGAGTGATACATAGGTTTGGAAAAATAACTAAAATCCATAATGGAACCGCAACAAATTCAAAGCGCTCAATAAATGGAAAATGGACCGTGCTAATCATGCTGACAACAGGCCATACATTCTTCTCTAATTCTTTCGCGCTAAAAAATAGAATAGAAACAACAGTTGTTATTAAAACAAGAATGGTCGTAAACCAGACTGCTATTTGACTAAACAGCTGTAGTTTATTTTTCTCCTTTATAAATGGAAAAATAAAAAATAACGTCTCGAAACCTAACATTGTATAACTGCTCTTGAAAACTCCTTTCATAATTTCTGAAGGAGTTGTCGTCATAATAGGTAAAATCCTAGTTAGGTTTATGGTTTGAAGTGGTTGGTACACAACAAATAGCAGCCATATAGTCAATAAAAAGGATAAGAAGCAAACACCGGTCACTACTCTAAATCCGCCGGATACAGCATAAATGGTTAATATTAATAAAGCCAATACCCCGACCCATTCATAGACACCTTCATATCCCCATGTTAGTGACAACTCGACATAACTAATGGTAATCGAATAATGGACGGCAATAAAGTAAATGACAATAAGGAAGTTAAAAATACTACCAATCAAGCGTCCGAATATATGTTCATGAATTTCAAAAAGAGTACCACCTTCATTTTTTTTTAGGATAGAAATCATTAACCATGTAATCAAGCTAACGAATAAACCAGATAGTAAAATGGATATCCAAGCATCTTTTTTTGATTCTAGATACACAATTCTTGGAACTCCAAGAATTCCCATACCAATTTGCGAAGTGTGTATGATATAAAACGCCATAAAGGCGTTAACAAATCGTATATTTGATTTCATTTTGCACCTCAAAATTCATCTAAATCTGTTATATTTCTTAATCGCTCCTTTAGGCGAATGGAGTCTTTTGGTCGATTTACTAACGGTCGCCTCATATAAAAATGGTGGGGGAGACGTATTAAAAAATATTGCAAATCTTTCATTCTTAGCGGATATAGAGGTGCAAGATAAGGTTTATTTAAAGAAGTTAATTTTAACAAGTGAACCATTAGAATACATATACCAAAAATGATTCCATTTAACCCCCAAACACCTGCTAAAATAATGATTGGAAATCTAGCAATTCTGACAGCAGTGCCCATTTCATAAATAGGAGCCGAAAATGCCCCTAATGCACTAAATGCAACAATGATAATTAAAATATTGCTAGTTAATCCTGCCTCAACCGTTGCTTGGCCAATGACAATACCTCCTACAATTCCCATTGTTTGTCCTACTTTTGAAGGAAGGCGGGCACCAGCTTCTCTAAGTAACTCAATTAACAATTCTAGTAAGAGTGCTTCTAATAAGGGCGGAAAAGGAACTTGTGAACGTGATTGTCCAATGATAAATAACAATTTAGATGGTATGAGTTCAAAATGATAAGTCATGGCAGCCACATAAATGGGTGTTAAAAAAAGAGAACCTACCATAGCAAATAATCGGATAAAACGGATAAATGTACTTAAAGACCATCTCAAATAGATATCTTCTGTTGATTCGAAAAATGAGAAAAAATTAGCTGGCCCAATAATGGCTACTGGGCTACCATCTATAAAAACCCCAATTCTGCCGTTTAAAATCGAATAGATGAACCGATCGGGAAGCTCGGTTAAAATAAATTGTGGAAGTAATGAGTAATGATTATCTTCTAGGCATTGAGCCAAAACGGAACTGTCATTTATATTTTCCGTTTTTAATTGATTAATCCTGTCCTTAAGTATCTGAAGAGTGTCATCGTTCGCAATATCTTTTATATATACAATTCTTACTTGCTTTTGAACGCGTTCGCCAATTTTTATTTCATCCGTGCACAAATTATTATCTTTTAGATTTTGTCTTATTATCTTAACGTTAGAAGTTATTGATTCAGTAAACGAAATTTTAGGTCCATATACTAACGATTCTGTTTCTGCTTTCTCGATGGAGCGTTCAATGGGATTTGCGCAGTTCACCATGAATCCCTTTTTCTCTTCTAAGAAATAAATATAAGCAAATCCATTTAATAGGGAAGAGATAACTTCTTGTTCCTCTATATTTACCATTATTTCTTCTATAGGAATGTTTTTCATTAAATAGGTGTAATGTAAGTATTCTACAGAAAGTTGTTCAATGTATTTAATGACATATTCATTTAGAATCTCTGGCTTAATTAAATTCTTCATGAAAATAATATGAATCCCCACTTGTCCAGCTTCAATCTTTCGACAATTCAAGTCGGGTGATTCATTAAGAATCGATTTAATTTTTTCATAACCTGGCAAGCTCTCATTATTATGACGCTCTGTCATTCTTAACATTTCCTTCAACGTTTTTTATAGTGTCTGTTAAAAAAATTAGTTTATACAGAAAATAGTATTTATTTTGGTTAAAAGAAGAATAAAATATGATTTTATCAAGTGAGTGTTTATCCAAAAGTTTGTTAGTTGCTGGTACTTTTATCTATATTATTTTATGTTATGGAAACAATCTTCCTTATTACATCCGTACAATGGGTCAGTGTTTTAGTTTGTGAATAAATGTACTTAAAGTAAAGGGTGCTTTAGTTTAACAAAAAGAGCTTGAGAACAATCCCAAGCTCTTTTTTCATTTAAAATAAATTATATCTTCGAAACTAAATTGCTTGTCCACAATGCCTAATCGTTGAGCAGGGGTTTGTTTCTTACTCCCCATTTTCATCGGTTTGCAGAAGTTGTAATACGTTCTTAAAATCGTCACCATATACTGAGCATACTCTGGGTTGAGGTTAGCGTAGATATAACTTTTCTTATCACCCCGAGCTGTTGTCAGTGGTCTTTCTAAAGAAGAAATTCTTCTTCTAACAAGTTGAATAAAGCTATTTACGGAGTGATCATTTACATTCATAATCATTTTTGCAATATCACTTGGTTCGCAGGAAGATAAGTCAGTCATACAATCTACTGTATGAAAGCCTCTATCCTCTGAAGCAAGTGGGTGTACTAGAGGGTTATCTTTGTGAACTCTATAACGTAAACCGTCCTTAATTTTCTCTTCTGAAAATTCATGTCTATGGAGAACTTCTTCTAGGTAATGACTAGGTAATGTCCGTAAGTTTCTTGTTTTATATCCTTTTGCATCTCCCCATTCATGGAGATGATTTTTTGCATCCTCAAATTCCATCTCACACTGTTCTCTGCCTTTAGTCTTATCAGATCGGGTAATAAAATGGTGAGCATCACTTAACCTGATTTCGTTCGTAAAGACTCGATAGAAGGCATTTCTTATTGATTTATCATCATCAGTGATTAATCTCCATTCTTTCGCATTGACAAGTTTCTTTATTAACCAAAAATGAGCAGTATTTGTATAACCGACATTAACATGCAAGCCGTCAACATATTGGCCACGTTTCTTTATTTTGTTTAGTTCATACTTATAGCCCCCTACATCCTCTGTATCATTATCAGTCGGTTCTTGTGGATAATACGACCATTCTAATCTGTCGTTTTTCCGACAGAATGTATTTAAGTGATCTTCTTTATAAAGGATGGTGTCCCTTTCTAGATCTTCCAATGTAATGTTCGAATCATATGCAATATCTGAACGAAAAACATACCGTGAAGAAGCATCTGCCGTTACCACGAGATAGGTCTGTAATTGCCTCTCAACTAACCCTGAATATTTCTTAGCTTTTTGCCCTTTGTTTATGACGTTATTTAAATAGTAGTTCATCTTGTCCGTATTGAGCCAAACCTCGTTAAATTCCATCCTTTTGAAAGGTTTTGTTTCATATCGTTCTAAAAACTCTAGGCAGCGTCTATAAAGCCATTTTAATTTGTGGTAATAGGTACTATTACCAATTTGTAAAATCTCACAGGTACGTTTAATGCTTCCTTTTCCTACAAGTAATCGGGCAAAGGTAGGGAGTATTTCATTTTTCTTCTGATGATAAGTGGTTGACCTTTCTCTAGTCGGCAAAACATTTGTGTACGTGTTGCATGTTTTGCATTGATATTTGTGTGATCTTGCTTTGTTTTCCCCGCGACTATAAAAATTCTTTGGGTCTTTAAAGGGTGTGGTTGAAGAATCCGCACAACCCTCCTTATGGAACTGATAATCTGGTTCTATATCTAGTACGCTTCCTACCAGAACTAATCTTTTGATTTCCTCTGCAATCGACCAGTTTGAAAAAGGAATAACACTGCAATTATGGCTAGATTCATCAACTAGTGGGTTATCGTTGCAATTTAGTTTTTTGTGGTAATTATTAGATCCAGCTATCTTATATCTGCTAGGTTTTCCTTTAATCGATTCAAATTTCTTTTGCTCTTTACCGAAATTATGACAGAAAGGGTTGATGCAGTAATTGTATTGAATAGAATGTGTTTGCCCATTAAGTGTGAATGTTGTTGGTAAGTACATCATAGGGTTATAACGGAAAGCAAATTTTCTAGGTTCTAACTCTTCATAGTCTTTGTGCCTTTCTTCAATTTCAGAATCAGAAACTGGTGTGCAAACATTTACAATCACATCATCCTTCGTCGCCAATCTTTTCAACTTTGCCATAAGTTAACCCTCATTTCGAGTTGGTTTTTACCTTATCTTCGATACCCATTCTTTGCACAATCCGTTTGTTGTTTCTTTTTTCTTCAATCCATGTAAGAAATTTCTTATCTGTAAGTATGTTAGTTAAGAAGAAATCAACCGTGTCACTTTCGGATTTTTCCGCATACTCGGCGTATTGCTTGACGATTTCTCTTGTCCGCTCTGAGATTTCCCAGCTCACTCTTTTAGCATTTTTGTTTTCTGGTTCTAAGTACCGCATATGTATCCACCAAACTTTCGTTCGTATTTTCGTAACCATAATAGCACTAGAAATCACAACACTACAATATATATTTCAGTATTGTGAAAATAGTAACGAATTATACTATGAATTGAGGTATTATTTTATAAAAAATACTTATTTCACAATAAAAAGAGGCACACGAATTCACTTACGAATTCGTGTGCCTTTTACAGTGTGTTTTTAAGTTTTTGCACTCCAAAACGGAACTACTTATTCTAAAGAGGCGTTCTCCTTTTTTATACAAGTATATTAGATTTGAGGAATTTTTGTATCGTCATCTTTTCCCTTTGTAATCATTTCTTCAGTGACAACAAGAAAGACTCCCATAACAAAGATAAACACAGCGCCCACAATTGTCCCAATTCCAATTGGTGCCAACACACTGTAAGTGCTTACAGAAAACCCGATTATAAAAAGAATGATTCCTAATGTAAGGACTGTTCCACCTACGACCTTTACTGCATTCAAAATCTTTACTTTGTTGTCCATCATTTCCATCCTCCTTATATACTTATATTATTCACCTTGTTCACAAAATCGTCAAACTTTTTTTGAACTTTTTTTGTCTATTTTCCATTTTAATTGACATTTTCAGCAGACGTGTATTGAAACAAAAAACCAGTCATGTGGCTGCTGCAGATTTTTACGCATGTACGGAAACAATACCAATACGTCCGAAACCGGATCCCTCTCTAAGAACCTGCACATTCATACAAAAAAGCCCTCATCATTAAGATGAAGGCACTGCGGTTTTACCTTGATCAGCTGTATAGGTTTCGGCATCCGGTACAAATTTTAGAATAATGGCACCTATAATGAACAATATCGCAAGTGAAAAGACACCTGCTGAAGAACTTCCCGTCATTTGCGCGGTTGCGGCAACCAAAATCGGCCCGAGGATCGAAGCAAATTTTCCGAAAATATTGTAGAAACCGAAAAACTCATTGGATTTTTCTTTTGGAACGAGCTGCGCAAAATAGGAACGGCTTAATGCCTGAATTCCGCCTTGAGAGGTAGCCACCAGCATCGCTAAAATCCAAAAGTCAAGAACTGTATCTAAAAAGAATGCATAAATACAGACAAACGTATAAACGACGATTCCTGCGTACAGCATTTTCTTGGCCGTAAACTTTTTAGCCAGCCTCCCAAAAAGGATGGAAAAGGGGGCTGCTACTACTTGCGTTACGAACAAGGCGAGCAAGAGCGCGGTTGCTCCAAGCCCTAAATCCGTTCCATACGCAGTCGACATCGATATAATCGTTCCCACGCCATCAATATAGAAAAAATACGCCATTAAAAAGATAAAAACTGCACGATACTGAGTAATATTTTTAAAGGTTTGGCCAAGACGCTTAAAGCTGTTCGCGATGATTTTCGGTTCCCGCTCAATCGCATGCATCTGGTGTACATTTTTTATCAATGGAATCGAAAAAACAATCCACCAAATGGCAGTAATCAAAAAGGCAATCCGGCTTGCGGTTAAACTTGACAGCGGCAGAATTTCCATTTGGGATAGAACAATGACAGCAATACTCAAGATAAACGGAATCGTACTTCCGATATAACCTAAGCCATAGCCTCGTGCCGAAACATCATCCATTCTCTCTTTTGGTGAAACATCGACTAAGAAGGCATCATAAAAGACGTTTGCCCCCCGAAAACCTATCGACGTAATCGTATAAACTACTAATAATAAGAGCCAGTTGTCTGCCGGAACCAAAAGTAATCCAACAGTTGAAGCGGTCCCCATGATGAAAAAGAATAAGAAAAACTTTTTCTTCATTCCTCTGTAATCAGCAATCGTACCGAGAATAGGACCAATCATTGCTAAAATAAAGGTCGCTATCGAAATGGTATAGCCTAAATAGGCGGTTGAATTCACTGAGCTTACCCCCGCATTATCCGCAACTGCTTTATAGTACAGCGGGAACACTGCGGTAGTAATAATGATTGAATAGGCTGAATTAGCCCAGTCGTACCACATCCAGCTTCTCTCTTGTTTACTAATCTTTTTCAAATATACTCCCCCTTAATACCCCGGTACTTTTAGTCTACATGGTAAAAGAGTAAGAATATAGTAAAAATTATATTTTTTACAATCTTTATCATTTATTAATAAAAGGCTTTAGTCGACCAGCTCACAAAAATGAAATCTGCCCCTATCCACTTTTTCCCCTAAGGTGAATGAAATCTTTTCTCTAAAGATAGGACCTGTAAAAGTAAATGTATGAAACTCACCATTCTCTCCACAAGGATCGACCGATTTAGGTAATTCCTTAATAAAGGTATGATCAATGAAACGCCCTAAATAATCATCGGTCAATTTGTCCGTATCGATACAAGTTGTAACTGTCTGAAACCCCAGAGCAATAAATTCTTTAACCAGCTCATGAGTTGGTATGTCCCATAGAGGGAAAATAGCCTTCATATCAAATGGCTTCAGAAGATTCTCGCGATAAGACCGGACATCCATGAGGAAAATATCACCAAATAAGACGGTATCAATCCCTTCGGCCTTTATTTGCTTGAATTGTTCATTCATTTTTTCCTGGTATACGGCATTGGAGCTATTTTGCGGGATATACACTTTTCTTAGAGGGAACCCGAGGCTTTTCGCTTGTTGATCCAATAACGTTTCGCGAACACCATGGATGCTGATTCTGTTATACCCTTCTGTAACAGTCGTTAACAATGAATCTACGATATATCGATTCTCACTTAAAACTTTATAGAGCGCCATGGTGCTGTCCTTTCCACCGCTCCAGGAAACAACGATCCTTTCCTTCATGGGTTTTCCTCTCCTTTTTTGTGCAGTCTGTATTTGTTCTATATATCGCGTTTTCCCAAGTATGTCTTTAAATCCTTCCTAATAGCTATTCATATTTCCTCATAGTTTTTCCTGCCTGAAAATGATACTATAGCAGTAAAATCCTTGCCCTTTATAATCGTTTGTTCTAAGAATTTATAAACGAATCACAAATAAAATGAAGGCTACCTTCCTATCTAAATGTAAGGTAGCCTATTTAATAATTCAGTTGAAAAAGTTATTTTTTCTATCTTTAAAGGTATCGATAAAAGACTGGGGAGAGTTCTGCACCGTAAAGGAATATAGGCCCCCGGTTGTATGCAGATAAAGGAGACCCCCTTTTTCGCCATAGGGTTTAAATGTGATATCTAGTACATCTTTCATTAAAAATTCATGATATTTAGAAACAATTTTATCCGGATACATATAAAGGTGACGTTCTTCCTCTAATCTGATTTGCTCCGTCCCGTCTACTTTCCTATGAACCTTAATATACGGCTGAACTGCGATCCATTCCATCAAAGCCCCCCATTAGTTTTCCATTTACAAATTCTCAAAGAATAACCGAATGACATCAGCACCGCCTATAAATGTTCCAATGGAGCTTCCCAAATTACTCAAAACAACAACAAGCAAGATTCTTGTTACCTTATTGCGCCAAAATCCTTTCACACTAAAAACGTCTTCTGAAAGACTTTCAAAATCTTTAACAGTCGGACGGCTGAAAAATGCCTGTACAAATCCGGCAAACCAGCCTGAAGCCGTTATCGGGTCTAATGCAGTAATTGGCGCAGCAACAAAGGCTGTAAGGATAGTGAGAGGATGTCCGAATGCAATCGCCGCTCCTAAAGCCGAAAGAGAACCATGCCAAATAATCCAGCTCATCGTTTGATGGAGGGCTGCATCAGGGTTCGAGAAAAAGGTGTAGGCTATAATTCCAATAATAAAAAGCGGAATCACCCAGGCTATGATTTTAGGAGCTTTTGAATTAGGAGGAAGCTTGGTTAACTGTTTTAAATCGTGCTCTTTTTTAATTTCTTCTGTTATACCAGGGACATGTGCGGCTCCTAAGACTGCTACAACCTTTTTCCCTGGAGCTTCTTTAATTTTCTGAGACAAATATTGATCACGCTCATCAATTAAAGGGACTTTTAAACGCGGAAAGCTAACTGTAAATTCGTGAAGCATCGCATCCAACATATCCTGTGATTTTAGCTTTTCTAATTCCTCTTCTGTTACAGTCTCATTATTAAAAATGCTCATTAAAATTTGAGAGAGAAGCTTCATTTTCCCCCAAAATCCAACATTATGCCAAATTCGAGCAAAAGTGATTTGTATATTTCGGTCAGCTAAGACAAGGTCAGCGCCAACCTCTTTGGCAGATTCTATTCCTTGAATCATTTCTTGTCCTGCTTGAATCCCAAACTGTTTCGCCATTCGTTTTTGAAAGGAGGAAATCGCTAAATTCATTAACAATAGAGATGCTTTTCCTTCCTTTATCACCTTAAAGATATCCATTTCCTTCCATTTGTTGCCTTCTGTAATCGACTTATATCTCTGTTCATCTAGTTCGATACAGACTGAATCTGGTTGTTCAGCCTCAATAACCTCTTTAACCTGTTCTGCGCTTTGCCTTGATACATGTGCCGTTCCAATTAAAATGATTTCTTTTCCATTGACTTCAAGTCTTGTAATGTTTTCTTCTGACATAAAGTACCTTCCTTTTAAGGGGCATTTTAACTTCTTGTTCATCTAGTATTTTCAATATAGCCTTATTATACATGAGGAATGAAAAAGGTGGGAGAGGAACGATGATATGTTCCTCTCCCACCTTTATTACAAATCTTGTTTAGTTTTTATGCTTCTGCCATTTCTTCCGTGATGTCTGGACGTCTGTAGACTTCTTGGTCAAGGTCGCCTGTGACTCTGCTCGTTAACACGCCAGACGTCATCGCTCCGCTTACATTAAGTGCAGTACGCCCCATATCAATCAGAGGTTCAACAGAAATTAATAAACCAACAATAGCAACTGGAAGGTTCATAACGGATAATACCATTAAAGCAGCAAATGTAGCTCCGCCGCCAACTCCAGCTACTCCGAATGAACTAATCATAACCACTACTATTAAAGAAATGATAAATGATGGACTAGTAGGGTCAATTCCTACAGTTGGCGCAACCATCACTGCTAACATCGCCGGGTAAATACCCGCACATCCATTCTGTCCAATAGAAAGACCAAATGAACCGGCAAAGTTAGCAATCCCTTCAGACACACCGAAATCTCTTGTTTGTGTTTTAAGTGTTAATGGTAAGGTTCCGGCACTTGAACGGGAGCTAAAAGCAAATGTTAAAGTTGGCAATCCTTTTTTCACATAATGAATAGGACTTAATTTCGCCAATGTTAACAATAGTAAATGAACAAGGAACATCAAAATCAATGCGACATAAGAAGCTATAACAAAGGTTCCCAGTTTTACAATCGCATCATAGTTACTTGTCGCAGCTACTCTTGTGATAATGGCTAAAATTCCATATGGAGTTAAGCGCAAAATCAGGGTTACGACTCTCATTACAATGGCATATAGGGTATCAATGATTTTTGCAAACATTTCTCCGCGTTCAGGATCCTTCCGTCTTACACCGAGGTAAGCAAACCCGATAAACGCAGCAAAAATAACGACCGCTATTGTTGAAGTTGGCCGTGCCCCCGTTAAATCACTAAATGGATTACTTGGAATCAGCTCAAGAATTTGCCCCGGAATTGTCATCGTTTCAACAGTTGTGACTCTTTCCTGTAATTCGGCATTACGGGCAGCTTCTGCTTCTCCTTCTGTTAGTTCAATTCCATCCAAACCAAAGCCTAATGCAGAACCAATCCCGATGGCTGCAGAAATAGCCGTTGTTCCTAGCAACAAGGCTATTACAAGAAAACTGATTTTTCCGATGTTTTGCGTCAATTTTAGTTTCGTAAATGCCCCTACAATTGAAATAAAGACAAGCGGCATTACAATCATTTGCAGCAGCCTAACATAACCGTTTCCGACAATGTTAAACCAATCAATCGTTCTGACCGTAACTTCGGATGTCATTCCATAAATAAGATGAATTAAAAATCCAAATATAAGACCTAAACCAAGTCCGGTGAATACACGTTTTGAAAACGATACATGCTTTTTTTGCATCATGAATAAACCAGCCATTAACAAAAGTAAGACTGCTATATTCACAGCAATAAGAAAATTAGTCATGGTATCCCCTCCTATATATTGTTTTATTCATACAGAGAGATATTATTCTAACTAATCCAATCCGTCAAGTAAGATTAACTGAGATAAGAAAAATGTGGCTTTCTACTTATTATGTCTTAAATAGGTAAACAATTACTCATTAAATAAATGGGATTTGCAATGAATAAAAAGAAAGCTGTTGAAATGAATCAACAGCTTGTTTCCCTGCCTTTGCAGGCATTGCGATATGAAAATGTTATATGTGATTTTACATCCACCTTAACCCTTTTGGATAATGATTTTTTAAAATTCCATTTGAGAGTTTCCCCCATCCGATCGAGTACCCATCAACTTGGACTAAATACCAGCCTTTGCTTCCTTTTGCCGGGATGGATTCCCCCCGCAAATAAGCAGCAAGATCAGGGGAGTCTGCAGTTAAATTCCACGTGTGTTGGACTTCTTCCCCTTTTAATGACAAGGCCAAGGCATGTGATGGCTCAAATCGGTTTTTTTTGATTGTCCCTAAATGCCAGCCTGGCCGCAGTACTTTTAGATTTTGCAGCGATATCATTTCGTCGGGGACTATGTATAATTGATCTCCGAATAACAAGTATTGCCCCCTCGGCTTAATTTGTAATGTATCTTTTACAAATTGATTGTACTCTTTTAACGATCTTTCATCCTTTAAGGTTTCGGCCAGTTTTAGTTTGGGTGGATTCTCTCCTGCTTTTTTTCGTAAAACCGCGATATAATGCCCTTCACCCTGGATTTTATGGGGCCAGAGGCGGACCGTCTTGTCAATATCTGATCCGCCGTCTTTCGCCCAGTCTTTCCTCCCGCGTGAAAATCCTTCATAAACCTTGATTTCTTCAATTTCGAAAGAAGGGACTTCTTTGATAAATTGACTAATCACTGCTTCATTTTCTTCTGGAGCAAAGGTACAGGTTGAATAAACAAGTCTTCCTCCATACTTAAGCATCGATGCTGCGCATAATAAGATATCCAATTGGCGAATCGAGCACGCTGCGACATTTTCCATACTCCATTCTGAGCATGCATCCGGGTCCTTCCGAAACATCCCTTCTCCCGAACACGGGGCATCGACCATAATCCGGTCAAAAAAGGAAGGAAACCTTTTCGCTAGCCTATCAGGGGATTCATTTGTAACCACCGCATTTTTTATTCCCATACGTTCAATATTTTGCGAGAGAATTTTAGCCCGCGCAGGATGAATTTCATTCGTTACTAAAAGTCCAGCTTGTTTCATTTTGCTCGCCAAATGGGTGGATTTACCGCCGGGGGCCGCACATAAGTCCAACACTTTTTCCCCTGGCTCGGGTTCAACGATTTCACCGACAGCCATCGCGCTCGGTTCTTGGATATAATATAATCCCGCCTCATGGTAGGGATGTTTTCCAGGACGTTCCTCATGCTGATAAAAAAAACCCTCTGGAACCCATGGAATTCGTTCTAATGTAAAAGGACTTAAAGTTAGAAATTCTTCAACTGTAATTTTTAACGTATTGACTCTTAATCCTTGCTTTCTGTCCGCTTCATAGCTTTTAAGAAAATCTTCATATTCATCCTGCAATAATTCTTTCATTTTATTCAAAAAATCTTGCGGAAGATTAATCAATTCCCTTCACCTCTAATGAACCTTAGCTTATTAATTGTCGTTATTCTATCATAAATCAACACTTCAGCTAAATAGCAAGGGTCAGCCCCCTATAAACGGGGACTGACCCTCTAGAGAGAGTTTTATTGCTTTACTTTTGAAACAAGCTTAAAAACTCACCATATCCTTCTTCTTCAAGCTTGTCTTTCGGTATAAAACGAAGAGCGGCAGAGTTTATACAATACCGGGCACGGTCTGGACCAGGGCCATCATCGAAGACATGCCCCAGATGTGAATCTGATTCTTTCGCACGGACCTCAATTCGTCTCATTCCGTAGGAGGTATCCAGCCTTTCCTCGATTTCAGTACGGCGCAATGGTTTTGTAAAGCTTGGCCAGCCGCAGCCAGCATCATATTTGTCTGTTGAACTAAAGAGCGGCTCACCTGAAATAATATCCACATAAATTCCATCTTCCGTATAATCCCAGTATTCATTTTGAAATGGCGGCTCTGTCGCATTATTTTGGGTAACCTCATATTGGAGCGGTGTCAGTTCTTTGCGCAATTCCACATCACTTTTGCGTTTTTTCCAGTTCTCACGAATAAACCGAGCCCGCCCAGACCCTTCCTTATACAGATTATAGTGAAATGGATTCTTTTTATAATAATGCTGATGATATTCTTCAGCTTTGTAAAACGGACCTGCCGGTAAAATTTCAGTTACAATCGGCTTCTTAAAGCGACCGCTTTCGGCAAGCTTTTGCTTAGACTCCTCTGCAAGCTGCTTTTGTTCCTCATCATGATAAAAAATCGCCGTTCTATAAGACAATCCGCGATCATTGAACTGACCTCCCGGATCTGTTGGATCGATTTGCTGCCAATACAGTTCTAATAGCTTCTGATAGGGAAAGACATTCGGATCATACGTAATTTGAACGGCCTCATAGTGTCCTGTTGTGTCAGAACACACTTCCTCATAGGTAGGGTTTTCTTTATGTCCGCCTGTATAACCCGAAATCACCTCTTTTATTCCAGGCTGTTCATCAAATGGAGATACCATGCACCAGAAACAGCCCCCTGCAAAGGTAGCCAGTTTGTACTGTTCAGACATTAGAACCACTCCTTTTTATTGTCTTTTTTTGATAGCCTTCTCATTGATATGCATTATAAAAAAAGACATGTTTTTAATATTGTAACCCATATTGCCGAAAAAGAGAGGATTTAAAGATTGTCTGGACCAATTAGTAAAAACTATACTCGCAATACGATTTCTTTTACACTATGATAGAAAAGAAATACTTCGTTATATTGGAGTGAATATCATTTTGGAATCAAAAAAAGTATTGCCGATTCTATTCGCTATCATGTTTCTTGTGATGGTCGGATTTGGAATTATTATACCAGTTATGCCTTTCTATGCCGAAGAAATGGGGGCATCTCCCACACAGCTTGGACTCTTAATGGCAGTTTATTCATTCATGCAGCTGCTTTTCGCACCAATGTGGGGGCGTATTTCTGATCGGATAGGGCGTAAGCCTGTTATTATGATTGGCATTATTGGATTATCCCTCTCTTTTTTCCTGATGGCCCTATCTACAGAGCTATGGATGCTATTTGCCGCAAGAATCATCGGAGGTTTTCTGTCATCTGCAAACATGCCGACTGTTATGGCTTATGTTGCTGATATAACATCTGAAGAGGACCGAGGAAAAGGAATGGGGATTATCGGTGCTTCTGTAGGAATGGGGTTTATATTTGGTCCCGCTATCGGAGGTATCTTTTCCCAGGAAAGCTTTCATATGCCTTTTTATTTGGCAGGAATTTCTTCTTTATTCACGTTTCTCCTTGTTCTTTTTGTTTTAAAAGAATCCTTACATAAAGAAGATAAAGAACGCTACTCTAAAAAAAGAGTCCCTATACTTAAATCGCTAAATGGCCCATTATCGATATTATTTTTCCTGCAGCTCTTTATCTCGCTATCCTTATCCGGCCTTGAAGCAACTTTCGCTTATTTCGCTGCTCAAAAGGCTGGGTTAGATTCAATCGATTTAGGCTATATTTTTATGATTATGGGGCTTTCCGGAGCCATTGTTCAAGGAGGGCTAGTAGGAAGATTAACAAAGAATTTTGGAGAAGGTTTTGTAATTCAAATGGGGATTGCGGTGTCAGCGATAGGCTTCTTTCTGATTTTATTTGTAGAAAACTTTATTACAGCTGCGATTTTCTTAACGATATTTGGTATTGGCAATGGTGTCATTCGCCCAAGTGTTTCGGCTCTATTGACAAAACGGTCGAAATTGGGACACGGCAGTACAACCGGACTTTTATCTTCATTCGATTCATTCGGCCGAATTATAGGGCCACCTTTAGGCGGCTGGCTCTTTTCGATTACCATTGGTTTGCCTTATATATCCGGCATTATTTTATCGGTCATTGCCTTTCTTTTATATCGAATTTACACGCTACAAGAAAAAAACTTTTCCGCTGGTGTTTAGAAAATGTGTGTCTCATTGAATTTGATTTTGAGACACACATTTAGTTTTGGCTCTCTTACTCAATAACGTTCATTTTCCGTCATTGAACACACGAGCGGATATTTGAATTAATTATTCAGAGAATTTGTTGAAGGACACTATGTCGCCAATCGGCAATCTTGTTGTCGGATGCCCGGGTTTCGCCGCCTTGCCAATGGCAATCAGTATAATCGGAATGTAACGTTCGGGAATACCGAAAGATTCGACGAATTTTGCTTTATTATAGCCGCCCATTGGAACGGTGTCATAGCCTTTTGCCCGGGCGATCAACATCAGCTGCATGGAAACCAATCCTGCATCAGTGGAAACAATTTGGCGGGCCACTTCAGCCGGCAAGCTTGAGTACGTGCTAGTTGTTCTTTCGACAAACGATTTTGCAACCTCCTCAGACATAAAACCCGCTTCAACCGCTTGCCCATAAATCTTCCCTGCCATTCTGTAGCTCTCCGTGTCTCCAAGAACGGCAATGATGGCCGATGCCTCAGCCACCTGCTGTTGATTATTAGCGATCGGAAGCAGCTTCTCCTTCAGTTCAGGCGAGTCGATGACGAGAAACCTCCAGGGCTGAAGGTTCGAAGACGACGGAGCAAGTGTGGCTTGCTGCAGCATATCTGTTAATTCTTCCCTAGATATGCGAAATGAAGGGTCATAACTGCGGACAGAACGACGTTCCCGAATAACGTCAAAGAAGCTTTTCTGCACCAGCTGTTGAACTGCTTGTGAATTAGACATGTTCAATTCCTCCCAGATTCCGAATTCATACTGTGTGAAATTTTGCACAGTTGATGTAATAGAATAATAATCACTGCTGTAAAAACCGTTTATACTGTGCATGTTATTGCACAGTATAAATTAAAAAATGGCGGCGGAAACTGTTACCAATATTGCACAGTATAATGCCGACGTTATCATACTGTCAACTAATTAACTTCATAATCTTACAATGCCTTCTCATGAAGCCTTTCCGCCAAATCTGCGATTGTATACTGTCTTAGAACCTCACGCATGCTTTCTTCCATTTCATTTGTAATATCCGAAAAAACCGCCTTCATCTCAACACCAAACTGATGCGTGCCTGTCGTTTCCTTAATGCTGAAGCAAAGCGGACTGCCAACTTGAAAAGCATTGTAAACATCTGCAAGCGTAATCAGCTGCGGTGCTTTCTTTAGCCGATAGCCGCCGTCACGTCCTTCGCGAGTTTCAAGAAATCCTTCACGAGCTAGAACAGCTAGAACACGCCGCATTAAAGTCGCTTCCGATTGCAAATAACCCGCAATCTCGCCACTAGGACAAGTCTGGATATTTTCCTTAGCCAAAATGATCAGCGCCTGTACCGCTAGTCCAAACCACTTTGGATGAAAGTTGCCTGTGCATTTTTCCATCGTGTCCAATGTCTCCTCCCCCTTCACACCCCCACTAAGCTACTACAAATTATATATATTTGTGATGAACAATGTAAATAAAATGGGTCTAGATAGACAATTTTCATATATCTACAGTATCTCCAATACCGGCACTTTTTGCTTTTTCATAAGCAGCTGCCGCTACAGCCAGATCAAAATAAGCAATTCCGACCGATTTGAAGAAGGTTATTTCCTCATCACTTTCTCTTCCCTTTATTTTTCCTGCGGCAAGTTCACCAATTTCCCCATGAATTTTTGAGAAATCCCAAATTCCCTTATTTGCTGGGATGATGAAGTCACCAGCTTCGTCCTTTACTCCTTCTAGCGTATCTACGACGATTTTTGAACATCTGAACAATGTTTCTTCATCAATCTCCTGCATATGGGGAAGATAGGAGCCAACACCATTAATATGGGTTCCTTTTTTAAGAGCTTTCCCTGAAAAAACAGGGGTCTCCGAACGAGTACTGCATATAACAATTTCAGCTCTGGTTATCGCTTGATCCGCATCATCCATGACAATTATTGAACCGGTGTATGCCGGGTCTAGCTCTTTTATCTTTTGAGCAAAATTCGAAGCCCTTTCTTTCGTACGATTGAAAAGTAATATTGTCTTTATATTCCGCACCTCAAGAACAGCCTGAAGCTGTTCTTCTGCCATCGCACCGCAACCAATCACCGCAACCGATGAAGCAGATTCTTTGGCGAGGTACTTGGTTGCGATCCCACTTACGGCTCCTGTACGCAGCCTGGTTAAGTACGAAGCATTTAAACAAGCAAGATGTTCGCCTGTCTTAGTATCACTTAACACTATTATTCCCTGTGTCGTTTTCCTCCCTATGGATGGATTATTTGGAAAAATCGTAACCACTTTTACTGCCATTTTGCCTGCAGTTTCCATGGCACTTGGCATATATAAGGAGGAGGCGTTTTGGTCAGGAAAATCCAGAACAGTCCGATGGGGGTTTAATATTTTGCCTTCTGTATAATCCAGTATAGCTGATTCAATATCATGAATGGCATCTTTCATCGTATAAATCGAACGGATTTGTTGTTCTGATAAAAGTAGCATGTTGCGTTTCCTCTCTCTTAGAAATAAGGAACCGCACTAGGCGATTCCTCCTTAGTTTATGTTTATGCAGCATCTTCCGCATCTAAATCCTGATTGTTGCGGTCACGCACTGCCGATACAGCAATCAGCGAGATGACTGATGCTAAAATAATGTACAAAGCAACTGGTACATATGAATTGTTAAATTGTTTAAGCAGAGCTGTTGCCACAAGCGGCGCAGTCCCTCCTGCTACAGCAGCACCGATTTGGTAACCTAGGGAAATCCCAGTGTAGCGTACATTTGTTTTAAAGATCTCAGAAAACATGGTCCCAAGTACAGCTGTAATCGGTGCCCAAATGACCCCTAATCCTAATACAGTAGCCAGGATGAGAAAGAAACCTGTACCTTGGTTAAGCATCCAGAAATAAGGGAATGCATATAGAATCATCAGAATCGTTCCGCCTACATAGAGCTTCTTACGGCCAATCTTATCTGACAGGTTCCCCATAATCGGGATTAAAAGGGTTGTAACTACTGTCGCAATCGTAACCGCATTTAACGTAATGGTTTTTGAGAAACCAAGCTGGACAGTTGCGTAGGATACAATAAAGGTTCCAAAAATATAAAATGGTGCCGTCTCTACTACTTTTGCTCCAACAGCAATAAGTACTTCCTTCCAGTGTTTCCGCATTGTTTCCAAGAAAGGAACTTTTGCAATTTCTCCTTTCTCTTGGGACTTTTTGAAGGATGGTGTTTCATCAATGCCCTTCCGAATCCACAAACCGAAAATGACAAGCAGGGCACTTAAAATAAACGGAACCCTCCAGCCCCACGTCATAAAGGCCTCTTCAGCCAAGAGCGTCATAATGGATAATGACAAGGTTCCTAAAAGCATACCGATCGTCACACCCATTTGCGGAATACTGCCGAATAAACCGCGTTTGTTTTTAGGTGCATACTCGACAGCTAATAGAAGCGCGCCTCCCCATTCTCCTCCAAGTCCAATCCCTTGTAAAAGCCGTAAAACAAGCAAAAGAATCGATGCCGCTAAACCGATAGATTCATATGTCGGGAGGACACCCATAAGTACTGTAGCCCCACCCATGAAGGAAAGAGTAAGCACAAGCGTTTTCTTTCTTCCAATCCGATCCCCAATATGACTAAAAATAATTCCACCTAGCGGACGAATAAAAAAAGATAATGCAAATGTAGCATATGCAAGCATCGTACTGATTGCCGAATCATCACTTGGAAAGAATGCCTGATTAAGCACTAGAGATGCCACTGTCCCGTAAAGAAAATAATCAAACCACTCAATCGAACTTCCTACTAAACTAGCGATTAAAACCTTCTTTTCTACTTTGTTCTCCATTTTTCCACCTCCTATTTTTATCTATAATAACTAGTACGCATCTACTATTACAATAGTAAAATACTAACTTTTCTGACTATTCCGGTTACCGTGGGTTTTTACCTATCATCATCCCGGAAAAAGCTTTAACAGCACACCATTTTTCAACAGGTAAAAAGCTGTCCCGAAGCGGAACAGCTTTCCTTATGCATTACTCTTCGAATGTATGATTAGCAAGTGTGACAGCGATTGAATCTTCAATGGATCTAACCGAAGAAGCCAGATAGTTGTTTATCATAATAGAGAATATTAGTTTCTTCCCATCGGCAGAAGTTACATAACCAGAAAGTGTAGAAACGCCTGTTAAAGAGCCCGTTTTTGCTTTTACGTTCCCTTTTGCCGGTTCTGAAGTCATACGTGTACGTAATGTTCCACCGACCAATCGATCAGATTCGCCAGCAACTGGCAGTGAAAATTCGAACGCTGGGTACCAGCTCTCATCCTGGACCGCATATAGCAGTTGTGTGATTTCATTTGCCGGTATCATATTTTTATGAGACATTCCAGATCCATCACGAAGTAAAATCGTATCTCCATTCACTCCAAAATCAGTAACGACCTCTTCTATAACCTGAAGTCCCTTATCCCAGCTGCCTTCCCCATAAACGACTTTCCCCATTTCCTTTGTCAAGGTTTCACCATGTCCATTGTTGCTTAGTTTCATAAATGGAATGAGCAGTTCCTCTAAAGTCATTGATTTTTTAGATGTAAGAAGTGTTGCATTCTCCGGTGTAACACCAATTTTTACATCTGTATTTCCAACCAGCTTAATTCCCTGTTCTTCGAGGGATTTTTTAAATACATCCATCGCATAGCCTGTCGGTTCCCAGACGGCAACCCATGATCTGGATCTTGATCCGTCTAAAGGCATAGCTCCTTCTATTACAATGTTATTGGTTCCATGTTCTCTCTCAATCGAGATGCTTTTTGAGCCGCCAGCGGCAGTCATTTCCGTGTTATTAATAATGGTAACGTAATCTGTTTCAGGGGTCACCTTAACTTGAGCTTTACCTCCGGCCTCGTCTGAAGGCGTAACCTCTACAATAACTGTTCCTGCATCATAGTCTTCGTTTGGTGATAGGGTTAGAGCAGAAACCTGTGCCCCAGTATAGAACTGTTCATCCGACCAGTTTAAATCCTGAGATAAACGGACATCGTCATACCAGCTATCATCACCTATTAAGTCCCCATTGATTTGTTGAATCCCTAATGCCCTTAAATCCTTGGCAAACTGGTCTAAGTCCTTCTCAAGTAAGGTTGGATCTCCCTTTCCTTTTATGTACAGATTTCCTTGAAGAACGTTTCCTGTGATGCTGCCGTCAGTTAAAACTTCTGTTGTAAATTGATAATCTTCTCCAAGAGTCTCCAATGCAGCAATCGTTGTAAGCAGCTTCATATTGGAAGCAGGGTGTAATCGCATGTCGCCATAATAAGAGTATAAAACTTCTCCTGTATCTGCATTTCTGATACTTACTCCCGTTGATGTTCCCAGGAGTCGTTCATCACTTAATATGGCATCGATTTTTGCTTGCAAATCAGGAGATTGACTAATCACTACTTCATTTGTATTTTTGGATGCCTCTACAACTTGTGTTTGTTCCTGTGCTGTAAATGGTACAAACGTAACCATCGCGATAAGAAAAAATAAAAACAGTTTCCTGGCTATTTTATCGGTCGCCATTCACCAATCACACCCCTTGTCATTATAGATTGAATATACAATATTTACATAAAACTTTGAATATTCTGTTATAAATCCATTCTTTTTTCCTATTTAATAGATTGACAGGTAGGAAAAAGGTCATTGATCAAAGTATATGGATAGTTGGAAAAGGAAAAATAAGGTATGTCATCGAATTATAGCTAGAAGGACTTAAATAAAGGAGATGTACAGTATGTATGAATTAAAAACAAAAGAAAACGACCGCAGTGTCATTGAGTTTATTGAAACGGTTGAAAATCCGAAAAAACGTGAAGATGCTTATAGACTTTTAGATATTTTCACTGAAACTAGCGGATATCCGGCTAAAATGTGGGGAACTAATATTATTGGATTTGGCTCCTATCATTATAAATATGCCACGGGACACGAAGGAGATGCCCCGCTTGTAGGCTATTCGCCAAGAAAATCAAATTTCAGTTTGTATTTTGCGCCAGGTGACACGAAGCGTGAAGAATTGCTGCAAAAGTTCGGAAAGCATAAATCAGGAAAGGGATGTGTATATATCAATAAAATAGCGGATATTGATGTAGAGGTTTTAAAGGAGTTAATTGACCAATCTATTACGTTTTTAAAAGAAACATATCCCAACCAATAAAGAACCGATGGAAGAGCCGCTAAGAAGCGGCTCCAAATCATCCTATGTTCTATACAGTTTTCTTCTGTTTATTAAATCGTGCAGAGAATTCCTGTTATCCATTAAAAGAAGCATCGGCTCCCAGTTTGCTTTTAGCTGACACCTTTCCGATTATACTGGCTATAACTGCACCTATAATTGTGATGGTACCGCCGACCCATGACAGGAAGGACATTTCTTCATTTAGCAGGAGTAAGCCAAAGACAACTGTCCAAACTGGAAGCAGGTTTAAATAAGGGGCAGATTTTCCTGCTCCTACTATTTTTACACCTACATTCCATGCTAAAAAGGCCCCTACCGATGCAAACGTACTGACATATAGCAAACAAAGCCAAGCTGTTCCCGTCATATGAATCGATTCAACATCTACGGTACCGATACAGCTTATAGCACTGAATACTGTTCCAAAAAGTGCAGCTCCTGCAGTTAATGTAAGAGAATCTGCCTGTTTGCTATATCGTTTGCCAAGAACTGTATATAATCCCCATGCCAAACAAGCTAAAACCACTTGAATATTCCCTATGAGAGTGTTTGGAGAAGAACCCTCCTCTAACCTTCCCTGAAATAACAGGAAAACTCCTATTATCGAAATAACAGCGCCGACCCAAGCATTTACGCCAATCTTTTCTTTTAAAATTATGGGTGTAAAAAATAGAATAGCTATTGGAATCCCGGCAGAAATCATCCCTGCCTGAGAAGCACTGATATTGGTTAATGCCAGATACGTCAGAGTGGAGAACGCAAATATCCCTGTAAACCCAAGAATGATAAATTCCTTCCATAGATCAAAGACAGGAAGTTTCTTTTTATTCAGAAATAAAATTCCTATTAGGATAACGGTTGAAATCGCCCACCGCATTGTATTTAAAAACGTTGGCGGAAGGGCAGGACCTAAGTAACGCCCACAAATATAATTACCAGCCCAAAGGATAGTGGCGATGACAAGAAGTCCGATTCCTCTGTTCATAAAAGTTCCCCCTCACTGTTACACTCTATTATACATTAGTGCATTAAAGTGTTTAATAGAAGAACGGAGGAATTTTCACCAAAATATTATGAACGAGCAGTTGCAGGAAAGAATCTATTTTTTAATCGAGTAGAGATCACCTCTAAAATGATGGCAATAATTAATATGATGTAAGTAATCATGCCTACTTCTCTCATATCAAAATAGAAGCCTGAAGCCATGAAGAGTTCAAAGCCAATACCGCCTGCTCCTGCGGCAGCTCCCATTGCAACAGCTACTGAAAAATTGATTTCAAATCTTAGGAAGGTCCATGACAAAAGATAAGTAAAAGTAGATGGAATCACGGCGTGTGTTACAATGTGCCACCAATTCGCTCCTGTAGCACGCAGCGCCTCTAGAATTCCCTTATCAACTTCTTCAAAGCTTTCCGAAAATGCCTTTACTAAATAAGCAATTGAATGAAACAGCATACCAAGAACAGCTGCTTCACTTCCCAGTCCTGCTGCAATAGCAAAAATTAAAACCCAAAGTACAGTCGGAACAGCTCGAATAAATGCCATGATAATCCGAATAATTTTAGACACCCATTCATTTGATAGGTTTGAAGCTGAAAATAAAGCTAAAAAAATGGCAATGACTGCACCAATAATAGTTGACAAAAACCCTAGACCGAGAGTAACTCCCGTTTGATAAAAGGCTTCTCCCCAGCTAAAATGGTTCAATGCCGGCTCTAAAAACATAACTCTTACATTATCGGCAGTTTCAATGACCGCTCTACCTAATTCAAGACCCGTATAATTAAAGAAGAAAAAAGCGATGATGGTTAATAGCGTAAGTATAATAATAGTCCAGTTTATCACTTGATTTACACGGTTTCCGGACTTTATGTTAATTCGCCCATTTTTATTCCTCTTGATGTATATCGTTTCCATTATAGAATCACCTTTCGGATTGTGTTAGAAATCATTTCTATAATGATTACAGT
Source organism: Bacillus litorisediminis (assembly GCF_022808645.1). Classification (GTDB taxonomy): domain Bacteria; phylum Bacillota; class Bacilli; order Bacillales; family JC228; genus Bacillus_BF; species Bacillus_BF litorisediminis. Next base: position 145,193 of record NZ_JAKZKT010000005.1, read on the forward strand.
AATAACAATTAAAATTGTTATTAATGCAACTGTATGATAATCTAGCATTTTATAATATAAATCAAACGAGTATCCAATCCCTGTTCCTGTTAATATCCCAACCAGTGTAGCACTTCTAATATTGGTTTCGATCATGAACAAGATCCAGCTAATCACTTGCGGTAAACATTGGGGAATCACAGCTTTTCCTACAATATGATAATAGGTGGCCCCTGTAGCCTTGAGGGCTTCCACTGAGTGATGACTCGCCTCGTCAATAGATTCGATAAATGCCCGAGTTAAAAACCCGACTGTTCCGACAAATAGCGCTAAATATCCGGTTATCGAATTTTGTCCGAAAGAGAGCAGTAGAATTAAAGCCCATGCCACAACGGGAATGTTTCTTGAGAATGATGCAATAAAGCGGGCAAGCATGCTGAAAAATCCATTGACTCTAGTAGTTTTAGATCCTAATAGACTTAAAAAAAGAGAAATAACCGCTGCAGTAGTGGTTGCAGCTATCGACATAAATATCGTTTCAGCCAATTTCTCAAGAATTTTCGGCAAGTTTTCAAGGGTTTCCCCTGTAATAAATAAGTTTGAAATCATCCAGACAATAGCATTTGGAATCGCTGCTAACCCATCTATGAGTCTAAATTCTGTTATCACCGCAGAAACATAAGTGATCAAAATGATCATAATGAAAAAGATAGTGGACTGCCATTTTCTTCTTTTAAATTGTGCTTCATTCATTTCCTATTGCCCCTCACGATGTAATTAACTCTCTCGTTTCCATTCCATAGATGTTTTCAATATGTGTAGACTTTAGTCTAATGGTAGGTCCGTCAAAAACGATTTCACCTTTATTTAACCCGATAATCCGATCTGAATAATTTTGCGCTACTTCTACTTGGTGTAAATTAACTAAGCATGTTATTCCTAGTTCTGAGGTAATAGATTTTAAATAATCCATAATAACTTTAGAAGAATTGGGATCTAGCGAGGCAATTGGTTCGTCACATAAGATTAACTTAGGGTCTTGAATAAGAGCACGACATATCCCTACACGCTGCTGCTGGCCGCCGCTTAGCTGATCACATCGTTTATAGGCATGTTCCGCAATCCCTAATTTTTTGAGCAGAAAAAAGGCACGCTCTTTTTCTTCCTCTGTAAATCTGCCGAATAATCCCTGAAACGTTGTTTTATAACCGAATCTCCCATGTAATACATTTTCTATGACTGTAAGACGCGGTACTAAATTATAATGTTGAAAAACCATACCAATGTTTGTGCGTAAACTTCGTAATCCTTTTTTGTTTAACCTTGTTACATTATGGCCATCAAACAAAATTTCTCCTTCATCGATATCAACCAGACGATTAATACAGCGTAACAGGGTTGATTTTCCCGCACCTGATGGACCAATAATGGATACAAATTCACCCGCTTTAACTTGAAACTCGATATCCTTTAAAACTTTTGCAGCTGAGTTATAGGATTTACTAAGTCCTTTCACTTGTAATAATGACATATAAATGAACTCCTTTTTTACAGATTTAAAAATATAGAGTATGCATGGTCCAATGCATACTCTATTACTCCGGCCATTATCCTATCTTTCTTAAGAAATGTTTAATTGGAAAGTTCACGAATTGGGTCAAACCAAGCATCTTCAACCGGAACAAATCGTTCTTTGTCACTTTTAAAGAATAATGCAGTTTTTCCAGAATCTTCAGGAACAAAAATACCCTCATTATTGGCTACATCGTCTGAAGCCAATAACTCTTGAATTTTGTCAAAGTCCTCTTGACCTAATACATCCATATTCGCAACAAAAGGAGCATTCAATACAGGAGTTACACTAATTAAAATAAATTCACTGCCTGCAACTGTATTAAATGGTTCTGCTGCGTCATCCTTAACCCGATAGATCGCACCTGGTCTATTTTCTTCCCCTTCAACAAGCTCCACATAGTTTTCAACACAAGTGTCACAAAATGCTGCAATATCTGCACTGCCATTCAATAAATTAACAGCTGATCCTTGGTGTGAATTTCCAAAAAGAACTTGTGAAAATAAAGGTCCGCCCTCCATTAAATCTTCTTCCGTTAAATCCGCATACTCTTCTTTTTCTGTAAAGTGAGCTAAAATACCAGAGGAAGGTACTTTAAAACCAGAAGTTGAACTATTGGATACAAATGAGAACTTTTTATCAGCAATTGTATCAAGTGAAAATTCGCCATCTACTTTGTAATTTTCTTGATCCTCTACTTTAACCGCCAGCCAGCTATAGTAAACGGCGTCATCTAATGTTCCAGATGGCCCAGAAGGTACTACGATTGGTTCAATTGATTCATTTTGATTTTTAGCTTCAATATAACCCTGTGCTCCCATGAAAGCGACATCTGCGTTATTATTTACAATCGTTTCAATCGCAATCGCATAATCAGTCGTTAAATGGTGTTCTACTTCTTTACCGGTAGCTTCTGATAAAAGTTTTCCAATTTCATCACGTGAAGACTTCAAATCTTCACCTGATTCATTAGGGTACCAAACCACATTAATCACATCATCGACTTCTCCAGCACTACTTTCTGAACAAGCAATTAAGATTACTGAAAACACTGCTAGCATTGCAAGTAGGATCAGATTTTTCTTCATTCCTATTCTCCTTTTTTCTTAATAGAAAACTATGATTATCGTTTTTAAGTAACGATATTTAAGCGTGAATCAGATTCTAGCTGAACACGTCCTTTACAAAGTTACTTACGGCAGTTTCATTAAAGCATATTTCTTGAAAAAATGGATTGAATTTACATACTCTTTAAAATAAATCGACAATTTTCACGTTAACTACACAAAATATTTAGAGGACTTACAATATCTCCAACTTGGATAGGTACTCCATAATGTCCGTGATAATCTGTACCGCCTGTCATCACGAGCTGATATTTATTTGCTAATGCTTCAACCTTTTGATAATCTTCATCTGAATGATCGATATGATTCCGCTCAATCCCGCCCAATCCAATTTCCACTAGCTCAGGAATTACATCATAAGAGTCTAATTGACCTGGATGCGCAACTACAGCAAGTCCGCCATCGAGTACAATAGCACGAACCGCATCAAAAACATCGATGTATTCAATGTCCCCAGAGGCTACACCGTCGTCTTTGAATAACTTCTTATAGAGCTGTTTATAGGCAGAAGATGAATAGGCTTCGTTCGTCAGGTGTTTCATAATATGCTGCTTGTAAATGGTTCCACTTGGATTAGCAGATTTTATAATCTCATCTTCATTTAGCCAATACCCTGCTGCCTTAATTTGAGTGATTTGCCATAAAGAATGTGCCTGACGCCTTTCGGCCACAATCTGACAAATTGATTGAATATGTACGGCATCCGGATTATAGTTATAGCCTAGAATATGAACCTTTCTATTTCTTTTAAAGTCATAGGCTGAAATTTCGATTCCTGGAATCACTTTAATGCCGTATTGTTTTCCAAGCTCAAGAACCTCCGCTAAACCTTTAGTCGTATCGTGATCAACAAAGCTAATATGTGTTACACCATTGTTTTTTGCTGCTTTTAGAACCTCTTCAACCGTGTCAGACCCATCAGAATAGCAGCTATGGACATGTAAATCTGCTTTCACTTTAGACCTCCTATTTTCTCAACGATCTGTTTCGTTCTCATATCCAGCACTTTGTCGCATAGTCCTTCCATAAATTCAAGATCATGAAAAATACCGACTAATGTAGTGCCGCTATCCTTTAATTTTTCAATAATTTGTCTTACCTTTATTTTAGATTGGTGATCTAAACTGGCTGTAGGTTCATCAAGTAATAACAGCCTTGGCTTTTTCACAGTAGCCATTGCTATATTAAGACGCAATTTTTCCCCTCCCGAAAAAGTAAGCGGATAAGTGTCCCATAGCTGATAATCGAGTTCAAAATGAGATAGGATCTGCTCCGCCTCTTGTTTAGCTTTTTCTTTTGATTCACCAATTTCAAGTAAAGATTTTTCCACAAGCTGTCTAGAGGTCATTCTTGGCATCACATTCAGAAATTGAGATACATAGCCAATTTCATATTTACGCAAATACAGCATTTGTCTATCTGTGGCTTCTGCGATATTAATCGTTCCATAGCGCTCAGACTGATAAAAAATACTGCCTTGATCTGGCAAATAAGTACGGTAAATGCTCTTTAAAATCGTTGATTTCCCGCTGCCGCTTTTACCTACAATTCCAATAAATTCTCCTTTTTCTACTGTAAAATCAATGTTTTCAATTGGCTTAATCGATTTATTTAAATGATAAATAGTAAATTCCTTGCCGAACCCTTTTACGTCTAAAATCGTACTCATATGACTTTCACCTCGAACGGGTTTGTCCGATATTGGGTTGTTGTTGTGATCGCGCCATTCACAATCGTTGCTGTCAGCATCGGATACCCGCTTTCCATTTTTTCTATAATCAGAAGATCTGCCTTCTTTCCTGGTGAGATTGAACCTAATTCTTCATCGATTTTTACCGCTTTGGCAGGGTTAAGGGTCGTCATCATAAACATTTTGTGTAAATCATTTCCATACTTCTCATGTAAGGTGAAGATGGCATGCAATAATGCCGATGGATAGTAATCACTGCATAGAATGTCTGCACAGTTATGTCTGATTGCTTCGATCGCAGATAAATTTCCAGAATGAGACCCTCCAAGCAGTACATTCGGTGCTCCTACAATCGTATACAATCCCATCTCTTTTGCTTTCTTGGCAACTTCTAAGGTAATGGGGAATTCGCTTATGCTTGCCCCAAATGACTGCACTAATTCTAATTTTTTTACATCATCATCATCATGCGAAGCTACGGCAATCCCTTTTGAAATCGCTAGATGAGCAACCTCTTGCATCTTTTCAATTGTCATTAACTGACTATTTTGGCGTTCTTCAATAATCGCATTGATCTCGTTATCCGAAAGATCTCGATAGCCCAATAATGTTTCACGATATACTTCTAAATTCCGATATTGCCCCTGTCCAGGAGTGTGGTCCATAAAAGAAAGCAAATGAACTTTTCCTGATTCAATATTGTTTATAAGTCTTCCTACCTCATCAATATTGTCTATTTCAAACCGTGCGTGTAATTTGTGGCGAATAAGATGTGACCCGTTTTGAGTGGCTGCTATTGCATCTACTAACTTTTGCACATTTTTTGGATAGCGCATTGGTTTGTGAGTAAATACATCTTCCCGGTAAAAAGAAAGAGAGTGATACATAGTTGTAATTCCATTTGTAATGAGGATTTTTTCAGCTTCTCGTAAACTGATTTCCACATCCATTAAACTAGTTGGTCTAGGTGATACGATTGTCTCGATAAAGTCAGAATGAATATCGATAAAGCCTGGCGATATATACCCTCCGTTTGCATTTATTAATTCTGCATGGGGATACTTGTGAACATCCCGGGCAGGTATAATCGATTGAATATATTCACCATCGACCACGACAGCATGGTCCTTTAGGATTTCCTCTTCCGTTATAATCAGTCCGTTATAGATAACTAGCAATTTGTCCACTCCCCTTATAGCAATGAATAGACGAGCTGCTGTGTGTAAGCATGCTGCGGGTCCTCTAAAATTTGATCAGTCAAACCTTCCTCAATAATGGAACCGTTCAACATTACGATCGTTCGGTCTGCAAGCATTCGAATCACTGCTAAGTCATGCGATACGATAATCATGCTGATGCCCAATTCCCGTTGAATTTTTTTAATTAAATCCAATACATCTGCTTGGACGGATAAATCCAAACCGGTTGTTACTTCATCTAAGAACAAAATCGGCGGGTTATTGGATAATGCTTTGGCAATTTGAACACGCTGCTGCATTCCTCCCGAAAAATTTCGGGGCTCTTCCTTCATCCGAAAAAGAGGGATGTGTACGGTCTCTAAGAGAGACCTGCTTATTTCCTCCATTTCAGAAACATGGCGATTTCCGGCTGCAATTAATTTCTCTGCAATATTTCCGACTGAGGAGAAATTCATCTTCAATCCGCGAATGGGATTTTGATAGACCATCCCATATTTATAATTTCGAATATAGCGTTTCTGCTGCGAAGACAGTTCAAATACATTTTGATCTTTAAATTCAGGGTCATTGAGATAAGCCTCACCCGATGTTACTTCTGTATCGAAATATAAACATTGCATCATGGTAGATTTGCCGCTGCCGCTTTCTCCGACGATCCCTAATATTTCCCCCGGAAATAAATCGAATGATACCTCCCGGCAGGCATAAACTGTCCCGCAATGCGGGCAATAGTTTTTTTCTAATATTTCTGTTCCTTGCTGCTCACAAAAGCTGCAGCCCGGACCATATTGTTTCTGTAAATTTCGGACGCGCAAAAGGGGTTCCTCATGCATAGATGCTTTCCTCCTCACCTTTCACTTTCCCATTTAACCGCTCCAAACAGTAGCTTGTATCATTACACTGATAAATCGTTTTATTTGTTTCTGAATCAATCAGTTCATCCATAAAAACGCCGGTGGCACCGCACAAATGACATTGCTTGCCTTCAAACGATTCTACTGTAAACGGATAATCTTCAAATGCAAGGGACCTCACATCTGTATATGGCGGGATCGCGTAGATTTTCTTCTCTCTCCCTGCCCCGAATAAAATTAATGCATCCGACTGATGCAATTTCGGATTATCAAACCGGGGAATCGGACTGGGTGCCATCACATAACGTCCGTTTACATATACCGGGTGATCCGCTCCGGTAGCTGTTCTGCCATATTTCATAATTTGTTCAAATAAGAGCAGCCACGCACCGCTATACTCCTCTTCTGAATGGAGAATTTTCGTTACATATTCCCTTGCTTCTATTCCACGAAGCGGTTCTGGTGTTGGAACCTGCAAAACGAGAATTTGATTTTCCGTAAGCGGTACTTCTGGAACCCGATGTCTGGACTGAATAATCGTTGCCTCTTCAGTACGTTCCGTTACCTCTACTCCAGTTGTGGCATTCACTAATTTCTTAATGCTGACCGCGTTGACAGATTCATCAGAGCCCTGATCAATCACTTTCAATACATCTTCTCTGCCGATAATAGAAAGGGTAATTTGCAAACCTCCCGTGCCCCAGCCGCGTGCAATCGGCATTTCTCTTGATGCAAACGGAACCTGGTAGCCAGGAATCGCAACCGCTTTTAGGATGGCACGGCGGATTTCCTTTTTAGAGCCTTCATCAAAAAAGGCAAAATGATACTTAGTCTTCATCTTGCTGGACTCCCTTCTTGACTCGACGAACACTGTCCAACTTAGATTGGAAGGTTACATAATGAGGCAGTTTTAAGTGCGAAATAAAACCTGTTGATTCCACTGAATCAATATGCAATAACACAAATTCTTCATCATGTGTCGGGAAACTCGATTCACTATGCTCTAAACATTGATCTAAGATACTCATAGCAATTGCCTTTGTCTCATTTTGTCCGAAGCATATGCCGTAGCCAATTTCAAATTCGAGCTCATCTTCGTTTTGTTCATTCTTAACATGAACCGGAACAAAGGATTCAACCTCTGTTACCTGAATATCCCCGATGTAATATTCATCTTCTTCACGATGATCGGCTTCATAGGGATGTGCTACATATATCGGCACATATCCGACACGAACTTCTCCAACGGTTGGATGGACTTGTCCATATCCCCGTAAAGAGGCATATCCCAGTGATGTAACAGCACCGGTTTGTCCCCGGGTCAGGGCTTGTAAGCGGGCACTTCTGGGTGCAGGAAATTGCAGGCTTTGTTTCGTAATATCAAAAGGTTCCGTTGCGTCAGGTTCGTATTCTTTTATCAGTCCTTCCTCACGCAGATATGTAACCACTTTAGGGAAGAAGGTCACTTCTTCTGATCTATGAACATCTTCTAATTCTTTTTTGTAATTTTGCAGCCATTCTTCGATATCTGCTATTCTTTCATCTGCTAAATCGAAATCGAGCAATCTGTGAGTGTAGTCATAGGTTGCGCCTAAAATCTGGCCGCCGGGGATATCTTTAAAACTTGCAGAAATCCGGCGCTCTACGAACATCCTCTCAGTTTCAACGGTTTGGCTATAATACAGCCTTGGCAAAGTTGAACGGTGAGCCCGCAACAAGAACACGGCTTCCTCCATACTTCCTTCGGCCTGCTTAATCGCAAGTGCTGCTAAGTGAGGTGAATACAAACTGCTCTCAGACATCACTTGATCAATAAGTGCTCTCATCGCAGACTGAATCGCATGGATTTCGATCATTTGCCTTCCTTTTAGCCGCTCATATTTTAATCGTTTAACTGAAGCATTAATGGCTTTCGTACCGCCCTTTACTGCAACGTAACCCATTATTTCACCTCCAGCATTTCTGTCTTTGTGGTTCTAGGCACACATACGATTTGTGAATCATCATCTGCAAAGATTAAATCAATTCCCAGCGGGAACTCCTTCGTTCTTTTTTCTCTTGCTTGCCACATTGACTTCGTAAAACATGTTTGAAGCTTGCACATCGTCTTAATGCCTGGTCCGGTTAACATCAGTTGACCATCATTCGTTAGCTGGGAGCTCTCGATTATCCAGGTTGATGATTGATCAGGGTTAATAAGATTGCCGTTTTTACAACACTCCATAGCTTCCAAAACGGCCGATTCGTCTGTGTCCTTTAATACAATGACATAGTCCGCTTCATTTATTGGCGCATATCGAGCTTGTGTATGTTCGGAAATTTTTCTAATTAATCCTTGATGATGTTCTGACAGCAGGTGAAAAGTGACTTCTGCATCAAGCAATGTCATAATCGTAAGCCATATAGCCTGATTACAAGGAATCCTGTAATCTGCCTTTTCCATAATGGTTTCAATGGAAGAAATCGTACCCGGCCGTGACATACTATGTAAAATCATGCGAAAGACCTTTTGCAAATCGTGGACTTGATCAATTGCCATGTTATTCCTCCATTCTGACTGTTCTATACATCCATCGTGTCGAAATCAACCTTTGTTTCAAGTAGTTCAGCTTGTCTTTTTACCTTTTTCATCCATATCCGCTGCTCCGCGTCTATTAGACGGGATTCCCATTCTGCTGTTTCCGGAAGCTTTGCTTTGTAAGCAGCATCAATAATCGCCAAATGTTTGGCTAGTTCATCCTTCATGCCAATTACGATTCCGATTCCAATTTCATTGTTTATTTCTACCTTTGCCTCTGTCACAAGAACTTCCCCGATGTAAAATAGAGAATTCTTTGCAGATTCCCGCATTTTTATCATTGTTAATCCATAATGAGGCTCGGTTATTTCGCAACACTCATATTTTTGGGCTATGGACTCCGCTAAATGTTTAGCTAAATTTGATTCTTCCTCTATAAGAATTTCCGTTCTTCTGCGTCTATTCATATGTCGGTTCCAGCCTCCTTTACAAAGCAATCGTAACTTGTTGCCAAGTTGTTGTGTTTTAAGAGTTTTTAAAGAAATCGTAAAGGAACCGTTTCATTCTTTTTTCAAGATTCTTTTAGAAAGCCTTATATATTAAAAAAAGTAAGAGTACCCTAAAGAAACGGGTACTCTTACCTTTCCATTAATCTATCGTTATTTCGTATTTAAATTTATCGCCACGGTATAAAATTTTTGTATGTTCAAGGACTGTCTTGGTTTGATCATCTATACAATTGCTTTCCACCACCATTAAGGGAACCATGCTTTTACAAGCTAATAATTCCTGTTCCGCTGTAGTTGGAAACGTTATACTCAATAATGTTTGGCTGCTCGAAAAATCTGTGTAACCGAGCTTTTGATAATAGGCAAACATTGATTCAATAAAGGGGCCATCATCCTTAATCGAAGGAAATCTTGCCTCGCTGACATATGAATTATGGATGGCGATTGGCTCATTATTTAGATAGCGCATCCGCGATATTTTATAAACAGCTGTGTTTGGCTCAGCCTTTAAATTTTCATAAACAATCGGGTCGTAACTAATTTTTTCACAGTAAAAATTAAGGGTTTTTAAGGGATAGCCGAGCTGCTTCATCTTACTTGTAAAGCTCGTTTTTCCCGATAAATTCAATTGAATTTTCATCGATTCTTCTTTTAGATAGCGGCCCTTCCCTTGTTTGGCATAGATAAACCCGCGTTCTTCCAAGATCATTAACGCTTTTCTCACTGTCATTCTGGGGACCCGGTATTTTTCAGCCAGTTCATTTTCGGAAGGGAGCTTAGTTCCCGGTTTGATCATTTTTGTAATAATGCTGTTCATTATATCATCAACGATTACCTTTTCCTGTGAAATGAGAATCCCTCCATTCCGTTCTTTTTCATCTCTCAACTGGCAAGGAGTTTAGCTTTTTAAATCTCATTGAACCTCTATGTTCTATTATACATTGGAAATGAATTTCGTAATAAATTTAAAGATGTTTTATGCGTCAGGATGACATAATTTGCCCGCCATTTACATGAATAGTCTGACCTGTTACAAATCGAGAATCATCAGATGCAAGAAAAACATAGGCTGGCGCAAGCTCAAAAGGCTGGCCTTGACGATCCATCGGATTCCCTGCTAAAGGAACTTGGTCTGCGGAAAAACTAGACGGAATGAGCGGGGTCCAGATCCTTCCTGGGGCTACCGCATTTACCCGAATTCCCTCTTTCACAAGATTATTAGCTAATGCGCGGGTAAATCCTACGTTGGCTGCCTTTGTTGCCGAGTAATCGATTAATTGATCATTTCCATAATAGGCAACAACTGATGCCGTATTAATAATAGAACTACCCGCTTTTAAATAGGGAAGGGCTGCCCGTGTCGTATAAAAGTGAGAATAAACATTTACCTTAAACGTATCATCAAACTGTTCATCTGTAATATCGAGTAAGCTTAATTGCTGAAATTGAATTCCCACATGATTACATAAAATATCTAGCCTTCCAAAGGTTTTAATTGTGCTTTCTACTATATAGAAACATTGTTGTTTATCCCGCAAATCTCCCGGCAACAATAAACATTTCTGTCCCAATTCTTCAATTCTTTGCTTCGTACGATTCGCATCTTCATGCTCATCTAAATAGGAGACCGCCACATCGGCTCCTTCTTTTGCAAAAGCAATCGCTACCGCTGCTCCAATCCCGCTGTCCCCTCCAGTAATGAGCGCTACCTTTCCTGCTAACTTGGCACTCCCTTTATAATGAGGATTTTCAATGATAGGTTTAGGGACCATTAAGGTTTCCACACCCGGCTGCCGGAACTGCCGCTGTTCTGGCACGGTAGCAGCTATTTCTTCATACTGGGTTATTTTTCCGTAATTAGGATGCATAGGATATTCCTGATTTCGATTTTCTTGGGACATAGAAACCCTCCTTAGGTGTGCTATAGTCAGATTACTTTATGTTTAATGGGCCATAAAGTGCATGGGCAAGTATGGAACAGGAGATAAAAACAACTGTACGGGCTCATATTTGCCGAAGATTGAATATGGTGAAATAATAAGAAATACTCGCAGGAGGTTACCGGGTTTTGCGATATTACTACAATCCAGAAGTAAGGTTTTTACTTGTGAATGAGTCTGTGGAAAAGGATGAAATCTTCTATAATGCTAGTCCTTATCCTTTTAAATTACCTAAAATCGGCCCAAGGCCGCCTTATTATGTTTATCCAAGGTATGAACCGTACTATCCTCTTATCTAGTATTCTCTTAAAAAAAACGGTGTCTTTCCTCTAAGGATGGACACCGTTTTGAATTAATTATACTTCTTGCTAAAATTTTATACTTGTTGAAAGTATACAGAAATCAATTGATAGGCCATATAAACAGCCATTCCCCAAATAATAATCGCTGAAATCTGATTTAAACGTTTTAGCAGCATTCCCCCTGAAGCGAGTTTGCCGACTTTTCTTCCGGCAATTGCTAACGAAAAGAACCAAATCCATGACACCACTATACATGCCATTGTAAACACCCATTTTTGAGCTCCAGCATAAGCAAGTGAACTTGTACCAATGACTCCGATCGTATCCATAATGGCATGAGGATTAAGGAGAGAAACAGACGCGGCAAATGTAATTTGCCGCATTCCCGAAAATCGGTTATCCTGTTGTTCCCCCTTTAGTTCCGGTGATGTTCTCCACATTACCCACCCCATATAAGCTAAAAAGAAGAAACCTGCAACCCATAACAAATTCTGTAAAATCTTGAAACTTAAAACAATTACAGATACTCCAGTTACAGCTAAAGTAATTAAAATGGTATCGCATATACTTGCAGTTATAATCGCAGGCAAGGCATGTGAGAACCTTGTTTGAGTCGCTCCCTGATTAAAAATAAATACATTTTGTACTCCTAAAGGCAAGATAAGACCTAAAGCTAATATGAATCCATGAAGTATAGCTTCCACTACCTGTATCCCTCCCCCATATTTTTAGAATAACGAAGGAGGTCGGTTCTGTCTCCAACCATTTGGATGGTCATAAAACCAACCATTTTGTATAATGAATCATAAAAAGATGGGAGCTTGCAAGATGGTTGATATTAACTGGACACCGCAAAGAGGCTCTTCTATACCTCTTCATCTGCAAATCTATCAATATATGAAGAATAAAATTCTAAACGGGGATTGGTCTATAGGTACTAAATTACCTTCACAAAGGGCCTTGGCTAAACAATTTCATGTAAATCGGAGCACTATTGTAGCTTCGCTTGACGAATTGTCAGCTGATGGATTAATAGAAGCTAGAGTCGGACGGGGTACGGTAGTTGTTAATAACACATGGAGTCTGCTTATATCACCTCCTCCCCCTGACTGGAACAGTTACGTTCAGTCTGGCATTCATGCACCTAATATGTCTTTAGTCCAAGAAATTAATAGAGCGGAAGCAGATCCTGCTATCATTCGTCTTAGTACCGGTGAGCTTTCCCAGGAATTGCTGCCAAATAAGATGATGGAAAAAGTTTTACGGTTAAAAATAAGTGAGACTCTTTCACTAGGTTATTCAGAACCAAAGGGCAGCTTATCATTAAGAAAAACAGTAAGTGAACATCTAAAAACAAAGGGAATCGTCGCATTGCCAGAATCTATACTAATAGTTTCCGGAGCCATTCAAGCTTTGCAATTAATTTCGGTTGGATTACTCAAAACAGGTTCGGTTATTTTTCACGAAACACCATCCTATTTAAATTCAGTTCATGTCTTTCAATCTGCAGGCATGAGATTATTGGGAATTCCGCTTGATGGAGAAGGAATGATGACCCATTCTATCGAGAGACTCAAACGGCAGCATAATGGCGCTTTACTCTATACCATCCCTTCTTACCACAACCCAACTGGTATGGTCATGTCGGAAGACCGAAGAAAACAGCTATTAGAGATTTGTAAAAAGGAAGCCCTCCCCATTATTGAAGATGATGTTTATGGAGATTTATGGTTTGATAGCCCTCCGCCAAAACCATTAAAATCCAGAGATACCCAAGGGACTGTTTTATATATTGGAAGTGTGTCTAAATCGCTTAGTCCTGGTTTAAGAATCGGATGGATTGTTGGACCGGAGCCTGTGATTAACCGCTTAGCGGATATTAAAATGCAAACTGACTATGGGTCAAGCTCCTTATCACAATATGCGGTCGAACAATGGATTAAAAGCGGAATGTATGAGGAATTTCTAAATGAAATAAGAGCCCAGCTCCGTTATCGAAGAGATTTTACCATCCAGTTTCTGGAAAAACACTTTGGTGATTTTGCAACATGGAATATACCCAATGGCGGATTTTATATTTGGCTTCGTTTAGAAACGGCGGTTTCGATGCGTGTATTATTTGAGAGGTGCCTGCGGGAAAATATTTTAATTAACCCAGGGAGTATTTATGATCAAACAGACCAGCACCATCTTCGCTTGTCTTATTCCTATGCCTCATTAGCTGATCTTGAATATGGACTCATGCTATTGTCAGAACTTATTAGGAATCTAAATTAATCGAGGACTGAAAATGAGAGGATACCGATTTTTGGAGGTATCTTTTTTCTTTCTGACATTCGTAAATCATAATAAGAATTTCCCCATTTTAATACTCGTGAATCTCATTCAAAAGTTGTAGAAAAAAGTCCTTCTTTTACACGAAGAACAAATTTGTTTAGACGAATATGATTGAAATAGAAAAATAGGAGGTGGGTAATAGATATGAAAATTGTTAAGAAACAATTATGGCCTGCTGCAGATGTTAAAGCAAGTGAATATGGAGACAGAGGACAGGCGCAAGAACCAGAGACCTTACTGCGAATTTTATTTTTTACCCTTATTATTTCAGTCATGAATGCAACGATTTTTAATGTCGTTCTGCCAGCAATCAGCCAAGAATTTAATCTGTCAGCTTCTCAGGTTAGCTGGATTACGACTGGATATGGAATCATGTATGCGATTGGGTCTGTCACTTATGGAAAATTAGCGGATCAATATCGCTTGAAAGATTTACTGACATTCGGATTGATTTTCATGTCTTTCGGTTCACTCATTGGAATCCTGGCTACTCAATATTGGATGATTGTAATCGGACGGATGTTACAAGCTGCAGGTGCAGCAGTCATTCCGGCAACCGCGATGATTATCCCAATCAAATATTTTACACTTGAAAATAGGGGCCGAGCGCTTGGGACTATTGCAAGTGGTTTAGCTCTTGGAGCCGCTTTAAGCCCAATCGTTTCAAGTTTTATTAGTGGTCTATTTGGCTGGCGAATCCTGTTTTGCTTCTCCTTTTTTGCTTTACTGACCCTTCCGTTTTTTCGGAAGCATCTACATGATCAACCTAAAAAAGGTACATCTTTTGATTTCATTGGCGGTCTCCTGCTAGCATGTACAGTTGTTTTTATCCTTTTAGCCCTTACCAATAACTCGTTTTTAGCGCTAAGTCTTGGTGTCCTTTTTCTGCTTTTGTTTTCCTGGCGAATTCAGACTGCTAAAGAGCCATTTATTCAATTATCACTATTTAAAAATAAACACTATACCTTTAGTGTTGCCATAGCACTGCTGGCGATTAGTTTTGGTACAGCCGTCTATTTTATCACACCGCAATTACTTGCCAATGTAAACAAGGTACCGACGTCTTTTATCGGTTTTATTCTCTTTCCAGGAGCTATTGCAGCAGCTTTACTAGGACGAAAGGGCGGGAAGCTAGCGGATCAGAATGGAAATGTATTTTTGTTCAAGGCAGCTTCGATTCCTCTACTGATTGCCTTTAGTGGCTTATCGTTATTAGCTGGGATGTCACCTGCCTGGATTTGGATTTTTTTAATACTGGCGAATATTGGGCAAACCTTTATGCAGGTTGTGATGCAGAATACTGTTTCACGAACGCTAAGTGATGAACAGGTAGGAATAGGGATGGGATTCTTTACAATGATGAATTTTATCGCTGGCTAAGCGGCCACTACATTAATGGGGAAAGTATTAGATCTTACCTCTTCCGTCCATTTTAATCCATTGCAGGTCTTTGATCATGCAACTGTTTATAGTAATGCATTTTTTGTTTTATTTTTGATTTTAGTTTTAGTTGTGGTTTTGTATACAGCCTTTATTAAATTTTCTTCTGAAGGAGCATCCAAACAACAGTTGACGTTAAAAAATAAAAAGGCGTTAGTAAAGAGGAGCTAATCGATTAATGGATTGGCTCCTCTTTTTTAGTCTTGTTTGTACATTTCTACTGTAGCTTTAGCCATTTGATATACAGTCTTTCGTAAAGTTTTAGGCGACAGAATCCTGATTTGATCACCAAACCCTAATATAAACTCACATGCTTCTTGTTCCGTTTCAAAGCATAAATTTGCAGGAATCCAACCGTTCTTTGTAGGAGATTGAGTATGTAAAATCTGAACAAACCTGCCAGTGAATTTTATTCGGGGTACTATCGAGGCAGACATTTCAACATCCACTTCATATTTTGGCAAAGCTTTAATAAACTGATCCGTTGAGTCTTGCCAGTACTCAGCCAGATTAAATCCTTCCGGACGGGAAAACGTTTCGGCAGTAACACTCGCGGCAATGATTCGTGAGGCTCTATAGTTCCTGATTTCCCCGTTTGCTGATGCAATTAAATACCAGGTGCTGCCTTTTGCTACTAATCCTAGCGGCTCTACGATACGATCTACCGTCTCTCCATCTGCCCGTTCATATCTGATTTGTAATTTCTTTTCATCCCATAACGATTGCTGCAAGATTTGAAAAGATTCTACTTTTACAGGGGACTGTCTCCATGTGCTCGTGTCAACATAAATACGTTCCCATACATTGCCCGCTTCCTTTTGAAAAATACTCGGAACGGATGCCAGCAATTTTTGGCGTGCCTCTTCCCACTCCTTTGTTAATCCCAGATCATTTAGAAGTTGAGCTGAAGGTGTGAGAAATAATGACTTTAGTTCATTTACCTTTAAGCCGGTTAAATTTGTCCGATATTGCTCCATTAACCGCCATCCACCCGTTTTTCCGCGATCTGCTACAACTGGAATGCCAGCTGTAGTTAATGCTTCCATATCCCGATGGATGGTGCGTTCTGTCACTTCTAATTCCTTCGCCAGCTCTCTTGTGGTTAGTTTTCCTTTGTTTTGCAGCAAAAGCAAAATACTAACTAGTCGATCAGCACGCATATTCATTCACCCATTTTTTAAAAATTTTCTTTATATGACAGAGGATGTCATCATTCATAATTATACTAGCTTTATCTTACTAATAGGGAGTGAATGGGAATGAAAACCCTACAAGGAAAAATAGCGTTGGTAGCAGGCGGAACAAGGGGAGCCGGTCGTGGTATTGCCATTGAATTAGGAGCAGCGGGTGCAACGGTTTATGTTACTGGAAGATCCACAAGAACTCAAAAATCTGAATACGATCGCCCTGAAACAATTGAAGAAACGGCAGAACTGGTAACTTTAGCAGGAGGAAGGGGGATTGCCGTTCAGGTGGATCATCTGGAACACGATCAAGTACAAGCTTTAATCGAAAAAATTGAGCAAGAACAGGGCAGATTGGATATCCTTGTTAACGATATATGGGGAGGAGAATATTTAGCTGAGTGGAACAAACCTGTTTGGGAACATTCTCTGATAAAGGGGTTTCGTTTGCTGCGGCTTGCTATTGATACCCATATTATTACTAGCCACTATGCGCTTCCTCTTTTAATTCGAAACAGGAATGGACTAGTTATTGAGGTAACAGATGGGACGGCTGAATATAATCAGAATCACTATCGTCTTTCGCTTTTCTATGATCTTGCAAAGACATCTGTTATTCGAATGGCTCAGTCTTTAGCACACGAACTTACACCATATCAATGTTCAGCTGTAGCCCTGACTCCGGGATGGATGCGTTCTGAAATTATGTTAGAGCACTTTGGCGTTAAAGAGGAAAATTGGCGTGAAGCGATTGAAAAGGAACCTCATTTTGCTATTTCTGAAACACCTCGTTTTATTGGGCGTGCTGTAGCTGCACTTGCCAGCGATCCCAAAGTTGCCCGTTGGAACGGTCAGTCTCTTTCTAGCGGACAGCTTGCAAAAGTATATAATTTTTTTGATATAGATGGTTCTCAGCCAGATTGCTTTAGATATTTGGTTGAAGTTCAGGAAGCAGGGAAGCCAGCCGATACTAGTGGTTATCGTTAATATTCTAAAAATAGTAGGTATGCTGACTTTCAATTACAAATATCAAATACTGGAGGTTAATTAAAGATTTCGACAAAATCATTCAAAATTTCCTAGGAAATATGATATTGAAAATAGTTGTGAGGGTAAACCTATGTTTCCCTCTATTTCTCTTCAATCCGGTAAATCCCTTTCCGGTCCCGCAATTGGCACCCATTCCGTTCGAAGATGCGAATCATGTTTTGGTTATGTATATCTGTACTACCGACATAATATTTGGCGCTAAACTGCTTAAGTAATGCTAAAGCGTTCCTATGAATGATAGTTCCCATCCCTTTTCCTCTTAAGTGAGGAACAACGCCAAAATAAAACAATCTTCCTTCATCTTTTGTTCCCATTTCTATATGGGGAATTGCAATTCCTATTAACGCATCATCTTCGGTAAAGTAATAACAATGGTTTCTCCATGTTGGACCCAATTCATCTTTTATAGAATCCATCACCTGATCGATTGGCTGCTGTTTATTCTTATTAGCAGAACCTTTTCTGCAAAGTTCATACAATTGGCTATAGTCATGCTCATTCATTCCCCCATCTGAAAGAGATTGCCCCTTTATATGTGGGTCTAATTCAGGTAAATCATCTAATTTCCGTGTGTATTCGACTATACTGGAAATTTTATGAAATCCCTGATCAATCAGCCAATTTTCATAAGATTCATCCATCAGCACCGATAAAAAACCGCCTCCATCTCTATACCATTCATTTAGTACTCTTGTGAATTGTTGTTTATATTGGGAAGCAGGAATATCTTTGCGCTTCATTTGATCGACGAGCCAATATTCCTTTTTATTTTTAATCATATTATATAGATTCAAGGCTTTTCCTCTCCTTCAAGGAATGGCGGTTTACTTAAAATATATCATGATGAAGAGATAAGGGGATATTGAATTTCAACATCCCCTTATTTCTACTTATTCATTTTAGAAAGGAAATCTCCTAAAAGCTCTTCAAGATTACTTTCTTCATTTGAATCCTCTTTTTCATCCTGCTGCTGGTTTTGCTTTGCTCTTTCCCAATCGAAGCTTTGCAGATCATCATCCCATTCATCTTGATTTTCAGATGCTGCACTCTCTTTGATTCGATATAAAATATCGTCACGATGTCGATTTTCATCATACGGATCTCCCGCAGATTGATCTTCCTGCAGATACAGGGCCTCATTAATATCCAATGAGTTACTGTTAAGTGAAGCGAGTAAAGAAGTAGCACGAACCGGGTCAGAAAGGAGATGATAGACAATACTTCCAAGCAATGCCTCAGAATGCTCGTGTTTCAGCCAGTCCCGCTGAGATTTGCTTAACCTCTGAGGAAGGGGAACCGTAATCGCTTCCCGCTCCTTACCATAAGATTTTCCAACCCCTTCTAAGACAAATTCGGCAATCCTGCTTGAGAAATTTCTTCTTTCTGTTTCCTTTAATTTTTGTAAATGCTTCAACAGATGATCTGGTGTATCTGAAGGAATGCGGAACGAAATCGTTTGACCCCGTTTTATCTCATTAGAAGATTTTTTCATAAAATCACCCTATTAGTTTTTAACGGGTTCTTTCACAGCTTTTTGCTTTTCGCTTTTCCTTACAAAATCTTTTATTAGTTTATAATAGGCATTAGCCATCATCCAGATACTTTCCTTTTCGTCCTCAAAAAACTCGATATTATATCCATCTAAATTATTGTTTAGCGTTTTTAGATATTCCTTAAGTACAATGGCACCCCCGCCAACGAAATAGCAAATTTCCGTTTGCGAATTTTTCTGCCATACATTACGCAGTAAGCGGTATTGTTTTTTGGCGAGCTCCAGCAAAATTCGGTCTATAATATCGTGAACACTTGTCCTGCTTCCCTTTACCATGATATGATTGCGATCATTTTTTCTGGTGATGATCTCTACCACATCACGTCTTGAGTCCAGTTCAACCCCGTGCTTTGATCTAATTTCTTCTCTAATCGCTTCTAATGATTCGGCGACACCCAGATTAAATCCCTGGGCCTTATCGTCATCGACATTTTGGTCTTTAATTACAGCAATATCAGTTGATAATCCTCCGATATCCTGGATGAGGATTCGTTTATGAATTAAGTCCTTGTTGATTATTTTTAAGTCATTATCCATGACAAGATTAATGTAAGCAGCAAAACCTTCCGGGTATACCTTTACTTCATTAAACTTAATATTCACCTTTATCCCCTGATATCGCGGTGTGACTAAAAATTCTACCTGGTGAACTGAACCCACTAATTTAGAGCGGTATCCGGCGTCTTTTCCTTCTTTTACTTCACGAAGAGGAAGTCCCGTTCCTAAGGTATAGTTGGCATCTATGACATTTTTTGTCCGTGGAAATATTTTTTCATTCTCTTCTTTGACCGCATCTAAAGCCAAGGTTGCAAACAGCATAATCAACGTTTGATCTTCCTCTGATTTGCTTGAGCCCGGGTCTAATTCTGTAGCATTGTCACTTTTTGTCGCTAAATGCCCCACCCGGTAGATTACATTATTTTCTTTTAACGCAGGGGAGTGGACCTTAATATGTATTCCTTCTAAAGGATCCTTATTATCTAATTCCCCAATTCCAATTACAGGCCGATCCTCAGTATCTCTTGCAACGATATTTGGAATATTTAACTCATACTCCAAATCGCCAAAAATCGCCTTAATCGAATCATTACCGACATCTACTGCTGCTATTCTTGATTTCGTCATGAATACCATCCCTCTCCCTTTATACATTTTTTAAAAAGTAATACTAGTTTGTATGATTAAAGGTATAAAAGATTAATAGATTCGGCAATAATTCCAGATGAAAAGAAACAAAAACGTAAACCTGTAAACACCTTGTAAACTCTAGTGTTTTTGTACACTTTTTCGTAAACAACGATGACAAAACCGTACACTTCTTGATACAGCCCAATGCATACAACTTTGTGTACATGCAAACAAAAATGCACACAAAAGTCTACGTATAGTAAACTTGCAAACGAATTTGTATACATTGATCTTATGAAAAGGATTGGGTATAACATTTTCAAAAAAATTCAACAATAGAGTTTTTATCTTATTAATAAAGGGTAATCCAAAGGTATATATCTCTACTATATGCCAGGCTATCCTAGATAAAAAAGAAACTGGTGTCACATAGAAAGTTGATTGCTGCACTATGGCTGATATAAGCGGACTAGGTTCCGTTATTGCGATTAAAACCTCAGTCTTAAGGAAACGTGCCGTCATTCGGTCCGTTATTTACCGAACATCACCACGAAATCGAATTAGTACACTGGACATATATACCTTAATTCCCATCATAGCCCCGTTTTTAAAGATGAGAACGCATACAGTTTTATTAATAGGAAAAAAGTATCAATATTGGGGTTAAATCCTATAATTTACATTTACTTCATATCAAATTAATAATTCCAATTTACAATGGGTAGCGAATCCATAAAGGTAAGAGAGGTGATTATGTTGAAATTTAAGAAATCAACATCAGCTATGCTTGCTGCCATCCTTTCCACTGGTGT
The DNA here is from genome assembly GCF_022808645.1 of Bacillus litorisediminis. Classification (GTDB taxonomy): domain Bacteria; phylum Bacillota; class Bacilli; order Bacillales; family JC228; genus Bacillus_BF; species Bacillus_BF litorisediminis. The sequence continues at coordinate 166,387 of NZ_JAKZKT010000005.1, forward strand.
ATTATTCGGATGCGCAACTGGAGAAGAAGAGGATCAAAATACAGAAGATACGACTGAACAAGAGGAAACAGAAACTGAAACAGAAGAATAATTTTAATAGAAATCGAGTAGGAGGCGCGTCACCGCGCCGACCTCTCACACCACCGTACGTACCGTTCGGTATACGGCGGTTCAATAGCTTAAGTATCGACGCTCATATAAGTGGTTTAAATCTTTTAACCCCCATTTTTTGAGCGTTTTGTTTTTAATTGCTTTCTGAAGCGTTTCACTAGCTGATATTCTCCAATATCCCTTT
>NZ_JAKZKT010000050.1 GCF_022808645.1 Bacillus litorisediminis
TGGTCTCTTTCAATATTATTGTTTCTCGTCATCATAATCCATCACCTCTAGATATCTCATTATAAATATTGTAAATCAAAAAAGACTGTAGGCAAACTCGATATTATCGAGTTTGTCTACAGTCTGAGCCATCGCTTACTAGCGATGGCTTTTTTTATAAGTCCAAGCAAAATTTACGATATCCGCACGAAATGGGTTTGATCGCGGGAAATCTAATTTTCTTCCATTTATTTTGTAAACTGAAAGGCTATGAATGTTCGCATTATAAAAAAACCAATCTACTTGATCATGAGTATAGATTTTTCAGATTAATGAAACCATTTCCAGGATCCATACGTAAAAGCATAACATATCGGGGGGATTTAGATGACATTATCAGAGATTAAAAAGAATATAGAGAAAGTTATAGTTGGACAAAATGATACGATTGATTTGTTATTAATAGCATTATTAAATGAAGGACATGTTTTACTTGAGAGTGTACCGGGGACAGGCAAAACAATGCTCGCCAAGACATTTGCTAAATCCATTAATAGTGATTTTAAACGGGTTCAATTTACTCCAGATGTGTTGCCGAGTGACATCACAGGCATTCGATTCTTTAATCCAAAAACACAAGAGTTCCAGCATCATTATGGACCAGTCATGACGAATATTTTGCTTGCAGATGAAATCAACCGAGCTACACCAAAAACACAATCGAGCTTACTGGAGGTCATGGAAGAAAGGCAGGTTACGATTGATGGTGAAACGCACTTGCTGCCTTCCCCATTTATGGTAATCGCCACACAAAACCCTGTAGAATCCCAGCAAGGAACTTTTAATTTGCCGACAGCTCAGCTTGACCGCTTTTTCATTAAGATTGAAATGGGTTACCCGAATTTCGGTGCAGAAAAGATTATTATTAAGAAACATTTACGGGATGAGCCGATTAAAGAGATTGATCCAGTATTTCAGCCCGCGGAATTAAAAGAGTTAAGAACACAATTAAGGCAAATTAAGATTTCTGAGGCAATCGAAAATTATATATTAGAAATTGTAACAGAAACCCGAGACAACCCTTCGATTGAGCTAGGGGTTAGTCCGCGGGGGACTCTTGCATTTTTCCGGGCAGCGCAAGGTTTTGCCTTTTTAGATGGGAGAGATTATGTAACACCGGAGGATGTCAAAAAGTCTATATTTCCTGTTCTGGCTCACCGCATTTTATTGTCACCTGAAGCATATATGACAAGTTCGGCGAAACACGTATTAGACAGTATTTTGGCAAAGATCGCGGTTCCTGTTGAAGCAGGTGTTTTATAAGATGTGGAACCGGGTTCAATCAGAAGATCAGTATGCCAAGAGTATTGTGACCGTCTTTTTTTTCTTTGCACTCTTCTCCATCTATTTTCAAACCGCTACTGGGCTAATCATTTCTGTTGCGGTTATGCTCATTTTGATTGGCCAGTCTCTGTATCTTAAATACTCGGGGGCAGGGTTGGTATTTATAAATAAGAAGGAAAGACAGTATTTTTATAAAGAAGATACCGGTACTTTTGAGCTAGAGTTTGTAAACCAAGGCCTTCCGATTCTTTCTGCTACAGTCAGACTTCAACTCGATCCGATTGTCGATCCGATTATGGATGAAGAAATGAAGCTTCAAAGGGTCAGATACGGTAAAACTCTCTTGGAAATCGAGTTGCCTTTTTCAATTGCTAGAAACCAAACGATGAAAATCAAACTTCCATTCACTGCGACGAAAAGGGGTCTAGCGAGAATCAAAAAGATCGATATAGTAATTCCTCATCCTTTTGGATTGGGAGAAGTTACTTTAAACCTAAAGCAAATAGTAAAAAGGGATGCGGTTATTTTCCCTGTATCGAGAAAGATAACAAATGATTTAAGCTTTTCTACCTTAAAAGAAGGGGCAAATGTTCAATTACATTCTTTATTTGAAGATTTGCTAAGTCCGATTGGAACGAGGGACTATGAAATAGGTGACAGTTTTAAAAGAATCAACTGGAAAGCCTCCGCAAGAAAGCAAGTCCTTCAGTCAAAAATGTATGAAAAAACTTCTGAACATAGCGTTCTGCTTAGTTTTAACATTCATGAGTTTTATTCGATTACTTCAAGTTTGGACGAGGTAATCGAAAAAATGGCTTATCTGGCTAGACTCTTTTATGAGCATCAAATCGCCTATGGAATCGCGGTTAACCTTCGAACATTCGGTCCAGTTCCCTTTCTTTTTATTCCGAAAGGGACTGGGAGAGATCATCTATTTAAGGTTTTAGAAGCACTAGCATTGATTGATTACCAAATGGTAACGACTCCATATGAAAAAGTACAGGTGTATTTGCTTCAAAACCAAGGCACGGAGATTATGAACTGGATACACTTCGGTACAGCTGGTGAAAGGCATATAGCGGTTTTTAAAAGGGCTGCTCAAAAAGGTGTTCATTTATTTCAGCTCTGTTCCAAGAATGAACAGCTCATTCCTTTTCAATTTAATTCATTAGAAAGGGAGGCTCCAATAAATGGCTAATCGCTATATTCAATATATATTGAAAACCACCTCCGATAGTCTGGCTGCCATACTCATTCTGTTTCCATTTTATTTTTCTGCTAATAGTCTGCCGCCTATTGGTCCGTTACTGATAATTGCTCTTGTTACCGGCGTGGCGTTTAGCTTTATTTTTGAGCGTATGCCCAATAAAACTATGTTAGTAGGAATGATAGCGATCCTAAGTTTTGGTTTGGGGCTTCTTTTTTCGTTTTCCATTTATTTAATTATTGCAACTTTTCTCTACTTGCTCAGAAAGGCATTTATGTATTCGGAAGATGGGGTCACCACTCAAAATGGAACGAAATTGTTCCTGGTCACGCTTCTCTCAATTGCATTATTTGTTTACGCACAGATTATTGATTATCAACGGCCCGAAGCTATTTTTATCTTATATCTGGTTTTTCTGCTTCTATTTTTTCTGCAAAGATTAGTAAACGGGTGGCTCGAGTCAAAACTCGATTCAAAGCATAGAATCACCTTTGTTTATTGGGTGGTGCTTGCATTTCTTGCGATTGGGGTTGTTTCATTTTTTACACCCGTACTTTCACCATTCCTCAGGCAAGTAATGGTGATGATCATTATTGCACCTATGTGGTTATTGACCTGGATTTTTTATCCTGTGTTAAATTGGCTATTTAATTTAGATCTAGAAAATGGTTCGCTACCGGAAACGATGAAGCCTCAGGTTTCAGAGCAAGAAATGCAATCAACAGAATTGGGAGCAGGTGAAGCATCGGCTGAGGGATTTTCAGAAATTATTTTAATCCTCCTTCTTGTAATTGCTTTTATTGTATTTCTGATGCTGGTATCAAAAGGGAAACTAATACAAGCCATTAACCAGAGAAGAGATGAGGCTGTAGAGATTGCTTATGGTTCGCTAGAAGGTTCATTTTCAATATTTAAGAAATGGAATTTTTCAAATGAACCCGGCCAAATGATAAGAAAACAAGTTTGGAATCTTGAAAAATATGCTGTAAAAAAAGGCATACATAGAGAATGGCACGAAAGTTTAGCCGAGTGGTTTGAAAGAATCGAAATTAATAATGAAGAAACTGAAAGATATATAACTATTTATAATGAATGCCGATACGGGGAAAAGAAAATGTCAGAAGAGGATGTTCACTGGTTTGCAGGATATACCCAAACAATCCGAGATCAATTAAAACAAGCAGTAAAAGGGAGAAAAAGGACAGTAAAGTATAAGAAATCAGGCTATCCGTAATCCAAACCGGCTATAAGCAGACTGAAAGATGACACGCTCTCATTGGAAATCATTACACGTTTAATTTATCTCCGCGACTCCTTGAAATAAGAGGGTCGACTCTATATAATAGTAAAAGTGCGCCAAATTTAATTATTTATACATTAGTATTGCTTCGTAGGCTTGATTTCTGTATAATATTAAATGTTGGCTTTCAAATGCGATGATGTGGAAGGTTGCTGACACACCCGGCCGCTTTGCCATGGCGAGTGTCGTCAGGATATTTCCGCGGAGAATGTCTATTACGAAAATAGGCGATAAAGGAGGGAAAATAATGGCAAAACAAAAAATTCGTATTCGTTTAAAAGCTTATGATCACAGAATCCTAGATCAATCAGCTGAAAAGATTGTAGAAACAGCAAAACGTTCAGGTGCGAATGTATCGGGTCCAATCCCGCTTCCAACTGAAAAGAGTGTGTACACAATTTTAAGAGCTGTTCACAAGTATAAAGATTCTCGTGAGCAATTTGAAATGCGTACTCACAAACGTCTTATTGATATTGTGAACCCAACTCCACAAACAGTTGATTCACTTATGAGACTAGATCTGCCATCAGGCGTAGACATTGAAATTAAACTTTAATGAAATTTTAGGATAAATAAATAGGAGGTGTGACGAATGACCAAAGGAATCTTAGGAAGAAAAATTGGCATGACGCAGATTTTTGCTGAAAATGGCGATCTTATTCCAGTAACTGTGATTGAGGCGGCTCCAAACGTTGTTCTTCAAAAGAAAACAGTTGATACCGATGGATATGAAGCGATTCAACTTGGTTTTGAAGACAAACGCGAAAAGCTTGCGAACAAACCTGAAAAAGGACACGCTGAAAAGGCAAATACTGCACCTAAGCGCTACGTGCGTGAAATCCGTGATATAAATCTTGGAGATTACGAAGTTGGTCAGGAAGTCAAGGTTGATATTTTCGCAGAAGGCGATGTAGTAGATGTAACAGGAATTTCTAAAGGGAAAGGTTTCCAAGGTAATATCAAACGCCATGGACAATCTCGTGGACCAATGGCTCACGGTTCTCGTTACCATCGTCGTCCTGGATCAATGGGTCCTGTAGCTCCTAACCGTGTATTCAAAGGAAAAGCTCTTCCTGGACGCATGGGCGGAGACCAAGTAACGGTTCAAAACCTACAAGTCGTAAAAGTTGATGCAGAGCGTAATCTTTTACTTATTAAAGGTAATGTGCCAGGTGCGAAAAAATCATTAATTAAAATCGAATCTGCCGTTAAAGCGAAATAATTCATCTAGGAAAGGAGGAAAAGGGAATGCCAAAAGTAACCCTATACAACCAAAGTGGTTCTCAAGTTGGAGAAATTGAATTAAGCGATGCTGTATTCGGAATCCAACCAAACAATCACGTATTATTTGAAGCGGTTATGATGCAAAGAGCTTCTTTAAGACAAGGAACTCATAAAGTAAAAAATCGTTCAGAAGTGGCTGGCGGTGGACGTAAGCCATGGCGTCAAAAAGGGACAGGACGTGCTCGTCAAGGTTCTATCCGTTCTCCACAATGGCGTGGCGGCGGTACTGTATTTGGTCCAGTTCCACGCAGCTACAGCTACAAACTGCCAAAGAAAGTACGTCGTTTAGCAATTAAATCAGCTTTATCTTCTAAAGTTCAAGGTGATAACATTCTTGTTCTTGAGTCTTTAAGCTTTGAACAACCAAAAACAAAAGAATTTGTAAATGTGCTTAAAGGTTTATCTGTAAACCGCAAAGCGCTTGTTGTAACAGATGTGTTCGATGAAAACGTGGCACTATCTGCACGCAACATTCCTGGAATTACAGTTGTGGATGCAAATGGCATTAATGTTCTTGATGTCCTTAATCATGATCAATTAATCATTACAAAAGCAGCTGTTGAAAAAGTAGAGGAGGTGCTTGGATAATGGAAGCTCGTGACGTCATTAAGCGCCCCGTTATTACTGAACGTTCAGCAGATATTATGGCTGACAAGAAATATACTTTCGAAGTTGATGTAAGAGCAAACAAAACTCAAGTTAAAGATGCGGTTGAAGAAATCTTTGGTGTGAAAGTTGAGAAAGTGAACATCATGAACTACAAAGGAAAATTCAAGCGCATGGGCCGTTATACTGGCTACACAAACAAACGTCGTAAAGCGATTGTTACTTTAACTGCTGATAGCAAAGAGATTGAAATCTTTGAAGCATAAAAGATTCTTACTTAAATAAGAAGAGGAGGGAACACAATGGCGATTAAAAAATACAAACCTACCTCTAATGGTCGTCGCGGTATGACAGTTTCTGATTTCGCAGAAATCACGACAAGCAAACCAGAAAAGTCTTTGCTTGCTCCATTAAGCAAAAAAGCTGGCCGCAACAATCAAGGTAAGTTAACAGTTCGCCATCAGGGCGGTGGACATAAGCGCCAATATCGTATCATCGATTTCAAACGTGATAAAGATGGTATACCAGGACGCGTTGCTACAATCGAGTATGATCCAAACCGCTCAGCGAATATTGCACTCATTAACTATGTAGACGGTGAAAAACGCTACATTTTAGCACCTAAAAATCTAGAAGTCGGAATGGAAGTTATGTCTGGTCCAGACGCTGACATCAAAGTGGGTAACGCTCTTCCTTTAGGAAACATCCCAATGGGTACAGTTATTCACAACATTGAGTTAAAGCCTGGAAAAGGCGGTCAGCTTGTTCGTTCTGCAGGTACTTCTGCTCAAGTTCTTGGTAAAGAAGGCAAATATGTTCTTGTTCGTTTAACATCTGGTGAGGTTCGCATGATCCTTGCAGAGTGCCGTGCATCTATCGGTCAAGTTGGCAACGAACAACATGAATTAATTAACATTGGTAAAGCAGGACGTTCTCGTTGGTTAGGCAAACGCCCTACAGTTCGCGGTTCTGTAATGAACCCTAATGATCACCCGCACGGTGGTGGTGAAGGTAGAGCGCCTATCGGACGTAAATCTCCAATGACACCATGGGGTAAACCAACTCTTGGTGCGAAAACTCGTAAGAAAAAGAACAAATCTGATAAATTCATCGTTCGTCGTCGTAAAAAATAACGGGATTGTACTACGGTTCAGGTTAAGAGCCGTAGTAGAGTCACGAAGGGAGGCACAAAAATGGGTCGTAGCTTGAAAAAAGGACCTTTTGCAGATGAGCATTTAATGAAAAAGGTTGAGCAATTAAATGAAGCTGACAAAAAGCAAGTTATTAAAACTTGGTCACGTCGCTCAACAATCTTCCCAAGCTTTATCGGTCATACAATTGCTGTATACGATGGACGCAAACATGTTCCAGTTTATATTACGGAAGATATGGTCGGACATAAACTTGGAGAGTTTGCACCAACCCGTACGTATAAAGGCCATGCAAATGACGATAAGAAAACAAGACGTTAACCCGAGAGGAGGGCAAAAAGATGCAAGCAAAAGCTGTTGCTAGAACAGTAAGAATTGCTCCTCGTAAAGTGCGCTTAGTAGTAGATTTAATCCGAGGAAAGCAAGTCGGTGAAGCTATTGCAATTCTGCGTCACACACCTAAAGCAGCTTCTCCTGTTATTGAAAAGGTGTTAAATTCCGCAGTTGCAAATGCTGAGCATAACTATGAAATGGACGTAAATAATCTTGTGGTTTCTCAAGCGTTCGTTGATGAAGGTCCAACCTTAAAACGTTTCCGTCCACGCGCAATGGGACGTGCTAGCGCAATCAACAAACGTACGAGTCATATCACGATCGTTGTATCAGAAAAGAAGGAGGGATAATTCGTGGGTCAAAAAGTACATCCGATCGGTCTGCGTATTGGAGTCATTCGTGACTGGGAATCAAAATGGTATGCTGGCAAAGACTATGCAGACCTTCTGCACGAAGACATTAAAGTACGTGAATACATCACAAAACGTTTAAGTGATGCATCCGTAGCGAAAGTAGAAATTGAGCGTGCGGCTAACCGCATTAATATTACAATTCACACGGCTAAGCCTGGTATGGTAATCGGTAAAGGTGGTACTGAAGTGGAAGCACTTCGTAAGGCTCTTAGCCAATTAACAGGCAAGCGTGTACACATTAACATCATGGAAATCAAAAAAGCTGATTTAGACGCGAAGCTTGTTGCTGAGAACATTGCTCGTCAGCTTGAGAACCGTGTTTCTTTCCGCCGTGCACAAAAACAAGCGATTCAACGTGCTATGCGCGCTGGTGCACAAGGAATTAAAACACAAGTATCTGGTCGTTTAGGCGGAGCTGATATTGCTCGTGCTGAACATTACAGCGAAGGAACTGTTCCTCTTCATACTCTTCGCGCTGACATTGACTATGCTACCGCTGAAGCTGATACAACTTACGGTAAGCTTGGCGTGAAAGTATGGATTTATCGTGGAGAAGTCCTTCCTACGAAGAAGAAATCTGAGGAAGGAGGTAACTAATATGTTACTGCCAAAACGCGTAAAGTATCGCCGTGAACACCGTGGAAAAATGCGTGGAAATGCAAAAGGTGGCACTGAAGTTAGCTTTGGTGAATACGGTTTACAAGCATTAGAAGCTTCATGGATTACAAACCGCCAAATTGAGGCTGCACGTATTGCGATGACACGTTACATGAAACGTGGTGGTAAGGTTTGGATCAAAATCTTCCCTCACAAGCCATACACTGCAAAACCTCTAGAAGTTCGGATGGGTTCCGGTAAAGGGGCTCCAGAAGGATGGGTGGCTGTTGTAAAACCTGGAAAGATTATGTTTGAAGTTGCAGGCGTATCTGAAGAAATCGCTCGTGAAGCACTTCGTTTAGCGTCTCACAAACTTCCTGTTAAGTGTAAGTTTGTAAAACGAGAAGAAATTGGTGGTGAATCAAATGAAGGCTAATGAAATTCGTGAATTAACCACTGCCGAAATTGAACAAAAAGTGAAATCTCTTAAAGAAGAATTATTCAACCTTCGCTTCCAACTTGCGACAGGACAATTAGAAAACACTGCTCGCATTCGTGAGGTTCGTAAGTCCATCGCTCGTATGAAAACTGTAATTCGTGAAAGAGAGATCGGCTTAACTAACAAATAGCCCGAGAGGAGGTTTCCGTAAAGAATGAGTGAACGTAACCAACGTAAAGTATATACTGGCCGTGTTGTTTCCGATAAAATGGATAAAACGGTGACAGTATTAGTGGAAACACATAAAAAACATCCTCTATACGGTAAGCGCGTGAAATATTCTAAGAAATTTAAAGCTCATGACGAGCACAATGAAGCAAAAGTAGGCGATATCGTTCGTATCATGGAAACTCGCCCATTGTCTGCTACAAAGCGTTTCCGTTTAGTTGAAGTTGTAGAAAAAGCAGTTATTATTTAATGATGATTCGGATCACAGCAAATCCGAAGGGAGGTACGACGCATGATTCAACAAGAAACACGTTTAAAAGTTGCTGATAACTCAGGTGCACGTGAAGTTCTAACCATCAAAGTGTTGGGTGGATCTGGCAGAAAAACAGCTAATATTGGTGATGTTATTGTATGTACAGTCAAACAAGCAACACCAGGAGGCGTTGTTAAAAAAGGTGACGTTGTAAAAGCTGTTATTGTCCGTACAAAAAGCGGAGCTCGTCGTTCCGATGGTTCTTACATCAAGTTTGATGAGAACGCATGTGTAATTATTCGTGACGATAAAAGTCCACGTGGAACACGTATTTTCGGACCGGTTGCTCGTGAACTTCGTGATAACAACTTCATGAAAATTGTTTCTTTAGCTCCAGAAGTACTATAAGATTTGTGAGAGGCCTTTAAGGAGGTGCGAAATACGATGCATGTAAAAAAAGGTGACAAGGTAATGGTCATCTCTGGCAAGGACAAGGGTAAAACTGGTGTCATTCTTGCAGCGTTTCCGAAAAACGATCGTGTAGTGGTCGAAGGCGTTAACATCGTGAAAAAACATGCGAAACCTTCACAAGATAATCCGCAAGGGGGAATTATCAGTCGTGAAGCAGCTATTCATGTTTCTAATGTAATGCCAATCGATCCAAAAACAGGTCAGCCAACTCGTGTTGGATATAAGGAAGTAGATGGCAAAAAAGTACGAATCGCAAAAAAATCTGGTGAAAAATTAGACTGATTAAGTCGAACATGAAGGGAGGTATAAGAGAATGAACCGCCTAAAAGAAAAATACGTAAAAGAAATTACACCTTCTCTTATGAGTAAGTTTAACTATAAATCCATTATGCAAGTGCCTAAAATTGAAAAAATCGTTGTCAACATGGGTGTTGGTGACGCTGTTCAAAATGCAAAAGCACTTGATAACGCAGTTGAAGAGCTAGAAATCATCACTGGTCAAAAGCCGGTTGTAACAAGAGCGAAGAAATCTATCGCTGGTTTCCGTCTTCGTGAGGGTATGCCAATCGGTGCGAAGGTGACACTTCGCGGTGAGCGTATGTACGAATTCCTAGATAAGTTAATTTCAGTTTCTCTTCCACGTGTACGTGACTTCCGCGGTGTCTCTAAGAAGGCATTCGATGGCAGAGGAAACTACACATTGGGAATTCGTGAACAGCTTATCTTCCCTGAGATCGATTACGATAAAGTGAGTAAAGTACGTGGTATGGACATCGTAATTGTTACAACTGCAAAAACTGATGAAGAATCACGTGAACTATTAACTCAGTTTGGAATGCCATTCCAAAAGTAGTCGCTAAATAAAAGGGAGGCGAAAACGTGGCTAAAAAATCAATGATTGCGAAGCAACAACGCACGCAAAAGTATAAAGTTCGCGAATATACACGTTGTGAACGTTGCGGACGTCCACATTCTGTATACCGCAAATTTAAACTTTGCCGTATTTGCTTCCGTGAACTTGCATACAAAGGTCAAATTCCTGGCGTTAAAAAAGCCAGCTGGTAAAATCTAAGGAACGTGGGAAGGAGGTCATTACACAATGGTCATGACAGATCCAATTGCAGATATGCTAACTCGTATTCGTAATGCGAATATGGTACGTCACGAGGTTCTTGAAGTTCCGGCTTCAAAACTTAAAAAAGAAGTCGCTGAAATTCTAAAGCGTGAAGGTTTCGTACGTGATGTAGAACATATCGAAGATAACAAACAAGGTGTTCTTCGTATTTTCTTAAAATACGGTGCAAATAACGAACGTGTTATAACTGGCCTTAAGAGAATCAGTAAACCTGGTCTGCGCGTATACGCAAAGGCGGATGAGGTTCCACGCGTTCTTAATGGACTTGGTATTGCAATCGTATCTACATCTCAAGGTGTACTTACAGATAAAGAAGCACGTGCTAAGCAAGTGGGCGGCGAAGTCCTTGCTTACGTTTGGTAATACAACAGATTTGTGAATGGAGGTGCAAAGCATGTCTCGTGTAGGTAAAAAACCTATTGAGGTACCATCAGGTGTTACCGTCACTCTTGACAACAACACTGTAACGGTTAAGGGACCTAAAGGTGAATTAACTCGTACATTTAACCCAAGCATAAAAATTGAGCTAGAAGACAACGTGATTAACGTATCTCGTCCTTCTGATTCACAAGAACACCGTACATTGCACGGAACTACTCGTGCGTTACTCGCAAATATGGTGGAAGGTGTATCTAAAGGATTTGAAAGAGGCTTAGAGCTAATTGGTGTCGGATACCGTGCTTCTAAGCAAGGGAATAAGCTTGTTCTTAATGTTGGCTACTCTCATCCAGTTGAGATCGAACCAGAAAAAGGAATTGAAATCGAAGTTCCTTCTGCTACGAAAATTATCGTTAAAGGTTTCAATAAAGAGCGTGTTGGTGCTCTAGCTGCTAACATTCGTGACGTTCGTCCGCCAGAACCTTATAAAGGTAAAGGAATTCGTTATGAAGGTGAGCATGTACGCCGTAAAGAAGGTAAAACAGGTAAATAATGCCGCATAGGTAACAGAAAGGAGTGAGCTTACGTGATCACAAAGACTAGTAAGAACGCTGTCCGTAAGAAAAGACACGCTCGTGTTCGCTCGAAACTTACTGGAACACCAGAGCGTCCACGTCTAAACGTATTTCGCTCAAACAAATATATTTATGTTCAGCTTATCGATGATGTGAATGGTGTAACAATCGCAAGTGCTTCATCTGCTGAAAAAGATTTTGGAGTTGAAAGCACTGGTAACATTGAAGCTGCAGCTAAAGTTGGTGAATTAATCGCGAAAAGAGCAGTTGAAAAGGGCTTTAAAGAAGTTGTTTTCGACCGCGGCGGTTATTTATACCACGGGCGTATCAAAGCATTAGCAGATGCAGCTCGTGAGAACGGTCTAGAATTTTAATAGACAAAGGAGGGACAAATGAATGCGTCGCATTGATGCCAATAAACTAGAGCTAGAAGAACGTGTTGTTACGGTTAATCGTGTTGCGAAGGTTGTTAAAGGTGGACGTCGTTTCCGTTTCTCTGCACTTGTAGTAGTTGGAGATAAAAATGGTCACGTCGGTTTCGGAACTGGTAAAGCGCAAGAGGTACCAGATGCGATTCGTAAAGCAATTGAAGATGCGAAGAAAAATCTAATTTCTGTACCAATGGTAGGAACTACAATTCCTCACGAAGTTGTAGGCCACTACGGTGCGGGTGAAATTTTGTTAAAGCCAGCTTCTGAAGGTACTGGAGTTATTGCAGGTGGACCTGTTCGTGCGGTACTTGAATTAGCAGGTGTATCTGATATCTTATCTAAGTCGCTTGGAACAAACACACCAATTAACATGGTGCGTGCTACAGTTGAAGGATTAAAACAGTTAAAACGTGCTGAAGACGTTGCTAAACTACGTGGAAAATCAGTTGAAGAACTGTTAGGATAAGGGGGGGAAAACCAATGGCAAAAAAACTAGAAATCACCCTTACACGCAGCCTAATTGGTCGTCCTGAAGATCAACGAGTTACCGTTAAAACTTTGGGACTTAAGAAGCTGCACCAAACGGTTGTTCATGAAGATAATGCAGCAATTCGCGGAATGATTAACAAAGTTTCACACCTTGTAACTGTGAAGGAACAATAATTATTTCCATAGAACAAGGAGGTGCCAATAATGAAGCTACATGAATTGAAGCCTGCACCAGGTTCCCGTAAAGAACGTAACCGTGTAGGACGCGGAATCGGTTCTGGTAACGGGAAAACGGCTGGTAAAGGACATAAAGGTCAAAAAGCACGTTCTGGCGGCGGTGTTAGACTTGGATTTGAAGGTGGTCAAACTCCTCTATTCCAACGTCTGCCTAAACGTGGATTTACAAATATCAATCGTAAAGAATATGCAATTGTAAACCTCGATGCTCTTAACCGCTTTGAAGAAGGTACAGAAGTAACTCCTGAGCTATTAATCGAGACAGGTGTAGTGAAAAGCGAAAAAGCTGGAATTAAAATTCTAGCAGACGGTAAGCTTGAAAAGAAACTGACTGTTAAGGCTCATAAGTTTTCTTCCGCTGCTAAAGAGAAAATCGAAGCAGCAGGCGGTCAAACTGAGGTGATCTAATGTTTCGGACAATCTCCAATTTCATGCGTGTAAAAGACATAAGAAATAAAATTATATTCACTCTCTTAATGCTTCTTGTTTTTAGAATTGGGACATTCATCCCTGTACCAGGGGTGAACCCGGAAGCATTAAATTTTGGTGAAAACAGTGCTTTTGGGCTTCTCAATATCTTCGGTGGAGGGGCTTTGGCACAATTCTCTATCTTTGCGACAGGAATTATGCCTTACATTACAGCTTCAATTATAGTTCAGCTTCTACAGATGGACGTTGTGCCGAAGTTTACTGAGTGGTCTAAGCAAGGGGACGTGGGCCGCAGAAAGCTCGCCCAGGTTACCCGTTATGGAACTATCGTACTTGGTTTTATCCAGGCATTTGGTATGGCTTACGGATTTAATGCGATCTCCGGAGGAGGTCTCATTCAAAATCCAAGTGTCGGCACTTATTTATTAATAGCACTAGTACTGACAGCTGGTACTGCATTTCTGTTGTGGCTTGGTGAGCAAATTACGAGCAAAGGTGTTGGAAATGGGATCTCCATTCTTATCTTTGCTGGTATCGTAGCTGCAATCCCAACGACTATCAGTCAATACATGACACAACAATTTTCCGATGCTGGCGATCAATTGTTTATCCGAATCGTAACAGTTGCTCTAGTGTTATTAGCCGTTATTGCGATCATTGTAGGTATCATTTACATTCAACAAGCTCTTCGTAAAATTCCTGTACAATATGCAAAGCGTGTATCTGGGAAGAATCCAATGGGCGGCGGTCAAAATACACACCTTCCATTAAAAGTAAATGCAGCGGGAGTAATTCCTGTTATCTTTGCGGTTTCTTTTATGATTACACCAACGACAATTGCACAGTTTTTTGAAGCTAATGCAGTAACGAATTGGATACAACGTATTTTTGATTACACACAGCCAATTGGTATGGTCATTTATGTAGCGCTTATCATTGCTTTCACATATTTCTATGCCTTTATTCAAGTAAATCCTGAACAAGTTTCAGAAAACCTGAAGAAACAAGGCGGATATATCCCTGGAATTAGACCTGGTGCGCAGACACAAGCTTATTTAACAAAAGTTTTATACCGTCTCACATTTGTCGGAGCATTGTTCTTAAGTGTTGTGTCAATCTTGCCATTCTTCTTCATTGAGTTTGCTAACCTTCCGCCATCTGCACAAATTGGCGGAACGAGCATTATTATCGTGGTAGGGGTAGCCTTAGAAACAATGAAACAATTAGAAGCGCAACTTGTAAAACGCCATTACAAAGGCTTTATCAAATAGATCCTTTAAAAGTTAGGGGCTCACCTTCCTAGAGTGTTTCCCCTTCTTTGCGATAGAAGGGGCTTAACCTTTAGGTATTACCCTTAATTTTGAGACTGAGGGGGAAATAGGCATGAATTTAGTTCTAATGGGTCTCCCTGGTGCTGGGAAAGGGACTCAAGCTGAAAAAATCGTAGCAAAGTACGATATCCCTCATATCTCAACTGGAGATATGTTCCGAGCAGCAATTAAGGAAGAAACAGATCTTGGTTTAAAGGCGAAATCCTTTATGGATAAAGGAGAACTGGTTCCGGACGAAGTAACGATTGGAATTGTCAAAGAACGCCTTAGCAAAGATGATTGTAAAAAGGGATTTTTACTTGATGGGTTTCCTAGAACAGTTCCTCAAGCAGAAGCTCTAGAACAGCTTTTAAATGACTTGGAAAAAAGACTTAATTATGTCATTCATATTGAAGTCGATAAAAGTGTACTAATGGAGCGTCTAACAGGCCGTAGAATTTGTAAAGATTGTGGAGCTACTTATCACTTAGTCTTTAATCCTCCTGCGAAGCAGGGAGTTTGTGACCGCTGTGGTGGAGAGCTTTATCAACGAGCGGATGACAATGCGGAAACAGTTCAAAATCGTCTTGAGGTTAATATGAAGCAGATGCAGCCATTACTTGATTTCTATCAAGAAAAAGGGTATTTGCGCAATATTAATGGACAACAAGATATACAAGTAGTCTTTAAAGAGATCGAAAAGCTCCTAGGAGACATGAATGCATGATTAAGCTTAAAACACCCCGTGAAATAGAAATCATGAGGGAAGCTGGACGAATTGTTGCTTTGACACTTCAAGAAACAAAAAAATATATTAAGCCTGGCATAACAACAAAGGAATTGGATACAATTGCCGACTCTTTTATTCGCAAGTTAGGTGCAATTCCTTCGTTTAAGGGCTATAATGGTTTTCGTGGCAGCATTTGTGTTTCTGTTAACGAAGAGCTCGTCCACGGTATACCAGGTGATCGAGTATTGAATGATGGAGATATTATTTCTGTCGATATTGGTGCGAAATATAATGGCTATCATGCAGATTCAGCTTGGACGTACCCGGTTGGGCAAATAAGTGAGGAAACTCATAGGTTGCTAGAGGTGACAGAAGAATCCTTATATAAGGGTCTAAACGAAGCAAAGCCCGGCGTAAGACTATCGAACATCTCCCATGCAATTCAGACTTATGTTGAGACATGCGGTTTTTCCATCGTTCGTGAGTATGTCGGACACGGAATTGGTCAAGAATTACATGAAGACCCACAAGTCCCTCACTTTGGTCCGCCTAACATCGGTCCGAAACTAAAACCAGGAATGGTTTTTTGCGTTGAACCAATGGTGAATGCTGGGAGTCGACATGTAAAAACCCTTTCTGATGATTGGACAGTCGTGACGGTGGATGGTAAAATGTGCGCTCACTTTGAGCATACGATTGCCATTACGGAATCTGGCTTTGAGATTTTAACAAAAGCGTAGATAAAATTCATTATGCTGTTGCTCATTAACGAGAAAAAGAGTATAATGCAGTCTGTTTGGTAAAATCGTAAAATACGTTTTACGTTGAAATAGATACACTTGAGAAAGCCCATGGAAGGGAGATGATCTCGATGGCAAAAGATGATGTAATTGAGGTAGAAGGCACTGTAACCGAAACTTTGCCAAACGCAATGTTTAAGGTGGAATTGGAGAATGGCCATACGGTACTTGCGCATGTTTCAGGTAAGATTCGTATGCACTTTATCCGAATCCTGCCAGGTGATAAAGTAACGGTTGAATTGTCGCCATATGACCTTACACGCGGTAGAATCACATACCGCTATAAATAAACCTTACTCCGTATATTAGGGAGGTTGAAAAAAGTGAAGGTAAGACCATCAGTTAAGCCTATTTGCGAAAAATGCAAAGTTATTCGCAGACGCGGTAAAGTAATGGTGATTTGTGAAAATCCTAAACATAAGCAAAAACAAGGATAATATTAAGGAGGTGCTGATCAATGGCTCGTATTGCAGGAGTTGATATTCCTCGTGAAAAGCGTATTGTCATTTCATTAACATATATCTATGGAATCGGTGTACCAACAGCGAAACGAATTTTAGCTGAAGCAGGCGTTTCCGAAGACACACGTGTTCGTGATCTTACTGAAGACGAACTAAATAAAATTCGTGAAATCGTTGATAGACTAAAAGTTGAAGGGGACTTACGCCGTGAGGTTTCTCTTAACATTAAACGTCTAATGGAAATTGGCTGCTACCGCGGATTACGTCACCGTCGCGGATTGCCTGTTCGCGGACAAAATACGAAAAACAATGCTCGTACTCGTAAAGGACCGCGTAAAACAGTTGCGAACAAGAAGAAATAATAAGTAAAGGAGGTTACTATCGATATGGCACGTAAAACAAATACACGTAAACGTCGTGTGAAAAAGAACATTGAATCAGGTGTTGCACACATTCGTTCTACTTTCAACAATACAATTGTAACAATCACAGATGTTCACGGTAATGCGGTCGCTTGGTCAAGCGCTGGTGCGTTAGGATTCAAGGGATCACGTAAATCTACTCCATTTGCTGCGCAAATGGCTGCTGAAACGGCTGCTAAAGGATCTATGGAACACGGTATGAAATCTCTAGAGGTTACAGTTAAAGGCCCTGGTGCTGGACGTGAAGCTGCAATCCGTGCATTACAATCTGCTGGACTAGAAGTAACTGCTATCAGAGACGTGACACCTGTTCCACATAACGGATGCCGCCCGCCAAAACGTCGCCGTGTGTAATTTTTCTGTATAACTTTCATATCCATGTCTATAATGGGATATGATAGCATTTTTTGCCTTTTATACAGAGATACGTTGTTCATACTCAAATTCCGAATACATGTCCTATAGGGAGTTATTAGGGAACATCCTTGGGGGTACACAAGTATTCTGACCGGGTTTTCGACGTTGAAGGAGGGTATTGTTGAATGATCGAGATTGAAAAACCAAAAATTGAAACGGTTGAGATCAACGATGACGCTAAGTACGGGAAGTTTGTCGTAGAACCACTCGAGCGTGGATATGGTACAACTCTAGGGAATTCCCTGCGCCGTATCTTATTATCCTCACTCCCAGGTGCTGCCGTCACATCCATTCAGATTGATGGAGTGCTCCATGAGTTTTCAACAATTGAAGGTGTCGTTGAGGATGTCACGACTATTATCCTAAATATCAAGAAGCTTGCGCTTAAAATATATTCTGATGAAGAAAAAACATTAGAAATTGATGCGCAAGGTGAAGGTCCAGTTACAGCTGGTGACATAACACATGATAGTGATGTTGAAATCTTAAACCCGGATCTTCATATTGCTACTCTTTCCAGCAAAGGGCATCTTCGAATGCGCCTATTTGCGAAAAGAGGCCGCGGTTATGCAACGGCTGAACAAAATAAAAGAGAAGACCAACCTATTGGTGTAATTCCGATTGATTCGATTTATACACCTGTAGCTCGTGTATCTTATCAGGTAGAGAACACACGTGTTGGTCAAATGACCAATTATGATAAATTAACGTTAGATGTTTGGACTGATGGAAGTAACGCACCACATGAGGCTGTTGCTTTAGGTGCCAAGATTCTAACGGAACATCTAAATATCTTTGTCGGCTTAACAGATGAAGCACAAAATGCAGAAATCATGGTCGAAAAAGAAGAAGATCAAAAAGAAAAAGTCCTTGAAATGACGATTGAAGAACTTGACTTATCTGTCCGTTCGTATAACTGTTTAAAACGTGCGGGTATTAATACGGTTCAAGAGCTAGCAAACAAAACGGAAGAGGATATGATGAAAGTCAGAAACCTTGGACGTAAATCGCTTGAAGAAGTAAAAGCTAAGCTAGAAGATTTAGGCTTAGGTTTAAGAAAAGACGACTAATTAAAGTGACATACAACATGACCTTTACAAAAAGGAGGGAATCTATATGTCTTACAGAAAACTAGGACGTACAAGTGATCAGCGCAAAGCATTACTTCGCGATCTTGCGACTGATTTAATCATTAGTGAACGCATCGAGACAACAGAAGCACGTGCGAAGGAATTACGTTCTGTTGTAGAAAAGATGATTACACTTGGCAAACGTGGAGATCTTCACGCACGTCGTCAAGCGGCTGCATACATTCGTCATGAAGTAGCGAATGAAGAAAGCGGTCAAGACGCGATTCAAAAGCTATTTAGTGAGATTGCACCTCGTTACGAAGAGCGTCAAGGCGGATACACTCGTATCATGAAACTTGGACCTCGTCGTGGTGATGGAGCGCCAATGGTTATTATTGAGTTAGTTTAATAATCGGACTAGAAAGGGCGGGACAGCTAATAATGGTTTGGTCCTAGCCCTTTTTTGTCTTAATCTCCACTACGGAGTAAGGTGTAAACTGGAGCGCTATGATGAAGCGGTTTTGAAAGCATTCGTCTAGCTCCTGAGGCAGACACCCCATGTCTGCCTCCGCCCATTCTCTTCATTACCCCATCTATTAATCCTTCAGAAGCCCCCCAAGTAAGAAGAGCAGAGACTAGACTAGATTAGAGGAGAGAGTGAGATGAAAGAGCTCGTTACTGTACAAAACCTTTTCTTTCAATATAATTCCCAATCTGCTTATGCTTTAAAGAATATTTCCCTACAAGTTTTTGAAGGCGAATGGTTGGCCTTAGTCGGACATAATGGTTCAGGGAAATCTACGTTTGCAAAACTTTTAATGGGTCTTCAAGTTTTCAAAGAGGGACAGATCATAATTGATGGTCTTCCATTATCTGAAGATACAGTATGGGACATAAGAAAGAGAATTGGCATGGTCTTTCAAAACCCAGATAACCAATTTGTAGGGGCTACGGTTGAAGATGATGTGGCTTTTACATTAGAGAATAACGGTTTTCCGCGTGATGAAATGAAACAAAGAGTGCTGTACGCACTCAGACAAGTAAATATGGATGAATTTTTAAAAGTAGAACCCCATCATCTTTCCGGAGGCCAAAAACAAAGGGTGGCGATTGCTGGGGTTTTAGCGTTGCAGCCTAAATTAATGATTTTAGATGAAGCGACATCCATGCTTGACCCAAGAGGCCGGGAAGAGGTATTAGAAACGGTGCGGCAATTAAAGGAGAAACAGGATATAACCGTGATATCGATTACGCATGATCTCGAAGAAGCAGCTAAAGCCGATCGGGTTATCGTGTTAAATCAGGGTGAAATATACAGAGAGGGTACACCCAACGAGATTTTTCAATTACACGAAGAATTGGTGGAACTCGGGTTAGATATTCCATTTTCAGTCAAAATGAGAAAAGCATTAAAGGAACAGGGACTTCCAATCAGTCAAGGGTCTCTATCTGCAGGAGAGTTGGTGAATGAATTATGGACATTATTCTCGAAGAAGTAGAATACAAATACCAACCGGGGACTCCATTTGAAAGATTAGCGATCCATGATATTAATATTGAAATTCCTTCTGGAACGTTTATGGCGATCATTGGTCACACGGGCTCAGGGAAATCCACAGTATTGCAGCATTTAAATGCGCTTTTAAAACCGACAAAAGGGAAAGTGAAAATAGGAGACCGTGTGATTGAAGCAGGTGTAAAAGAGAGCAATTTAAAGCCGATCCGCCAAAAGGTAGGGATCGTTTTTCAATTCCCAGAACATCAGCTGTTCGATGAAACCGTGTTAAAAGATGTATGTTTTGGACCAATGAATTATGGGATATCTGAAGAAGAGGCAAAGGGACGGGCTATTCGTGCAATCAAACAGGTTGGATTAACTGAAGAAATCCTTGATAAATCTCCATTTGACCTTTCTGGCGGACAAATGAGGAGAGTGGCCATTGCCGGGGTATTGGCGATGGAGCCAGATGTAATCGTCCTTGACGAACCGACAGCTGGATTAGATCCGCGGGGTCGCAAAGAGATCATGGAAATGTTTAAGAAACTTCATGATGAACGAAATCTCTCAACTATCCTGGTTACACATAGCATGGAGGATGCCTCACAATTTGCAGATCAGATTATAGTCATGCGAAAAGGAACGGTAATGAGAAAAGGGACGCCAGCAGAAATTTTTGCATCGCCTGAAGAGCTGATCGAATTGGGACTAGATGTACCAGAAGTTGTGAAGTTCCGTTTAATGGTAGAAAAGAAATTAGGTATTACCTTTCCGACGCCATCCATGAACATGGAGGAATTGGCTTTCCAAATTGCACAGTATGTAAAGGAGGGGGCTTTGCATGACTGATAAGATTATTCTTGGCCGCTATATTCCGGTTGATTCACCCCTGCATAGGCTAGATGCCCGATCAAAAATTGTTTTTGTGTTTGGATTTATTTTAATCGTATTTTTAGCCAATAATGTAACAACGAATGTAATTCTTTTCCTTTTTACAATAGGAACCGTAGTTATATCAAATGTACCTTATAAATTTTTATTGAACGGATTAAAGCCAATACTGATTATTATTCTCTTTACATTTCTATTGCATCTCTTTTTTACAAAAGAAGGAGATCTCGTTGTTGAGTGGGGCTGGATTAAGATTTATGAAGAAGGGATCAGACAGGGGATTTTTATCTCACTTCGTTTTATTTATTTAATTCTGATTACATCTTTATTAACGCTAACCACATCTCCGATTACGCTGACGGATGGGTTAGAGAGCTTATTAAATCCATTAAAAAAAGTGAAAATGCCGGTACATGAACTGGCATTAATGATGTCGATCTCACTTCGCTTTATTCCAACGTTAATGGAAGAAACAGAGAAAATCATGAAGGCGCAAACTGCAAGAGGCGTGGAGTTTTCTTCTGGTCCGATTAAAGAACGGGTAAAGGCCATTGTTCCACTTCTTATTCCGTTATTTGTTAGCTCTTTTAAAAGAGCGGAAGAACTGGCTTTAGCTATGGAGGCAAGAGGATATAAGGGTGGAGAAGGCAGAACGAAGTATCGTGAATTAAAGTGGGAAACTAGAGATCATGTCCTAATGATGATCTTTGCTGGTTTAACGGCCATTTTGTGGTTTTTACGTTCATAAAGGGGGTTAAGATGCAACGGATCAAACTTACCATCTCATATGACGGAACAAATTTTAATGGATATCAGGTGCAGCCAAACGAACGAACCGTTCAATCTGAGCTTGAAAAGGTACTCGAGCAGATTCATAAAGGCAAGACTGTGAAAGTGACAGCTTCAGGCAGGACAGACCGTTTTGTACATGCTGTCGGGCAGGTTGTTCATTTTGATACGGATTTAAGTATTCCGCCAGAAAAATGGAGCAGAGCGTTAAATAGCTTGCTGCCTGACGATATCTTAGTAAGGGAAGCCGAATGGGTTGCGAATGATTTTCATGCAAGATTTGATGCAGTCCGGAAAGAATATCGCTATAAATTGAACCGCGGACCGCTGCCAGACCTGTTTAAGCGAAACTTTGAATATCACTATCCATACCCGTTAGATATAGAGAAAATGAGAAAAGCAGCTGCTCATCTTTTAGGCACCCATGACTTTTCTAGCTTTTCTTCAGCCAAATCGGAGGTAGAGGACCGAATCCGAACGATCTATACAATTGAAGTTATCGAAATAGAAGATGAAGTCATCTTTCAATTTATCGGAAATGGATTTTTATACAATATGGTGAGGATATTAGTAGGGACATTGTTGGAGGTTGGAATCGGGAAACGGGAGCCTGATTCCATGCATCAGCTGTTAGAAGGGAAAGACCGCAGACTGGCAGGGAAAACCGCACCTGGGCATGGATTATATTTGTGGAGAGTAGAGTATTAGTTTGTTCTATCTTTCGTTTTGCAGGTCATACAAAGAAATCATAGCTGATAGGCTAAAGGGCATTGGTTCCGTTTCTGTACAAAATCGCCGATTTTGAGAATTAGCGGATACTGGTGCCTTTATTGAGGTACATATATGTGTTTTTTGAATGATTCAAAGCGAATAGCGGACCGTATGTCCTATCATTGACTAAAACGGGCATTTTTGTGAAAATAACGGATTGTATGTCCGCAAAGTAGAGAATAAGACAAATCCAGGTTGAGCCCGCGGATTAATTTGTCTGAATTCACCCTGTAAAAGTAGAGATTTAAATAAATAATCAGGGGGAAACCTTCCACATTTTTTACATTTTCTCCTTGACATTGAGCCGCCAGACCTATATCATATTAAGGTATATGATTATTCCGCGATAAAGCCCCGGAACTCTATCGTGATTGAATAGATTTGTTACGTTTAATGAAAACAATTAGACATGAAACTGAAATTAGGAGGATCATTCATGCGTACAACTTACATGGCGAAAGCAAATGAAGTGGAACGTAAATGGTACGTTGTTGACGCGGAAGGCAAGACACTTGGTCGCTTAGCTAGCGAAGTGGCTGCAATCTTACGCGGAAAAAACAAACCAACTTATACTCCACATGTTGATACAGGCGATCACGTTATTATCGTCAACGCATCTAAAATCGAATTAACTGGGAAAAAGCTAACTGACAAGATTTACTACCGTCACAGTATGCACCCAGGCGGACTAAAAACAAGAACTGCATTAGAAATGCGTACAAACTATCCTGTACAAATGTTAGAGCTTGCTATTAAAGGAATGCTTCCAAAGACTTCTCTTGGACGCCAAATGTTTAAAAAGCTTCACGTTTATGCTGGAAGCGAACATCCACACCAAGCTCAAAAACCAGAAGTTTACGAACTTCGCGGATAATCTCAGAAGGAGGGACTACTCAACATGGCACAAGTACAATATTACGGAACAGGCCGTCGCAAAAGTTCTGTTGCTCGCGTACGTCTAGTACCAGGCGAAGGAAAAGTTGTGGTAAACGGTCGTGACGTTGAAGACTATATTCCATTCGCAGCACTTCGTGAAGTGGTGAAACAACCTCTTAATGTTACTGAAACTCTTGGTAGCTACGATGTGTTAGTAAACGTTTCAGGTGGAGGTTATACAGGACAAGCGGGAGCTATCCGTCACGGAATCGCTCGTGCGTTACTGCAAGCTGATCCTGAATTTCGCGGACCACTTAAGCGTGCAGGACTATTAACTCGTGACCCACGTATGAAAGAACGTAAAAAATACGGTCTTAAAGGTGCTCGTCGCGCGCCACAATTCTCAAAGCGTTAATAACCCATATATATCAAGGGTTTGGCCCATTTGGACTTTTCAAGAGGTTCCCAAATGGGCCTTTTATTTTCGTTTAGGAAATTATAAAATTCTAGACGTGTGGATAACTGTTCTGTAAAATGTTCGTATATATATATTAATGGAGATGTCATATGAGTCAGGCTAACAGCGGAATTATCAAACGTATATTAAAAGATCATTTTGATGGTTATTGGAAGATGCACTCAGATCTTTTTTCGGAGTCATACCGTGAAGACATAAAAGAAACAGTTGAGAAAGCAATAAGATGCGGCACTCGGGATTTGG
>NZ_JAKZKT010000051.1 GCF_022808645.1 Bacillus litorisediminis
GTGGGCTTGACGCTGTAGTGACATCACTTATAATGCCAAGAGGTGAAGAAGGTTGACTTAAAACAAGAAACTAAGAAAACTCGAGAAAACGAAAGCTCGTGTCCAAAATTAGGGGGCCAACCCGAATCCGTTGATAAAGCGTGAAATCTGTTTATAAGACCCTTTTGATTGACCTTATTCCTAAATCCAGAGACGCAAAGTTCGGAAAGGATAAAGTGGGATAAAATGGGAATCCTACTTATGGGTGATGATATGGGGGAATCCAAAAAGCAATACATTGCATTTGCTATCTATTTATGTTTAGTAGTGATTATGGCCATTTTGATTTATTGGTTAGGAGATGTTCCTTTTTTGTTTAAACTTCTGAAATGAATAAAAACAGACAAATCACCTCTTGTTATGAGGTGATTTTCTATTTAGGTTCAATAAATAGTAAAAAAGCAAGCTATCAGCGAATGGAATGCATGACAAAAGAACTGAATTTTCAGTTTTCTATCAACTATTTGGTAAGATTTTGATATATTAGTAAAAAGGGGAGTAGACCCCTTTTGACGACATGCTGATGGGTTAGCCGTCTGTTGGAGTGACCATGTTATTCTGCTAGAGAAGCTCCAAAAAAATATCTAGAGAGGGGAAATTCTAATGGCGAAGAAAAAGCAGTTAATTCCTTACACAGTTCTAGAGATTTTGGACAAGAAGATGGAACAGGAGAGTATTCCAGAAGGGATTGATTTAATTCAAGCCCCATTAGCATGGGAAAAAGGAAAACACGGGGAAGGGATTGTCGTTGCCGTATTGGATACTGGCATCGATAAAGAGCACCCTGATTTAAAGGATCGGATCATTGATGGAAAGGATTTTACAGGAACGGGTGATTTCCAAGATGATAATGGTCATGGTACCCATGTTGCCGGAACCATACTAGCGAGCTTAAATAATTCGGGTGTTGTAGGAGTTGCTCCAAAAGCTAGTGTTCTGGCTCTTAAGGTTTTAGATGCGGACGGAGCAGGAAATCTCGAATGGATCAATGCTGCACTGGATTATACGATTAATTGGCAGGGGCCAAATGGAGAAAAAGTATCTGTTATTTCCTTGTCACTTGGCGGTCCTCACGATGAGGAGGAACACCGGCTGATCCAAAAGGCTGTACAACATAATATATTAGTAGTCTGTGCAGCGGGTAATAGTGGTGATGGGCGCGATGATACAGATGAAATGGATTATCCGGGGGCATATCCGGAAGTTGTCGCGGTCGGTGCAGTAGATTTAAATAAAAATTTGGCTGAGTTTTCTAATACGAACGATGAAATAGACCTGGTTGCTCCAGGGGTTGAAATAATCTCTACCTATCCAGGCGGAAGATATGCCAAAATGAGCGGTACATCGATGGCGACTCCGCACGTAAGCGGTGCAGCAGCACTTGTCAAAATTATTGCTGAACAGGAATTTGGCAGGGAACTGACCGAAGCGGAGCTCTACGCTCAATTAGTGAAACAGGCAGAGGATTTAGGTCTCGATAAAAAAGCACAAGGAAATGGATTTTTAAATCTAACAGGACTAGCCGCCCAAGAGCCAAATCAGCCAGGAACGGGAAAAGAAATAACGATTACAATTGAATCAGAAAGCCTAGATCTTCCAAAGAAGACGGTGGTTGTAAAATATTAAAAGGGACTCCGCTGCGAGCGGAGTTTTCTTTATATTTTAGAATGTTTTCGAGCTGAGCAGTTAAGTGCTGTTTTAAAAGATGGAACGGAGGTTTTTTATCCATTTGAGGAATTACAATAAAATAATATGGTATGTGAACGGGCAGTGAAGAAACTGTCCGTTTCTTGTTTTGTAGGAAAAAAATAATATAGAACCCTAGAAATAGGAAAATAGTCATTAATATAATTTTCCAACGTTACATATAATTTCCATTGTATGTGCAGGACATCATAGTACTTCGTTCATAATTAGGTTGAGGTTGTTTCCGGCAAGGGGGTGAAATATAAAATATGGAAGATAAACGAATGGTAGTGTTAGACCCAAGAAACAATTTTTCTGTTCCAGCAATCCCTGATGAAACGCTAAAAAAGGTATATGGTACTCGTACGATAGACCCGCGTGTAGAACTAGCTGTTTTAGTAGCTGAATATTGGCTGAGAGATGGCTTAAGTCCTTGGCAGGCAAGGAGAAATATACTTGAGTTCCTAAGAAGACATATTGGCTCAAGCAATATCAGTGATTTTATCTCTCTTCTATCCAAGCGGGGGTACGCAGAGAAATTCTTTGATTTAACCAGTTCTACAATCGATGAGGATGGGGCTCTCCGTTCTTATTTAAACGAACTCGACGTTTCAAATTACGAAATCAGCTATTACAGGGACTGGGATGGGAGTGATACAGCTGGTGTCTTAGCGGGATGTGTTGTTGGAATTGGAGAATCGTTTGCGACAATTGTGGTGGATATCATCGAAATGGGAAAACTTTTGTTACAGTTAGCTCAATACCAAATGAAAACCATTAAAAGGTTAGTTACGGACCCTGAGGCTGGACTTGCAGACTTACATAATCAGGCAGAAATGATTGGCAGCCTGCTAGATAGTTTAGTAGAGCAATTGGATATATCCCGTCTCCCTTCTGAAGTTGTCAACACATGGAATGAGTGGAACGTTGAGTTCGAGAAACACCTTGAAAATCATGAGCCATTTGATGCAGGGCGCCACCTAGGGAGAATTGCAGGTGACCTTTGGCAGTTATTAACAGGTATTAGAGCTCTGGGACAAATCCTGAGAACTATCGGGAAAAAGGCCATAGACCATGCACCCCTTTTGTTCAGATCAATTCGGAGCACTGCTGCAAAATCACAAGAGATTATCGAAGATATGGCAAAACTCTTACTGGCTATCGGAAGAAATATGATTGATGAAATACCGACTGTGGGAATGGACGTTTTAAGGACGCTTTTTCCCCCGAAGATAATAGATAGTTTATTTAAAGAAGGTAGAGTGATTCTTACTCATCTAAATCTTAGTCTTATTCAAGTGTTTAATGGACCTTACGAGTTAGCATTTCAAGGGTTCAGAATGCCTAGAGATTTTGGAATCATTATTTTCGAAGACAGTAAGCCAGTGTTTATGGCGGCAAATTCAGACAAATTGGGTGGTTATACAAGGGGGGAAGCGATAGATTATATCTTGGACAATGCAGATAAGTTTTTCCGAGAGAGAGGCAGACGCCCTAACAAAATGTCAATGAAGGAAGCTGCAGTTAAAGCCAAGCAAATACAAATGATTGAGCAGAGCCTTGAATCTAATTTCCAAATATTACTTCAGAAAATAGCGTATGATTGTTTTTTAGAATTGCGTCAGAGTAAAAAAAGGTTTTACCCAAGGGAACTAGGTCAATTAATTCATAAACGTATGGCCATTCATGTCACTGCTTTAATTACCAAAAATTCCCCAGGTGCTTGGTTTCGTACCGAAAAAAAACTGAGAACTATTGTAGACGAATTACTGAAATTAGACAAAGGTGCAACAGAAAATGATATTAAAAAGGCGCAAAACTCTCTTGATCAAACTGTGGCTAAGATGCTATCAAAACATCCTGACGTTCTTGATAGATTAGGAGTTGAAAAGGATCCTTCTGCTCGTACAGAAAAGGCAATAAAACAATTTCTTAAGGATCATTTTGGTCTAAAGGGAAGTACCACTGCAGGGGACCTACAGACCGATCTCACTATAGCTGATCCAAACATCAAAAAAGTAATTAATGTAGACTGGACAGCATCAACAAATTCAGATCAATTTGAAAAGTTGTGGGAAAAAGTGAAAGCTGACCTTGGGAAAAAATTCAGTGGAAACTGGGATGAGTTAGATAAAGAATATGCAAAGGCAGGTAAAGGAAAGGCGCCAGAAGAAGTTAAGCAAGCTCTTGAAAGGCTAACTTGGCACGCAATCCGGGAGACGGTCATTCGTCAAACGGCATTAGAAGAGGCCCTAGGTATGGGTTGGAACATTCTTTCTAAAGAGCTAACTTACGACGGTATTGCAAAGCTGTTCAAGAAAGAGGCTGATTTAAAATCAAATAATTAACCAAATTAAGGACAGGGGAGGAAACAAAGATGCCAAATAAGTACGTTCCAGACATTAATGATGAAGTAATGTCGTTTAAAACAGAGTACTCGGATCGGTTTGTCTATTCTAACTATTTTGTTCCGTTTCAGATAACGTTTAATGATGGCTTCACACCACTTTTACCATTTTACAACAAACAAAGGCTCCTAGAATTAAACTACAATGGAGTAATGAATTTAAATTCCTTACAAAACATGCTTAAGGATATTGGCTATCCTGAATTATGGAATAAAAATAAAATGGATACGGCAAAAGAACGATTAGAATCAACACTTCCAATCAACCCCGAATTATTAAAAACAAATACTATAGAACAAAACCCAATCGAAATCAGAACAACACTACAGGAAGTAAAAGATAAAATACTTTCTCCAAAGATAAACGGAATCAATCGTGAGTTACTGTCTTCTGCTGCTCAGAAATTATCTGTTACAACTGCTCCCTTGGAACCTAGCAGGCAACGGCTTGTAACACAGTATTATACAAAGCCCACAATTCTTAGTCAGCAAGAATTAGAGTTTATTTCAGGATTACTTCAATCAGAGATTGGCTTTCTATTTCTTGACCGTACAAGAATCCGCCCAGTCGGATTTGGATTAGGAGAGCATGTGTACTCCTTAAGTTTAGCACCTGATGAAGAAGTAACATTAGAACAAAAGACCTTCACAAAGAAAGAAGTTACATTCGAGGAACAGAATGAACAGGAGAATCAATTTGATGTAGAATTGTCCAGTACGTATAGTACAGAACTCCAGGAAGGATATGAACGGCAAAAGAGCAGGACAGATTCCTGGGGACTCAACTGGGGAGTCGGTGCACAATACACTTCTCCTGAAACCATGTATGGACAGGTAAACGCTAATTTTACTTTGAATGAATCCAGAAGTGTTACCGAAGCCCATCAAGAAACTATGAGGCGTTCTGTTAAGGATAGTCAGTCTGCAAGTTCCAAGGTTGCTGGAAAGTATCGGACCCAACATAAGACGACATTTCGGATTGTTAGTGAGCAAAGCTTTGAGTCGACTTCCAAGCGGATTATTCGAAATCCAAATCGGACCACACCAATTACCTTACATTATTTTAAGGTACTTCAACGCTTGCAGATGACACAGGAGCGGTATGGAGCACGACTATGCTGGGCACCGAACATAGAAAATCCTGCTATAAAATTTTTTGAAAAAATTCAGAAGGGGCGACAATATATTATTGATGAGTCATTAAAAAAATTACCGCCGATGCCAGTTGAACCTCCAGCACCTGGTTCAAGCGGTTCTCCAACTACGACGAAGACAGAGACAAAAATCTTCTATTCTAGTATTCGAGAAGCGGATAAATGGGGACTAAGCGGTGATATGAGTGCTGAATATCAAGTCGATATTCCGTTTACTTCGGATTTTTCATGGGATGGTCAAGTTCCTAATATCAAGATACAAATAATTACAGATCGTGAGCAAAAGGATGTTAGCAGATGGGTTGTAGGAATGCCTTATCCCGCTGAAGGTTCCAGTGGCCAGGTATTACGTGTTACCATTCATATTGGTGCAAAAATGTGGATAATGGGACCTGGTATTTCCTATCAAGTGGGTGCCACTTTCACAAAAAATACGACTATCACCGAACAGACAGGTGAAAATACGATCTATAATGACGCTTTGGCAGATTATCGGATAAGACTAAAGGAGTGGACTGATCTGCGTGATGCTGCGCTAGCTCAAGCCAATGATGAAGCGGATGCTTTCGAGAAGCGAATGGTCGAGACTCTAAGTCCAGTCAATGAGATGGTTAGTCAGGTTATAGAAAAATATTTTGTTCCAGGGGTTCGCAATGAGCTTTGGGAAATTGATTACTGGCAAAGGCTGTTTGATTGGGAGCGCGCCGCTTTTGTTGCTTATCCGAGCTGGTGGTCAGGCGGAGAAATGCGAAAACCAACAGTGGATCCGTCTGATTTTATCAATGCCAGCTGGGCTAAGCTGTATCTACCTGTCAGGGTAGGAATGGAGCACCATGCACTTCGCTGGATCTTTGGAAAGTCTGTAGCCCTTCCGCTTTCTCAAGAGGAGGAAGACAAATTCGATGAAGTCGTAAATCAATTAAACACTTATAGAAGTGAAGTGATCGGATCTGTGGATGAGGTCGCGCCACTCACTAAAGCGGGCCAGGAGGCACCTGAGCCATTCCGTTCTCTGGCAACTTGGTATGAACTTATGCCGACAGATGGTACGCATATTGAAGTAATGCAGGGCGCAACGAGTGCTGCGGACTCTGTCACAACTAAGGAAATTGATGACGCATCTGAATTGCGGAGGATTGTGCTTGAAGGTGAAAAATTATCAAATCAACTCAAAGATAAAGCGCAGAAAGAAATGAAGAATCCTTCCTCCAGTGTTCATGTGGGGATAGGAGAAGCTTCATCCAATGAAATAAAAACGAAGTAAAAATTGTACGGACAGTGATATTGATTCACTGTCCGTATACTGTCGGATTAACTTTACTATTCAGTAATTTTTAATTAACATAAAACCAGAATACAATAAAATGATAAAAGTAAGATAAAAATGGCTTCGAGAAACCTCAAAGCCATTTTTCTATTATATGGTCTGCACAATTTTGCAGGAGTTCACAAATTCCACAAATAAACGGAAACTAGTATCCTCTACTTTATAATTAAATTCTGGATGCCATTGTACAGCCATTGCGAATTTTTTCTCTGGCATATAGACAGCTTCAATCAATCCATCATCCGCTTTTGCAGCAGGCAGCAGGTGAGGAGACAATGTTTTTATTCCCTGATGATGGTAGCTGTTTACCATCAAAAATTCAGTTCCCAAAATGTCATACAGAGGAGTTTCTTTTTCGATTATTACTCTATGAACCGGTACATCATATGGCGGCTTCTGGGTGTGGACTATATTTGAGGACATCTGAGTCGGGATATCTTGATAAAGTGTTCCTCCTAATAGCACATTAAAAAGCTGGATTCCCCGGCAAATGCCAAATACAGGTTTATTTAATTCAATGCATTGTTTAAAGAGGATGTTTTCCATTACATCCCTTTCTTCACAAGGCGCTCCGCAAACAACCTCTGTTTTCTCGCCATATAATTCGGGATTGATATCCTGACCGCCAGTAAAAAGAAAACCATCATATGCAAGAGCAAGTGAAGAAATGATGTCTTTGTCCGTTGTAAGCGGGAGCATAACCGGAATCCCTCCAGCGTCCTCTATTCCTTTCATGTAACCGGGCAGCATCCAATAGCTATCCTTTTTCTCATCGAATAATGGGACAACTCCAATTATAGGCTTTTTCATTAATATCTTCCTTTCAAGATAGCTGATTGATCATTATGTACGTAAGTGCAATTGTTCACAATCTTTAATACGTTTATTTTAACACATTAAACAGTTAAATTTGGTTCGATATAAATACAACACCCCTGTTATTCAAAACAGGGGTGATTATCAGGAGTTTTACTTTCCATCAACAATATCCTTCAAGATCTGATAAGAACGTTTCTGTTTTTCTGGATCAAACATGTAAGTCACAGCCATGATTTCATCAACATTGTATTTTTCTTGGAAATCTGTCAACTGTTGTCTGATTGAATCTTTGCTTCCCATAAAGGTAACACTTGTCATTGCCTGAGCCATTTCTTGTTCAGCCGGACTCCAGATGTGATCCATGCTTTCAACTGGCGGCCTTAATTTCATTTGTGAACCACGGACAACATTTAAGAAAAATTGCTGCATGGTGGTTGACTCAAATTTCGCTTCTTCATCCGTTTCAGCTGCAATTACATTGAGACAAACCATCATATATGGAGATTCCAAATACTGAGAAGGCTGGAATCTCCTGCGGTAAATCGAGATTGCTTCTTCCATGTATCTAGGTGCAAAGTGAGATGCAAAAACATATGGAAGACCTAATTGAGCTGCCAAATAAGCGGAATCGGTAGATGAACCTAGGATATAGATCGGTATATTAGTTCCAATTCCCGGAAATGCTTTCACATACCCTTGCTGTTCCGCTGGTCCAACATATTGTAAGAGTGCTTTAACATCCTCAGGGAAAGTGTAGACTGAATCATTTTTAGACCTTCTGAGTGCACTTGCAGTGAGCATGTCCGTACCTGGAGCCCGCCCCAGTCCCAAATCAAGCCGGTCCGGGTAAATCGTGGCCATCGTTCCGAATTGTTCTGCAACGACCAGCGGGGAATGATTCGGCAGCATAATCCCTCCGGAGCCTACGCGAATTTGTTCTGTATGTTCTAAAGTATGTTTAATTAAGATTGCTGTCGCTGAACTCACCAATGTAGACGTATTATGGTGTTCAGCAATCCAATAACGTCTATACCCCATTTTCTCTGTCGCTTGCGCCAAATCCACCATTGCTTCAATTGCTTCTATTGGCCCTTGACCTTCACGAATTGGTGCGAGATTTAAGACAGAAACGGGTATTTGTATATTTGCCATTTTAAGTGATCCTTTCATCAAAGAGTTCAATTTTATAGTAGCAGTTTTAGAATGGGACTCAAAACTAAATGCTCGCCGTTATGTCTCATACCAGTTTTATGGTATACTGCATACCTGTTTCTTAATCATCTAGATTATGTACTATTATATGAAAGGATTCAGGTATTTAGCATTGGTTATACGAGTTTAACAATGGACGATCTCATTGCTGTTAATACAATAAATAAAAACTGACCTAATATTAGGTCAGTTTCTCAAAAGCTTAAATCTTCTTCTTCCTTTTTCAGTAAATCTTTGCAATCTTATCAGTAAGTCTTTAAATCTGGAGAGCTTTTTATAATGCTCGGGTACTTCTATTGGATCACTGATACCGTTAACTAATAAGGTGATTTTGAAGTGCTTTCCTGGCTCATCTATATAATACGAACCGATTTTAAAAAGATCCGCTTTGGAAAAAAGATCATGCAGGCGCAAATTAATCTGGCGAAACGTCTCCATATCGACATCTTGTGTATACCCGATATTAATAATAAGTTGTTTAGCATCTGTAAAATCCTTAGGGAGATAAGGAGTCGAGATTAAATCCCGCAACGGTTCGTCAAATGATTCTTCTTCAACCATATGTATAAATAAAGGTCCTTTATTTTTCTCTATAAAAGTCTTAATATCTTGAAAATCAATATTGACATCTCCAGTTTCTTCAATGATACGTTTTACTGCATTAATGGTATGCTCTTCAATTGAATTAAATGTTAAATTCGCAGCACGTATCGTAGTGCTCTTATCAATCATTTCCATAAGGGCATCGCTATGAAAATAAATAACGGCATCGCAAATTTCTTTCATCTTAAAATATTGAATAGTAGCCGTTTGGAACCTTTTTTTACCCTCGAAACGAAATGGAAAGCGGAAGATTCCAATTAACACTTCATGCTTTTCTTTTAATTCTCGCAGCTCGTTAATCAGCTCATCCGTCTCGCTAGAGTTACCTCCAATAAAACGAAAGAAACATAAATCATTTAACCCAGCCTGCTCTGCACTAGTCTTGTCCAATTCGCGAACACCGCTATTCATTTGATAAATACTTTCAGTTGTTTCCATAATCCGTCTCCTAAAAGCCATTTTTCATCATTATAAAAAAAGAATCTCAAAAAATTTGTCAGACGGTGTTATGAAAATTCACTAGTTTTGTAGAATAGTTCTGTAGCTCATCTAATATTGGTAGATTTATGTTGAATAATATTTGATTAGTTTATTTAATGAACTGTTTAGGTCTGAAAAATGAAGCGTTACAAAAAAGATGGACACCCACCTATTTTCTACCATGCAACTAATTTCGGCAATCGTAAAAGCCCAGATCTATATTTGTTCCTGAAAGCCACTTCTACAATCCTTTTTTATCCTTTCTAGTTTCATTTGATTGACTTGTTTGTATATCTCTTGTAAACTTTTGTTAAGTGTCTACTTTAGATAATGCACTTACTTAAAAGTAAGGGGATGATTTATCAATGATTCATCAGCGTGAATGTCCAGTTGAGACACTCATTCATGTTTTAGGTGGCAAATGGAAGCCAATGATTTTATGGCATTTGATTGAATCAAATAAGCGATTCAACGAACTGGAAAAACTTATACCTGATGTTTCACAAAAAATGCTTGCACAACATCTCCGAGATTTGGAACGAGAAGGCATAGTCGATAGAACGATCCACCCTACCATCCCTCCAAAAGTAGAATATTCCCTTAGTGAATACGGCAAAACATTGATCCCTGTAGCAGAAGTCATGTGTGCTTGGGGAGAAAATCATAATAAGCGGAAATATAAAGAATCAGCGTCTTAAAGCTGGTTCAATGAACCTGTACACTAATTCAATCAACTCAAAACAAAAGCTGCCACGGGATACCGGGCAGCTTTTGTTTACCTACAGTCGGCACTCCTGTTTTGCATAAATTTTCGGGTTTGAGTTAATAAAACTCCCGATAGTGTAGGATTGTCGCCAATCTGTCTTTAGAAATTTCCTGTCCTCCCGAACTCCGCGTGAAGCAATTAAGTCATCCCATTCTGACATGCTTACTTTTAAGTAAGTACCTTACTTTAAAGTGGGTTCTTATCATAGTATTAAAACGATGCTAAGCTTGAGTTAACCAAATATTAGGAGCCATTTAAGAGGAGGAAAGAACAATGAAAATTATTGTTTTTGGAGCGACGGGGAATACAGGAAAAAGAGTGTTGGCGCAAGGGATAAAAATGGGGCATGAAATGACCGCATTTGTGAGAAATTCTGAGAAGCTTTATGATCAACTAGGTGAGCATTCCGCACAGCATGTGAAGGTGATCGTGGACGATATTATGGACCCGCTCAGCGTCGGTGAGGCGCTCGCGCATCAAGACGCCGCTATTATTGCAGCCGGCCATGCGGGCCAGGGAGAAGAGTTTGTTCGTATCGTCGATAACATTATAACCCAATGTGAATTGCAACCTAGTTTCTCTGGGCGGGTATGGATAATGGGAGGAGCCGGACTGCTGGATATTCCAGATACCGATCTTATCGGCAACAATTTACCCGGCTTCCCTCCTGAGTATAAAAATCACAACCGGAATTTCGAACGGCTACAGCAGACTCAACTCGATTGGTCCATTATGTGTCCGGGAACAATGATTGATTCGATAGAGCATCCAGATCCGGTTCATCTGCATGTAACAACGGAAACCTTGCCCGTTCCGATTCCGGAGATGATCAAGGAATATTCCAAGGCAGATATAGCCCGTCACTTGTTCAGCCGACTTAAAGAGCTGGATGTTGCTTATGACGATGTCGCGAAATGTATGCTGGACCATATAGAGCTCGGGGGATCGTTTAAAAGAAAAAGGGTCGGTCTTGCCTATCAAAGCGATATTCTGGTGCACTGAGGAGAAGGGAGATAATCGGTTTGTTTGGATTACTGCTCGTTTTGCATATATTGGCTTCGATCTCCATAATTGGTCCAGCTTTCGTAATGCCCATCATTCGAAGATCCGCTAGAACCGTTGGTCAGCTGCGCTTTGCTTTTGGTATAACGACCAAGCTTGCCATAATACCTAAAATTGGCGGTGCCGTACTTATTATAACCGGGGTTTGGCTTATGATCATAACCAAGATGGGGTTATCTCAAATGTGGCTGAATGTATCCTTCCTTTTATCGCTGCTCATGGTCGTCATGATCGACGGATTGATCGAGCCGCGTATGAAAAAGATCATAAAGATCGTATCTGAAAGTCAAGACCAGGGTAATGAAATACCCGTCGAGTTCGGACTGTTGATGAAAAAGATCGTACCAATCGAGACGGCGGCACAGCTGCTGATGATTGCCATATTGGTGCTTATGGTCGTTAAGCCATTTTAAAGAAGCCGATCGGGAGCGACTTGACCACATTTTAACCACTAACGCATCAGAATCCGTGGATCTATGATAATGAAGGGAGCCATTTTTTCAAATTTATCCCTTCTCGACAGATCACAAACGATCCCCATGGTAAAGAAGTGATATTATGGGGGGTCAACCTTGAAGGGAGAATCATAGAAATTCGCAGTTTCCCAATAAAATCTGTTTTAGGCGAGTTATTATCAATGTTGCTTTAAAATAAAAATTGATTAAAAACACCCCGCAAATCTACATTTTATGTTAAATTAAATGAACCTGTTTTGAAAAGGATTGTTCAAAACGGGTTCATTCTTTATGAAGCACTATACAATTTTTATAAAAAAATAAAAAGAAAAAGACTGAAATTAATTGTATAAAAATGGTATGATTAAATTGACCATAAATAAAAAATGGCAGGCTGAATTTTATCAGTCCTGCCATTTTTTATTGAGAAGAACAGGTTAACGTTTGTGTTTCTTATTTCACTCACCTGCTAGTTAGTGTAAGTATAGTTCTTCACAAGCTATATTCAATTTACTATCGATTACCTGAATCCAGATTTTTATTTATACTGCAAGGCGAGGCTTTATGGCTCAGGTCGGGGAGCTTGAGTCTATTAAGTCCCAAACATTTATTATCATTGAGAAAGACTGTGTTCCTCCTAATACATGTGCATCTTTCATTTGCCTTCCACGCTTTCTAATATAAAATATGAAGTAATATAAGTTTAATAAAATTTTGGAAATCGGACTATATACTATTTTTTATAGTACCAATACAATCTTGTGATATTAATCTAGATATATGATCTAACTAATCAAATGGGGAGGTTACCTTATGGATAATCGCTGTGGCTGGGTTAATGAAGATCCATTATATATCCATTACCATGATATGGAGTGGGGAGTGCCTGTCTATGATGACCAAAAGCTGTTCGAACTCCTTATACTAGAAGGAGCTCAAGCAGGATTGAGCTGGTATACCGTTTTAAAGAAACGCGAGAATTATCAGGCTGCGTTAGACGGTTTTAATGTTGATAAGATTGTGGACTATCCGATAGAGAAAATTGATGAACTTATGCAAAATGAAGGTTTGATACGGAACCGCAAAAAATTAGAGTCTATTATTATTAATGCCAAAGCATTTAAGGAAATACAAAAGGAATATGGAAGTTTCAGCGAGTACTTATGGGGCTATGTGAATGGAAACCCGGTTATCAATTGTTGGGAAAATCTTAGCGAGGTTCCAGCGAATACGGCATTAAGTGATCAGATCAGCAAGGATTTAAAAAAACGAGGATTTAAATTTGTTGGAACGACTATTATTTATGCTTATTTACAGGCAACAGGTGTTGTGAATGACCACGTCAAAAGCTGCATATGTTCAAAATGCAAATAAGAATGCTCCAAAACAATACCCTTGTAACCACAATGAAAGTTACAAGGGTACTGTTCGAATATTCTTTAATTCATATCGCATAATAACGTTTCCAGACTTAAAAGCAGTCGTCTCTTTTAGCGTAAGACCAAATTGTCTCACCTGTTTAAAGAGCGGATTTCCATTGCCTGCAACAACAGGTGTGACGAAAAACACATATTCTTCAATCAACCCCTCGTTCGCCAAATTTTGTACAATCGTGCCGCTGCCCATGATCAAGATACCGTAACCTTCCTCGAGCTTTTAGACTTCGTACTGCATCACAAGGGTTGCCATCAAATAAGTATGATTAACTTCTTTCAGTTTTTTTGAAAAGACGACCTTCGTCAAGTTAGTCAGACCTTCGGCTGCTGCCTTCATCTCTTTCGGTGCATGGGGATCTTTAAACATGGAAGCCCAATGACTTTGCAAGCATGCCAATGAATGAGGTAATTAGAATAAAGATTTAAACTGCGTACAACGTAGTCAAGGTTTATACAGATATAAATATACCCATCCTTTTTATCAGAACAAGCAATTTAATAGCTCCCGTATAAAATAAACCTACTGATTGACAATAGGAATAAAAATGTATATTTTATTTTTAAATGTTTAAAAGCTTAAACATTTAAACCCTTTGTTAACTTCTTTACTGTGGAGGAACAATATGAGTACAAAGTCGTTACAAATTTTCCAAAAGTGTATTCCTATATTTGAAACCTTAAAAGATCCGCATAGACAAAATATTATTGTGAAACTGTGTGAACAACGTGAGTTAACTGTTAATGAAATTGCAGAGCAATCCAGTCTTTCGAGACCTGCGATTTCTCACCATCTTAAGCTTTTACGTGAACAAGGCTTGATTAAAGTTCAGCAAAAAGGGACTTTACGAATTTATTCCGCTTCGTTGCAACAGACGATTCAGCTTTTAAAAGAATTAACGGACTGTCTAGAACATGATGTGAAAAATAGTCATAACCATGATACCCGGAAATGAAGTGAGGAGGAAGATGAGTCTCTTGAATAATGTGGAATTAAACTCAGAAAATGTAGCAAATATACTGAAGGAACATCAAAATTTCTTTAATACCAACCAAACAAAAAATATAGATTTTCGGTTGAAGCAATTAGAAAAATTAAAAGAAGGAATCATAACATATGAATTAAAAATCACCAATGCTCTTCAGGAAGATCTAGGGAAGCATCCTTTTGAATCCTACACTTCAGAAATTGGATTTGTGTTAAACAGTATTACCCATATGATGAAGCACTTAAAAAAATGGGCGAAGCCAAAAAAGGTAAAGACACCAATCATGTTGTTTCCGTCAAAAAGCATCATTATGTACGAACCTTACGGGACAGTATTAATTATTGGTCCATTCAATTATCCGTTCCAGCTTTTGATAGAACCCCTTATTGGTGCCATTGCTGCCGGAAACTGCGCAGTTCTCAAGCCCTCAGAAGTGGTTCCCAATGTCTCTGCCGTCATTACAGAAATGATTGAAACCATTTTTGACAAATCTTATATACGTTCTGTCCAAGGCGGAATTGAAACGAACTCATCTTTAATCAATGCACCATTTGATTATATTTTCTTCACAGGGAGTGTTCCTGTAGGAAAAATTGTAATGGAGGCAGCTGCCAAAAATCTTGTGCCTGTTACGCTTGAGTTAGGCGGGAAAAGCCCAGTTATTGTTGATAAAAGTGCAGATATAAAAATCGCTGCCAATCGAATCATCTGGGGTAAAACGTTAAATTCAGGACAAACCTGTGTTGCTCCTGATTATCTTATGGTACATCAGGATGTAAAAAAAGAACTGATTGATGGAATGATACAAACCCTTCGTGCCTTTTATGGAGCAAATATTGAACAAAGCACCGATTTTGGTCGTATCGTAAATAAAAGACATTTTGACCGGTTAAAAACGATCCTTGAAAAAGATAAGGATCAAATCATTTTTGGAGGAGCAACAAATTCGCATACACGTTTTATTGAACCAACATTGATCGATGCCACTTGGACTTCTGCATCAATGGAAGATGAAATATTTGGACCGCTTCTTCCAATTTTAACGTACAGAGATTTGGATGATGCAATTAAATCCATTAACAAACTCTCTAAACCACTGGCCCTTTATCTTTTTACATCTGACAACCAGGTAGAAGAAAAAGTGCTATCGGAAATTTCCTCTGGAGGGGTAAGTATCAATAATACGGTAACGCATTTGGCAAACCCTGAATTGCCTTTTGGAGGTGTTGGCAACTCTGGAATAGGGGCTTATCATGGTCATTATAGTTTTACTACTTTTTCACACGAAAAAAGCATTCTCAAAACTAGCACTAAAATAAATATGCCACTGTTGTTCCCGCCTTACCATGATAAAAACTTAAAAGTCGTTCGTCGCTTTTTGAAATAAAGTTGCTATATTAGACTGCAAGAATTACGATAGCGAGCTGATTGCAACTCTTTTATTTTTGAGTTAAAGGTATTCAAAAAACTTAATTATTAGGGCTATCTCTTCTTAATTTTATAATCATGTATTTGCTTTCGTGAAACGACAGGATCTACCGTCCTATTTTAGTTAAAATGCCCATTTGTTGAATATATGCAATAAAGCTAGATAAATCAAATAACACCTATTTAACTGCGTTTGCTCAATCCATGATTTCCTGAACTTGGTACTAAAACAGAAACAACAAGTTAGATGGGAGAAATCCTTATGAATATTAAAACCGTTGGTATTTGGGACGATGAGCTTTGGCAGGACGTGAGCTCCCTCTATTTGGATGCATTTGGAGATAAGGGGGCTAAACCGGTTAAGATCATCAAAAATATGTTTGCACAAGGAATTGCTGAGCTTCATGTCGGGTACATCGAGTCGGTAGCAGTTGTTATGGCTCTTACAGGGAAGCTTGTATCTGACCGCGTGATGATCATTGATTATTTGGCAGTGACCGAAAAAGAGCGAGGCCATGGACTTGGGAAACACTTTGTTGATTACCTGCGAGAGAAAGCTGTTGAAGAGGGGTATCAGAAATTAATTATTGAGGTAGAGTCAGAGAATACACCAGAAAATAAAAGGCGTATCCACTTTTGGCAATCATGCGGTTTTCTTCTCACAGAGTATGTGCATCACTACATCTGGGTGCCTGAAACCTACCATGCCATGTATCTTCCTCTTATTGCTGAATCCAGGAAGGTAACTGGAGAAGAACTATTTGTGTATATCAATACATTTCACCGGTTATCGTTTCGTGGAGGTGGGAAGGAGGAAGGGTAGTGGTTTCTTCTCCTGGCTTTGAAGTACTTCAGCCTTGTTTAATGGCATGGTTAGAGTCGAAGTTCGTTGTCATTTTAAGACTAACATAGCAAGGAAAACATATTTTCTAATAGATGAAATACAATTGATTCTTGTTATAAGACAGCGGGTGCGGATATCCTGGAGGATGTCCGCACTTTTTTGTTGAACTTTTTATTCAACAAACGGGGGGATAGTTGAATAAGAAGATTGTGCAATTATGGCGACTTTTTTCTTTTACGTACTTCGAATTATAGAGGTTCAATTTGGAATATTATGTTAATATTACGTTATCGGAAATAATACGAACGAGACAAGATTGTAGAAGAAGATTTATGAAAAAGGGGAGTATGTTATGAATAAATGGATTATTAGTTTAACAGCAGTATTAGTCATTTTGATTGGGGGTTGGTATTATCTATTTAACTATGGTTCTCCTATCAAAAAACAAGAAAGAATTGAATTAGTTGAAGCTCATTTAACTGAAATGGGTGAATTAGAGGAAGCCATTCAATTATTAACTCCTATATATGATAAAAAGCATGGAGATTTTGATATTTCAGTTGTCTTTAAGGATGAAACAGAGGTTGAGTATATCTATTTTATTACCACTGCTGAAAAAGTGGCGTTACAAGAGATTCGAAAGAATAATGGAACTAAGATTTACGAGGGCAAACATGATTCAGTTCCTATAGAGTATCGAGGTCCAGGTGATGGGAGTTATGAATAAATGTAAATGATATTACTCTTTAAAAAAAGAGAGTGGCCTGGCTATGACTTCATATCAAATAAAGAAATTACATCCCAAAGACTATTATAAGTGCAGTAATATTTGGGATATGGAAAAGAGACCAAAAATGGCGAAGATGTTTTATGACGAATTAGTAAGCGGAAACAGAGTTACCTTTAT
Organism: Bacillus litorisediminis; assembly: GCF_022808645.1. Taxonomy (GTDB): domain Bacteria; phylum Bacillota; class Bacilli; order Bacillales; family JC228; genus Bacillus_BF; species Bacillus_BF litorisediminis. Next base: position 17,612 of record NZ_JAKZKT010000051.1, read on the forward strand.
TTATTTAGAGAACAACGAGTTTATAGGAGAAGGTTCGTTAGTTTTTAGAACTAAAGATCCAGATTATACTATTCCAGATAAACGAATCTATCTATCTCGTATGATTGTTAAAAAAGAATATCGTAATCGTGGAATAGGTGGCATAATTCTTGATTATTTGATTGATTATGCAGAAAAACTTGGATATGAAGAAATAGCACTTGGTGTTGATACAGATAACTTAAACGCCAGACATCTATATGAAAAAAAGGGATTTACAAACGTATTATTTATTGGTGAAGACGAATATGGTGAATATGTAAAACTACTAAAAAAATTAAAGTAGATTCAGCTGAAATGTGCAAATAGGAAATGTATTTTAACTAAAGGTAGTTAGAGTTCCAGAGTTTGCTGCGCAGATTAGGCTGCATTTTTCTTAATGTGTTAAAAAGGGGCAGGATAGTTGGGCAATTATAATGTAACCCCCATTATTATTTTACCGTCTAATATATAGAAAAATAGAGAATGGGGGACGATTTCATGTTTAAAAAGCTTATCTTAGGGGTTTTATCCGCTCTCATGTTAGCAGCATGTGGAACTGCAGGAACCGACGAAGGAAATACGGGGGACCAACCAAATTTACCAGAAACCCCGGTAATTGATCAAGACGATTTAGTATTATCATCTGAAGCATATATATCTGGAGACGCAGCAGAATTTAAAATAGAACTAAATAATATGAGTGATGAGGATATTGAGTTACTAGTACCCTCCGGCCAAAAATACGAAATTGTTGTTTCAAATCAAGCTGGGGAAGAAGTATATCGGTATTCAATCGATAAAATATTTACTATGGGCCTAGAAACGATCACCATACCAGCTAATGATAAAATCACTTGGTTGGAACAGTGGGATCTTATGTTCAATGGGGAACGTATTAGTGAAGGGGAATATATTGTATCTGTAACCGCAATGGTCGAAGAAATGAATGGAACGGAAATCGATAATTATATTGGTGAAACGATATTGAAAGTGCCGGCAGCAGAAACAGCAAATGAAGCCTTTAGAAACATTAAAGTTGATAAACAAGGAGAAACCTATGCTGTAACAGGAGAAGCCAGAGTATTTGAAGGTGTCTTCTACTACAGTGTAGAAGACGGACATACTTTCCTCGTTGAAGAAAAAACGGTTCAAGTAGAGCATGGTGCTCCCGCTTGGTCGCCATTTACCATTGAAGTAACGATACCAAAGGAAAAACTGCCTATAAATGGCGCAGTCCATTTAATGTTGTATGCGAAGAGTGCCAAAGACGGATCACAAACTCAACTAATGCCGATTAAATTAGAACAAGTGTAAAAGGAGCAGCAGGTAAACTGCTCCTTTTTTAGTTTATGTAGACTTCCAAATAACGAAAGTATGCGAACTATGGTAAACTTAAATAAGGAATAATTTTCCTGCTCGCCTTATGGTTATATGCATCTTTTCAATTATAACCTTTAACATTACTGGAACACTTGTTATCTTCTAAGAAAGGCGGAAAGGGTTCATGAGTGGTTGGTTTGCGGCAGGTAATACAGATTTTAGTGGGTATCAGATTGAAATTGCTTTTTTATTCTCCATTTTCTTCGTAATGGCAATTTGGGTTTTCTATGATTCTGATAAATATTTTATGGGGGCAAAGAGACATATATTTTGGTTTTTAACTATCTTCACCGGACCAATTACCCTTCTAATTTACTTAATATTACGGAGAAATCAAGAAAGGTTCTAATGCAGAATGTACTTTTACTAACCCAGCTAACTTAGTGATGAAAGGGCAAGTAAAAATCAGGACTATATTTCTTTTAACTCTTTAATTCTCAAGAAATACATTTCCAGGGATATGAGGTGATTGAATGGCGTTTCCTGAAAGTTATCGAAAATGAAAAAGACGTCAAAAAATATCTAAAACAAAGTTAAAAGACATATCAAAAATGACCTTGGCCGGTTGTCATTATCTCAAAAGCTTAATGTCATTCTTGTTCAATCTACAAACTAAAGGAGCAAGTTAGTGACAGATAGGGAAATTATAAAAGAGAGGATTTATAGATGAATATAAGACTTGCAGAAGTAAAAGACATTAAGCAATTAATTAGAATGAGATGGGATTTTACAATTGAATATGATGAAAGTAAAATATGCGCATCATTCGATGATTTTTAAAAGGAATGCCAATCTTTTTTAGAGAATGCACTTAATAGCGATCAATGGTTTATTTGGGTCGCGGAGGAAAATGGTTGTATCACATATTTAAATAGAATTAATACAAAAAGTACCACGCCCTGGTAGAATTACACGTCCATTTGCTTATATGACAAACGTATATACCATTAAAGAATTTAGAAATATGGGGATTGGAGCGTGCTTCTTACCACTATAAATAAATGGGCTAAAGAAAAAAGATATGAATTTATTATTGTATGGCCAAGTGATGACAGTATTAATTATTACAAGAAAAATGATTACAATCATTGTACAGAATCAATGGAATATTTCCATTCTTGAAACTAATGGGGAAGGATTGTTGAAGAATCTTAGTGGTTTTTATAGAAAAATGAATAAAATTGCTCTGATATAAAGGGAGGGTATTTGTGAAGAAATCAATTAGATGGGTGATTTTGGGGATATTAGGGATAATTTTATTATTCATAGTTATAGGGATTGCTTCTTTTTATAATGCATCCGAGAATCAATTGCCGATTGAGATGATAGCTTTCAATAACCTAACTGATGAAGAAAAAGATTTAATTCCAGCAAGCCCTAAGGATTCAATCGTAGAGAAAGTACCTGTTAATGATGATATTAAAAAGTCAATTAATAAGAACTATGACAAGAATCAAGTGTATGCTGTTACTTTTAATAACACCGAGACTGACTCTTCTGGAAAACTTGTAGTCTTTGTTGATTTGGATAAAAAAACAGTAGTTGGGAAAGGATTTACCGGCAAATAAATTGTGTCTTCTTTCACTAACGAAGCAAGTTAGCCTAAGAAGGGATTTGGTGAATTATGAGAGTTAAAAGAACAATTATTATTCTAATTGGAGTATTAGTTTGGGTTTCTGCTTGTTCAGGTACTTCTGGGTTATATATTGAATCTAAGTATAATGTTTTGGAGAGCGAAATTAATAAGAACAAAACAAGTATGAAAATTTACACTGACAATCAAATATATACACTTCCAGTCCAAAGAATCATATTAAAATTTGAAAATAATGGAACATCTGATGTGAATTTTGGAGAGTCAAGGTATATTGAAAAGCTGGTGGAAGGAAAATGGTATCTAATTCCCTATAAAGAATTAGGTTTCAATGATATAGGCTTAACGATAAAGCCTGGTGAAAGCGTTGAACAAAGGATACCACTAGAATTCTTGGACTATAAATTAACAGAAGGTTTGTACAGAATACCAAAAAGTTTTAATGATGAATCAGAAAACTTTGTTATTGCGGCTGAATTTGAGATTAAGGAATAAAAGATATATAATTTCTTATTCAAGTATCAGGTGCTGATCTAATAGAAGTTTAGCGCTTTTTTTGTTGAAGGTTATTGTACTAAAGGGGCAGGATTGTTTAAAAAGGTCGTCATTGAAGACGACCTTTTTCTATGAATTTTTTTGAATATTGAACTTTCAATTGGGATTTAATGTTAAAATTTATTTTAGTTCCTTAGTATTCGATTCAGGAATTGTAATTGTAATGATGGGGGAATGTTTAAAATGGATTTACTAATTGGTTTGTTATTATTTGCAGGGATCTTTGCAGTTTACGATGCTTTAAGAAAAATAAATAATAACATCCTAGATCAAACAGAAGAGATAAAAAAATTACGTGAAGAATTAACTAATAAAAAAGAAACATAATAATAGCTCCTTCTTTAAAGTATGCTTTTTGTACTAACAGGGCAGTTTAGTTGAACAATCGTTATTAGCTTTTTTTCAACAATCGGGCATTTAATGGAATAAGATTTTTGAACAAAATTGGATTATTATTGTTTTGAGATTTTGGAGAAAATTGCTATTTAAAGAAGCAGAACAGAATAAATGGATTTATTGTCATGATGCACAGGTAGATTGGTAAAGGGAGATGCACAATTGAAAAATATTTTTAATCAATTGCATACAGATGAAATTTTAAACCGTATTGACAAATTAAGCCCAAATTCAAAACCCAAATGGGGTAAAATGGATGTTGCCCAAATGCTAGCACATTGCTCATCCTTTCAAGACATTGCAATGGGACATTCTTTTCCAGCGAGAGGTTGGTTAGGAATATTAATAGGAAACTTTGTGAAACCAATTTTTTATAACGACAAGCCATTAGCCCAAAATATGTCCACAATTCCGACCATTTTGATTGTAGATGAAAAAGAATTTGAAACAGAGAAGGAAAAACTGAAACAAAAAATTATAACTTTCCAAAATAATGGTTCAGAGAAGTGTACGACTCATCCACATCCTTTTTTCGGTAAACTTACTTCCGAGCAGTGGGGAAAAGGAATATACAAGCACCTTGACCATCATTTAAAACAGTTTGGAGTATAGTTAGTTTTTAGAAATATAAATAAAAGTTGACCAAAGAGAAAAGTAACGAAATGCCTTTACGGCTAAGAAATAAATAATTACCTTATAGTTAAAAAGAAAACTCTTTCTTCAACTAAAGGATACTTTTTTTATCATCTTTCGATCCTTTATCTTACATAATTATCTTCTAGAATAGGGCGCGCTTTTCTTTAAGAAAGGAGCTTGCACCTTTTTATTGAAATAAAGGAGCAGGTTAGTTGAATAAAGATGTTAAATAATACGGTAGGATTGGTCAAATGCGTTTAATAAATGACCTAGGAATCTATGTAAAAGATATGAAAAAGAGGAATTTGGCTTAGTTATGCTTGACAAGCAATAAAGAATTTTTTAAATAAGTTAAACGAGATTGAGAGAAGTACGGAACCTAATTGAACTACCATGAAAATTAACTTCTACAACCTCACAAAAAAGGCAATACTAAAATAGACGCAGCTCTTTTATTTTTTTAAAAGATGCGCCTAAATAAGATGTCCTGGATTCGGATTCATAATTAAGAGACTTCTGTTATTGTCACACTATATCCTAAGTTCTCTAGTCTTCGAACAGAATGGCGTACAATAGACACTT
>NZ_JAKZKT010000052.1 GCF_022808645.1 Bacillus litorisediminis
GCATAAAGAATAAGAATAATAGACAAATCACACTCATTTCTAAGATGGATTCTGAGAAAAATTCTTAAAATCATAAAGGCATTTGGGAATAAAAACATTCCCAAATGCCTTTTGTCTTCAATCTGAAAGCAGCTCATATAATTAGAGCTGCTTTGTTATCTGACCAATCCTATAAAATCATGGCAGCAATCCAGCCAAACACGATTAGTGGAAGATTATAATGTAAAAAGGTAGGAACCACTGTATCCCAGATGTGATTATGCTGGCCATCCGCATTTAGTCCAGCTGTAGGACCAAGCGTACTATCGGAAACCGGAGATCCTGCATCTCCTAATGCACCAGCTGTTCCAATCAGAGCAATCGTAGCCATCGGACTGAATCCAAGCTCGACACATAATGGAACAAAGATGGTAGCGATAATAGGCACTGTAGAAAATGAAGATCCGATCCCTAATGTTACAAGCAAGCCTACCAATAACATGATTAAAGCCCCCAACCATTGCTGATTGCCAATATATACAGCTGCATGATCAACTAAGGTCTCTACATCACCAGTAGCTCTCATAACATTGGCAAATCCATATGCAGAAAGCATCACAAAGCCGATAAACGCCATCATCTTCATTCCCTGAGTAAGCCATTCATCCCCTTGTTTTCCTTTAACAGTCCGTGAAAGATATAAAGTGGCAATCCCTGCCAACGCCCCAAATATCATGGAATCCAAGTAAAGTTGAATAGCTAATGCAATCAGGACAGACAAAATCGCAAAAACAATGTCCTGTTTATTTACCTTGGCCTCCGCTTGTAAAAACTCTTGAACATTTTGATAAATTTTAGGTTTCCGATAAGAAACAAATACAGAGATAATAAGTCCTGCTGCTAGTCCAATTACCGGAATCATCATCGCTATTGGCACATCCGATGGATTGACCGTTAATCCGCTCAGCGCCATATTTTCGACGATTATCCCCTGATAGATTTGTCCGAAACCAACCGGAAGCAGTACATAAGGAGCAATCAAGCCAAATGTAAGAACATTTGCAATCAGCCTGCGATCAATCTGCAATTCATTAAAAAGCTTGAGCAGTGGCGGAATTAAAATCGGGATAAACGCGATATGAACCGGTATCACATTTTGAGAAAAACACGCCATAATTAAAACAAGAATTATCACTAAGGCTTTTAATTTTTTCCTGCTTTGGGCCTCATCTTTTTTAGACGAAAGCTTAATAACTGATTGAATCAGAAGATCAGGTAAACCCGTTTTGCCAATTACAAATGCAAAAGCACCCAGTAAAGCATAGCTTAACGCAACACTTGCACTGTCTCCAAGTCCATCAGTAAACACTTGTACTGTTTCATTTAACGATAACCCTCCTAATAGCCCTCCAACTAAAGCACCGACGGCAAGGGCAACCACGACATGTATCCGCAATAAACTCAATAAGAGCATGACAATAACTGAAATAACAACTGCATTCATCTCAAAAAACTCCCTGTATGTTTAAGTGTTTTTTTGTTTAGTTTGTACTTTAGTCTGATAAATTGGTAGAGAACTAAAACACTGTACGAGGTTATCACAGAATACTTTGTTATGTCAAAGGAATTGTTTTCCTAGAGCAAAAAAAGGCTCCCGCAATACTGCGGGAGCCAACAGGAATCTATAGATACATTATTTAATTGGAGTAAAACCTTCCACCAAAGTCGCTAAAGTACGCACCATTACGCCGGTTGCTCCCGATGGGCCAAGCTCATAAGAACCTTTGCTTGTCGCAGTTCCGGCTATGTCTAGGTGAACCCAAGGGGTGTCCTCGGCAAATTCCAATATGAAGGTACCACCCATAATCGCATGACCTTCTCGGCCACCTGGAGAATTAATGAGATCTGCTACTTTACTGCCGCGAATTCGTTTTATATCTTTATCAGTAATAGGAAGTCTCCAGATTGGTTCTCCTGCATTATAAGACGCCTCCAGCACTTGTTCAAACCATGCTTCATGATTCGTCATTGCTCCAGTTGTATGGGTGCCCAATGCTACGATTACTCCTCCAGTTAATGTGGCCACATCAACGAGATATTCAGCTCCATGATGCTTGGCATAGGTGATGGCGTCAGCTAGGACTAAACGGCCTTCTGCGTCTGTATTGGAAACCTCAATGGTTTTTCCATTTAAAGAAGTAATTACATCATCCGGTTTAAAACTATTGCCGCTTATCATATTATCTGTTGCTGGAATAACAGCTACAACATTTTGTTCTGACCGTGTTTCACCTATGATTTCCATTGCTCCTAATACAGCTGCTGCTCCAGCCATATCCGTCTTCATGCCCACAATTCCATCTTTCGTTTTAAGAGAATACCCTCCTGTATCAAAGGTGACCCCTTTTCCGACTAAACCGATAACATCCTTCCATTCAGGTCTGCCCTGGTATTTCAATACAATTAATTTAGGCGGTTCCGTTGAGCCTTGGTTGACTGCAAGAAGCGCACCCATTCCGAGCTTTTCCATGTCTTCTTTTTCTAGTATTTCGACTTCAAATCCGTATGTATCAGCCAAATTTTTCGCATATTCTGCCATATCAGCTGCTGTCATCATATTTCCCGGTGTATTTACAAGTGTCCGAGCTGAATTGGTCGCTCTCCCGTAAATATAACCAGTCTCAAGAACTGAAGTAAATTCCTCTCTATCCTCTGCAGTAACAACTGTCACTTGTTCAATCGCTTTAACTGGTTCGTTCGGCTTTTGTTTATATCCGCTATAGGAATACGTCGATAAGGCCAATGATTCACCAAGAGCAAAAGCTATTTCTTCGGCTTGAAGCGAATCATTGAGAAAACTTGATAGATCTACACAAATTGTTTCTGCTTTCCCGTTTAAATGTTTAAAGGCTTTGCCAAGGGATTCCCTGACACTTTCAATCGACGCTTCCCCTTTTTTCCCTAGCCCTACGGTAATAATTTTTCTCGCTCCATAGCTGCCAAGTGTAAAAATAGAACCGATTGATTTTTCCTTTTTTGAAATCTCACCTGCTTTAAAGATCGATTCAAGCTGATGATTCATTCTGTCATTAACTTCACCAAGCAAGCCGTTCCATCGAACTGGCTGATCCCATATGCCGATAACCAGTGCGTCAAAAGGCTCTTCCCAATTAAATTGATTATGTACTAAAAACATCTCTACACCTCCATCCCCTATTATAACGGTGATTCTCCAATATTTCGACTGCCTAAATATCGACAAATTGAAATAAATATCCGGCCCAAAAATAATCCAAACTAGATTTTATGGTATACTATATCTCAATAAAGTCTACTCAACATAAAGATTATGTATAACAACTTCCTCTCCCTCATACAAAAACAGTACAGTTTCAATCAATTATTTACCTATTATTTTCAAATACCTTAAGTTACTTTTCGCAAAGGTGGACCCAGCATGGCATTATTTCAAAACTTCCCTTTAATTGCTGCGATTTGCGCTATTATTTTTGCCCAATTTGTTAAAATTCCAATTGCTTTTTTCACTACAAGGAAATGGGACTGGTCCCTATTTAATAGTACAGGCGGGATGCCAAGCAGTCACTCTGCAGCCGTGACAGCTTTGACAACCGGAGTTGCCCTTGAGGAAGGGATGGGCTCTACCCTTTTTGCAGTCTCTGCGGTGCTTGCGATCATTGTAATGTACGATTCTTCAGGGGTCCGGAGACAAACGGGTGAACAGGCTATTGCTATAAATCAGCTTATGAAGGATTTTCAAAGAATGGTCTTGGAGCCAAAACAGCATAAGCCGTTAAAGGAATTAAAGGAGGTTTTAGGCCATAAACCAATTGAGGTATTCTTTGGCGGTTTAACCGGAATTATGTTAACTCTTTTTCTTCATATCTTTGTTTAATATCGCTGAAAAGCGCTACACAAACGTGCAGCGCTTTTTTCTTCGATGAAGATATAGACTGAGCATTAATAACCTGATAGGACCATAGGTTTATCAAGAATTTCATAATACTCATGCAAATTGCCTTCGAAAATGGGATTAAGAATGGGTAGACTTTGAATTTCATGCGGGGCAATCAGAGCATGCGGTTTCCCAAATTGATAAACGCCTGCCTGTTCTAAAATAAAGGCAATAAACTGGGAACAGAAATAGCGTTGACCGTGTTCAATTGATATATTAAGAACGATACCAAGAATCCCGAAATAATTATACTTAAATTTATCCGAGTTCTCCTTCATCTCAATTAAATATTGATTAATAATCTCCCATTGAGCATCTGTCACAGATAGTGAACATAGAAGACAGCGAATTTCTGACTTTTTGGCGAATATCCCCTGTTTGGGATGCTCCTGAACAAAGCCTCCAGACAGCGGGTTATTGATTTTCTTTCTGCCAAAGCTATACATTTCTCTAAAATCATTCGATAAAACAATCGATACATGATTATATTTTGCTTTTGTGAAGAGACGGATAGATTTTGCGATCCATGTTTCAGGGTCTGTAAATAAAATATAAATTTCCTTCATACCATACCTCTTTATAGATTAAAGTAAAAACCTATTATTGCTTAAACTGGGTATCAAATGGAATGCTCTCTAAGTATACGATAAATTTCTTCATTTGTTTTCATTTTTAAAAATTTTTATTATTCATTTATCTATTTAACGAACTCACCCATAAAAACCCTACGTTTTTTGCTTAAAAAAATTGCCCACTGTTAATCAGTGAGCAATTTTTATTTCTCTTACTTTTAATTTCTATTTGCTTTCGTATATTGATATCGGAACACTTGCATCGCTTCATTTTCATTCAATGCCTGGAGCTCTTGTTCGGTAAGAGTTCCGTCACCCATTTCAACCACGTACACATCAACCGTTTTTTTACCCCATTGTTCATAGACGTCCTCTACTGTCTCATAAAACAAGTCTAATCGGTCCCCTTTGATTGCAGAACCTTTATCTGCTACAACACCATAGCCATAGCCAGGTATAAACAATATGGTCCCAATTGGGAAAACCCTTAAATCAGCGGCTACAGTTGAGTATAAATCACGTTTTACCTTTACGCCCGAATATGTAATACCATAAGAAGGATGACCAGGACTTTTACCGGTAGATTCTACACCTGCTGTATAGCCAGTTGCAACAACTGTTCTCTTCGGATATTGCGACCAATCGATTGCTTCCTCTAAACTAGGAGGTTCAGAAACCACTGGCTTTGCCGATGAAATCTTTAGCTCGGAGCTTTCAGATTTCTTTAAAGACTTAAAGAGAAGTCCTGATGCTCGATATCTATGACTTTCATAAATTCTTTCTGTGCTTGAATGTTCATCATTAAACTGATACACCCAAGGGGACACATATGCACTTGCCTTTGCACCTGAGACAAATTGAAAAGTCGTCCATATAGCTAAAACTACTAACACAGCCATCCATAATTTTTTATAGTTTACCATCTAGATTTTCACTCCTCCCTGACATATTCCTTTCCGATTTGGAAGGAAAATATACAAGAAGAGTGAAATTTATTTAAAAATTAGAATATTCCGTCTAAATTTAACGAGCCTTAAACCTTCAAAATACAGACTCATTTCTTGAAGAAACTTTAAACCGCAAAAAAAAACGGTGGATCCACCATTTTTTAAAACATCCGATATCCTCTTTTTCTTAAAGCTATAATGACAATTCCTGCTGTGATCGCACCGGCAAATCCACTCAATAAAATAATGATATCAACTAGATGTAGAGAAATAATGTTATCCCACAAATTCGCAAAGCTTTTACCTGGGGATAAAAAATAGTCTACAAAACGAATATCATCAATGATCATAAAGGCAATAATAGGGAAAATAATCGCCATAATCCATGACATTCTCAAAATCATATTTAACAAAAAACCAATTCCGAAAAAAAGAACAAAAAATAATACTATTGAAATAATGACTGCCGGAATACTCATTTGTTCCATATGCAGACCAACACCTCTTTCACTTTAACAAGTTTTAGTGTAATGAAAGAAGCCATGACAGTCAATGAAATAAAATTGAACAATTACGGTAAAGAAAAATTGGCCAACACTTTAGACTATGCCTAGTTGCACTTATGACGCTCGAAACGCCACGTCCGTTGACTTATGTCTCCTGCCCGTCTTACTTTATTCAAAAAAATTTATATTACGTGTTAATAACTTCATTGCTAACATTTTATGCTTTCATGAAGTGCAAAAAAAAATTCCGTAACTACGGAATGATTGGTAATCGACGATATACATTATTTCACTAACGAAGGCTCTTTCTCCTTGCCTGTACCGCTGCAGCAAGGGCAGGTTTCTGAACCGCCAAGCAATAATTGAAAGTATCCTTTTCCTGAACAGTATTCACAATCTTTTCCTGTCTGGTTGTTGACCGCCATGAAGTACACCCCTTTTTAAGGTTTTGTGATGATTAATATATCAGGATTTTTTTTATTGGAAAAGCGTTAGAAACAGGCACATTTCGCTATGTAAACGCATTCAATAACCCTTTGCTTTATTTTGCTTATTATTTCTTAATTTTTCGGAAGATTACAAAAATAAGTGATATGCAGTATATCCGAAGTGTTCCCCCGGATTTTCTTCATATTTCCCTCTTAAAATAGTCTCTCCCCTATTTTGCGAAAAATACTTCACTAATAATGAAGCATCGGGGTCATTCATAATCTCCTCAGGGTGCATAAAACGGGCTGTCATAATTTCTTTTTCTTGCACTTGAATGGTACCATCAACAGGCTTTAAGCCAAAAATAATCATATTATCACTAATTCTATTTTCAATAACGCCGGTTCTGACTCCTAGGCATCCCATCACTTCAGCCTTAATTCCTGTTTCTTCTAATACTTCACGAACTGCTGCCTGGTCCGCTGTTTCTGATTCTTTAACAAATCCTGCAGGAAAAGACCATACACCTTTTAGACCGCTATAAGTTTTTTTAACAACAAGAAATCTGCCTTCGTCATCCACCACTACACCGGATACGCCCAGCCAAACCTTCCCCCGCTTTGAACGACTGTCACTCATAATTACTCCCCCTTGACAAAGCTTACTATCATTTTACCAGCGTTTGCGAATAAAAAAAGGGCTGCATCCATTGCAGACCCTTGATTATTAACTATTAAAAGAAATTTAATTTACCTTTTTTCAGTACAAGACCAGGACCGCCAATCATAAATAAAGCACGGTTATCAACGACCTTTTTCATGAAAGCTGCTTTAGTACCTGTGATTTTTTTGCCGAATACAACACCCACTCCATCATCGTGACCAAGTGAACAAACAGTCCCCTTATTATCAAAGGTAAACTCTTCTAAATTTCCTTTTCCGCGAACAAGAGTCACAATATTTTTAGCACAGAGTTCCCCTTGCTGCATGGAAATTTGAGCAGTTGGAGGATATGGACGGTTGATTTCTTCGTTAATCATAAGTGAACAATCACCAATAATAAATACATCATCATGTCCAGGAGCTAAAAGTGTTTTTTCAACTTTTACTCTGCCTCTCATTGCTTCAAAGCCTGACTCTTCAACAACAGAGTTTCCTCTGACTCCAGCAGCCCATACAACTGTTTTCGCTTTGATTTCTTCAACGTCATTTTCACCTTTTGCAACGATAAAGCCATCAGGTGTACATTCTTTAATCGCTGTTCCGATTTTAAATTCTACACCTTTTCTTTCAAGATGAGAAACCGCATAGTCAACAAGCTCTGGATCAAATCCAGGTAAAGCCGTTGGGGCAGCCTCTACACAAATAATTTTTACTTTATGGTAGTCGATATCATATTCTCTGCAAAGTTCAGGAACACGATTTGCCAATTCACCTAAAAACTCAATTCCGGTAAAACCAGCTCCGCCTACTACGATTTTAAGACGAGTATCGTCTTTTTCTTCTTCATTGTTGTAAGTAGCAAATTGATATTCAATATGTTCTCTAAGCTGTCTGGCTGAGTTCACATTGGAAATCATAAAGGCATGTTCATGCAGACCTTTAATTCCAAATGTTTCTGGCTCAGCGCCTAAAGCAACAACCAGGTAGTCGTATGATAATTCTTGGCCCTCAAGAACAACTTTTTTCTCCGCTGTATTGATCTTTTGCACTGTATCTTGTATAAAAGTTACTTTATTTTTGTCGATAACGCTTGAAATGTCATAACGGACTTTATCGTGGTGTAGAGTTCCAGCAGATGCTTCATGCAGCCAGGTTGTTTCATAATGGTAATCATTTTTGTTTACTAAAAAAATCTCTGCTTCATTGACTCCTAGTTGCTTTTGAAGACGAGTGGCTACCATCAGTCCACCGTACCCGGCCCCTAGAATCACAATATTAGGCTTTTTCAACAGTATCACTTCCACCTTTTTTGATATATTTTTTCTTTAAAAGGCCCATTTCATGTTTCCATTTCTAAATAATCGTTTGTGATGAATTTCACTTATGAGTGCAAAAAAATGACAGGAATCAAAATGAACCCTTGAAACACCTTGTTTAACCCCACAACTCATGCCTTACAACAATCACTAAATATGTGCAAAATATACCGTTTGACCAATTGTAAAAAATTTATCAATAATTGTCATAAAATCTTAACAATATCTCCGTTACCATCATATGATTTTTTCGCAGTCTTTTCAAGCTTTCATCCTTAATTTAGAATATTAAGAAAAAGGATTGCGCATTTGTGCATGGAGGTATTAATAATATCCCAATCTATGATATGATATAAAAGTACATTTGCGGAATGAATGATGTTAGGGGGATATACAATGGAACGTACAGTTTATGATATAACCGTTATTGGCGGTGGACCGACAGGCTTGTTTACAGCATTTTATGGCGGAATGAGACAGGCATCCGTAAACATTATTGAAAGCTTACCGCAATTAGGCGGTCAATTGGCTACGTTATATCCTGAAAAATACATATATGATGTGGCTGGCTTTCCAAAAATTCGTGCCCAAGAGCTTGTGAATAACTTAAAGGAACAGCTCTCTCGTTTTGATGTCAAAACCAGTCTGGAACAAACTGTTGAAAAGATTGAGAAACTAGAGGATGGCACCTTTAAACTGATTACAGATCGTGAAGAGCACTATTCCAAGAGCGTAATTATTACTGCAGGTGTAGGTGCTTTCCAGCCTCGCAGATTGGAATTGGAAAACGCCTCTCAATATGAAGGAAAAAATCTTCACTATTTTATTGATAATCTTCAATCCTTTGCAGGAAAAAGAGTCGTAGTGTTTGGAGGCGGCGATTCTGCCGTTGACTGGTCGCTAATGCTCGAACCTATTGCTGAAAAAGTAACAATTGTTCACAGAAGGGATAAATTTAGAGCCCACGAACATAGCGTGGAGAATTTGAAAAATAGCTCAGTTGAAATTATGACTCCATATGTTCCTGTCGAACTGATTGGAGACAACGATGAAGTGAAGCAAGTCGTTTTAGAAGGGGCGAACGGAGAAGAGAAAAAAGTATTAGAAGTGGATTCCGTTATCGTCAATTTTGGCTTCGTTTCGTCACTTGGACCGATTAAAGACTGGGGCTTAGAAATTCAAAAGAATTCCATTGTCGTAAACTCTAAAATGGAAACCAATATTCCTGGTATTTATGCAGCCGGAGATATTTGTACGTATGAAGGAAAAGTTAAGCTAATTGCGACAGGTTTTGGAGAAGGACCTACAGCAGTCAATAATGCTAAGTCCTTTATCGATCCAAAATCAAGAGTCCAACCGCTGCACAGTACATCGCTATTTAATGACTGATCAACATAAAGAAAAGGCTGTTTGCTCAAAGAGTAACAGCCTTTTTTATTTGAGAATATTCTTTTAGCAGTTTTCAGGTGTTCCCGCATTTTTAGCCGTTCTAAAAGAGGAGCCGCATCCGCAGGAAGCAATGGCATTCGGGTTATCAATTGTAAAACCGCCGCCCATTAAGGATTCTTTATAATCAATCGTAGTTCCTTTTAAGATTCCTACGCTTTCTTTGTCAACAACAACTTGGATTCCATTCTGTTCGAACTGGACGTCATCTTCGTGGACTTCTGAATCTAGTCCCATTCCATAAGAAAGACCGCTGCAGCCCCCGCCTTTAACAGCTACGCGAAGAAAAGTATTTTCCTCTCCGTGCTCTTTCATCATATCTTTGATCTGATAGGCAGCAGACTCAGTAATCGTTACAACAGTATCCATTTTAATAACCCTCCCTTTATAAATAGTATGCCATAAATCGCATTTTGAATAGTTTTATGAGTCTTTTTAATAAGTATATCGTCTTTTGCAGACAAACGACAACTATCTTGATTTGCATGGAAAATAAACCTTCATTGGAATATTTTGTTTGAATATGGAGCTAAAGAGTAGATGCTAATGAATAAAATATGCCCATCTGTTACTCTAATGGGAAGAATTATGGATTCCTTATTGTCGTTTCTTAGGATATTCGTTATACTTTACTATGGTAACCGATAACATAATGTATATTTAATTATAATAATAAAAAGTAAAACGCCGTACTTCTAGGTGAGCTCAAAAGGGGAAATTACAATGAAGCAACTCGTTATACTAGGTGGCGGTTACGGGGGCATGAGAGTGATTCAGCGCCTGCTGCCTAACCAGCTGCCCGAAGATGTCCATATTACGTTAATTGACCGAAACCCTTATCATTGCCTCAAGACAGAGTACTATGCTCTCGCTGCTGGCACCATCTCTGATCATCACATTCGTGTTCCATTTCCGGAGCATCCGCGACTTGATCTCCGTTATGGTGAAGTAAAAAACATTAATCTTGAAGAAAACAAAGTAGAACTCCTCCATCAGGATCCCATTCATTACGATGATCTCATTATTGGTCTGGGATGCGTAGACAAGTATCACAACGTACCTGGCGCTGATCAATATACGTTTAGCATTCAGTCCATTGAAAGTGCTCGAAAAACATATGAAGCATTAAATAATTTATCTGCTAATTCAATTGTTGGAATTGTTGGAGCGGGTCTAAGCGGTGTAGAATTAGCCAGTGAGTTAAGAGAAAGCCGTCCAGATCTTCGTATTCAATTGTTTGACAGAGGAGATATCATCCTCTCAACATTTCCGAAGCGGTTAAGTTTATATGTTCAAAATTGGTTTGAGACACACGGTGTTGAAATTATTAACAAAGCTAATATTACAAAAGTAGAGTCCAACATATTATATAACCACGGCGAGCCTGTAAGATGTGACGCGATTGTATGGACAGCAGGAATACAACCCAATCAGGTTGTTCAGCAAATGGATGTTGAAAAAGATCCGCAAGGCCGTGTTATTCTTACGCCTCATCATAACATTCCGGGTAATGAGCATGTCTATGTGCTGGGAGATTGTGCAAGCCTGCCTCATGCACCGAGTGCTCAATTGGCCGAGGGGCAAGCAGAACAAATTGTTCAAGTACTATTAAAGCGCTGGAAAGGGGAACCTCTTCCGGAAACTCTACCTCGCATTAAGTTAAAGGGTATCCTTGGATCCCTAGGCAAAAAGCATGGCTTTGGTCTTGTGGCCGATCATGCCATCACAGGAAGAGTAGCCCGATTATTAAAATCGGGAGTTCTTTGGATGTACAAATATCATAATGGATAATTAGCATGACAGGGTTAAACGGAATGTTTAATCCTGTTTTTGCTTTTAGGTGGCCGCGCGCATCGTTTATGTGCTGGTCATCTTTGTTTATGTGCCGGTTCTCACCGTTTATGTGCCCTTTCTCTTCGTTTATGTGCCGGTCCTTACCGTTTATGTGCCGTTTCTCTCTGTTTATGTGCCGGTCCTTCCGTTTATGTGCCATTCCTCATCGTTTATGTACTGGTCCTTCCGTTTATGTGACTTCCTCACTGTTTATGTGCCGGTCCTCTTCGTTTATGTGCCGTTTCTCTCTGTTTATGTGCCGCTCCTCATCGTTTATGTGCCGCTCCTTACCGTTTATGTGCCGGTCCTCATCGTTTATGTGCCGCTCCTACCGTTTATGTGCCGGTCCTTACCGTTTATGTGCCGCTCCTACCGTTTATGTGCCGATCCTAACCGTTTATGTGCCGCTCCTCATCGTTTATGTACTGGTCCTTCCGTTTATGTGCCTTCCTCACTGTTTATGTGCCGGTCCTCTCGTTTATGTGCCGTTTCTCATCGTTTATGTGCCTGTCCTCATCATTTATGTGCCGTTTCTCATCGTTTATGTGCCGGTCCTCATCATTTATGTGCCGTTTCTCATCGTTTATGTGCCGGTCCTCATCATTTATGTGCCGGTCCTCACCTTTCTTCCTTGCGATATTAAAGAAGAACTTTGTATCAATCAAAAAGACACTAGAGTTCATAAACGAACCCTAGTGTCTTTACAAGTTTATTAAGAAACTGGTGTATAACCGTGTGCTTCCAGTTCAGAAAAAATAGTTTTAAGCTTTGGATTTCCTTCGCCTACAATTTTGTCTTCTATTAGAACGAGCGGATAAAATAAATCTTCCTCTATAACCCGCTTGGCAAATTCTTGTTTGGCTTCATCGGATGGGGGATTAAAAATGTCAATGTATTCAATATTAAAAGGCTGATCCGGATACTTACGTTCGATAGCTGCTTGCAGCCATTCGTAAGTTTCTTTGGATGATGGCAGATTCACACAGCTTGCACAAATTTGTTCAGCACCGTAAACATATATAGATAATGGCTTCATGGTAGCATCCTCTCCTAACAGTCACTTCTTTTATTTTACAAGAAAAAAATTGTTTTTTAAACCATTATTGGAAAAAGGGTTTTCGCAATAATACGGTTAAATAATAGATTTTTTCGTGCTTTCCTTATATAATATGAGTAAGGAAAGGAGAGATCGCCGTGACTGATGTACAAATGAAAGAACAAGTACAAGAAGTATTAGATAAATTGCGTCCATTCCTTCTTCGTGACGGTGGTGACTGTGAGCTAGTAGACGTAGACGAAGGTATTGTAAAACTTCGACTATTAGGTGCATGCGGAAGCTGCCCAAGTTCAACCATCACTTTGAAAGCGGGTATTGAACGAGCTTTATTAGAAGAAGTACCTGGAATTGTAGAAGTAGAACAAGTATTTTAATGTTAAAAGCGATTTTGCCAGACTGAACGGGACAAAATCGCTTTTTCTTTTTACTTTAATATCGCCTTTTCCTGGTATACTTTTAAACTCAGCTCTTCACTTCGGTTTTCGGACGCTCTCCCCTGAGCACCCTTGTAATGTTCTCACAGCACAATGCAATCATAGCAGATCTCGTTTCATGGGTAGCACTGCCGATATGCGGAAGGGCAACAACATTTGGAAATTGCAGCAAAGGATGATTGGCATCAATCGGTTCCTTCTCAAATACATCTAAACCGGCTCCCGCTATTTCCCCCGCTTCTAATGCAGCTATTAACGCCGATTCGTCAACTACTGCGCCGCGTGCTGCATTAATAAAAATAGCTGTTCTCTTCATTTTCTTGAATTCTTTTTCGCCAAAAAGCCCTTTCGTTTGAGCAGTAAGCGGAATCATACAGACAATAAAATCACTCTCTTGTAGCAAAGTATCTAAATCAGCGTAGACAGCGCCAAGTCGCTGTTCCGCGTCGGGTTTTCGGGAACGATTATAATATAGAATGTTCATGTCAAATCCAGTGGCTCGTTTGGCAATCGCTTCTCCGATTTTACCCATGCCCACAATTCCTATCGTTTTATGGTGGATCTCATAGCCTGCCAGAAAATACGGGCTCCAGCTCAGCCACTTTCCCTGCTTTACCATTTCTGCTGCTTCTACAATTCTTCTGGCTGTGGCCATCATAAGTGCAAAAGCTAAATCGGCAGTAGTATCTGACAGAATATCAGGTGTATTACAAACTGTGATTCCGAGGTCTCTTGCCGCCTGTACATCAATATTGTCATAGCCTACTGCCATATTAGCAACAACTTTTAACTCTGATCCCTGACTTAAAAGCTCTCGATCTATAGTATCAGTTAGCATTGATAAAATCGCAGAGGCATCTTTCACTTCGTTTAATAAATATTCTCTTGTAACTGGCTGATCCTCGGATGACCACATCACAACCTCAAATTGCTTCTTTAAATCATTCACATACGATTCTGGAATTTTCCTTGTAATAACAATTTTTTGACGATTCAACTTTGATGGCTCCTTCCCCTGCCTAATGTACGAATAAATCTCTTGTCTTCATATTAACATATTGAAGGGAAATCGCCCTAAACCCAGCCTAATCCCGGCAAATTAAATGAACGGACAGGTGCCCCAGCGAGCTCATAGAAACGGCCGATAAATTCCTCATAATCACTTGTTCGGGAAATGAGGGTATTTAATCGATCTTCTGATAGTTTTTTATTATGCTCCGAATGAGATAGGTAATAATCCTCTACTATTTCGAAATAGTGAAGAGGAAAAGTGAGCCTCGCAAAAATAAGTCTCCATGAAAAGGATGAGAGTGGAATCAAGCTCTGATATTCCCGAAAAAAAGCACGAATCCCATTTTCATAGGTCCTATAATGATATTGAACATGCTCTCTAACCCACTCGGCAATATCTCTTCCCGCATGATCAAACACCCAATCAAATGGATTTTTGATACATACGTCTCCTTCCCACAGATATCTTGAAAACCGCTGATAACATACCGTCCCCGCATCGGCTGCATTGGGATTGTCATCTAGCTCCGTATCCACTAAGTATTGGATTGCATTTTCTGCCAAACCCATAAAGTAAGGAAACGACTCAATAAATAAACGGTCAAATTCTTCTTCCGGTTCAGCAAATAGTTTTTTTTGCCACACTTGATCCATTTGATCTAGCCGTTTTTCCCATAGTTCTTTCCATTGTCCAATTCGGCTGATTACCTGAACTTTCTCGTTAAATAACTTCCCGCGATAATGAAATTCTGCCAAACTCCTTCCTATTTGAGATGTATTGATTGACCGTAAATGCTCATTATATAAAACAACAAATGATTGATCCTGAATTCGCCCAATATAGGATTGATTTTTATTTTGTTTAAAACGGGCAATCGTTTGGTCACCATATGCATAAAGATGGTTTGATAATTTATGAAGTTCAATTAATTCATTTTGTTCCCGATCTTCGATGGGAACCATAATATAGACTATACCTTTGGAATATACTGCATCATAACGGCCTATGTTTATCCTCTGATCAGGTTCTATACCAAACTGGCTGAGCAAGCTTTGGTAATCCATTTGGATCCTCCTATCTGTAAAAGGACAGCTTTTCATACCATATATATGTTTTAAGAAGTGTTTCAATGATAAGTCAGACAGCGTCATTCCAATGTCAAAGGAGAAATACGAATGAGCAACTATTTAAAAATAACAGAACAAACTGCAAGAGAATGGCTTCAAGATCGAGGTGTCACCATAAAAGATATAGCTGAACTTGTAATGGTTCTGCAGGAGAAATACCATAAAGACTTAAAAATCGAAACGTGTATGGCGAATGTGGAAAAGGTATTATCTAAACGAGAAGTACAAAACGCCATTCTGACAGGAATTCAATTAGATCGACTTGCCGAAAGGAAAATACTGGAAGATCCACTTCAAACGATGATAGAAGTCGATGAAGGATTATATGGAGTCGATGAAATTTTAGCTTTTTCCATCGTCAATGTGTATGGATCGATTGGGTTTACGAACTACGGATATATCGATAAGCTTAAACCTGGCATCTTAAAACAGCTAAATGACAAATCAAGCGGAAAATGTCATACATTCCTGGATGATATTGTAGGGGCAATTGCGGCTGCTGCATCCAGCAGATTGGCTCATTCCACAGTCGGAGAAGAGTAAGTTTGTTTACATTATCATATAAACTGAAATTAAATACAAAAAAGTGCCTCGTCATGAAGGCACTTTTTTCGGTTTAAAAAACTGTCCAATCTTTCAAAGATTGAACACTGTATGTCGGCTGAATCTCATATTGTTTAAGGTCTTCCGCGGTAGTTACTCCTGTATGCACCAAAAGTGTATCTACTCCTGCACGTATCCCGGCTTGAATATCGGTATGATAATTGTCCCCTACCAAAAGCACATCCTCTTTAGAAACACCTAATAGATCAAGTGCTTGTTCAACCATAATAGGTTCCGGCTTTCCGATGAAAGTAGGCGTAACTCCTGTCGATACAGTTATGACCGAGGACAGGGCTCCATTCCCTGGAACAAATCCCCGCTCTGTCGGAAAAGCCGTATCGCTATTCGTTACGATAAATGCTGCTCCATTTCGTACCGCAAGACTCCCCTTCGCTAATTTTTCATATGTAATTTCACGGTCTAGTCCCATTACTACCGCATCCGGTTCTTCTTCAGTTAAAATACAGCCTGCTTGCTGCAATGGGATTTCCAGACCTCTTTCACCAATCACAAAAACTTTAGGCTGTTTTATTTCAGCCGTTATAAATCGGGCAGCAGCCATACTGGAAGTAAAAACTTGACTAGGTTCGGCAAGGATATCAAAGCCCTTTAAAACGTGAGCCACTTCATCTTGAGTTTTTGTTGAATTATTGGTTACAAATAAATAGGGAATGTTATGTGTCGCTAATAAATTGATGAAAGCGGATGCTTCCTCAATTTTTTCGGTTCCGCGATACATGGTACCATCTAAATCAATTAGATACCCTTTATACCTTTTCATGTGTTAACATCCCTTCTGGTAAAAAAAATTAAGGTTTAAATGCTGATACTGGCCCAAGTTCATTGGTTAAATACTCTCTTATTGCAGGTGAAAATTGAACAAACTCCTCTTTATGCTTTATTAAGCACTGTTTGATTGCCTCATGATCGACATGAAGGTAGTCCTGCACCAATTTTTTCCGGAATTCAATTAATGCTTTTAAAGAATTTCCTAACTCCTGACTCACCACTTTTTCATCTAACAATATATCTATAATGTCCTCATAACTTCCAGGATCACGCATAATAAATCCGTCTATTATCGAATTCCCGACATCTAATACTGATTCGATTAATGTGTGTGCAATTCTTTCTAGAGCGGCGCGTTCTAAACTAGTTTCCCATGTGGATATGACCGAAAATAAATTTAATTGCCGATCATAATATTGCAAGGTTTCTTCTATTTTTTGACGGTCAACAAAATACATGGTGACCTTCCTTTCTTTTTAAAAGATCATGTTATATTGTACCATATTAATCAATTCCAATGTCAGAAATAGAATGATCTGAAAAACGAATGTATTTTTTTAAAGGAATTGAAAGAAATATTTAGAAAATATTAATAAAAATAATAGGCGATTATCTAATAGACACACCCCTACAGAACGGAACGTCAATGGGGGTTCGCGGAGGCTCGATGATGGCCTGCTGAAAGTAAAGTGTATCCGAGCAGCACGTTATTAGCTGAAATTATGAGAAAATAGCCAAGCATAATTATTAGGAGGTTTCCATATGACAGAACGTTTTTTTCTATATGATGATACCGTATCTTCTTCAATACGGTTTGTCAGTTTTTTGGGGGAGCACCAGCGATATGATTTAAGTATCATCCATACAGACCGTTATTTTGGAAAAGCAATTGTCCTTGATATTCAGAGCAACCGATTTGCTATTATCGGACCTGATGATCTGAATGAAGAAGGCTATTTGGAGTATGCGTTTCAATTAAGTCCAGCGGAAGCAGCCGAATTAACTTCCTTTTTATTAGAGATTGTTTAAATTTGTTAAGGATGTTTCAGCCACTTCAAGTAAAACTAAAGGTATAGAAGATCTTGAGGTGATAACATGGCTGATTTTAATCAATATAAGCACCCTACCAGGGAAAAAGAGGAATATACCGACTTTTCTAATGTCGAAAAAATGAGGGATTTTTTAACTTCTGAAGAATTTCCCGAAGGACCTTTCGGATCTGCACGGAATAAACATGAACCTGTTGATAATAAAGAAACAGAATGGGAAAAGGGACAAAGATTCTATACTCCCTTTAACTTTGAGAACAAAACCCTTCATGAAGATAAGCCTCGGCAAATCGAACCCGCTCACCAGCCAAATGATGATCCGAACCGTGAAACCGAACCTCCTTATGGAGGAGATTCAAAATAAAGGAAAAGGATGAATCCTGTTTAAGGTTCATCCTTACTCTCTTATTTTTCCACTTTTTTGACAACAAAATAGGCGCAGCCAAAATTACAGTACTCATACAGATATTCTTTTAGTGTACTGATTTTATTATCGAATGTGGCTTTAGGATTTTGATCATCAAAAAATCCCCGTAGCCTTAATTGTCCGTAACCCCAATCCCCTACAATATAATCATATTTGGATAGTATGTCACTGTATCTTTCACGGAAAGCCTCTTCTTTAAAGCCTTCCCTATAGTCTTCAATAACTTGATAGTGAATATTCTGAATAGTTATCACAAGTAACACCTCGCCTTATCTCCTATTCTTATTATAACGGATTAACCATCAATTACTAAGCAGAAAAATAACAAAAAGGGTCATTCTAAAGGTAAGGAGGTGGAGAATGTGAAGAAAACCTTTATTACCATTGGAATCTGTGGGTTCATACTTACAGGATGTAATGATAACGAAGCTGGACAAGATATCTATAAAGAAAGTGGCAACACGATCAATGTAACTGACAGTGCAGACCTTTACAACCCAAATCTAACGGACAATGATTCACAGAAAAATGAAGAGTTTGGCTACGTCCGCCACCAGAGAAATCCTATCCCAGGCGATAACACGGTTCAGTATGGTGATATTTTAAGTATTAACCGTGAAGCATTAGCGGATACCATTAGCCGGATAGCTGTTCAAATTCCAAATGTCGAAGATGCTGCAACCTTGGTAACGGATGAAGAAGTCTTAATCGCGTATCGTAGCAATTCAGAAGATCGGAACGCAACCGCTGATCAGGTTAAAAAAACAGCCCTGTCGTTTGTACCCAGATATTATCACGTATATGTAGCCGATGATCCCCTCATGATTCGCGAGATTGAAAATATATCACCATTAGATTCGGACTCAGATAATGTAGAAAGTATTGTTGATCAAACCATTCAGAAAATGCTTAAATATCCACAAGGTAATCGATTAGGTAACGGTGAAAATGAAAACGGTGAATACGAGGGCGATGTAAACGATAATATGGATCGGGACGATATTCATCAAATGATGGATAAAAACAAGAATAATAATCGGAATAACAATCGATAGTTCAATTTTGAGGAGTGGGAGTATCCCGCTCTTCTTTTTTTATTTAGCAGATTTTCCTTTATTTCCATTTATTGAATTAATGGAATCGATAAATGTCTCACAAAATAAAAAAGCGATAATTTTCGTCTATTTAATTGACTTTGTTAAATTACATGAAACTTTAACTGCTTTTAATTTAAGAAAAATCAGGGAGGATCAATAAGTGAAATACTTAAAAATGTTTATGGTAATGATCGTTCTATTTACATTACTCCCGGAAGCCTCATCTGCAAGCGAAAAAATTGACGACATCTATGCGAAACGAATGGAACTTTATAAAAACGTAGAAACCGTTACAATGGTACCCTGGTATTATATAGCAGCCGTTGATCAATACGAACGGAATATCCGAGGTGTCCGCAGAGATTTGCCTAAAGCAGAAGGTTTATCAGGTGTGTATTTTGAGCCGATGAAATGGTCAGGTCCTCTAAATCCTAATCAGGAAGACGATAATCCGATGTCCATAGCATTATTTAATGGAGTCGGAATAGACGGGAATGGAGACGGAAAGGCCTTAAGAAAAGATGATTTTGATGCTTTACTGGCAATGGCCAAATATTTGCAATCCTATGGTTCTGATGAAGATAATTTTAAAATTGGCCTTTGGAATTATTATAAACGTGATAAGACTGTTTCGATCATAGTGGAAATTGCAAAATTGTACAATCACTTTGGACGATTAGACTTAACGGCACACCACTTCCCAGTTCCACTTCGTTCTCGGCATAGCTATCGCAATACATGGGGAGATGCAAGAGGCTGGGGCGGACGAAGAATTCATGAAGGAACCGATATTTTTGCAGATTACGGAGTTCCAGTTATGGCAACCTGCTATGGAATCGTAGAAATGAAGGGATGGAACCGTTACGGAGGATGGCGCGTAGGTATTCGCGACATTAATAATACGTACCATTACTATGCCCACTTAAGCGGCTTTTCCAAAGATTTAAAAGTGGGACAAATTGTTGAGCCTGGAACTGTTATTGGCGGAGTGGGAAGTTCCGGTTATGGGCCTCCAGGAACCTCAGGTAAATTCCCTCCCCACTTACATTACGGTATGTATAAAGATAACGGCTATACAGAGTGGTCCTTTGATCCATACCCTCATCTAAGACTGTGGGAACGTCAAACACGAAGTAAAAGATAACAGTCAGTCACGCTCTGCACAAATCCGAGACGGCGTGTGATGTGCGCCTCGATTTTTCAAAAAAAATCGAGTAGGAGGGGGTGACTAACCCCCGTCCTCTCACACCACCGTACGTACGGTTCCGTATACGGCGGTTTCAACTATGTCGAACGCAGTGTTTGATATCTAAGCCATAAGCTTTTGAGCCCTTGTTTTGACCAATATTGGTTATCGAGGGTTCTATCTAATATTGGACTCTTAGCTATACGCCAGTATCCAAGTCTAGAATTGGCCCATTCCCACGCTTTGTAACTATCAATTCCTAACTTTGTTAGGTTCTTATGCTTCGTCTTAATCTTCTTCCATTCTTTCCACCGAATCATTCTCAATCTTCTCCGTATCCAAGAATCAATCTTCTTAAAGATTGTCGATGTTTCCGCTAGTTGATAATATCCTAGCCAACCGATTAGATAGCGATTTAACCTTTCAAGTCTTTCCGTCATGTTAATGGATCGTTTCCTTGATGTAAGTTCACGCACTCTCTGTTTCATTCTTTGGATACTTTGTTTGGAGATTCTTATTCTCGGTTGTTCCACATGGCTTGAGAAAGTGAATCCTAAGAATTTTCTTCTCCATGGGCGGTCTACTGCACTTTTATCTCTGTTTACTTTTAACTTGAGTTTCTTCTCAATAAATAAGGTGATATTTTCCATAACCCGTTCCCCGGCTCTCTTTGAGCGAACATAGATGTTACAGTCATCAGCGTAACGTAAGAAGGGCAATCCTCTCTTTTCCAGTTCCTTATCCAATTCATCGAGTACGATATTAGAAAGAAGCGGACTAAGAGGTCCACCTTGTGGTGTACCCTCAGTATTAGGACTGACAAGTCCGTTTTCCATTACACCAGCTTGGAGATATCTTCGAATCAATTGAAGGGCTCTCGGGTCTTTAACTCTTTCACTTAAAGTTCTCATAAGCCTATCATGATTAACTTTGTCAAAGAATTTCTCCAAGTCAATATCTACAACCCAACGAAAGCCTTGGGAGATATATTCTCTCGCTTGGAGGACTGCGTCATGACCTCGTTTATTTGGACGAAATCCATAGCTGTTGTGGGAAAATGTTGAATCGAAAGATTCATTTAGCACTTGTGCAATAGCTTGTTGGATAAAGCGGTCTATCACCGTCGGGATACCTAGTTTCCTTACTCCTCCGTTCGGTTTCGGGATTTCTACTCGACGGACGGGTTGGGGTATGTAGGTACCCTCTTCGAGCTCCGCTCGTAAGGTTGTCCAGTGTTCCATGAAATAAGGACGTAGGTTTTGTACGCTCATTCCATCAACCCCATGACTTCCTTTATTTCTTTCCACTCTTTCGAGTGCTTTTAATAGATTTTGACGGGATAGAATCCGTTCCAACATTAGTATCAAACTCCTGCGTGAATCGGTGAAATCTTCTTGTGTGGTAACAGTTTCAGCCCTTCTAATGTCCCCTGTGGATTCACCACTTCCTCCATTAGGAAGGTTTCCATGTTTCTGCTTCATCAACTGTTGCGTACGCAAAGTACCAATTCTTCATAATTGATTCAGCCCTTCCCAAATACTCTAGAATATTTGGTACTATGGCCTCTGCTGCTTCTGACTGTTCAACTATTTATCGCTAAATAGGTTGCCAAGTGTGCTTGGTTTTCCAGTCAGACCTCCCCAGGTAAGAGTGCAATCTTTCCCTCCACCTATCTGCTTCATTTACTCTGTATCACCTTCGACAGAAAGGACTTTGTTTTGTTTAGCAAACTCATCCAGTAATACCTAGCCTCATATGAAGTTCGTGTTCCTCAGACCGGAGGTTTGCCGCTCGCTTCCTTCAGATTCCACGTCACCGTGGACACCCTTGCGTTAGGCTAACCACTACTTCTGCCTTCGTGGCTCGGGACTTTCACCCTAGAGATTACACCCATGCTGGGCGCACTAAAAGGACTGTGTGAGAAGAATCTCACACAGTCTTTTTTGATTTACAATATTTATAATGAGATATCTAGAGGTGATGGATTATGATGACGAGAAACAATAATATTGAAAGAGACCAATTAGAAGTGATCGCGATTGACCAACTAGTACCACAAAATCATTTAGTACGTAAAATTGAATCAGCTATTGATTTCTCCTTCATATATCCATTGGTGGAAAACCTCTATTCAACGGTTGGCCGTCCGAGTATTGATCCTGTTGTGTTGATTAAAATGACATTTAT
>NZ_JAKZKT010000053.1 GCF_022808645.1 Bacillus litorisediminis
CTGTCTACGCTTAAAGACTAAAGTTACCTTTAGCCCTCCAAGACTCGCTACGAGTGAATGGCTAGTTCTTACTCGACGGGAATCCCACCCGTTATATGATACGACCTAGGCTCGGCCGCACACCTGCTTCGTTAGTTCAGTAACTTCCACAAAAAATGCGTTAATCCTTCTTGGATCAACGCACCCTTTAGTTAAACAACAAAATCCATTTTTGCTCATATATATTCAATTTTTTCAAGACTGGAATTCATTTGAAAACGCATTTAAAATTAAATAATCAGTGTGTAGAGATATTGGTATGAGTTTTACTAACCAAAAATATATGTCGAATGATACGTCTGCCATCTGAAAAATTTTTTTTCGGAGGGTGAAAATATGTATAGGGAAGATAGACTGCCTCAAAGCCCAAAAGAAGGCATAATATTTATGTTGATTATTTCGATAATTTCAGTCAACACTATTGCACCAATTATTATGGGAATGGAATTCGGTTTCAGTAAGGAAAATTACTTGGAAACCTTAAAAGTTATTCCGATTATGTGGATTATCGTCATTATATTAGTAAGATTTGTTGCGGGACCATTAGTTGGGAAAGTGATGCCAAAATTCGCAGGAAAAACAGATGGATTTAATGCCAGAGTTTTATTAAATACTTTATTGAATGTTACAGTCTTATCTATTCTTCTTACAATTATCGGAACTTGGGTTGGCACGAAACAAATAAGCCTTGAACCTTTTCAGAACTTTTTTCATAGTTGGTTTAGAAACTTTGGTGTAGCATTTTGGATTGAGTTGTTAATTGCACAGTCAATTGCAAGATTTGCAATGAAAAAATTACATTCAAAACAAGCACGTAAAGCAAAGACTGTTAATCTTTAATAAGTATTAAACATAGTCATAGCCGATTGGTTTTTTATAACCTATCGGCTTTTAATTTACTAATAAAAGGATTTAATACGCTCTAATTTCCTTACAAGCACCTCTAGACGCAAAAATAAAAAAGACAACTACATTAACGAATACTGTTGCGGAAAAAATTATAATACACATTGGCATATAATCCCCTTTTAGTACCAATTAATTTTTCTTCCTTTTAATAAATTTAAGGGTTTATAAAAAATCCAGCTGTAATGCAGCTGATCTTAAAATAAAGCACCCTTACTTTGATAAGAACAAAACAAACATTGTCGTCGAGACCTTATTTAGTAAAGTAAATCCTTTTTTTTATATCTATACCTTAATAATTCATCTATTAACCAAAACACTATGGATGTCCCACTTGCCCCTAATAATATAAAACGGTCTATTGGGTCATTCAGAGGAGTTAAAAGACTAAAATCAGTAATTAATGCAAAAAGACAAGCGAAAACAAAACCAAAAAATAGATGAATGAAAAATGCACAGACAAATCGTATAAAGCCAGATATTTTTAAGGTCACCTTGTCAGAAAAAATCGAGATCGGTACGCCATAGAGCAATATCAGCGGTATTACATAAAGGCTAATAAATCCAAGTAATCCTAAATTAGCTGGTAAGCTGTAATCATTAAATAAGTATGCAATTGTCGGAACAGATACAATCGATGTGAAAAAGAAAACAAGTAACTTCCTCAAATAACCACCTCCTTAACCTCTATCTTTTATATCCCATTACTTGCCCAATAATTGCATCCTTTTTTACAAGTAGCATTTCTCCTCTAAACAAATTGTCACTAACTGCATAATATTCGTCGTCAGATAGTGTGAGGTCTTCCATACTATAATTAAATATCTCTTCTAACTCTTTTTGCATTGATTCTTCGTATGCTTCTTTATCAAGACCGGCTCGGTGGGCAAAACCATAAAAAGTATCTAATTTTTTATCATTAATATATATCTGTCCTTTTTTGATTGCGATTGTCTCTCCTTGAAGGGCAACTATTCTTGAGAGAGACTTTTCACCATTGTTCTTTTCAAATAATACAACGTCTCCTCTAGAAACTTCTTTATAATCTGGGTCTACTACTAATGTTTTATCAAAGTAATCATGATTTCCCTTGTCCATGTTATCTTACATATAATGATGCGTGAACATTTTAGAGTCAAGGTGTTCTATTGAAGCAACTTCGGGAGAGGTATTGTTATCAGTAAGAAGTTCACTTGAGGAAATTTCGGAACAGCTAACTAAGAAAAAGGATAAAGTAATTACAAATACAAATTTTTTCATACCCATTCCTCCTTTGTTATTAATCTTACAGGAATTAAAAGGAAAATCCTTTACTTTTATTGTATAATTTTTGATTTTTTAGATTTCTCGTAAAGAAAAAAGCTGATAACCGGTTACATGGTCATCAGCTCAATATTATTCAAGAGTTCCTTATTCAACAATTCTGCCCCTTTATTTGAATAAAGAAATAGCATCCCATGTTGAAGGAATGCACCCTAGTTCAAAAACTTTAACAAAAAATGCATTAATCCTCGGATTAACACATGTAGTCCGCATTATTTATACAGCCATTGTAAAATCGCCAGCTATCTGAAATTTTAATATCAAAGTACTCAGGATTGATTTGCTCTCCTGGATAATTTTATTTATGTAATAGGCATGGATTAATGCATGTGACCCCTCATATGTTTAGACATACACATGTAACCATCTTATGGGAGTCAAATGTTTCTGATATTAACTACATTGGAGCTCGTCTTGGTGACAAAGATAAAACGATATTATTAAAGACATACGGACATTTGTCCAAGAGATCAGAGCAGCTGAATTATGAAAAGTAAATCATTTTATGAGCAGCTTGCTAAAAAAAGTAAAGTAAAAAAACAAGGGTTTTTCGTAGTTACTCGGACAAAACTCGAACAGTCCATCCTAAAGTACTGAAAAAACCCTTGTTATATCAATGTTTATACGCCCTCGGCAGGAATCGAACCCACATTTCAAGAACCGGAATCTTGCGTGCTATCCGTTGCACCACGAGGGCATAGTTCAAATATAAAATTGCGACAATCTTTATTATAGTGAAAAAGCAAATATTTTTCAACAGCAGATTTTACTAACGAAGTATTTCCTATGAAAATTGGGAAGAAGGGGTCTAAACCCCTTCATTGATATTTAATCGCAATATTTTTTAATTGTGTGTAATTACGCAAAGCTTCAATTCCTTTTTCACGGCCAAACCCGGATTGTTTATAGCCTCCGAATGGCATTTGAATGCCGCCTCCGGCTCCGTAGTTGTTAACAAAGACCTGACCTGATTGACTTTGATCAGCTAGTCGATGGGCTCTTGAAATATCTTGAGTCCAAATCCCGGTTACTAATCCGTATTCGGTTCCGTTCGCCAGTTTGAGTGCCTCTTCTTCGGTCTCAAACGGAAAAACCGTCAGAACCGGACCAAAAATTTCTTCCTGTGCCAATCGGCTTGCTGGGTCTACGTTTGTTATAAGAGTAGGTTTCAGGAAGTAGCCATTCATACATACACCTGATGTATACCGTTCTCCACCTGTGACAACCGTTGCTTCATTTCGGGCGATGTCTATAAAGGACATAATCCGGTTAAATTGCTTTTCAGTTAATATCGGTCCTAAATCCGGATCCTGTGCACCAGGTCCAATCGTAAGATCCTCAAACATATATTTGACCCGTTCAACAAATGTATCATGAATCGATGCCTCTACCAGTAACCTTGAACCCGCGGAACAGGTCTGCCCAGCATTTTGGATAATCGAGCGCACGACCCATTCTGCTGCTTGCTCCATATCACAATCCGGAAACACAATGTTAGGAGACTTTCCGCCAAGCTCGAGCGTTACCGGAACAATGTTTTCTGCGGCAGCCTTCATCACAAGCTTTCCTACCTCAACAGAGCCGGTAAAGGTGAGATGATTAATGTCCTTATGTCCGGCAAGAGCCGCACCTGCCTCATGTCCATAGCCGGTCACGACATTGACAACTCCTTTTTGGACACCGAGCTCATCAAAAAATTGGGCCAGCATTAAAGCAGTCACCGGCGTATCTTCGGCTGGTTTTAAAACCACGGTATTCCCGGCAGCAATCGAGGCTGCAAAGCTTCTCGCCCCAATTTGCAGCGGGTAATTCCAAGGAATAATATGCGCCGTAACCCCAACTGGTTCGCGGACGGTAAAATCAATTAAGCCGGGTTCAACCGGAATGGTGTCACCTAGGATTTTATCAGCCATGCCGGCATAAAATTCAAAATATCTTGCCGCCACCTCAACATCTGCATAAGACTGCTTCAGCGGTTTCCCTACGTCTAATGTCTCCAACATGGCAAGTTCATCTTTTTTCTCGCGGATTTTTTTCGCCAGATCGTGTAATATCCAGCCGCGTTCATGGGGTTTAACCGCTCTCCAGGCAGACGACTGAAACGCTTTTTTTGCAGCTAAAACAGCCTTGTTTACATCTGCATTCTGCCCCCGCGGAATCGTTCCCGTCTGTGAGTAATCAGCCGGGTTATAGACAGGAATCGTTTCCTTTGATTCTGCTTCGACCCACTCGCCATCCAAATACATTTTCCATTCCATATTACGGAGGGCCTCCTTCCTACAATCCTCTGCCGCCATCCACATGTAATACAGCTCCAGTCACATTTCTGGCTTCATTCGAACTTAGGTAGAGAGCCGCATTGGCTATGTCTTCTGGCTGAATCAGACGGCCAAGCGGAACACTTTTGCGAAATGTTTCCTCTTTTACATCATCCGGATTTTCGTTGGCTGGAGTAAATTGTGCAAGCATGCTCGTATCAGCCGGACCCGGATGAATCACATTCACACGGATGCCTTTTTCTGCACATTCAATGGCTAATGCTTTTGAAAAAGCAACCGCTGCTCCTTTGGATGCTATGTATGCCTGCAGGCCAGGACGCGGTCTGACAGCAGAAATAGAAGCGACGTTGGTGATCGAACCGCCTCCGTTTTTCTCTAATAGGGGAAGAGCTTCACGACTTGTTAAAAATAGTGAGGTTACGTTGACAGCCATAATCTTTTCCCACTGTGAGAGGGAAACCTCCGTTATCGGAGCAGCTGCCTGAGCAATTCCAACCAGATTAATTAACCCATCCAGTTTCCCATATTGCTCCTCGACTTTAGCGAAAATTCCCTTTACCTGTTGTTCATCAGTTAGATCTGCTTCTACAAATAGACAAGCTTCAGAGTCAGATTTTGCATCAAACGTACGGTCAACTGCTATTACTTTAGCTCCTTCTTCTAAAAAACGGCTCACGGCTGCCTTTCCCATTCCGCCATTGGCACCGGTAATGACAAAAATTTGGTCTTTGCATCTCATTCCATTACCCCCTACTGATGTTTGCAATGATTCCGTAATTCCCGCTTTTATCAACGAAAATAATGATTTATCAAACGATTTTATTGCCTTTATCAATGAATTCGACGATTTATCAACAATTTAAATGTCTTTATCAACGAATACCGACTTCTTATCAACGGATCAGTTCTTTTATCAACGAATTCCCACTACGTATCAACAAATACCAGCCACTTATCTAGGAATCTATAATTTATCACCCCCCTTAATCGTCGAATCCCGTACTATTTTCAACGAAACTATTACCCAATCAATGAAAGTTCGTACAATTCTTTAATAATCGCGTCGCCCATTTCCGTCGTTAACGCAGTTCCGCCTAAATCTGCTGTTTTAACCG
Organism: Bacillus litorisediminis; assembly: GCF_022808645.1. Classification (GTDB taxonomy): domain Bacteria; phylum Bacillota; class Bacilli; order Bacillales; family JC228; genus Bacillus_BF; species Bacillus_BF litorisediminis. The sequence continues at coordinate 5,663 of NZ_JAKZKT010000053.1, forward strand.
TGTCATCCTCCAAGACTTTATAAATCGCAGCCATAATTACATCGGATAAATCCTTTCGCCCCAGATGTTCTAGCATCAGGGCGGTTGACCAGATTTGCGCAATCGGATTGGCTTTTCCTGTGCCAGCAATATCCGGAGCAGAGCCGTGTACTGGCTCAAACATCGATGGAAAATTTCCTTCAGGATTAATATTTGCTGATGGAGAAACCCCAAGGCCTCCGACTAAGGCTGAGCCCAAATCAGAAAGAATATCACCAAACAGGTTTGAAGCAACGACAACTTCAAACGTATGAGGTCTTTGTACAAAATAGGCTGCAAGTGCATCAATAAATACTTTTTCATAACCGATCTCAGGAAAGCCATTTGCCACCTCTTCCATCACTTGATCCCATAGTTTCATAGAATGGGTAATCGCGTTCGATTTGGTAGCGCTCGTAACCTTTTGCTTCCCCATTTTTCGGGCATATTCAAATGCATACCGGCCAATCCGGCTAATCCCTCTTCTAGTCAAGATTGTATTTTGAACCGCCAGCTCATCCTCGGTTCCCCCATATAGAGTCCCGCCGCTATTAGAATACTCGCCCTCCGCATTCTCTCTCATAATCACAAAATCTATCGGTTTCTCTAGTGATGTATATGGAGTTTTAATCCCGGGCAGCTGTTTGACCGGACGAAAGTTAACGTATTGCTGAAAGGATTTGCGAATCGGCATGATGAGCTCCCAAACAGAAACATCATCTGCCACACGCTGATCCCCAATTGCCCCAAACAGAATTGCATCATAGCCTTTTAGTATTTCAAGGCCATTTTCAGGCATCATTCTTCCGTGCTTTAAGTAATACTCGCTATTCCAGGAAAATAAATCGGCATGATAGCTAAAAGTAGAGTCTAATTCCTTGACAGTCCGCAGCACTTTCAACGCTTCATTCATAACCTCCGGCCCAATTCCATCCCCGGGAAGAACGGCAATTTTCCACTCTCTCATAAGCTTTCACCCCGAAGAAAATACAAAGCTGCTGTCCGATATATTTCAGTGGTTTCCGCTAATTCTTCGATATCCACGTATTCATCAATTTGGTGGGGAACTTCCCTGTCCCCGGCACCAGTTGTTACAATCGGAACTCCAGCCATATGAAGAAATGTTCCATCGGTTGCTCCCGGTACACCGTTATAAACCGGATCTTTTCCCGTTACATCTTTCACAGCCTGAGCAATCGCTCTTACAACAGGATCCTCTTTATCTGTTTCCGTCCAAGGTCTTTCCTCAATCACTTCAAACTCTGCCCGGAATTCCGAATCCTTTGAGGATAAATCGTCTAAAATCTCTTGAAATTGCTGCTTCAGTGTATCATGATCTTGTCCCGGTACGGTTCGGATATCTAACGTTATCATACACTGTTCAGGGATTACATTAATTTGGGCATCCCCTTGAACCGGTGCCTGAACGATGGTTGGTGTAATGCTTGGCCACCCAAGCATTGGGTGTTTACCAAGTCTTTCTTTCTCCCGCTGTTCTAATTCATCCAGCGCACAAATGATTTTCGCCATTCGCGTGTTTGGGTTGATTCCGCTTAACGGCATCGCGCCATGAGCCATTTTCCCGTAAGTGCGGACAATTACCCGCATCGCTCCTTTTTGGGAAATGCAAACCTGATTTTCCTCAGGCTCACAGATAATGGCTCCATCTACTTTGTCGGCCCAGCCTTGTTTAATAAAATGTTTAATGCCAAGCATCATACCCTCTTCATCACAAGGAATACAAAGAATAATTTTTCCGCTCCACTCCTCCTGATCTTGCAGAATAGAATGGACGGCTGTAATCATGCAGGCTAAATTCCCCTTCGTGTCATTCGTCCCCCGTCCATACATCAATCCGTCTACAATTTCCGCACCAAAAGGATCATATGACCAAGCTTTTCGGTCGCCTTCTGTTACGACATCGGTGTGCCCTTCAAACAGCAAGGTCTTCCCTGGTTTTCCTGAATCTACGACTCCAATCACATTCGGTCTTCCAGGCACAACTTCTTCAATATGAACCTCGATTCCTAATGAACGCAGGTAATCTGCTACAAAAAGTGCCACTTTTTCTTCATTGCCGCCTTCCACACCAGGACGATAAACACTGGGAATGCGCACAAGCTTTTGCGTTAAGGAGATGACTTCTTCCCGGTCACGTTTTCTCCGCTCTGTCAGCTGCATAACTGTCATGGTTATTCACTCCTTTACTTTTCTTGTATGGGCTTTACCTGTTTCTATTTAAAAAGATCACGATATGCCGGAATATTGGCTACCGTTTCAGCTGTGTAGATTGCATTTAAAATTGCCATCTCCATCACTTTGGCTGCCATTGTTCCGAGCAAATCTACAGACCTTTTATTTCCGCCAGTAGCTAAAGTAAAAATTGTATCACCGTCTAACATTGAGTGAGCCGGATAAATCGTTCTCGCATAGCCGTCATGGGCCATTTGCGCAACCTTAGTTGCCTCAGCCTTTGTTAAGTCAGCATTTACTGCAATAACCCCAATCGTTGTGTTACTGCCGGCTGACACATTGAGAGCTGACTGATTCTCCAATATATCAAGGCTATCGATAATTTTTCGCTGATTTCGGTCATAAGCCCCTGCTAAAATCTCTCCAGTAGCAGGGTTTCGAACATCCCCGACTGGATTAACTGCTACAATCGCACCAATCGTAACCCCATTCCCTAAATGAATCGAAGCACTGCCAAGCCCGCCTTTCATCGATTGATTGAATCCGGCTAGCTTCCCGACTGTCGCCCCGCATCCGGCACCTGCGTTTCCAACCTTAAATTTTTGATTGCTGGCGATCCGGGCTGCTTCATAGCCCATCTGTTTATCAGGCCGTACCTTCCCATTTCCGACAGCTAAATCAAATAGAACAGCTGCAGGGACGATCGGAACCTTTGCTGGCCCGGCATGTAAACCAATATCCCGTTCCTCTAAATACTGCATCACACCCGATGCTGCATCTAAGCCAAAAGCACTCCCGCCGCTTAATACAATGGCATGGACCTTTTCAACAAAATTAATGGGATTTAAAAGGTCCGTTTCTCTTGTCCCTGGAGCAGAGCCACGGACGTCTACACCAGCCGTGGCTCCCTCCTCCGCTAATACAACTGTACATCCTGTTAATGCATCGAGGTCTTCTTTATTTCCAACTTTGATGCCAGGAACATCGGTAATTTGACCTTGATTAATAGCTCCTGTTCTTTTACGCATCGAGATCATCGGAAATTTTAGACTTCCTTGTCTTCCCGATTTGTTTCCATGCCATTACTACCGCTAATGTAATAATCACTGCAACAATTGCCTCAGGAATTCCATTGGTCAGCGTAATACTCCAAGCAACAGGCGCTGTCAGATAGTTTCGCACAACAGCCATTCCCATTACTAACCCTGTGTTTGTTAGCGATCCAAGGAATGCGGCTGAACCAATCGCAAGATATTCGTTTCTTTTACGAAGTCCGGCATACACTAGGAATGCGACCACCCCAATAAATAAACGAGGTATAATAGCAACAAATGGGTCTTTAAACATAGGAAGAGTCGCATTTAAAAACGAGGAAACCCCAAATATTAAACCAACAATTAATCCCACGCCCCACCCTTGAAGTACACCGCCTATAATCGCTGGAATATGCATAATCGTTGCATTTCCGGCGGCTGTTGGAACCGGAATGAATCCTAAACGCGTGACCCCTAAAAGAATAGCAATCGCGCCTAAAACACCAGCAATTACAATTTTCCGAACTGTCATAAACATTCACTCCTTTTTTTATGGTTGTGTTCAACACAAGAAGCAGTGAACTCAGCTAGCCGATTCGAAAGTTATCACCTCCCCATCAATTAAATTGGAAATGGAAAAGCAAATAAAAAGACAGCAAATATTGTTCCAGCACCCAAAATCAGGAAATCCTTACTTTTTACTTCATAGACTGTGTAAGCTGTACGGGTTCCCCCAGGTATGTAACAGCGGGACTCCATTGCTAAAATGAGGTCCTCCGCTCTATGCATGGCGACATTAAACAAAGGAATGATAATCGGGAACATTTCTTTTGTCCGCTTAATGATTCTCCACCATTCGCCTGTACCAAACTCAGCCCCTCTTGAGGCTTGAGCTTTCATCATTTTTTCCATTTCAATCGCAAAGGTTGGAACGAAACGAATCGCAATCGTGATGACTAAAGAAAACTCATGAACGGGAAACTTTATTTTTTTTAATGGACTTAGAAGACTTTGAATGGCATGCGTTAACTCAGTTGTTGAGGTTGATAAGGTTAAAACACTGCTGACAAAAATAATTTCAATGAAGCGGACTGCCGAAACAATCACGAGCCTGATGCTTTCGCTGGTGATTATAATAAAACCAAATTCAAAATACGTTTTTCCTCCGTTAAAAATCGAACCTTGAAACAGAAGCTGGAGAAGCGCCAAAATGATGATGAAAGGAATGGCTGGTTTCACTCCAGAAAGTCCATAGCTGATTGGTATTTTAGAAAGCCGAAATAAATAAATGGAAAACAATAAACCGATGGCATTTCCGATATAGCTCGTATTTAGCGCAATCGCTAAAACAATAATGGTAAAGGCAAGGACTTTAATTCGGGGGTCCACCCGGTGAATAACAGATCCGGTCGGAACATACTGGCCTATCGTGATATTACGGGAAAGTTCAAATTCTGCTGCCACCAAAATTCCTCCTTTCGATATGACTTATTGACTGCTCAGCACCTTCAGTACTTCTTTTGATGCTTCTTCAACTGAAAAAGCTTCTGGCCTTACGTTGTAGCCTTCCTCTTGAAGACGGTACAGCAGCCTTACTGTTTCAGGTGTGCCAATATGGTACTTTTGAATTTTTTCTCTGTCGGTAAAAATTTCTCTCGGTGTCCCGGACAACACAACCGTACCTTCCGCCATCACATAGATTCGGTCTGCTAAAAAAGCGACTTCTTCCATGTTGTGCGACACAAACACAATCGTCATATTTTCTTTTTCATTTAAATCCTGAATCTTTTCCAAAATTTCCTTGCTTGACCTCGGATCTAACCCTGCAGTTGGTTCATCCAGTACTAACACTTTAGGCTTTAACGCTAGAATTCCGGCAAGGGCAACCTTTCGTTTCTGCCCCCCGCTTAAAGCAAATGTCTGCCGATCCTTCATTTCGTCAAAATCCAATCCTACAACACTCATCGCCCACCTGACCCGTTCCCTTACCTCTTTAACGGGAAGTCCGCTTTTAAACGGACCATAGGCGACATCATCTCCTACTAAACTTTCAAAGATTTGATCTTCTGGATTCTGGAAGACAATTCCGACTTTGCGGCGAAGATTTTTAATATTAATCGTTTTATCAGCAACATTTTCACCATCAATGATGACCTCACCAGTTTCCGGGCGCATAAGACCGTTAAAATGCTGGATTAATGTAGATTTTCCAGAGCCTGTATGACCGATAATCGCCACACATTCGCCTTCTTTAACATAGATACTCGTATCTTTTAAAGCAATGTGCTCAAGCGGTGTTCCTTTCATGTAGGTATGTCCCAAATTATGGACTTCGATGATATTTTTTTCAGTCATTCTTTTAGCCTACCCCCTCACTTTTCACAAGCCTCTTAAATCTTTCTATTTCCTGAAGCATCTCATTCTCATTGATGATGTCTGGTGAAAAGTCATCCAGATTGCGATGAACTTCAGCAGCAATCCGATTCACAGCCGGAACATCCAAATGCAATTCACTTAATCTTTCTTTATGCTTAAAGATTTCTCTAGGGGTACCATCCATTACAATTCTTCCGTCCTCTATCACAAGGATGCGATCGGCTTGAGCCGCTTCTGACATGTGGTGGGTAACGGTTATGATTGTCATTCCCCTGTCGTTCATTACCCTCATAACCTGTAAAACATCTTGTCTGCCGTAGCTATCAAGCATACTCGTCGCTTCATCAAAGACAATGCACTGGGGCTGCATCGCTAAAACCCCTGCAATTGCGACCCGCTGCTTTTGCCCTCCAGATAAGTGATGCGGCGGCCGGTTTCTGAATTCATACATACTAACCGTCTCAAGAGAACTTTTGACCCTTTTCTTCATTTCATCCCTCGGCACTCCCAGGTTTTCCAGTCCGAAGGCCACATCCTCTTCAACAATGGTCGCGACAATTTGGTTATCAGGATGCTGAAATACCATTCCCACATCCTGCCTTATAAATCTGATTGCCTTGGAATCCTTGGTATTTCGCCCATTGACCCAAACATCCCCTGAGGTAGGGGTTAATATTCCGTTCAAATGCTTGGATAAGGTAGATTTTCCAGATCCATTGTGGCCAATAATCGCGACATATTCACCAGGTTCAATAGAGAATGAAACATCCTTTAGCACTTCGACAGACTTCTTTTCGTTCAATTTATAAGAAAAGCTGACATGTTCGACTCTGATAATTGGCTCCTACCTCCTTTTTAAGTCTATTACTACTATTCTGTTATTTCTTTAAACATCCTTCTCTTTAATTTAATTACTGTACTTCAATTTATTTTGGATTATTCTGAATATTACCTATTCTATTCTTTATTAATAACCGATTCATTAGACACTCTATCATTCTTTTTTTCTAGTCATTTAACACAATGTAAATATCTTGTATTCTCTCAATTGCCCGTAAAAAAGTATGGATAGCAGCTTAAAGCAAATTCAATTGCCTGCCGTTTTTCTGCCTTCATAAAATCATGGCCTAATAATTCGTTTAACTTTTCAATACGGGGATACAAGGACTGACGGACAATAAAAAGCTCTTTCGCAGTCTTGTTTTTTGAACCGTTACAGGCCAAATAGGTTTTTAATGTATTTAGTAAATCGCTGCCTGTTTTTTCATCATAATCAAGGACAGGCTTTAAATAATCCATTACGAATTCTTTTAATTCCCGATTCTTTTGCATCACTGAAATGATTCGATAGATATGTAAATCCTGATAAAAGCAGGTTCCGCCTTTTTTCTCTATTAAAACTTTTTCATGAATTTTTATAGTTTCTACCGCTGTTTTATAGCTTTTCTCCATTGCTGCTAATTCATCTAAAAACAAACCGATTCCATAAAGGATGGAGTGAAGCTTTTTCTTTTTTGCAAACTCTGTCATTTTAAACGTGTTAACCGCCTGTTCCAGCCGCTCTTTCCAATCTTCTTTTTCCCTAACATTAATCAAAATAAAGATAGCCTGATTTTTTCTTATCAGCGGAAATAAATAATATCCGTACTGTTTCATAGCTGACCGAAAAATAACCTTTAAATAGCTATAATCCGCAGCATGAGGAAACAAGGAATTGGTCTGAAAAAAACAGACAACTCCTCCATTGGGTTTGATTGCAGGATCCTGTTCAAATAAATAGTGACGGATATCTTCATCACCATATTCACCTTCGATCCAGCCCTTCAGCCATTCACTTTCTTCTGCGATTTCTTTCTCTTCAATGTAAAGCTCACGAAGATAATGCTGCGCAAGAGCAGTGGCGGTCCGGTCGAGAACGAGTGAGATATAATTCTTTTCTTCCAGTGAATCCGATTTTACCAATAACTCCGCGAATACATGATCCAAAGCTTTGATTTCCTTACGAATCAGGAACGGAGAATGCAGCATTTCTTCTATTATTTTTTTCTCTTTACTTAACCTGGGCAGCAATTGGACATCTAAGTCACTGGTTTTATGAATTAATGGTCTGTTGATTGTTTTTTGACAGTATTGAAGGATTTTATTATGACCATCAGCTGACAGGAGCAGCTGATTTAATTTCTGTGAGTAAGCTTCAAGGTGGGAAATCATCTCATAATGCTGAGAAATGATATAAGAATGAAGATCTTGCGTAATCTCAATAAATCTGACTTCTGTATGAAATACGATTAAAGGAAAATCATGGTGTTCCGCTACTTCAATAATTTCAGAAGGAATTGAATCCAGGTATGTCCCCAGCTCAATGCATAGACCTGACACATTGCGCTCAATTAATTGCTGCAAAAAAGATAGATACACTTCTTTATTATTTTTCCAGGCTATCCCTGTTGATAAAATCAGTTCACTCCCATTTAACAGAGCGCCAACCTCTGTCACTTCCATAACATGAACCCATTTTACAAAGCGATGAGCCCCTTGTTTTCCTGCGATCATTTCTGCTTTTTCAAAATGTTTCCGCTGCATGATCTCGGCTACTGTCAATAGGTTTTGTGTTGCCATTCGCTGTCCCCCATTATTCAGAATAGTGAAACAACATGATATTTTCCCCTATTATACAAGAATTTTTACCCATACATATATAAGAGATTTACAAAATGACAATCCCTTCGCAAAATCATCTACTTAATGTCTAATGAAAAAAAGGCTAGCGCCAAGATAAAATGGTAAACAATAGAAATTCAATAATACCCATTAAGATTGGAGGTTTGTACATGTCTGTTAGCAGCCAAGTTGACACATTGAAAAATTATATTGGCGGGAAGTGGGTTGAAGCCAACACATCCAAAGTTGACGATGTTATTAATCCGGCTACAGGTGAAGTCATTGGACGTGTCCCATTATCAACTCCACTGGACGTCGATCAGGCCGTTTTGGCAGCCAAAAAGGCTTTTCAGGAATGGAAACATGTATCGGTTCCAAAGCGAGCCCGTATCCTTTTCCGCTACCAGCAGCTGCTTGTGGAGAATTGGGAGGAGTTAGCCAGGCTAATTGTACTTGAAAATGGAAAAACCTATGAGGATGCATATGGCGAAGTACAACGCGGGATTGAGTGTGTTGAATTTGCTGCGGGAGCACCTACGCTCATGATGGGCGAACAGCTGCCAGATATTGCAACGGGAATAGAATCAGGAATGTACCGCTACCCTCTTGGTGTTGTAGGAGGAATTACGCCTTTCAACTTCCCGATGATGGTGCCTTGCTGGATGTTTCCGCTCGCTATTGCCTGCGGCAACACCTTTATTCTAAAGCCATCTGAGCGTACCCCATTCCTGGCAAATCGGCTGGCAGAGCTTTTTCAGGAAGCTGGCTTACCCGATGGTGTCTTAAACATCGTCCACGGAGCCCATGATGTCGTCAACAGAATATTAGCCCATGAAGCGATTCGCGCTATATCGTTTGTTGGCTCACAACCGGTTGCTGAATATGTGTACAAGACGGCAGCTGCCCATGGAAAAAGAGTTCAGGCTTTGGCGGGTGCGAAAAATCACTCAATCGTAATGCCAGACGCAAACCTGGAAAACGCAGTAACCAACATTATTGGAGCTGCCTTTGGTTCAGCAGGTGAACGCTGCATGGCTGCTTCTGTTGTGGTAGCGGTTGGGGACATTGCAGAAGAGCTTGTTTTCCGTCTAAAAAAAGCAGCCGATGATTTACAGATTGGCGACGGCTTGAATAAGAATGTTGATTTAGGTCCTGTCATCCGGGCTTCCCATAAGGAACGGACAGAAAGCTACATTGAAATCGGAACAAAGGAAGGAGCAGCCCTGATTCGCGATGGCAGAAAGGATCAAGCAGGAGAAGGCGGCTACTTTATCGGTCCTACCATATTTGATCATGTCAAACCGGGGATGAAGATTTGGGAGGATGAAATCTTTGCTCCTGTTTTATCGATCGTCCGGGTTTCAAGTTTAGATGAAGCGATAGAGGTAACAAACCAATCCCGCTTTGCCAATGGAGCTTGTCTGTATACTGACAGCGCCAATGCAATCCGAAAATTCCGCGAAGAAATTGACGCGGGAATGCTCGGTATTAATATTGGCGTTCCAGCACCAATGGCATTCTTCCCTTTCTCAGGCTATAAAGATTCCTTTTATGGGGATCTGCATGCAAATGGAAAAGATGGAGTTGAATTTTATACTCGTAAAAAAATGCTTACAGCTCGTTATTAAGGGCTAACTGCCTAAAAGGAGTTGATTGTATTGCAAAACGTTAACCAAGCAAACCAGCTGCAACAGATCGATTCTCAAAATCTATGGCATGCGATGAGAGGAGCCCAGCCCTCTGCTTCCAATTTAATCATAAAAAAGGCGGAAGGAGTTTGGATCACTGACATTGATGGAAACAAATATCTCGATGGGATGTCAGGACTTTGGTGTGTCAATGTCGGCTACGGACGAAAAGAGCTCGCTGAAGCTGCCTATCAGCAGCTGCTAGAAATGCCTTATTATCCGCTGTCGCAAAGTCATGTACCAGCTATTAAACTAGCAGAAAAACTGAACGAGTGGCTTGGCGGGGAGTATGTATTTTTCTTTTCAAACAGCGGCTCGGAAGCAAATGAAACTGCTTTTAAAATTGCCCGTCAATACCATCAGCAAAGAGGAAACTACGGAAAATTCAAGTTTGTTTCAAGGTACCGCGCCTATCATGGGAATTCGATGGGTGTGTTAGCAGCAACTGGCCAGGGACAACGAAAATACCGATATGAGCCGCTTGGACAGGGATTTCTCCACGTATCCCCTCCAGATCAATATCGGCGTCCTGAACAGGGTTCTTATTTAGAAAGTGCTGAAGAAGTCGATCAGGTCATGACGTGGGAAATGAGTGAAACCATAGCCGGCATGATTATGGAACCGATTATTACGGGAGGTGGCGTTTTAATTCCTCCCGATGGTTACATGGCAAGAATAAAGGAAATTTGCGAAAAGCATGATGCCTTATTAATAAGTGATGAAGTCATTTGCGGATTTGGCCGGACAGGCGCTCCTTTTGGTTTTATGAACTATGGGGTCAAGCCGGATATCATTACGATGGCAAAAGGTATTACAAGTGCCTATCTCCCACTTTCGGCAACCGCTGTGAAACGGGAAATTTTTGAGACATTTGCCGGCGATGACACATACGACCGCTTCCGTCACGTCAATACCTTTGGCGGCAATCCGGCGGCATGCCGTTTAGCATTAAAAAATCTTGAAATTATGGAAAATGAGGATTTGATTGAACGTTCTCGCATTATGGGTGGTAAACTTTTAACTGAGCTGAAACCATTAGAACTTCACCCATACGTTGGTAACGTAAGAGGAAAAGGGTTACTGATTGGGGTCGAACTGGTAGCCAATAAAAACACAAAAGAACCGCTATCCGTTGATAAGGTCACCCAGGTGATGAATTCGTGCAAGAATCGGGGCCTAATCATTGGAAAAAATGGAGATACGGTAGCTGGATATAACAATGTCTTGACCCTGGCGCCTCCTCTTTGTTTGACAGAGGATGAATTACAGTTGATTGTAAAGGTATTGAGTGAATCTGTAAATGAGTTATCGTAACCTTTAGCAGTCTTACATTATAGTAAGAATTTGCTGACCAAATTTTTAATGAAAAATGATTTCTTTCCTCCCTTCCTCCCAGTTTAAATCCAAAATATATGGGAAAAATGGTAAAGTTAAAATGTTGTCGAGTGAAATGTTTTGACCTTAATTGACCATTATTGTATGATGAACATACACCCAATCATCTCTTTACTGTATGTTCCATCATATAAATAAAAAGGGATATTTGAAGAGGAGGATGAAAAATGCCATTAATTCCTACAGTTATTGAACAAACAAACCGTGGTGAACGCGCATATGACATTTACTCACGTCTGCTTAAAGACCGTATTATTATGCTAGGAACTCCGATTGATGATCAAGTGGCTAACTCGATTGTAGCCCAGCTTCTGTTCCTAGAAACTGAAAACCCTGAAAAAGATATCTCTCTTTATATTAACAGCCCTGGCGGCAGCATCACAGCCGGTATGGCGATTTATGACACGATGCAATACATCAAGCCAAATGTACAAACCATCTGTATCGGGATGGCGGCTTCCATGGGTGCCTTCCTCTTGGCTGCAGGTGAAAAAGGCAAACGTTTTGCGCTGCCTAACAGTGAAGTCATGATCCACCAGCCACTTGGCGGAGCTCAAGGACAGGCAACCGAAATCGAAATTGCTGCGAAACGAATTCTCTTCCTTCGCAACAAGCTAAACCAAATTTTATCAGAACGTACTGGCCAGCCAATTGAAGTGATCGAAAAGGATACAGACCGCGATAACTTCATGACTGCAGAACGTGCGAAAGAATACGGCTTAGTGGATCATATTATTACAAGAAACACACTAGCAGATAAAAAATAAGGTTCGATAGAGTTCAGCTGAAGGGCTGGGCTCTTTTTTTCCCAACAAAAAAAGCCACCAATCGCGGCAGCCTTTCCATTAACCTTCTTTACTGATAAATTCTGTAAGGGCCTCAATGGCAGCTTCTGCATCATGTCCTTCGGCGATCAGGGTGACTTTGCTCCCCGCTCCAACTGCGAGGCTCATAATCCCCATAATGCTTTTGGCATTGACGCGTTTTCCCTCTTTTTCAAGAAAGACTTCAGAACTGAAGCGGTTCGCTTCTTGAACAAATAGGGCTGCTGGTCTTGCTTGTAAACCAGTCTTCAGATTTACTTCTACTTGACGCTCGACCATTTACTCTTCCTCTCCTCCATTTCATTATTTTAGAGAAATGGGTATGCCGGCCCGGATTTTCTCTGCAATCTCATCCAATTTACGCAGACGGTGGTTGATCCCAGACTTGCTAATATGGCCGCTTGATACCATTTCTCCTAATTCCTTTAATGTCACATCTTGGTGAGTAACGCGTAACTCTGCGATTTCCCTTAATTTATCTGGGAGTGCATGGAGTCCGATTTCCCGGTCAATCAATTTAATATTTTCCACCTGTCTCAAGGCAGCTCCGATGGTTTTGTTTAAGTTCGCTGTTTCACAATTGACAAGACGGTTAACCGAGTTCCGCATGTCACGCACGATTCGGACATCCTCAAACTTTAAAAGTGCAGCATGGGCACCGACTACACTTAAAAATTCGGTAATCTTTTCTGCTTCCTTTAAGTACGTGATGTATCCTTTTTTCCTTTCAAGTATTTTACTATTTAACGAAAAATAATTCATCAATTTATTTAAAGCTTCACTATGTTCCCGATATAAAGAGAATATTTCTAAATGATAAGAGGAGGTTTCAGGATTATTGACGGACCCGCCTGCCAAAAAGGCTCCCCGTAAATAGGAACGTTTACAACACTTCTTTTTAACCAGTTCTGATGAAATGTCATAGTTGAAGGAAAAGCCTTCATCAATAATTTTTAAATCCTCTAAAATATCCTTTGCCTGTTCATGTATGCGTACAATGTACACATTGTTCTTTTTGAGCCGCATCTTTTTTCGAACCAGCAGCTCAACACGGGTCGAATAATTCATTTTGATTAAGGAATATATTCTTCGTGCGATGGCTGCATTTTCGGTTTGAATGTTTACAATCATGGTACGATTTGTTAAGGATAATGCACCGTTCATCCGAATAAGAGCAGATAATTCAGCTTTGGCGCAGCAGTTTTTCAACTCGTGTTGGGTTAATTCTTTTTTAGTTTCGGAAGCAAAGGACATTTTGGACACCTCCTGCTATTTCTCAGAGTCTACCCCTGTTAAAAGCTGGTACAGGAGTTTTGCAATTTTTTGGGTATCATGCCGAATGATATGATCCTGATAAGAAGCAAAATCGTCTTGAATCACATTCAGCCCATATTCATTTAATTTATCTAAATCAAACACAACCGGTTTCGCATATTCTTCATCGTATTTGATTCGTACTTTTTCTGGAATCTGTGTATTGTTGACGATGATGGTATCAAGAAATGCACATTTCATATGATCATAAATTGCTTTAACATGATCACTCGCTGTGAAATCTAATGTCTCTCCCGCTTGCGTCATGAGATTACAGATATACACTTTTTTAGCTTGGGCTGTGCATACTTCTTCACCTAAGCCTGGAACCAAAAGATTTGGTAGAATGCTAGTATAAAGACTTCCCGGTCCCATTACGATTAAATCTGCGTTCCGGATTGCCTCAATGGTTTCGTCTAAGGGGCGAATGTTATCAGGAGTCAGATAGACTCGTTTTATTTTTTTCCCAGCTTTTGAAATACGAGACTCACCCGTAACAAGTGTCCCATCCTCCATTATCGCATTAAGCTCCACACTTTGATTGGCAGCCGGCAATACCTTTCCCTTAACATTTAATACCCGGCTTAACTGTTGGATCGCTGAAACAAAATCGCCAGAAATGGACGTCATGGCAGCTAATATTAGATTTCCCAGCGAATGACCGGATAGTTCTTTTGAAGACTGAAATCGGTGCTGGAACATCTCGATAAAGAGAGGCTCAACCTCAGATAAGGCTGCGAGGACGTTCCGGATGTCTCCAGGAGGCGGAATATCGAGCTGATCTCTTAATCTCCCCGAACTCCCGCCATCATCGGCAACTGTTACGATTGCCGTTATATCAATGGGGAATTGTTTTAACCCTCTTAATAACACGGGGAGTCCTGTCCCGCCCCCGAGGACAACGACTCTTGGCTGATCTATTTTCATGTAGTTTTATCCTTTCTCCTCTCAATATCGCGATGCGTTACCTTGGTTTCATAATCTTTTTCAAAATGACGGGCAATCGTTTCCGCCAGTGCTACAGACCGGTGTTGTCCGCCTGTACAGCCAATCGCAATAACGAGCTGACTCTTTCCCTCTCTTTTATAATGAGGCAGCATAAAGCTAAGTAAATCTGTTACCTTTTCTAAAAACTTTTGCGTTTCGCTCCATTTTAATACATAGCTCGAAACTTCTTCCTCAAGCCCTGTTTTGGGTCTCATATGTTCAACATAATAAGGGTTTGGCAAAAAGCGGACATCGAAAACTAAATCTGCATCAATCGGAATCCCATGTTTAAAACCAAATGACATGACATTCACGGTGAAGATGGTTCGTTTATTCGTTGAAAACTGTGAAAGAATCTTGTCTCTAAGCTCTTTCGGCTTTAATTTTGACGTATTATAGATCTGCTGAGCTCTCCCTTTCAGCTCTTCTAACAGTTCTCTTTCCAGCTTGATTCCTTCTAATGGCAGCCCAGATGGGGCAAGCGGATGTGATCTTCTTGTTTCTTTATATCTTCTGACTAATGTCGCATCATCGGCATCTAAAAATAAAATTTCCGGGGTTACCCACGAGGTTTCGGCTAAATCGTCTAATGCCTTAAATAAATGGTCAAAGAACTCTCTTCCTCGCAAGTCCATCACAAGGGCCACTTTATTCATTTTATTCCCTGACTCTTTCATGAGCTCCATAAATTTAGGAAGCAAGGTAGGCGGAAGATTATCAACGCAAAAGAAACCTAAATCCTCGAAGCTATGAATAGCCACCGTTTTCCCTGCACCGGACATTCCAGTGATGATTACCATCCGAATATCCTGATGTTCGGCTTGGACCATGTGTTTTTCCCCCTTTTAATTAGCTTGGATCTAAACGATAAGAGATTAATTCAAAATCTGGTGTATATATAAAAGTTCCAAAAATCATACCCTCTCCGTGAATCATATAGTCTAGTATATGAATATCACCAGGTGCCATTTGCAATGATTGAATGTTTTCTATTGAATGCCAGGCCAGTGTTCCTTCTTCGGATTCCTGATAGGGATCCCCTTGACCCTGATCCGCTAAAAAGGTGAACATCATCCATTCCGAGATGACCTCATCTCCCTCTTTTATCAGAAAGGTAAAAACACCTTTTAGTTTTGGATTGTTTAGGAAAATTCCCGTTTCTTCTCTAAATTCTCTCGTTACCGCTTCTTTAACGGATTCTCCCTGCTCCATCTTCCCACCAGGAGCGACCCACCATTTCCTTCGTGGTTTTTGCAGCAGTAAGACTTCTCCATTTTGGATGTACACACAATTCGTTACCCGTTGCATCTTTTTCACTCCAAGTCTTACCATGTTATAAATATTATACAACGAATCCGGGTGTGTTACAAACAATCCCGTTTTTCGCTGCATGGTATAAGCCTATTTTTAGGTTCTCCGTCAAATGTTGGGGTGATGACTAATTGTCGTCACCCTTATCCAATGTGAACCCCAATTCCTTTATATTGATGTGAAAGTAATATTTTTGCTCTAAAGCGTTTAAAGCTTCTAAAGCCAAATGCGTTTCGTTTTAATACTTTGGTTGAGTTATTGATCCCTTCCAAAAAACTATTGGAAAAGTTATATGCAAAACTATTAAGAATTTCGGTTTGCCAGTTTTGAATGGTTTGAATGGCCTTTTTCATTTCTGGAATTTCAGAAGCCTCAACCAGTTGATAAAAATCCTTTAGTTCTTGT
>NZ_JAKZKT010000054.1 GCF_022808645.1 Bacillus litorisediminis
CATATACACGTAACTCCATTTCTTTTGTCTTGTTTCTAGACAATTCAAGTATAAAAGAATTGGATGTCTACGTGTTTTTTTATGAATAAAAAGTTGTGTTCAAACCCCAACAAATATTATAGAGCCTGAAAAAAAAGCCGATTTCAGCAGAAATCGACTTTTTAAAAATATTCTGTTAAGGCTTCGAGAGCATTATCACTTAAAATCAGTTTGCCATACTCCTCAATCCGATGAATCGTCACATTCGTTTCTATTCCAAACTCAAGAAGAATGCTTAAGAAATTATCTATTTCATCTTCCTCGTACTCATCTTCTGGGAATTCTACATATAAATAGTAACGTCCCTCAAAGGCATAAAGATTGGATGGAAGATGCTTGACAGCTGGATGTTTGGATAATTGAATAACATTTTCAAAGTCATCAAACTCCACTACAAACTCAAGGACTTCCTCCACATCATCATACATCGATGAGCTTTTACCATGGAAGTGTTGGTCTAATAAATCCTCAATTCGTTCATCAACAGGGAGATCCTTTAATTTACTTTCTGGGAGTGGGAGCTCAAACTTTTGCCCATCTTTCGAAAGCTGTGCTTTTGTAACGAGAACTTCCAAACCTTTTTCAAGAGCTTGAACCTGGATCCAAAGCGGTCCTTCGACCATAAATTCCTCTTCCTGGTGAACTTCATCCATCATTTCCCAGAAAAGTTCTTCACTTCGTTCTCTGTTGTACCAAATCTCTTCTCTGTCAAAGCCTCTTTCTTCTATATCCCCATAAGAAATATAGAATTTTACGGTGTTCTCGTTAATACGTTCTATTTCCATTCTGATCTCTCCCTTCTATGAATGGGTTGGAAGGGATTTAAACCCCCGGCTTGTTACTTAGTTTGCCCAAAATAGGGTAAGTAAAGACTAGTTTAGCCTTGTACTTATATTTTATGATAAATCCTGCAAGAAGGGAATAAAAAACACTTCCCATTTAAAAATTGGGCGATGTAATGTCCAAAGAAATATGGAACCTTTTCTAAGAATCAAGCATAGTTCATCCGTTTCCTTATATATTCTTGCGTTCAGGGAAAAAATCCTTTTCCTTATAAAATATTTTATAGAAAATGCCTTCATGACATCAAATGTTCATGAAGGCATTAATTTTGCACATGTAAAGCAAGACTAAAATCCGTTTACAAGTTTTTGTGCTTCTTTTAGATGATATGTGCGAACTTTTCTCGGAAGAAAACGCCGTATCTCATCTTCATTATATCCTACCTGAAGACGTTTTTCATCCATAATAATCGGTCTTCTTAATAACCCTGGATTGTCATGGATTAGCTGCAGGAGTTCCGGCAGCGGCAATGTGTCTAAATCTACATGTAAATTTTGAAACGTTTTAGAACGTGTTGATACAATTTCATCAGTGCCGTCTTCAGTCATTCTTAATATTTCTTTGATCTCGTTAATCGAAAGCGGATCAGAGATAATATTTCTTTCTATAAACGGGATGTGATTCTCTTCTAACCATAATCTTGCTTTTCGGCATGATGTGCAGCTTGGTGACGTATAAAGTGTTACCATTTAATCAGCACTCCTTTTACCGTAATTCATTTGTTTGAAATACGGAAGGTCAATAATCATCATTTTTACTTTAAAATTAATTTAAAGTAGGAATCACTATCAATTATTATACACAAAATTTAAGGTTTTGCGTAGTCTTTTTGAGAAAAAAAGATAAAAATGCACTCTCATAAGACTTACCCACTTTTCCCGATAATAAAACCTTCCTACTTTTTATACGTTTGAATCAATAGAAAAGTTTCATGATTCCATAAAAAAACAAAAAAATCATTTTTGCTTTTTCAATTTCACCGCTTCATTCTCAATTAAATATTTTCTAGCAGATCATCGTCCTTTTTCGACTGATTGTATTCCAATACTTCGTCAACTGGCTGATAGGATTCTCCATAAAACTCTTCATCCTTATACGTATGGATTGACTCATATGTTTTTTTCATAGCTTCGAAAATTTCTTTTTCAGACTCATGATGCGGAGCCCAGTATAAAATTTCCATTGGATTAATTTCTTTCGTAGCAAGTGATCTTCTTTCATAACCGATTGACTGAGCATGCTGGAATCCTTCCCGCTTATAAAATCTTAGCCGTTTTTCCGTATCTGTATCTTCATAGTCAACAGGCTCTACTTCTAATATAATTGGTTTACCCTTAGCCTTGAGTTTTTCAATTAGCTTATGGCCTAGCCCTTGCCCTCTCGATTCCTTCGATACAAATAAATAATCTATAAAAACAAAGTTAGAAAATTCAGCGTACATCATTACATGGTGCGGCCCTTCGTCCTTATGATAAATATCTCCTCTTTCCTGCAGCAATGTTTCCATGTGTTCTTTTGACTTCATTTCTTCAATCGGAAAATACTGATTCAGTTTTTCGTACCAATGCATCAGATAATCTCCTTTCATTTTTTCCTGTTAGCGGAAGTATTTGTTAGAGGAATGCTTTTCATACTTTCCCACATAAGATAGAATAAGAGGACAGAATATTCTAAATAGATCTATTTTAAATAGAATGGGGGAATCAGGGTTGAGTAAATTCCTTATAGATTTTGCGTTTGTCTCCGTGCTTATAATAGGGTTAACCGCCTTTCTTGGCATCATATCAAATGGTTTTGGAGAATTGGTTTTCGGCGGAAAAAATAAAAATAAATATATTGATCAGACGGCTAAAACCCAGAAAGGCTGGAGAAAAGTGGGAGGTAATAAATCCTCTTAGTTCCTCATTCAGTTACCATTACCCTATCACTTTCTGATTAAACGCAATATTTGTTTTTTATAAGTAAAAAAGGGTCAACCCTCCAATTTCTTTATAGAGGTTTAGCCCTTTTACTTATAATTACTGTTTATTTAAAGGGGTATAATCGACCCCTTCGGTATAGCTGTTACCTGCATCCCAAAGCAAGAATTCTGTTATGCCATTTTCATTTAAAGCACGAATTTGTGCTTCAACCTCTTCAACCCCATACACCTGATAATTGCCCGGACCTAAATAACTGGCTGTAAAATCTTGAATCCAAGGTCTTGAAATCGGAGGGCTTTCAAGCTGAGATAATTTTTCTTTTTCGGCTTTTATATACTCTGTAACAAGCCGGTATGGTTCAAGATCGGGTTTCGCAATTCCAAAATAAGAAGTCCAGTGACTTGGATAAATCATGGATGAAATCACATCAACATGTTCAGATATTCTTGTAAAGTTTTGTCCAATGCCAGGTGCAGCAGGAATGGTGGCCGTATAACCAAAAATATCAACGGAAACATCAACCCCATATGGCTCAAGCTTTTCTTTAGCATAGGCTACGAAATTGGTTACTGCCTCTACCCGTTTTTCAACATTATCCTTGTTTACATTCTGGTATTCTCCCATGCTGTACTGAAGAATATCATCACGAGTCTCAAACCCTTCCGGAAAACGCACGTAGTCAAATTGAATCTCTTTAAAGCCAAGTTTTGCTGCTTCAATCGCAATCCCAACATTGTAGTCCCAAACTTCTTTTATAAAAGGATTCACAAATGCTTCGCCTCTGCCGTTGTACCAGATTTGGTCATCTTTTTTAAATGACCATTCAGGTTTCATTTTGGCAAGCTCAGAATCTTTAAATACCACGATTCTTGCAATCGGATAAATCTTTTTTTCTTGTAATACTTCTAGCATTTTGCGAGGGTCCTTAATATATGGCTGACCAATATTAGCATACGGACTATCTGGACCTGGTTCGTATGTAAGATTTCCAAAATCATCTTTAATATCGATTACCATCGCATTTAAATCAGTTGTTTCTATTAATTTTGTTAATTCTTCAAAACGGCTGCCGCCTGCAGAATGACCCGTCACGTAAATGCCTCTGACTGCATCAGGATATTCAAAGACAAGACCAGAGTCAAATACAAATCTGGCTACGGTTTCAGGCAACACCTTATTTTCATACGAAAAGTCTCGGGTCTGATGAAGTGAAATCTCCTTTTCCTGATTTTCCCCTTCTGCAAGCACAACCCCAGCCTGGTTAATTTGAAACAATGATACACAGAGTAATCCTGATGTAAAAAATCTTTTCCAACCCAATCCAATTAACCCCTCTCGTGCCTTTTCTCCCTGATTTTGTCTAATTATGTAGAAAGAAGAAAGTTTTTGTCTGTTCTTCTATTTTATCAAGTATTTGCCAGGTTGCGAGTGGAAATTGATAGCACTTTTTCATTATTTTTTAGCAGCATCTGTTATTACCAAAATATGATTGAAAATAAAATATAGAATTGCCTATAGGACTATCTGGAGATGATGGAGTTGGTACTGATTTTTTAAGTTCGGCACTTGTTTTTTGAAATTTTGACTACAATTTTCGGGACTCTAGCAAGAGGTCTTTGAACCCATTATTGTGGAGTTAGCACCAGCTTTTCCGGACTCAGTACCCGTTATTTCGGGATCTGCACACGTTTTTCCGTACTAACACTGCTTTTTCGGACTCCGCACACGCTTTGCCGGACTCAGTACCAGTTATTTCGGGATCTGCACACGTTTTTTCGGACTCTGCACCCGCCTATTCCGCACTCCGTACACGCTTTGCCGGAAATAGTACCCTTGAGAACTCAAGCCCGAACTCGTCACTCGATTTTCGGAACTAAATTGGGTGTTAGCTGAAATCTTGACCTTTTTAACAGAACTCAGATTTCTTTCACAGAACTAAGAAAGATTTAACAGTACTCAACACTTATTTAACCGAACTCAGCATTCCTTTTACCAAACTTAGAACTGTTTATCCGAACTCAAACGCCTTATAAACGAACTAAAATTCCTTTTAACGAACTTAGAAGCCTTTTAAACGAACTCAGCTCTTTTTAACCGAATTCAACCTCCATTAAAAAAGAACCTAAAAAAAAACGATCTCAAAAAGAGACCGTATCATTGATTATTAGTACGATATTGTTCATATTCCTTTTCAGAACAATAGACAAAATGCCCTGGTGTAATTTCTCTCATTTCGACTACTTCTCCTTCTTTATACTGATGATTAGAAGGATCATAGTGTTTCCTTACTCTTGTTCTTTCTGTTTCCGGATCTGGAAGCGGAATCGCAGAAAGTAATGCTTGGGTATATGGGTGTATAGGATTTTTATACAGCTCATCTGCAGGAGCCAGTTCTACTAATTTTCCAAAATACATAACTCCAATTCGGTCACTAATGTACTTAACCATTGATAAGTCATGAGCGATGAATAAATAGGTTAATCCTTTTTCTTTTTGGAGTTTTTTCATAAGGTTTACAACCTGGGCCTGGATTGAAACGTCTAATGCAGAGATAGGCTCATCTGCAATAATAAATTCTGGCTGAACAGCCAAAGCTCTGGCAATTCCAATTCTCTGTCTTTGCCCGCCTGAAAATTCATGCGGATATCGGTTGGCATGTTCTTTATTTAACCCGACTGTTTCAAGAAGTTCCTCTACTTTTTCTCTCCGTTCTTTTGCATTGCTTGCTAACCCATGAATGTCAATTCCTTCAGCAATGATATCTGCGACTTTCATTCTAGGATTAAGAGAGGCGTATGGGTCCTGAAAGATCATTTGCATTTTTCGGTTAAATTCTTTTAATTGCTTCTTGCTTTTCTTTCCATGAACGTTTTGCCCATTAAATAGCACTTCACCATCAGTAGCTTCATAAAGCCGAATAATGGTCCGTCCTGTCGTCGATTTTCCGCAGCCAGACTCCCCTACTAGTCCAAGTGTTTCACCGCGGTAAATATCGAATGATATTCCATCAACAGCACGTACTTCACTTGCGGTACCTTTGTTAAAATATTGCTTTAAATTTTTAATTTCTAAAAGCTTCTCTTGTTGATTCATCGTGTTTCTCCCCCTTTTGCCAGGGATGCTTGCTTCATTTTTTCAAATTTAGCCTGTCTCTCTTTAATACCTGGTGGCGGTTCTACTTTAGGCGCATTCGGATGCAGAAGCCATGTTGCCGCATAATGAGTTTCCGAAACCTTAAAGAGAGGCGGCTCCTTTTCCAGATCAATTTTTAAGGCATACTCGTTTCTTGGCGCAAATGCATCCCCTTTTGGAGGATTTAATAAATCTGGGGGTGTTCCCGGAATCGCATACAGTTCCTCATCACTCGTATCCAAGCTTGGCATTGAGCTTAAAAGTCCCCATGTATATGGATGCTGAGGATTATAAAAAATCTCATCCACATTTCCAATTTCTACAATTCTGCCTCCATACATAACAGCTACCCGATCGGCTACATTCGCAACCACCCCTAAATCGTGGGTAATAAAAATAATGGATGTGTCGATCTTTTTTTGCAGAGTCTTCATTAATTCTAAAATTTGCGCCTGAATGGTTACGTCCAACGCTGTTGTGGGTTCGTCTGCAATTAATATTTTTGGATTGCAGGCAAGGGCGATTGCAATAACAACACGCTGTCTCATCCCGCCTGAAAATTGGTGCGGGTATTGTTTGAACCGAAGTTCTGGATTCGGAATACCAACCAGTTTTAAAAGTTCTACTACACGTTTTTTTGCTTCTGACTTACTTAAGTTCTGGTGTTTTAACAATGGCTCCATAATTTGTTTGCCCACCGTCATTGTGGGATTTAAGGAGGTCATAGGATCCTGAAAAATCATGGAAATATCTTTCCCTCTGATTTTTTGCATCTTTTTGTCAGAAAGCTGAACTAAATCAGTACCATCAAAAAGAATTTGTCCATGCTTAATTTCTGAATTAGACGGCGGCAGCAGCTTCATAATGGATTTAGTTGTCACCGACTTACCAGAACCCGATTCACCAACAATTGCGAGCGTTTCCCCTTTTTTAAGCTCAAAATTCACACCGCGGATTGCTTTTACTTCTCCTCCAAAGGTATGGAAGGAAATGTGTAAATCTTTTACTTCCAAAATATTTTCCATCCTGTTTCACCTACCTTTTAATCACGCATTTTTGGATCGAACGCATCACGTAAACCATCAGCGAGGAGATTAAAACAAATCATAATGACGCTCAAAATGACTGCCGGGAAAATTAAAACATGCGGGAAAATTTGCATAGCTTGGTACCCATCCTCAATTAATGTTCCGAGTGATGCATAAGGCGATTGCAGCCCTAGTCCGATAAAACTTAAGAATGCTTCAAAAAAGATCGCATTAGGGATTGTAAACATCGTATTAATAATGATGACCCCCGCGAGATTAGGAAGCAAATGTTTCGAAATAATTCGTTTGTTGCTTGCTCCAAGTGTTTTCGATGCGAGTACATATTCCTGATTCTTTAATTTCAACACTTGACCGCGGACAACTCTGGCCATTCCCGTCCATCCTGTTATTGTCAGGGCAATCGTAATGGAGAGAATGCCCGGTTTCATGATTAAGATCATTAATACCACTACAATTAAGAGCGGGATTCCGACTAATACCTCAATAATCCGCTGCATGACCTGATCGACTTTACCGCCGTAATAGGCAGAGATACCGCCATAGGCAACCCCGATCACCATGTCAATAAAAGCGGCCAAAAAAGCGATATAAAGGGAAATCTTCGTTCCTTCCCAAACTCGCGTAAAAATGTCACGGCCTAATGAATCCGTACCAAACCAAAAATATTCTTCAATACCTTGTTCCGCATATAAATCTACGTCTTCTCCATATCTCTCAACTTTTCCATCAAATGGAAGCCACTCAATATTTTCGAGGACTGGAATTTTAGGAGGAAGATTTGCACGATTAGTATCCTGATCTTCTAACGAGTATTCGTTCAAATATGGGCCGACAAATGCCATTACAATAAAAAACAAAAGGAGAAATAGGCTAACTACAGCGCCTTTATTCTTTTTCAAGCGTCTCCATGCATCCTGCATAAAGGTTAAACTTGGTTTTGCAATGACTTCACGTTCATTTTGATTGACTTCAACAGGCTCGAACAATGATTTCGGGAGTTGTTCTTCATTCAGTTTCATTATGACTTCCCTCCCGCTAAACGAATTCTTGGATCAATAATTCCATAAAGAACATCGACTACAAAAATGATAAAAACAAATAGAGCTGCAAATAGAATGGTAGTTCCCATAATAATCGGATAATCATTTACCAAAATGGCTGTAACAAACTGGTCGCCAATTCCCGGTATAGAGAAAATATTTTCAATTACAAGGGAACCGGTCATTAAACTAACAGCAAGAGGACCAAGTACAGTAATTAGAGGTATTAATGCATTTCTTAATGCGTGTTTGACTGTAATTTCAAAGGAGCTAGCACCTTTAGCCCGAGCAAGCTGGATATAATCAGAACCAAGTACTTCAATTAACTCAGTTCTCATAAAACGGGCTGCTGTGGCAATCGGAAACATAGCTAATGAAATAGTTGGCAATATACTATAGGAGAATCCTTTCCATGTCCCAACAGGCAGCCATCCCATCTTAACAGCCACAAAATATTGAAGCAGGGCTGCAAATACAAACGATGGAATTGATTTTCCTAAAACGGCAATGAATGTACTCCCATAATCAATCCAACTATTTTGATATAAAGCAGAGAATATTCCCAGTAACACCCCAAATATTGTTCCAAACACTATCGCTTGAACACCAAGTGTTACGGAAGGACCGACACGATCCATAATTAAATCAGTCACTTCACGATTATCAAATTGAAACGATATTCCCATATCGCCTTTTAACAGACTTCCTAAATAACTCACATATTGAACGGGAACAGGTTTATCCAAATTATATCTTTGCTCTAATATGGCTAATTGTTCTTCCGACAGTTTGTCTTGGGCGGAAAATGGCGTACCTGGGAGAAGCTTCATTAAGAAGAAAGTGAACGTAGCGACAATCCATAGCGTGATTAACATATAGATGATTCGTTTAGTTACGTACTTTGCCATTTTGACACCTCCATCTCCTTCATTTATTACTTGTTTCGTCTAGGTTAAAAAACAGGAAAGAGAGAGTATATTTCCATATACTCTCTTCTGTCCTATGCAAAGAGTATGACTAAATTTTATTTTTCAATAGATACCCATTTATAGCTGTAAGTTGGACCAAATGGATGAACGACAAGACCTTTCACGTAATCTTGAACCAGTACGGATTTACCTTCCTGATAAAGAGGTGCAATCGCTGCATCTTCTTCAAGTAAGATCCTTTCAGCTTCTTGTAAAGCTTCGAAGCGTTCAACCGGTTTGTTCGCAAGTGTCGTCTTCGCATCATTGACTAGACGGTCATACTCAGGATTTGAGTAGGCCATATTATTATTTCCGCTGCCCGTTACCCAAAGGTCAGAGAATGTCATTGGATCCTGGTAGTCTGGTCCCCATCCTGCAACTTGAAGATCATAGTCAAGATTTGTATCACGTTGGAGACGAACGCTAAACGGAACCTCAGTTAGAGTAATCGTTAACCCTGGAAGATTCTTTTCTAGCTGGTTCTTTAACCATTCATCCATTCGCTTAGCGTTGTCTGTATCTCCGCCAAGAATATCAAGCGTTAATTCAGAAACTCCAAGCTCAGCCAATCCTTGTTCCCAATATTTCTTCGCTTCTTCTGTGTTATATTCGAGCATATTTCCATTAGCTTCTCTAAAGTCTTCCCCAGATTCAGGATGTGTCACGAAGTCTTGTGGTACAGCAAAGTTGGCTCCAATTGAACCATTTTTCAAAATATCATTTGCTAAGTCATCTTTATTAATAGAAAGGGCAATCGCTCTTCTAATATTTTCATTTTTTAGAGCTTCACGTTCCTGATTCATTTTAATCCAGAAAATGGTTGGCTCTAAATAGGATACAAAGTTTGGATCTTCTTTATATTTCGTTACATAGTCAGAAGATAACTCTCCAGAGATATCGGTATCTCCTGCTTCATAGTAGTTAACACGTGATTGAGAATCCTTTGCAACTGTTACACTAATACGGTCAAGCTTCACAGCATCTTTATCCCAATATTGGTCATTCTTTTCAAAGTCCCATGATTGACCGGTACCATTCCAATTGGATAATACAAATGGTCCATTATAAATAAGATTGTCACTATTTAAAGCGTATTGATCCCCTTGCTCTTTAACAAATGCCTCATTCTGAGGATAAAAAGTCGGGAAAGTCATTAAGGAGATAAAGTATGGAACTGGTCTCTCTAAAGTAACTACTAAAGTACGTTCATCTTGTGCTTGAACACCTAATTCTTCTGGAGGTAATTCACCTGTCGAAACTTGAGTCGCATTTTTTATAACTCCATTCATCATATATGGTCCATATTCAGAACCAGTCTGCGGATCTACTGCTTTTCTCCATGCAAAAACAAAATCCTGGGCAGTTACTGGATCACCATTGGACCATTTTGCGTCTTCACGAAGAGTAAACGTGTAAACTGTTTCTTCTTCATTTACCTCATAGTCTTCTGCAACAGCGGGTTCAGGTTCATTATCCTGATTTAGTCGCATTAACCCTTCAAATACTTGGTTCATTACGTTAAATCCAACTTCATCAGTTGCTAAAACACTGTCCATTGTTGGAATTTCTGCAGACTCAGTGATACGGAGAACTTGTTCGGCTTCAGCCCCTTCTCCTCCGCCTTCATTTGCTCCTTGGTCGCCACCGCCATAACAGCCTGCAAGAAAAACGCTTAACGCCAAAGCAATGGCTAAAAATGAATAAAATTTTGACTTTTTCATCAAATAACCTCCCTGAAAAATAAATTGGATTAAAAATGGCCCTTTATATGTAAATGATTTACATAAGGCAATCTAAGCCATCGAGAAAATACGACTTTATTCGACATTTATCATGATAAAATATATATTCAAAAAACTCAATCATTATTTTAATATAAGTTAAATTTGTTTTAATTATTTGTAAGTTACGTTATAATATCATTTTCGGCGAAACATAAATTTTGTTACAATAATGTAATATTATTCTAAAATAGAAGGTGCAAAAGAATGAATAAATGGAAAAGAATAGGAATAACGGTTCTTGTCTTTCAGATTACAATTCTTATTTACTCCATTTTTTTTGAAAGCGCGGTAGGATTAAACATTTTCGTAAATGGTAATTTCTACATAGGAACCATTTTTTTGATGGCAGGACTGTTTGTTATGGTTTCCAAAAATGGCTTTTTTGATGTAATTACCAATGGAATTCGACATGTCTTTTTTAGAAGGCAAATGGAGGGCGATGAGGAGGGATATCGTTCGTTTTCTGCCTTATTAAATTTTTCAGCTGATGGTCTGATCAAAACTGGAGCTGTTCTGATTGGTTTATCCATCATTTGCTTGTTTTTTGTGCTATAGTATTGATTCGCTAAGGAATTGCCAATATAATAGAAGAAAAATAAATCTATAGCTAGATCGATGAGAAAGAATAGTACTATTGGATGTGACTTTTTTAGAGAGTTTGTGGTTGGTGGAAACAAACAGCCGTCTGATAGGAATGGGCTTTTGAGTCTGATTAGGAACCGTTTATTCGCAGTATGAATCAGCGTTTTGCTCTCGTTATCGAGCATTCAAGTGGCCAATTGGCAATTAGGGTGGTACCGCGGAGATTAAACCATTCGTCCCTTCATTTTTTTAGGGATGAATGGTTTTTTTAGTGTTATAACTCAACTTTCCCAGAGTGAAATCGGCGGGAGATCAGCTGCTTTTCTTAGCGGATTAACGTTCCGCTATTTCACTAATAACTACTGTTTTGTGGACCAGAGCGGATTTATAATCCGCTATTTGCCGAAAATCATACAAAAATTACTCGATTTGGGCCAAATAGCGGAACCAGAGACCGATAACCTTTAAAAAATGCCAGTTTTGCCACAAATAGCGGAACCAGAGTCCGTTTGCACTCCGGTACTTGTTCCATTACATTATCCTGCCAAATGGACATACGTTCCTCTATACCGCACAAACAATCGCACGAATGAAGCTCAATCCAGTCAAAAATTAAAACCAACTCACTTAGTGCGAAAGCTGACTTATAATTATGAAACTGATGAGGTGAAAGTAATGAAACGAATATTCTCTGGAATTCAGCCGAGTGGAACGATTACAATCGGAAACTATATCGGTGCAATGAAACAATTTGTGGAGTTACAAAATGATTATGAATGTTTTTTCTGTATTGTTGATCAACATGCGATCACAGTTCCTCAAGATCGAATTCAGCTTAGAAAAAATATTCGAAGCCTTGCAGCAATGTATATTGCTGTTGGGATTGATCCCGAGAAAGCAACAATTTTTATCCAATCTGAAGTGCCTGCCCATGCTCAGGCAGGGTGGATGCTGCAATGTGTTACGTACATTGGTGAACTAGAACGCATGACACAATTTAAAGATAAGTCACAAGGAAAAGAAGCCGTCGTAGCCGGCTTGCTGACTTACCCTCCATTAATGGCAGGTGATATCCTTTTATACAATACAGATATTGTGCCTGTCGGCGAGGACCAAAAGCAACATCTTGAATTAACAAGAGATGTGGCAGAAAGATTTAATAAAAAATACAATGACATTTTCACGATTCCAGAACCAAGAATAACAGAAGTTGGAGCTAGAATCATGTCATTACAAGACCCTGCGAAAAAGATGAGTAAATCCGATCCAAACCAAAAGGCTTTTATCTCAATGCTGGATGAGCCAAAGCAAATTGAAAAGAAAATTAAAAGTGCTGTAACCGATTCTGAAGGTATTGTTCAATATGATAAAGAGAATAAACCTGGTATTTCAAACCTTCTCTCGATTTACTCTATCTTCTCTGGAATACCGATTCCTGAAATTGTTCAAAAATATGAAGGAAAAGGTTATGGAGAATTTAAAGAAGAGTTAGCACAAGTGGTTATTGAAGCATTATCACCGATACAAACTAAATATCATGAATTAATCAACTCAGACAAACTTGACGAGATTTTGGATCAGGGCAGAGATCGCGCTAATCAAATTGCCAGTAAAATGGTGAAAAAGATGGAAAATGCGATGGGTCTGGGCAGAAAGCGGAAATAATCAGCTTATTTAAATGAAAAGCCGACTGCTGGTGAAAACACCATGCAGTCGGCCATGTTTTGTCAGTTGACCTTTGATCCATTTTCGATTTCCCATAGTTTTTCAAAAAATGGCTGTCCCTTTATCATATGTTCACATAAAATTTTATGCTTGTCCGTCCATCCATGTTTGACTTCGTTATATAACCGATCCCATGCCTCTTCAAAGCTTAAGTGTTGAATTGTCATATAATCCTCAGGCGACCACTCTGTCAGCCAGTATCTTACTTCAGCCGCATTTTTGGTACTGTTAAGCTGATCCATTGCCATCAAAAGCAGCTGCTTCAGCTGTCTTTCTTTTCTCGTTAAGCCATTCATATAAGATGGTGATGGAGATAAGATGTGGTATTCTTTATGTAAAAAGCTTTCAGGAATCTCATAGTGAATGGGTTCTTGGTTCTCCACCATGTCATAAACTAATTGCTCCTGACGAGGGATCAGTCTGCTTTTGCGTACAGGTATTTTGTATCCGATTGTATCAACTGCTAAAATTCCCAAACCATCTGTTACAATAAAGCAATAATCAACTTGAATTCGTTCGTGATTTTTCCGTAGATATGCCTTTTGATACACCTCTTCTAATAGCTGGTTGGGAAGCTCAGCTAAATCATTTTCAATATAGAAAAAAACTTCCGGAGTTACTTTGATCAATGGAACCTGATCTAATAACTCAATACTATCGTCTTTTCTCCACTCATGAAAATGGCAAACATTATATCCATTTTCTTCACCTTCAAACCAATTCACCCAAACGTCATGGAGATATAACATACTTGCACCCCTTAAAACCTTTGTTTTGCTTTCAGTATGGGCAGGATGAAGTAAAATTATTCCTCTCTAACCATCAGAAAATGTGTTTTTAATCCTCTTTCCCAACACCTGGAAAATATAAACTAAACCAGATGAGCATCATGCCGAGCGGCAATAAAAGACATTCAATATGTGTACTAATATAGTAAAGATAATCTCTGAACTCAAAACCTGTTGTTAATAGGTTTAAATAAGCAATGGTACTAATTCCCCCAACAACACTTAGACCAAAACCAGTGAACAGCATAAAGATTCGATAGCTCAATACACTCATCCTTTTAATTACCTTTACACCATATCTATGTTGACACGTCTTTTAATAGTACAAGCTCATTTTAGAAGAATGCTGGATTACTTCCGGAAAAACAAAAAAAATCTACCATACACCGTATGATAGATTTTAACGAGCAGATTTAGGATTCAATGCATCTTTTATACCTTCTCCGATAAAGTTGATCGAGAGGGTTGTACAAACAATAATTAATGCAGGTGGCGCCCACATCCAAGGTTTATCCCTTAAAACGTCCGGTTCATTTGCAAACGAAAGCATATTGCCCCAGCTTGGAACTTGGGACGGTACACCGAAGCCCAAATAACTTAAACCAGCCTCAGCCACAATCATCCCAGCAAACGTTATCGTTGCTTGAACAATGATTGTCGATAGAACGTTTGGCAATAAGTGCTTGATGATAACCTTTGAAGGTGAACATCCAATAGATACTGCTGCTAAAATATATTCGTTTTCCCGTTCTGCTAATATTTTACTCCGAACAATCCGTGCTATTCCACCCCATGATAAAAATCCGATTACCATGATTAATACCCAGACACCGCTAACAATTCCAAATAAAATGGTATTCAAAACGATAACAAATACCATGAATGGGAAGTTAAGGACAAAGTCTGTAAATCTCATAAGCAAACCATCTACAGCCCCGCCAAAGTATCCAGCAATAGCTCCAACAATAGTTCCGAATGTAATGACTATGATCGTACAAGCCATCCCCACAAGGAGTGATATTCTACCACCATATAACAACCGGGTAAAGACATCACGGCCATTTTTATCAGTACCCAGCCAATGCTCACCAGATGGTTCTAATGACATCGCACTAATATTTACTTTGGTAATATCCTGGGTTGTAATATATGGTGCTAAAAAGGAAATGATAGACACAAATAGCAAAAAGCAAATACTGATCATCGCAAGTTTGTTCCGTAAAAACTTACGTCGAGCAATGGCCCATGGAGACATGCTTTTTGGCGGTTTAACATTGGTGATAGTTGACTTTTCTAATTTCGTTTCCATCTGCCATCCTCCTAATCCAACCGAATCCGCGGATCAACAATTCCATATAATAAATCGGCAACTAAGTTTCCTACTAGAACCAGAAATGAGAACATTAATGTTAATACCATTAATACGTTATAGTCACGGTTCGTTACTGAGTTTAAGAACAATTGTCCAATTCCAGGGTAAGTAAAGATTGTTTCTGTAATGATTGCACCACTTACAATAGAAACAAGGTCAAACCCTAAGAACGTAACGAGCGGTATAATCGAGTTGCGCAGAATATGCACATTGTAAATCTTTGATTCTGCTGTTCCTTTTGCGCGTGCTGTACGAACAAAGTCTTTTCTGCTATTCTCGATAATATCATTCCGTAAAAACTGAGTATAGGATGCGGTACTAAGCATTCCTAAACATAGGGCTGGCAGTATAACATGGTGTACCCTGCTAAGGAAGTACTCGAATGTACCTTTGTCCAACTGTATATCTACGGATCCATTGGAAGGAAACCATCCTAACCCAAATGCAAAAATGTAAATTGAAAAAACAGCTGCAACGAAAGAAGGAATTGCAAAACCCAGATAGTTATATCCAGCGATTAAATGATCTCCTATTGTATATGGCTTGCGGCCTGCATACATACCCATCGCAAATGCCATAATGTAGGTAATGACAATAGAGGATATTCCTAAAAATATTGTATTAGGCAATCTTTCCAGGATTAATTCATCGGCAGGAATTTTATAACGTGTCGATTTCCCAAAATCACCCTGTAGAATATTGGTAATCCAGTTTAAGTATTGCTGTGGTAACGGATCGTTGTATCCAAGCTTCTCCCTCATCATTTCAATGTATTCGGGATCCGTATTCGTTGGATCTATTTCCCCACTGAGTGAGTCCCCTGGCATTAATTTAGCCAGGGTAAACACTACAATGGAGATAAGGAAAAGCATCGGAATCATTCCTAGTATTCTTCGAAGTGTGTACTTAATCATTATGCATTCTCCTTATCCATCGTTAAAAAGCGATGGGGGAGAGGAGGGATTACTCCCCAGCCTCTAGCCACCATTCGTTCGCAGGGTTAAGACCGTTAACCCCAAAAGTTACACCTTTAAGGTTTTTGCTAACAGCCCATGCATCTCTAAGCTCCATGATTGGAAGAACAGGAAGTTCTTCGTTCATGATACCTTGCCATTGTACATAAAGGTCACGACGCGCCTCTTCATCATCACCAACAAGTTCAATGTTAAGAGCATCTAATAAAATTTGATCAGCTTCTTCGTTTACATAACGAGGGTAGTTCCAAAGTGCGTCGATACCCCATAGCGGACGCGGATCTGGATCAGCTCCAGTTCCCCAACCAGCGTAGAATGCTTCGATAGCTGGATCATCTTTTTCAATCATATCGTAGTAAAGGTTAACTTCAGTCATGACAAGTTCTCCATCAATTCCAACTTCTTCCCAATATTGAACAATCGCTTGTGCACGAGCTTCATATGTTGGGTTACCTGTATCATAGTGACCAAAGTTTACAACAAATTTGTCTCCATTTGGATCTTCTCGGAATCCATCGCCATCAACATCTTTATAACCAGCTTGATCAAGCAATTCTTTTGCTTTTTCAGGGTCATAAGTGTAGTTAATTGGTAATTCATCTTGTGTTGCTGTAATCCAGTGTGCAGATGGGCTAGGAGTATTAACTGGGCTTCCTAATCCGCTGAAGAATGCATCTACCCAAGCTTGACGGTCAATTGCATAAAGCAACGCTTGTCTTAGCTCTTTACTTGCATACTTGCTGTTTGGATCCATGACGTTTTTCTCGCCATCCCATTTTCCTAACTTAAATCCGATGTAGTAATAAGATAGACCTGGAACTTCTACAATTTCAACATTTTGTAATTCCTGAACTTGAGGAAGAATAGAAGGGTGGAATGCTGTCATATGAACATTTCCAGTTTCTAATTCACCTACTGTTAATGCACCATCAATTACTTTTACAACTACTTTGTCAAGGTTTGGAGCACCTCTCCAATAATCAGCATGTGCTTCCATTTCAACAGATTCACCAGGAAGTACATTTGTTACTTTGAATGGTCCAACCCCTACTGGAGTTTTACGTACAGGATCAGATTCCTGCATATCAGCTACAGCAATGCCTTCAAATGCTTTTTGAGACATTGGATATGGCCATAGATTTGTAAGGTTATTTAGTCTAGGTTCAGTGAAAGTAACAGTTAATGATTGACCATCTTCTGAAACTTGTAAACCGGAAATAGAGTCAGCTTTACCTTCGTGGAACTCAGCTGCACCTTGAATATCTTGTACGTTTACATAACGAGGACCAGTATAATCTGGATGTGCGATTGTTTCTAACGCAAATACCCAGTCATGCATCGTTAAAGTTTCGCCATTATGCCATTTAATATCATCTTGAACTAGAGTGAAAGTAAATGTTTGATTATCTTCAGTTGTCCATTCAGCTAACCAAGGAATTGGCTTAAGATTTTCATCGTAAGAATACATTCCTTCGTTTACGAATGCTAAGATTTCAGCATCAGAAGCAATGCCATAGAATGCGAAATCTAGAAGACCTTCGAATTCACCTTCCATAGCATAAGTAAGAGTTCCGCCTTTAACCGGACCTTCATTTTGTGCTTGATCGTCTCCATCATCTTGCTGGTTTGTGTCAGTCCCAGCTTCGTCACCGCCGCTACAAGCAGCTAGAAACATAGCAAGAACTAGCATTAAAACCATCAATAGAAATGATTTTTTAAGTTTCATTGTTTTCCCCCCATAGTAAATGTTAAAAATCAAGTTATTAATCATATAAGATACAAGCTACCTTATGCCCTGGCTTCACCTCCTTCAAGGTTGGTTTAATCTTAGAACACTCCTCTTTAGCCATTGGACATCTCGTATGGAACGGACATCCTGTAGGAGGGTTCGTCGGATTCGGTACATCCCCTTGAAGGATAATTCTTTCCTTCTTCTTGCGCGGATCCGGTTCTGGAATGGCTGAAATTAAGGCTTGAGTGTACGGATGAAGAGGTTCAGCGTACAGGCTATCTTTGTCTGCAATTTCCACCATATTTCCTAGGTACATTACCCCGATTCGATCACTCATGTGTTTAACGACACTTAGATCGTGGGCAATAAACAGATAAGTTAAATCAAAATCGTGCTGTAATTCCTTTAACAAGTTTAAAACCTGTGATTGAACAGAAACGTCAAGAGCTGATACAGGTTCATCTGCAATAATTAGCTTTGGTTTTAATGCTAGTGCTCTTGCAATTCCAATCCGCTGACGCTGTCCTCCAGAAAATTCGTGAGGGTATTTGTAGTAAGCGTCTTCAGGAAGACCTACTTTTTCAAGAAGCTCCATCACTTCTTTTTTCAGTTCCTCTTTTGAGGGTTTGGAATAATTTAATATAGGCTCAGCAATGATATTCCCAACCATTTGTGTGGGATTTAAAGAAGCGTAAGGGTCTTGGAATACCATTTGGAAATTCTTTCTTGCTTCGCGCAGCTTACTGCCGGATAGATTTGTAATATCTTCGCCATCGAAAATAATTTTACCGCCAGTCGGCTTAAGCAAGCGCAGTATAGTACGGCCGGCAGTAGATTTCCCGCAGCCGGATTCACCAACAAGA
This sequence comes from Bacillus litorisediminis, assembly GCF_022808645.1. Taxonomy (GTDB): domain Bacteria; phylum Bacillota; class Bacilli; order Bacillales; family JC228; genus Bacillus_BF; species Bacillus_BF litorisediminis. The sequence goes on from NZ_JAKZKT010000054.1 coordinate 18,814, forward strand.
CCAAGGGTTTCCCCTTTTTTAATTTCAAACGAAACATCATCAACAGCTTTTACTGTAGCAATCGTTCTTCTAAAGAACCCGCCTTTTATCGGATAATACGTTTTTAAGTTTTTAACTTCTAATAGATTCTCATTCTTTTGCAAATCTTTTTCTACGATGCTCATGACGCGTTCATCCCTTCTTTTGGCCTGCTTGCTTCATACAATAGACAAGCAACCTCATGTCCTGCATTTGTTTCAGCAAGTTGTGGAGTCATTAGCGAACACTCAGGCATAGCTTTTGGACAACGGTGGGCAAACTTACAGCCAACACGCGGCATGTTTTTTAATGAAGGGACTATTCCTTGAATGGTAGCTAACTTTTCAACATCTTCATCCAGCTTTGGAATTGCACCCATCAACAGTTCTGTATATGGGTGTTTTGGATCATGGAAGAGGGTGTCGACATCGGTCTTTTCTACTACATTACCGGCATACATAACTATAACTTCGTCACAAATCTCGGCAACTACGCCTAAATCATGAGTAATCATGATAATAGACATATCGTTTACTGCCTGAATTTCTTTAAGAAGTTCAAGGATTTGGGCTTGTACGGTAACATCCAATGCTGTCGTAGGCTCGTCAGCAATTAATAGTTTCGGCTGGCAGGCAATCGCAATTGCGATCATAACACGCTGACGCATCCCCCCTGAGAGCTGGTGAGGATATTCATCCACTATTTTCTCTGGACGGGAGATTCCGACGCTTTTTAATAGTGAAATGGCTTTCGCGCGCGCTTCCTTTTTTGATATTTTCATATGATTGTGAAGAACTTCTTCAATTTGATAGCCAATCGAAAATACCGGATTTAACGCTGTCATTGGTTCTTGGAAAATCATGGCTATGTCTTTTCCGCGAATCTTATTAATCTCTTTGTCGGTCATATTCTCTAAATTAATTCCGGCAAATTTGATTTCGCCACCAACAATTTTCCCATTTTCTTTTGGCAAAAGTTTCATTATTGAAAGTGACATCACACTTTTTCCGCAGCCTGATTCACCTACTATTCCGACAATTTGACCAGGTTTCACACTAAATGACACGTTGTCTACTGCGTTGTAATACTCCCCATCAATGCGAAATGCTGTCTCTAAGTTCTTAACCTCAAGCAAAGGTGCTTCAGATTGAGTTAATGTTTTACCGCTCATAGGTACACCTCTTACTTTTTGAATTATTCAGTCAATTGGTTTACTTGACTTTCATAGTATTACAGTTTTATTACATTTGCAATACTTTTTTCAAGTATAACTTTTTCCTATTTTTAGAATATTTCAGATTTAAAGAAGAATAGATATATGCGGACAAGGCTTATTCCAAATGTAACAGGAATGTTTCAGCTGGTTCCCCAATAAAAGCTTTTGTAGAAAAGTTTTCTTCTTTTCTGAATTCTGAAATTAAAAAAAAGCCTACTGAATATCCTACCATTGTTGGAAACATTTTTCTACCGTATAATAGCAAATCATGTAATTTTTTTTCTTTTCTTGTCGAAAGATTCGGATAAAACCAACGCTCCCACCATGTTCTTAATTGCTTCTCTGAATACATTCGATTCCATTGTGCAATGTAATTTTCCCCGCAATAATCCAAAACGGCATGCTCAGCGAGCCCTTCCATTACTAAAGAATCTAGCAATGTTAAATACGGGACTTTATCCCTAATCGCATGAAAGCGGCAAATATGATGATACTCATGGACAAAAAGAGCCTCTATTTCTTTTTTGGAAGGCTGATCTGACAAAAATAAATAAAGAGCTTCTGGAAACGCAACTCCCGATTTCCCATTGCTGTCTTTCATTAATGACCGATTATTAGTATTAATCGGCAAGATATATATTGGAATGTTCGGACCTTCCCAAATTCTCTTATATTTTTGATAATAGAATTTTATTAAACGCCAAATGTCTTTCTTTTGCAATATTTTTATAAGATTTTTTGCACTATTAAAATTTGGATGCAATCCATGTGACAATAATATATTTTTTAGCTCATTTTTAGAGATTGCATGTGATTTATATGGCAATTTATCCATTATATCTTTGTAGGTTACATTCTTTATTTCAAACCACTCATCTGTCTGAATAACCGCCATTTTACTCCCTCTCTCTGTTTTTAGTGTTATAGTATATGTTCATTTAGAGGAATGCGGTTCAGGCGCGGGTTTATTGAATATATGAGTACAAAGCGTGTCGTCGAGGTTTTGCGGACAATGGTTCCGTTATTAAAGTTAAAACATGCTCTTTCCAAAAATTATAGGACACTGGCTCAGTTATTTGGGTAAATTTTCTGCTGTTTTTTTTGCAAATAACTGATCGTATGTCCGTTAGCATCTTCGGTTCCGTTATACTGCAAATAACGAATCCCAATTTCTCTTCTTACTGAGTTTACTAATCACATTAACCGAATACTAACCAAGTTCAGAAATTAAAACAATAAAAAAACAGGCGATTACCGCCTGTTCAGACTGTAGACAAACTCGATAATATCGAGTTTGCCTACAGTCTTTTTTGATTTACAATATTTATAATGAGATATCTAGAGGTGATGGATTATGATGACGAGAAACAATAATATTGAAAGAGACC
>NZ_JAKZKT010000055.1 GCF_022808645.1 Bacillus litorisediminis
GAGGAAAGCAGGTTTTATTTGATGTACCCAAAAAGAATTCTATACAAAAAGTTTAAGTGGCAAAAGGCAGAAAATTCAGGTTTTCCAAAACCTTCAAAAGTAACCGCCTTATGTCACGGATTCAGGAAGAGAAATTAAACTTCCATCCTTAGGAAGTGCCCGTGCCAGCCAAATCGTACTGTATCCTCCTAAAGTTCCAATTTCAAGAATCTTCTTGGCTCCTTGTATTTTGGCAAGTAAATGAAGGAGTTTCCCTTGAGTCGGTGAGACATCAATGGCCGGTAATCCCGCCTCTGCATTTGCACGTAAGACTGAATCTAACACGTCATCATGTGGAATCAATTTATCAACAAAATAGTTGTCAACATCTTCCCATTTAGAAAACATATTCATCCTTGTTTCTCTCCCGTATCTAATTTCCTATAGACTGTTTAATCTTTTAAACATTAGCTTATGCGGGCCAATAGGTTCAATTTCAAAAATATCCCCATGTTCATTCAATCCTAGTTTCTTATAATAATCACTAACTGAAACCCTTGCATTACACCACCATACATCCGCTTTTCTTTTTTCTAGAATTCTCTCCGCAAAACGGAGTAAAGAACTCCCCGCTTTTTGATTTCTCGCATATTCCATCGTTGCCATTCCTCTTAGCCGATACTGTAAAGTTTCAGAAAAATTTGGACAGCTCTCCTTATAAAAAGAAGCAATACTAACTAATTCTCCCTCTACAAAAGCACCAACATGAAATGTATCTTGGTCAAAATCTCCATTATATTTACAGTCCTCAAGCGTCTGACTTGGCCGCAAAACCTGATGGCGAATCCTATATGTATCTTCTGCATGAATGTTCCTAATTTCTAACATAATCTCTCCCTCCCATTATTCATCCTAATACATAATTATGAAAAAAAGTAATACAAAAACCTTCTTCCTCCTAATAAGGAAAACTTATACACATAAATTAATTAACAAATCCCTGAAAACGCCTTTCACTTGTAGATTTTTCTATCAAACTTCCATTATAACGAAGCTGTTGTTGAGATGAATATTCCAGTTAATCATTCCGTATTTACGCTCAAAGAAACTGAGATTAGCTATTTTGGTCCATATTTAAATAAGAATCAGGTTGATTAATCGAATGAAATAAACGTAAAATTTGAGAATTTACCTTACACTATAAATATTGATAAGAAACTTTATGCAGAAAATAGGAAAGCTGATTGCAAAGATGATAAGAAGTGTTATTGATGATATAGCCACTATCTTTCCTGCCAGACTCAAGTCTTTTAGTAAATTGTTAACTTTATTTTTATTCATGAATCTTGAACCTCAACTTCTTCAGGTTCTGTTCGATTAAAACATCCCGTAATAACATTCCCCATAAATAATAAAATGTTTCGTTGTTTTCTTCCCACTTATGAAACACCGCCTTTTCTTATAGACGATTATCTTGCCAAAAAGTTCCACTAACACGTGCTAACTTCAGAAAAGAGGTAACGATTTTAGCTATTCAATAGCTGTTTCAAGATTTCATTATTGTTGTCATTTTACAAAGGAGTTTTTAAATTTCCCGTATTTTGAATATCTGTTTGTACTTTAAAGTCTATTAACAAGTCAGGATAATATTTTGACCGCCAATGCTTCAGCTCATTTCTTGGGATTTGTCGTCTAAAATACTGGCCAAGGCCTAAAATATCTGCCTCACTCTCTTGCAGCTTTGCAAATAAATGATTAAATCGGTCAGTCATTATTTTATTTAAATCTTTTCTTATTTCGTCTAATGTTGGGTTCCCTATTGTCTCTAAGATCATCACTTTTAATTTCAGTGTACATTTTAAATGTGAGGTTTCTCCAATCAAACTGCTATCATGCAGTAACTTATTATTTAGAATCATAACACTTGCTGTATCCATCACTTCAATTTTTCCGCTTGTACTTTGACCTTCAAAGGCATTATATAAAAGAGTCTCATCAGGATTCATTTGTTCATCCATTTTCCCGTTTTTGATAACTGCAGAACCAATTAAATTTACTAAAGTTGATTTTCCAGCTTTTAAAAGAGGAATGGGTACATCTCTGGTATAAGAATGAATACTTCTGTAAAGCTGCCAGACTCTTGTCTGCGCTATCTGTGGAGACCATCCAGCATTTTTTCAAAATAATCGTATAGACTAGTTCCTTCAGGTTCGGTACTATTTTTCATTTTTTCAAAAAATGAATCTAAGTCATCTTCACTGATTGTTACTAAAGCCTTGGGTGAAATTTCTCTGGATCTCATAATGCTTGAAATAAAGTCTTTTACTCCTTCTTCAGCTAATTTTTTTTCAATCACAATTACTTTCACATGCAGTAAGTCAACACTGCTCTCCATATCCGCACTAATTGAATCAATCGCATGATTGATAGTATTTCCTTTCCCCTTAACAATTTGGGTAGATATGGAATCTCTCAAGGGAATGGGAACTTGTAAATAAAGACTATACTGGTCTTCTTCATCCTTAGTGACACCTAATATTACCGGCATGACTCTGTGATTTATATCTTTTATGTTCCAACAGGCTGTAAGTGAAACAAGAATAGGGAGAACTAGTAAAAAGGAAACACAAGCTTTATACATTTTTATTTTCATTTTTACTTTTCCTCCTAATCCTCATGCCAAAATAGTATAGAGAGAATGGAATCAAAATCATTATGTACCATCTAATAAATACATTTAACATCATAAAGTAATTAATTTCTTCCCAATTTTGAATCCATATACAAATTATAAAAATGATCATATCTAAAATGACCAATAAGTAGAATGATTTTATAAAAGGAACATAACTCTTTACAATCTGTACCATCTTCCATTGGACCAAAGCAAGGTATAACAAAATAAATGTAATCAGACTCATAATAAAAAAGAGGGTTACGCGGTCAAACATAAGCCAATTGATATTTACGCCGTCTAGGGCAGCGGTAAATGGAAAAAGGAATGTAGATGCAGTATCTTGACCAAAAGTTAAAACAGGAATGTAGACCGAAAATAAAAAGAAAGGAAACAGAATGATAGCAGTCAATTGAACCTTCTTTCTTTGATAGTTTAGATGGGACTGTACAAATCCTAAGAACAAAAAACCTCCTCCAAATGCATAAAAACTTTTATAGAAGTTTGAATTAGTAACAAAAGGGAAACGATTATCTATCAGAGGAAATATATAATGCCAGTCAACATTTTGAAATGCAATACAGGTGATTATGAAAACAAGAGGTAAAAAGAGAATCGTTAAAAGAACGCCAGTACGAAAAATCGCATCAATCCCCTGTGCAGCAAGATAACCTGAGATTAGAACAAATAAAGCAATAATAGACCATAAAGGAGTTTTTTCCAGTAAAATGATTGTAATAATTTCTGAATATATTCGAATTGTTACAAAAATAGCAATAAAAAAATAAATGGTGGTTGGCAATAAAAAAATAGTGGCTGCAGCCTTCCCTATTACATTTCGGTAGATTGTAATAATGTTTTTATTTGGAAAATAATGAAGCCCTTTCATATAGACTGAAATTAAAATAAAATGAACAATCCAACCTATTAAAATGGGGATCCAATGAGCTTGATCAGTACTGGCTATTATTTCAGTGGGGTACATAAAGAAAATAAGTCCTAAATGGGTGAGGACATACATACAAACAATTTGCAGACTTTTATCCACTATTCATTTCACCCTTTGAAGAAGATAAGTTAATGAATGGTATCCCAAAGGTCTTAACACTGGCAAGGTAGGTACAAATGATAAAGATCCCAGCTAAAATTCCCAAGATTCCAAACATAGAGGCCATTAAAACTATTAGGTATTTAAATAAACGGATAGAATTGGAGTTCTGAAACCCTACAACGGTTGAATTTGCAATCGTAGTAGCTGCAAGAATAATAATCAGCAAATTGCTTACTAACTTTGCCTCAACTGCAGCCTGTCCAAGTATGATACCTCCCACCATGGTAATAGTAGGTCCAATGCTTTTAGGAAGTCTTACGCTCGCCTCCATAATCAACTCCAAAATAATGAGGAGCATTATAATCTCAACTAGTGCAGGATACGGCACGCCTTCTCGTGATTGCCCAACTGATAAAGCCAATTCAATTCTTAATACTTCAGGATTAACAGAAACCAAAGCGACATATAACCCTGGCATGATTAAAGTAATTAAAACACCCAATATTCTGATAACCCTGATGCCTACCATAATGATGTATGGATAATTTCGATCATTTTCCGAGGTAAACATATCCCAAAAAGTAGAAGGAACTATGAGAGCAAATGGCATTCTATCTACTAATAGAACTAGTTTTCCTTTGCTTAAGGCCTTACCAGTTGCTTGGACGTTTTCAGTTGTATTAAATTGAAATACGATGCTCCAGGATGGCAATCCCAGAATCTTAATCAGATCTTGCAGATTATTCAGTTCCTTTTTCTCATTTGGCTTAATCTGATTCATCAATCTTTGAACCAGACTTTTTTCTGCCTGATTTTTATCATAGACAACGGATAGATTTGTTTTATGTTGATCTCCTATTGAAAAAGATGTAACCTGTAAATTTTCTGAAACGAATTGTTTCCTGATTAATCCAATGTTTGTGATGATGTCCTCATTAAAAGAACTTAGCGGACCTTGTAAAACATTTTCATTTGTAGGTGACTCAATCGAGCGAGTCAGTGACCGGGAAATAGGATTTACTTTTACAAATTTGCTGCATGGATTTACAAATACAATTAGGTTTCCTTCCAAAATAGAAGATATCGCCTTAGCAGAATCTAAATTTATATTTTCTCCCAGAGAGTCCAGATGTTGTTCTATTGGGGTATTAGTAATAAACCCATTCTCAATATATTCTTTTATTATTAATGTGGTTTTTGGTAAATCAATCATGCTCTTTAATCCTATTAATACGATATATAGATGATGATATTGCTGTTCAATTAAAAAAAAATCGTCATTGCCCCCTATTTTCGCTTTAATCTCCTGTAGCTTTCCATCCATTATCTCAGTCACTTCCTAATTATGTTTACAATAACAATTATTCCCTTTGTTTAAAGAATTATGTAATACCTTATGAATGTCCGGATTAGTATAAAAAAGATAAAACATCTGCAAAAATGTTTAATAAGATTTTGTAGGTGTTTTCATATCTGCCTTATTAATGAATCGACTTTTATAAATCCTGTATCAGGCACAACTACTTTAAAGACATAAGAATCCGTCTCTATGACGAAAACAAATTGATAATAATATCCTATCTTACAAAAGACCCAATAAAACGAAAACACCCCGAAATACTCCGAGGTGTCTTTCATTATAAAACTAATTACTATAATAACCGCGACAACTACCAAACAACTAATGATGTCACCGCATCAAATGGTTCTACGTTATACATTTTCCAAATGAAATCGAACCGTTGTTCCTTTTGAAGGTTCACTTTGTATAGAAAGACCTGCATTCTCCCCAAACATCATAACGAGACGCCGATTGACATTATATAGCCCCATTCCGGTTCCGTTTTTTGAGGTGAGCTTATCTTTTCCAATTTGCTGAAGACGCTCTGCATCCATTCCGCTGCCATTATCTTGAACCGATACAATGGTCCCTTCTTTTTCACGCTTAATGGAAATTGTAATCATACAATTCTTTTCTTTATTACGAATTCCATGTTTGATTGCATTTTCGACAATTGGCTGTAAGGTTAGTGGCGGTACTTTTCGCTGGAGTTCGTCTTGATCTACTTCAAAATAGACTGCCAGCTTATCAACAAATCTTGCTTCTTCAATCGAAAGATAAGCTTCTACATGTTTTAGCTCCTGCTCGAGTGTCGTTAGCTCCTCTGTCGTTCCGCTCAAGTTTTGTCTAAGAAAATGAGATAAATTAATTAAAAGTTTTCTTGCTTTCTTTTGATCTGTACGAATCAATGAAACGATAATATTTAATGTATTAAATAGAAAATGAGGACTAATTTGAGCTTGTAACGCTTTAATTTCAGCCTCTTTGGCCAGCTGAATGGCGCGGTCTGCTTCAGCTAATTCAAGCTGGTTGCTTAACAGAGAGCTTAACCCTTTAATCAGCTGAATGACCACATCCGTAATTTCTTTTTCCGATTTAAAGTAAAATTTTAACGTTCCAATTGTTTCTCCTCTTTGTTTCAAAGGAGCTATGACAACTGCATTCAACGGACATTCCTTATCAATACACTGGATACCATCACGGTCTGAAACGGCTAGCGTTCCTTTCGCTAGCACTCTTTTCGTAATATCGGTTTGAATGGGACTGTTGGATTGATGATGATCATCTGCGACCCCAACATGTGCCAAAATCTTATCTTTATCTGTCATTGCAATTGCACTTGCCTCAATTTCCCTATAGAGGATCTCACATGCTGCCTGGGCTGACTGTTGATTCAGCCCCTTTCTTAAATGGGCAAGCGTTAATTCAGCCAAACGAAGTGATTTTTGTGCTTGAATAGCCCCTACTTTTTCCTCTTCATTTAAAAGGTTGCGAATGATTAATAAAAAGAAGGCTGAGCCAATTCCATTGGCAACGATCATGGGGATACCGATGCCCTGGACTAGAGTCCAAGCCTGATCAAAAGGTTTGGCAATCAGTAAAATAATGATCATTTGAACTGCTTCAGCCAAAGCCCCAATCATACCAGCTGTTGAAAGTTTGACATGTTTATTTTTCTTATAAAAGGCACCTGCAATCACACCTGCAATAATGGAAGACAGCCCACAGGCAACATCCGTAAACCCGCCTAATGTAAAACGATGAACACCTGCAATTAATCCAGCCCCGATTCCTATTTTATATCCGCCAAGTATGCCTGCAATCACTACACCAATAACCCTTGAGTTGGCAAGGGCTTCTTGCTGGGCCAAATTATCAGCAAAGCGGTCAAACTCTAATGATACGGTATGAAACGCAAGACCTGTATACGTTCCAATGATGCCGAATATCCCAAAGAAGATAATGGCACTAACTTGCTGTTTCCTTTCTAGATGATCTGTCTGGAGCAGCTGACGGAAAAATCGAAAACGAGTAACGATAAATGCAATCGTAACGATAATTCCTAACCGCTCGAGCAACGTCAACATGAGTTCAAACATGTGCATACTCCTTTAGTGTCCATTGTATCTATTACTATTATAGACTAGCATTGCAATTAATTGTAGGCGATTAGATGACAGAAAAGGATGAATTATTTTAATATAAAAGTAATACTAAGGGAAATGAGGTGAAGACTATAAAAATATTAGTCGTAGGCGCTGGGGCAGTTGGAGGTTACTTTGGAGGACGGTTACTTGAAAAAGGTGGAGATGTGACCTTTCTTGTTCGCGAAAAGCGGAAGCAGCAATTGTCTGAGCGTGGGCTAAAAGTAGAGAGCATAAATGGAAGTTTTACACTTCAGCCGAAAACCATTTCTGCTGGTGAGGATGTGAAACCATATGATGTCATCCTGGTTTCGACAAAAGCCTATCATTTAGATGGTGTCCTGGATAGCATTGAACCCTATGTCGGTGATTCAACTATGATCCTCCCTTTATTAAATGGGATAGCCCATGTCGAGGTTTTGCAAAAACGTTTTGGGAAAGACCTGATCATAGGCGGTCTATGCTTTGTTGAGTCAACTTTAGATGAAAATGGAACCGTTCTGCAAAAAAGCCCGAGCCATGACCTTGTATTTGGCGAACTGTCAGGAGAACAAACGGATAGAATCCTTGCGCTAGATGAAGCCTTTAGCGGTACAAAAGCGAATATTCGCCGCAGTGACACAATCCTTCAGGAAATGTGGCATAAATACATATTTATTACCACCATGTCTGGGGTTACTTCTTTAATGAGAGCACCTATTGGTCCTGTTCGTGACACAATCGGCGGCCAAGAAATACTAACTCAATTTATTTCTGAAGTTGTTCAGGTGACGCGAACCATTGGTGCTCCCGTTGCTGAAGATATAGAAACAACCACATTGAATCGCATTAATCAATTGGGCTATCAAATGAAATCTTCGATGCAAAGAGATATGGAAAAAGGGCTCCCAACTGAAGCGGATCACCTGCAAGGATATCTCTATGAAGCGGCTGGGCGATATGGGATTGATGTGCCGCTTTTGCAGCTGATTTATGGTAATTTGAAAGTTTATGAGACGAACAGAAAACAGGGGTAGGACGTGAAGGTATGCCATTTTATAGGAATTGCCCCTGCCAATATGGTTTTAGAGAAGACGGAAACAGTGGTCAAACATCTTAAAATGGTTAAAGCGGTTTATACATGGAAAGATATCTCTTTGGCATTAATCGGCTCAGATAGAGATATCTTTCATTTTTATTTTATAAGCTGAAGACAAAGCTTTACTTTCTATAAGGGTCCGAACCTCGGTAAGATATCCTTTTTTATTGGAGCCCAACCCTTAGCTAGCCGCAGAAGTCACGTAGCATTTGTGTTTTTATTTCTTCAATCGGGAATTTTCGAGGATAGGTTGAAATCATGAGCATGATTCCTTGGAGGATTGATGAAAAATATAATGAACGTTTTCTTGGTTCATCAGCCCCAAGCTTTTCAAAAATTTCACACTGAAACTCGAACTGTCTCGCACTTTCATCAATAAGTCTTTGACTATATTTATTCAAGATTTCATCATTCTCAGGCTGGGTTTGCAGATGTAAAAAGAACCGAAAAACTTCCGGTCTTGCATTTACATTATCAATAGCCCCATTAATGATCACTTTAAGTTGTTCACGGGGATCATCAATAAAAGCTGCTTCATTCATAACAGATACCACTTCTTGAATTCGTGCATCCACCATATTCGCAAGCAGCTGTTCTTTTCCTTCATAATAATTGTAAAGAAGACCTTTGGATATCCCAGCGTGATTGGCCACTTCTTGAATAGAGGTAGGATGATATCCCTTTTTAATAAACAATTCCATGGCTGCGTTTCTTATTTTTTCTTTTGCAATTTCTCGGATTCTTTCATTTTCTTCTGGTGTGCGCGGCATTTTACTCCTCCAAAAAACGTAAAATATGGTTTGCTGCCTCCATTGGGTGTGTCAGTGTAACCATATGGTCTGCTCCTTCAATTTCAACAAACTGAATGTCTGGAACTTGCCGGAAGTATTCGGATAGTCGGTAGTTTTCGACATGATCCATCTTCCCAATCATGTATAATGTTTTGGCTGAGAGTTCACTTAGCCTTTCAATCGCAGGAACTTCAGGCCAAATTGACTCAAATGTAGCCCATTCCTTTAAGCGGATAAAATGATGACGAAGCATGTCATCCATTAGCTTACGATTAGGGTGATTTATAATTACCTTATTCGTTGGAACTTCAAGAGCCAGTTCCACCATTTTGTCTAAATTCAGGGCAGCTTCACTAACCGCTTGTATTTTTGAAATAAATTCATTTGAATACACAAACCCCGATAAACCAGGCGCAATCAATATTAATTTTTCCACAAGTTCAGGGTATTCTAAGGTAAACTCGGTTGCTAGTTGCCCCCCAATGGAATGACCGACCAATGTCACTTTTTCTAACTCCATATGATTGAGCAACTTGTTCAGGTCCTCTACATAATTGGGTGGTGTTAAAGGAACTGGCGACTTTCCTGCTCCTCTTCCATCTAAAGCAATCACTTTATATTGTTTAGCTAAAAGTGGTGTTATATAAGTCCAATCCCTCAAATCAGCAGCACCACTATGCAGTAATACTAATGGCTTTCCCTTCCCGCTAACCTCGTAATATAAATCCATTATATTCAGGTCCCCCAATCGTATTTTCGGTACACCGTAATCATATTTTATTATTGAATGAACGGTTAGTCAATAGAAAATGCAGAACCGTCCCCTTGTTTCACTTGTTTGGAGCTTTCGAACTTCGATATACTAATAGGGTCTGTATATTGTAAATGAATTCGTTCTGTTGGAGGGTGAAAATGGAAAAACAATTACCATCATATTTAACAGAGAAAAATGGAGAATTATGGCTTACGGAAGATGAACGGGACAACCTGAAAATAAGCTATCGGATTAAAAATGTCATATATTCTGGACAATCGATGTTTCAGCATGTCATGATTCTCGATTCCTATGATTTTGGCCGGATGCTTGTTTTAGACGGGGTTGTGCAAACGACCGCGATGGATGGTTCCATTTATAACGAAATGATTAGTCATGTTCCCCTTTCCATTCATCCAAATCCGCAAAAGGTTTTGATTATTGGCGGTGGTGACTGCGGCGTTGCCCGTGAGGTGTGCAAATATTCAACCGTCACCAACATTGACATGGTTGAAATTGATGAACTTGTCGTAAAAGTTTGTAAAAAATATCTTCCTGAAGTTTCAGGAAATCTTTCAGATCCGCGAGTCAACTTTATTTACGATGATGGGGTTGCATTCGCGAAAAGGAAAGAGCAAGAGTATGATCTTATTATTGTAGATTCATCAGACCCTGTTGGCCCAGCAACCGCACTATTTGAAAAAAGCTTTTATCAAAGCCTGCATCGTGCACTTAAAGATGATGGTCTGATGGTTTGTCAGAGTCAATCCCCTATTTTTCATATGAACGTTTTGAAGCAATCGTATAACCGGATCCGTGATCTTTTCAAAGAGGTAAGTATGTATACAGCGGTTGTTCCTACATATCCAGGGGGATTATGGAGTTTTACGATTGGATCAAAGCAATTTGTACATCCTGATTCTGCAAAAGTGCAGGATAAAGAAACGTACTATGTAAACGATGAACTGATTCAAAGGTGTTTTATCCTGCCTCAATTTATGAAGGAACAACTGAATATAAAGTAATACCTATATAAAGACGCCCAAACATTTTATGGGCGTTTATATTTATATTGCAGAAAAACATCATAAAATATTTCTAAACCCTAAATTTTTTTGTAAAATATATGCAAGCAACCGAAATATTCTAATGGTCATCCATGAGAGGAGTTCATTATGAGTGTACCCTTATCGAAAGAGGCACCTAAGGCAGCTAGCAAGGAAAGGATTTGGACAAAAGATTTTTTCTTGATTTGCCTATCTAATTTTTTCATTTTTCTTGCCTTCCAAATGACATTGCCTACCATTCCTCTTTATGTGGAAACGTTAGGCGGAAGTGATCGGCTAATTGGATTTATAGTAGGCGTTTTTGCTTTTTCAGCGCTAGTTATTAGACCATATGCCGGACATGCTTTAGATTCAAAAGGAAGAGGATTCGTTTACATACTAGGACTCTGTATTTTTACGGTTTCGGTAGGAGTTTTTGGGCTCATACCTAGTATCCTCTTTTTATTTGTTTTAAGAATTTGTCAGGGAATTGGTTTTGGATTTTCGACAACTGCTTCCGGGACCATTGCAACGGATATCATTCCCGCCAGCAGGCGCGGAGAAGGGATGGGCTATTACGGTTTATTCGGAAATTTAGCTCTGGCACTCGGTCCTACCCTTGGCCTTACATTAGCAGGGCACATCTCCTTTACTCAGCTATTCTTCATCTGTTCTGCTCTTGGAATAATTTCACTTTTGATGTCGGTAAAAATCAACTATAGAAAAGCAGAGAAAACGACAACACCCATTAAAAGATGGGATCTCTATGAAAAAACTGCGCTTCCCCCATCGATTCTCATCTTTTTTATTACGATCAATTTTGGAGGAATCGCCAGTTTCTTGCCGATTTATGTACTGGAAAAAGGGATTCAGGGAATTCAATGGTATTTTCTTTTGTATGCGCTATCACTTATGGTAACCAGAACGTTTGCAGGAAAAATTTACGATCAAAAAGGTCATCGGGCCGTTTTTCCGTTCGGAACAGGACTGATTTTAACAGCTATGTTCTTACTTGCATGGCTGCCAAATAGTTTTATTCTTTACCTGGCTGCAATTTTATATGGATTCGGCTTTGGCAGCATCCAGCCAGCATTGCAAGCTTGGGCTGTTCAATCAGCTGAAGTCAATCGCAGAGGAATGGCAAACGCTACCTTTTTCTCTTCGTTTGATTTAGGAGTTGGGATTGGTGCCATCACATTTGGCCAAATTGCATATTTGTTCAACTACAGCAGTATTTATCTCGCATCAGCACTGTCCGTTACCATTTCGATAGTTTTATATTTTACAAAGTTCGGCAAGACTAAAATGCCAAGTGCAACTGGTTAAACATATTACAAAAATTTAAGAAGTCGGTTCCCTTTACAATGGAGGAACCGACTTTTCCTTTATTCTGATTTCAAATCTTTTAAAAACAATCATATACAGCGCAACGCTGATAAAAGCACAAATCAATATAAAACTAAAAACTCCTAATGGCCATACCCAAGCGGACATGAAAACTGTCATTGGCGCCAAAAATCTTCCAAACGTATATTGTAAATTGGATGCGCCCAAATACCGTCCTCTTGCTTCAATGGGAGCATATGAGCTGACAAAATTATTGATCACAGGAGATCGTATAATTTCCCCAAATGTAAAAACGATTGTGATTAAAAAAAGAATCCAAATGTTACTCGTCAATCCAACTGAAAACATTCCCGCTCCGGACAATATAGAGGAAAGAATCAGCACATCCCGGTCTCTCCACCCTTTCAGCCATTTAGTCACTGGCAGAACAAATAAAACAAAAAGCAATCCGTTTAACCCTAAGATCCATCCAAAAACTTCTGTACTGGAAAGGATAAATGACCAATCTCCCCAAGAAATGAGAGGCTGAGCTGGCACATGATTTGTCACATAGACTGCTAAGTACAAATCTAATTGCATAATCGTAATAATCGCAAATACACCAGCAAGGATATATAACTGGAACAATTTATCCTGAAAGATAACTCTATAGCCTTTCCACTGTTCCTTTATTAAGGACATTATAGGTATAGAGCGGCTTTCATTTTTTATTTCATAAGGCATGGTCTCGTTAATTTTGAAATATATGACAATAGAATAAAGCAGCATGACGATTGTACAGGTCCATAATAATTCACTGCGGTAGTGAAAGAAAAAGATAGCACCCAATGCTGGCCCTAATACAGCCCCAATATTATTGGCAGTAATAAATGTAGCAAAAACCTGCTTTCGCTCATGCTCTTGCACAAGATCAGCTACCATTGCATGACTGGCTGGCCCATATAGTGCATTGCCTACACCGACCCCAATAAAGGCTATATAATCAAGCCAGTGTGAAGGAGACATAGCAAACAAAGCAAACATAAGTGTCTTAATGCAAGAACCAAGCAACATTACCGGCTTGCGTCCGAATCTGTCTGTAAAATCCCCTCCAGCCATGTTACCAAGCATTGCGATGAGTGGCGGAACTGTCATCAGAATACCTGCCATGTGATTACCTAAGGCATCTCCAAAATAGACCGTAATAAAGGGAAAGTACATCCAATATAATAAATTGAACAAACATTCCCCTATTATTCGGATTTTTAAATTTAAATCCCATATACGGATATTCAAAAACATCCCCCTTTTCTAAAGAAACAATCTGCTCAGCAGTCCATTTCCAAAACTCCCCGGCCAGGTATCTATACGATAGAATATTTCGAATAATAAATATAGACTTATAATTCATTTTGATTTATAATAATATGATAGTTGAGATTACCCATCTCTTAATTTTGCTGATCCACAAAACGAACGTTTGTTCTTCATGTAAAAGACGCCCTTTAAAGCAAAGAGCGTCTTTTTTTCATTTTATATAAATATTTAAATGCTATCGTGTTTACATAATAATTTTATCGTATATTACGGTTGTAAACTCCATTTAAACCCAGTCCTTCCTACCCTGCAAATGATTAGAATAGAGTTCTGGGGATCATCCCCCTTTATTCATTCGTGTAAAAGCATGAGTCACGAACCACTCATGTTTTTCTCTCATTACTTTCTCAATTTGCTTATCAAGTCCCCATTCCGTAAATACAGAAAGTCTTAAAGCCGCAAAAAGTTCCCAATAAGGCAGGTCTGTGTAATCAATCTGTGGCATCAAAGATTGATAGGTAGAGGTAAACTCATTCATAGCTTCGATTCCAAACTTAAATAAAACTTCAAGCCTGCCATTTGCCAGGTCAGAAAGAGGATCTCCTATTGCAGCATCTTCCCAATCAATAACGGCAACAAGTTTTCCATCCTTCCAAAGAATATTTCCCGGCCAAAAATCACCGTGAAGAATGACATCTTGATTTTTTTTAGATAAAGGTATGCCGGATTTTAAATATTGCTGCATCAAATATTCATTTAGTGAATTATCACTTTTTCTATTTAATAATTCAATACATATTTCATTTTGTAATGGCAGGAATGAGACATCCAACTTAGAGATATCCACTCGATGAATATTTGCCAGATGATTCGCTAATTGGGATATATAATCTCTAACATTTGTAGGATTAAAATCATTTTTACCATCGATAAACTCCATCACCAGGAAGGGTCTTGTAAAAATAACACCTGACTGATCGAGATAGAAAGGCTTCGGGACAAGTATTCCTTCGCAATCAAGGAGCTCTAACAATCGAAATTCATCCGCCGCGATATTAGGATTGCGAAAATAGTCGTTATCGCCGTGCTGACGAACAATCATTTTCTGTTTCTGGCCATTGGGTTGTAATACCTCTAGTCCCCACACTTGAGCTGAAATTCCGCCTTTTATTTCCCACACATGTAGTAATTTGTTACCTGAATTGATCCTTTGAATGATTGGTTCAAACCTTTTTACGACTTCTTTCTCCAAATTCTATCCACCTTACTCATTTATTTTGTATTAATCGTTGAATAAACCTAATTTGCCCGCGATGATTAATTTCATCTTCCATTACGTGATACCACATCCAGTATTTATTGTATGGAATCCCATTGTCCCATTTCATATCTTCGAATAACCAATGATCATCCTTTGATTCTAATAATAATAATGTTTTCCGCCTGGTTGTTGCTAAAACGTTTAAGTAATAATCCAGGGGCATTTCTTTTATTTCACGTCTTGCTCTGTCGCCCAGTTCCAATGCCGTTTCCCACTTCAAACGTTCTTTATCATTTATATCCCGATTTTCAGCTGTAATGACTTGATGTACAAACTCTATAGAGGCGATATGTAATAATAAAGCTCCAATACTGTTAGAACTGCCATCTGGAAGATAATCTAAATCAGACTGACTTAAATTTGATACATCTTGTAATGTTACCGCTCTCGTGTGTTCAAGCATTGACACTAATACTCCCATTTTCTCAGAAAAACGATTGTCTGCTCTAATTCGATAATCAATCATTCCCAGATCCCCCTTTTCCTAACTCATTAAATTCTAACAGTGAATATAAAAAGAAAAAGGCTAAAAGTTCTTATCTAATAATGATATAATTTAATTGAACAGACATATGCGAATAGAACAAAAGACGTTTTCCGGTTAGAAAAACGTCTTGTACTCATTTATATCCAATTATACAATTTCTTTCATTAAAGATTGGTCTTCACCCTTCTTTCTCTCCTTTACTAAGGAAAGATAAAGAATCATACAAAGAATGAAAAAGGTTCCAATCAGCTGATAAATACCAAAGGGAATTTTCAGCCATAAAACAGAAGTAATAATTGCAGCTAAGGGTTCTAAGGTACCTAATAAACTAGTTTCTTGAGGTTTTAAATACTTTAAACTTTCAAGGTAGAACCAAAAAGCGAGCATGGTTCCAAATAAAATAACAAATCCTAAGTAAAAATAAGTTGAATTCGCCCAGTTGCCAGGATCAAACCGCCAAGGCGGATGAATGAGACTCATACCAATCCCACCTATAATCATGGCCCAGCCAATAACCGTAACTGATCCCCATTTTTGCAGTAATCCTCCTGCATACAGTGTATAAAACGCAAGCGCAAGCCCTGAAAGAATTCCCCAAACCACCGAAGACATAGGAACAGCTAACGAGCCAATTGACCCATTTGTTAATAAAAGAAATGTACCAGATAAAGCTAGAACGACAGCTATAACATCCTGCAGCTTTAAATGCTTTACTCTAGTTAATACAAGATACATCAAAATAAATATCGGTGCTAAATACTGTAATAATGTGGCTACCGCTGCATTTCCCAGATTAATAGAAGCCATATAGGTATATTGAACTACTAGCATACCGAGCAGACCAAAAATGATTAATTGTAAAGATGTGTTTCTGTTTGACCAAATTTCAATTACTTTTCTTCGATCTTTAAAGAAAAAAGATAATAAAAGCATGATTACTCCAGCTATTAATAAGCGGACTGAAACAAGCCATTCAACTGAGATGTTCTCTTTTTGAAACAAATGCTGTGAAACTGTACCTCCAATCCCCCAAAAACTAGCACCTAAAATAACTAAAAGAAATCCTGCCCATCGTGGCTGTTTTTCCAAGTCTAATCCCCCATAAAAACAATTATTATCTTACTTGAAATATATCATAGCCATCGTATTTTGCTAACAATAAAAAATTTTCACCGCTTTTCCATTGAAAAAAATTCGATTTACTATTATTTTATAATTAGGTCTAAACGCCTATTATGATATAGACTAAAATTCCTATAAAGGTGATTCAATATGACCCTTAAAACATTATCAAATGAACAATTGCTAACCATTTATTTAAAAGCAATTAAGTTCAAAACAGACGCATCATTCAGGACTTTGCTGTTTGAGGAAATTCTAAAGCGAAATATTCAGCATTTAATACCCGTACAATTTTATATGGATTTTCCTAAAAAAACGGCCACGTAAATGAAGTAAGCATACTTTTTACGTGGCTGATTTTTCTCTGAAATTTTAGTACACTCTGTCCCCATTAAAAATAGAGTTTTTAACAATGACATAATCTACATTTCTAAGGGCGTCTAGTTTGTTACCGCCTGCATATGAAATAGAAGATTGCAGATCTTGTTCCATTTCTGTTAGTGTATCCTGAAGAGAACCCCGATGCTCAACATATATTTTTTTACCTTCTACGTTTTTCCGTTCCCCTTTTTGGTACTCGGATGCGGAACCAAAGTATTCTTTATATAGTTTTCCATCTCTTTCAATCGTTTCCCCTGGTGATTCTTCATGTCCCGCAAATAAAGAACCAATCATTACCATAGTTGCTCCAAATCTGATCGATTTTGCAATGTCGCCGTGTGTACGGATTCCTCCATCTGCTATGATTGGTTTCCTCGCCGCTTTTGCACACCAGCGTAAAGCAGCTAATTGCCAGCCGCCTGTTCCGAATCCAGTTTTAATCTTAGTAATACAGACTTTACCAGGTCCAATCCCTACTTTTGTTGCATCAGCCCCGGCATGCTCTAATTCTCTTACAGCCTCAGGAGTACCGACATTTCCAGCAATGACAAAACTCTCAGGCAATAATGTTTTAATATGTTTAATCATTTCGATAACAGCATTAGAATGACCATGTGCTATGTCGATTGTAATATATTCCGGTATTAGGTTTTCATCTGCTAATTGCTGAATAAATTCATATTCTTCTGCTTTAACACCTACACTAATCGAAGCAAATAATCCCCGGGCATGCATATCTCTAATGAAATCTGCACGCTTCTCTGGCTGGAATCTATGCATAATATAGAAGTAACCATTTTCTGCTAAATAAATGGCGATTTTTTCATCAATAATAGTTTGCATATTAGCTGGTACAACAGGCAGCTTAAACGTACGTCCGCCTAATGTTACACTTGTATCACATTCCGAACGGCTATTTACAATACATTTAGCCGGAATTAATTGAATATCCTCATAATCAAACACATTTTCCATCTTCAACACCCCTAAACACGAATAATCGTTTTATCCGGACACAAAACGTTCGTGTCCATAAGATACAATACTTGATTTTTGACAGTATGTCAAAGGTAAATCTTTTATATCTTCCCATCTGCTCATTAATTCATGATTTGTCTTCCATTTGAATAATGTCTAAATACGAAACACTCATCGTTTTTAATGAGTGCCAATTAATATTGATATTTCATATTTCCTTTGGATGTTTTTTTCCTGTCCTTAAAGCTGTTTCGTTAATTGTTAAACTTAATCTTAAGCGGCTTAGCCATTTTTGAGATTCACTTATCGTGCTATTGATACTATTAATGTCTTCGTGGAACTCCAGGCCTTCCACTGAACAATACCCAACATTCAAATTAGCTATTCTGTATATAATCATGGGCCATACAGCATCGGTCATTTTTTCGTTTAAGTATACAAAAATATGAAAAAATTTTCCTTGTCATACAATTTTCGACACCTTTTTTATTTTTGATAAGTATGATGAAATTGAAAGATTCGAAAATAAGTGGAGGAGGAATGCATGATGAGTAAAAAAGTATTGATTCTCGCAGGCGATGCAGTTGAAGCTTTAGAGGTGTTTTATCCGTATTACCGTTTATTAGAAGAAGGATACGAAGTAACGATTGCAGCACCACAGAAAAAGAAATTGCAAACGGTCGTTCATGATTTCACCGGATGGGATACATACGAGGAAAAGCTAGGGTATTTACTTGAAGCGAATGCTGTCTTTAGTGAAGTGGATCCTACTGAGTATGAAGGACTGGTAATTCCTGGCGGTCGTGCTCCAGAATATATCCGTCTAGAAAAGGATGTTCAAGCTATTGTGAAGCACTTCTTCGAAGAAAATAAACCAATTGCTGCGATTTGCCATGCATCACTGATTTTCGAAACAATTCCAGAAGTATTAAAAGGAAGAACTTTAACCGCTTATATTGCATGCAAACCGGGTGTTGAAATCGCAGGCGGTAACTATGTTTCTGAAAGCACTTCTTACGTTGACGGAAATCTTGTATCTGCTCATGCCTGGCCGGATCTTCCTTCCTTTATGCGCGAGTTTCTTCAATTATTAAAAAATGTGAGCCTTGCAAGTGTTGAAAACTAACAAATAAACCATAGAAAAGGATGTAGAAAAATGATACTAGGAATCAATTCATATATCGTGACAAACGGTAATGGTCAGGAAGCTGTAAAATTTTACGAAAGTGCTCTCGATGCAAAAGTACTAAGTGTCCAAACTTTCGGTGATATGCCAGAAGACCCTAATTATCCAACACCAGCAGAAGCAAAAGATCGAATATTACATGCCCATTTAAAAGTAGGAAATAATGACCTTATGATTTCCGACACGTTTCCTGGCCAGCCCTTTGCCATAGGTGACCAAGTAACGATAGCAGTATCAGTCAGCACACCTGAAAAATCAAAAGATGTATTTGAGCAGCTTTCTGTAGGCGGCCAAGTAATCATGGAGCTTCAACCAACTTTTTGGAGTCCCCTATATGGACAGGTAAAAGATCAATTTGGAGTAACATGGCAAGTTTCTACCATAGCCCAAGAGGAAAATCAGAAGGGCTAAAAGGAGTACATTAAAGTGACAAAACAAATTTGGGTTAATCTGCCCGTAAAAGACATTAATCAATCAAAAGAATTTTATACTAAACTGGGGTTTACTGTTCAGACTCATGATCAGGAACAATTAATTTTGAGAGATTTCTCCTCAGTTGTAATGCTATTCCCTGTTAGCACGTTCAAGCAGTTCACCAGACATGAAATCACCGATACGAACCAAGCTACAGAAGTTCTGCTCTCTATTGATGCTGAGAGCCGCGAAGAAGTAGATTCACTTGCTGAAAAAGCCG
This sequence comes from Bacillus litorisediminis, assembly GCF_022808645.1. GTDB lineage: Bacteria > Bacillota > Bacilli > Bacillales > JC228 > Bacillus_BF > Bacillus_BF litorisediminis. Next base: position 19,672 of record NZ_JAKZKT010000055.1, read on the forward strand.
CGACGGCTGGTGGCACAATCTTTGCAACACCTTCAGAAATTGGGGGCTGGATGTACGGCTGCGGATTTACCGATCTAGATGGCCACCGTTGGAATGTTTTATTTAGAGATATGAGTAAAATGCCTGGATAATAAAAAGATATCCTATACCAATACTATTAAAGAAAAGGACGGAACTGCGTCCTTTTCGGGAGTGTAATATAAACTGTGTAAGTAAGGAATACGTACGGTTCCTTACTCACACAGTTTTTTATTTGATAGAATAATAAGTATAAAGCTAAAGGAGTGTTTTCAATGGGGAAATTGAAAAGAGATCCGAACTCCGTAGAATTAGCTAACAAGATTATCGAACAGTACCAACCTAAATCTGTAGAAGATATGCAAGAAGCATTAAAAGACATATTTGGCCCTATGTTTGAGTCGATGCTTAAAGGTGAAATGAATCATCATTTGGGCTATGAATCAAATGACAAGGGAGAAAAAGAAACAAGCAATAGAAGAAATGGATATGGCAAAAAGTTCGTGAAAACGACGACAGGAGAAGTTGAAATTGCGGTCCCCCGTGATCGTGAT
>NZ_JAKZKT010000056.1 GCF_022808645.1 Bacillus litorisediminis
ATAAAGAATAAGAATAATAGACAAATCACACTCATTTCTAAGATGGATTCTGAAAAAAATTCTTAAAATCATAAAGGCATTTGGGAATAAAAACATTCCCAAATGCCTTTTGTCTTCAATCTGAAACTCGCCAATTGGCGAGTTTTTTTCTACATTATTTACTTACCTAGGAACGACTTCAGCATCCATACATGCTTTTCTAGGCTTTGATGAATAGACAGAAGCATATCAGCCGTTGTCTCATCCCCGGCTTCCTCAGCAATAATCATTCCGTCTTTAAATTCATCAATTAAAGTCTCAAAATCTTCTTGAGTGGTTCGTACCATCTCCTCAGCCGTTTCCGTTCCTGTTGCTTCTTTGATTGTTGAAATTTCCAATGCTTCCTTCATTGTGGCAACGGGTTTACCATCAAGCGCCAGCAGTCGTTCTGCTAAATCGTCAATATAAGTATGGGCTTCATTGTAAAGTTGTTCATACAATTCATGCAAGGTAAAGAATTGAGGTCCTTTAACAAACCAGTGGTAATTATGAAGTTTCACATATAGCACGGTCCAGTTTGCAATTTGTCTGTTGACAGTTTGAATTAAATGTTCAGACATACCATCACCCTCCTAGGTTTATAGTACCCTTTTCTTAAAGAGACAAACTTATTTTTTTGATGAAAAAAAGCCTGGATTCCTGTACTATAGAAAAGAGGGAGGGAACACCTTTGTATACGGTTCTTATTATTTCTGTCATAATCGTCATTGTTGTCCTGCTGCTTACAGTCTTAACTACCTCGAAAGCGTATCAATATAAACACACGGTTGATTCGATTGAAAATAATCCCTATTTGCAAAATCAGGATATGAATGAAAATGAAGATAAGAAAAGTGAATAAATTATTTTAAAAGGAAAAAGGCGAAAACCCTATCGGTTTCAGCCTCTGCCCTTTTATTTTTTATGCAAATACTTGTTTTAATTCTTCTTTCGATTTAGAGAGCCAGAAATTAATAAGTCTCTTTGCACCTTCAAGGTCATGGAGTTTTGCTTGCCCGCATTGCTTTTCGTTAGCAGCAGGAATATCCTCAATCGTTGCCACATCTTTCATCGTTTCTTCCAATAAATCAATGATTTCCTCAACTGAAGGAGAACCGCTGACAACTAAATAAAAACCAGTTTGGCATCCCATTGGAGAGATATCAATAATGTCAAAATGGTCGTATTTCTCAGCATGCTTTCTAATATTGAACGCTAACAGATGCTCTAAAGTATGGATCGCATCTGGTTTCATCGCTTGTTTATTTGGCTGGCAAAAACGAATATCAAATTTATTCACAACTCCATCACTGCCTACCTTGTGTACACCGCAGTGACGCACGTATGGAGCTTTAACAGCATTATGATCAAGTTCAAAGCTTTCAACAGATGGCATCGTAAACCCTCCTTAGTTTTTCCTCAGTCTATTCTAACGCAAATTCCGATTTTTTTCATCTACTTAGTTTTATATAAACGATAAATTGCATTCTTCCTTTTTTCTTATTACCATTATCATAATAGTAAAAAAACAAAAAGGTGATCAATTGAAATATATAGCTCTAGGTATTATTCGTTTTTATCAAAAATTTATTTCTCCCTTAAAACCCCCCTCCTGCCGGTTTTATCCAACATGTTCTCATTATGGGTTAGAGGCCATCAAGCGATTTGGCTTTATCAAAGGGGCGTATTTAACCATAGTCCGGATCCTGAAATGCCATCCCTTTCACCCTGGCGGAAATGATCCAGTCCCGGAAAAATGGAACGGCTTTCGCAAAAAGAGCTGAATTTATTTAGCAAATAACGGAAGTTTCCCTTTTATTTATGCAGTATGAAAAGAATGATCTCGAGAAAAATAAATGTGTACAGCTAGAAAGGGGTGTACACATTGGCCAAAGACGTAAAATGCGAAGTAAACAACTGTGTTTTTTGGGAACATGGCAATCTTTGCGGTGCTGAAGAAATTTATGTTGTAGCGCAAAGAGGAGACCGTGCACACAATAGCCGTGAAACAGATTGTAAAACATTTAAACCTGCTGAATTATAAAAAATAATGGGTCAGACATCGGTCTGACCCCTTTATTTCATATGCAGCCAATTCCTTAACTCTTTCCTTAGCAGCTTATTCGATGCATTTCGTGGTAAATAATCAACTGCAATAATTTGCTTAGGAACTTTATATGATGCGATTTTTTCCTTTAGCCAGCTGATTATTGCAGCCTCATTTACCTGCTGTGAGAGCACAACGAATGCAACGGGAACCTGTCCCCAGGTCGGATCGTCTTTTCCAACAACCCCTGCCTCACGGACACTTGGGTGTGATAACAATACAGATTCAATCTCTGCCGGATAAATATTTTCTCCCCCAGAGATGATCAAATCAGAACGCCGATCGAGCACATACAAAAACCCATCCGGATCCAGGTAGCCGATGTCACCCGTTCTAAACCAGCCATTCTGAAAGGCTTGTTCATTCGCATCGGGACGTTCAAAGTAACCGCTTGTAACATTCGGACCTTTTACTAATATTTCACCTGATCCAAATTGATCTGACTCCTCAGCAGTCAGATCAATTTTTACCTGACAAGGGAACAAAGGCTTTCCTGCGGAACCGAGCTTTGTTAAAGCATATTCAGGTGCCAGTGTCACAATTTGTGAAGAAGTCTCTGTCATCCCATAGGTCTGAAAGACAGGAATATTTTTCTCCTCACATTCCTTTAAAATCGGAAAAGGAGCTGGTCCGCCTCCGAGCAGCATACAGCGAAACTTTGGGGAATATGTGCTGTTATCCAAATTATCCAGCAATCTGCGCAGCATAGCTGTTACAACTGATATAATGGTTGCGTTACCATTAATTAGTTCCTGATTGATAGCGGCTTCATCAAATCGTTCATAAAGGATAACAGGAATACCATAAATCACACTTCTCATTAAAATTGAATAGCCGCTTATATGAAATAACGGAACGGCTGCTAGCCAGGCATCATCATGATTCAGTCCAAGGTTAAGTGCAGAACCTGTTGCACTCCACCAGTGATTTCCGTATGTTTGCAGAACTCCCTTTGGTTTGCCTGTTGTCCCGGACGTATACATAACGGAGCAGACATCATCCATAGAGCACTCATCCTGTAAGAAGGAATCGTCTGGAATATCAATAAACGTCGGCTCATGCTCGTTAACCTGGATTTCGCAAATAGAGAATCCATCTATGGCTGCACGATCCCCGTCATGAATCAGACAAGTGGTCCTCGAATTATCTAATTGCCAAAATAGCTCTTCCTTGTGAAGCTTTCGATTTAATAAAATGGTTTTAGCCCCTATTAGCTGTAATGCATGAATGATAAAAACCGTCTTTGCATTATTGTTCATCCAGATTCCAACATGATCACCGTTCCGGATCCCCTTTTGATACAGAAGGTTTGCCCACTTTTTAGCTTCTTCATAAATGTCTTGAAAGGTATAGGAAGTCCCTTTGAAGATTAGTCCGTTTCTCTCGGGTGTTAATTTTGCCCGCTGTGTTACCCAAATCGGCATTACCGTACTAGACATGATTTCACCTTCTTACACGTATTGTCCCAGCAGTTTTCAATCAACTTTTTCGAAGAAGTTCCTATAACCTAGAAAAGCTCAGCGACTAAATCGCTAAGCTTTCCTGAACCATCTTTATTAAGGGAAACGAGGGAACTGGCCAAAGTCTGGTTTTCTTTTTTCTTTAAAGGCATCACGGCCTTCTTTTGCTTCATCGGTCGTGTAATAAAGCAAAGTCGCATCTCCTGCGAACTGCTGAAGACCAGCCAGTCCATCTGTATCCGCATTAAACGCAGCTTTTAAGAAGCGGATGGCAGTAGGACTTTTTTCAAGAATTTCATTGCACCACTGTACAGTTTCTTCCTCTAATTGCTCAAGAGGAACAACCTTGTTTACAAGGCCCATTTCTAAAGCTTCCTGTGCATTATATTGACGGCATAGATACCAAATTTCTCTTGCTTTTTTATGGCCAACAATTCTTGCTAAATAGCCTGAACCATATCCAGCATCAAAGCTTCCGACTTTTGGTCCAGTTTGTCCAAAAATAGCATTATCCGCTGCAATGGTTAAGTCACAGACAACATGAAGGACATGACCACCGCCAATCGCATATCCAGCCACCATTGCAATAACAGGCTTAGGGATTACACGGATTAATCTTTGAAGATCTAACACATTCAGGCGCGGAATTTCATCTTCTCCCACATATCCGCCATGACCTCTTACTTTTTGGTCACCGCCGGAACAGAATGCTTTGTCACCGGCACCTGTTAAAATAATTACTCCAATATTTGCATCATCTCTGGCATAGGCAAAGGCATCAATCATTTCCATTACTGTTTTTGGACGAAAAGCATTGCGCACCTCTGGCCGATTGATCGTAATCTTGGCAATACCATTGTACGTCTCATATAAAATGTCCTCATATTGACGCTCTGATTTCCATTCTATAGCCATTACGAAAACCTCCTCTTTATGTATGTAGTACGAACTCTTTTACTATTTTACCAAAATTTTGCGGGAGTTCCACATGGATTGCATGTCCAGCATTGAAAACATTGATATGACTTGCATGCGGTATCCGTTTTTTCATCTGTTCCGCTATCTTTAAAAATTTTTGATCTTTTTGCCCCGTGATAAATAAAATCGGAATGTCAATCTCATGAAGCCGATTCCACCAGGAAGGCTGACTGCCAGTTCCTAATCCAATCAGACTGTTAGCAAGTCCAATTGGATTCTGCAATAACCGTTCGTGTCTAATTTTTTCCTGTACCGAGTCCGGCAGTAATTTCTGGGTTGCAAACAAAGGGATGTTTGCCCAATAATCCACAAAAGACTGAAGCCCTTCATTTTTAATTTTTAATGCCAAGCTAAAATCATTCTCCTGCCGTTCAATCCGCTCTGCTTCGCTTATTAAACCAGGTGAACTGCTCTCAAGGATTAATTTTTTTACATAAGGCTTTTTTAAAATAGTGTAAGATAGAGCCACTCGTCCGCCCATTGAATAACCCAATAGTTCTATCGAATCAAAAGAAAGCTGTTTTCTTATTTGATTGAGATCCTCGACCTGTTCATTCATCGTATATCTATCAGCTGAAGAAGGGGATTCAGTTTTTCCATGTCCCAGTAAATCAATCGCCACAATGGTGCGGTACGGGCTTAACAAGGAAGCAAGCTCGTCCCAGGTTTTGGATGAACCTGTAAACCCATGCAATAGCCAAAGGGGGGCACCGCTCCCTGAAATCTTGAGATGATACTGAACTCCCCGAATCTTTACATAAATGGATTCTTCATACATGGCCGTTCATTTCCCGGGAAACAAAATTCCACAATTCTCGATGAATAACGACATTTTCCTCGCGATTCGTAAGAATTTCTACTACTTTTAGCCCATGTTTAGAATTAAGGCTTAATAGGGCTTCCTCTAATTCTGCTTCATTACGAACCTTTGTATAAAAACCCTTGTACATTTTGACTGCATGTTCAAATGTCAGGTTAGCTGGGGTCCCAAATAATTTTTCAAAATGATAGGGTTCATTTGCTTGTGGCAGAAAAGAGAAAATTCCTCCGCCATTATTATTTAAAACAAAAATAGTAATATCAATCTCTTCCATTTGACTAATCAGCAAACCGTTCAGGTCATGGTAAAAAGACAGATCTCCGATAAGCAGATAATTAGACGTATGCTTTGTACTTGCTCCCAGCGCTGAGGAGACGACTCCATCAATACCATTTGTACCCCTGTTTGCTAAGACATTAATTCGCTTCGACTGCTTTGACAGGAATGTATCTACATCCCGAATTGGCATGCTATTTCCTACATATAAAAGAGAGTCGTCCGGGAGGTAGTTAAGAATTTTATGAACAGCTTTTCCCTCATTCCACTGCAGCAAGGGACTCTTTTGTTCAATTAACATTCTTGTTTGCTGATTGAGCTTGATCCATTTTTCAGCCCATTTGCTATGCTCCTGTGGGGCCGGACGATTCTGTAATATTTCTTTGATTAATAGCGATTCATTGACAAACCATGAGTCGGTTGCTTTATAAATCGGATCCCGATGGCCGCCCTCGTCAATCACTATGAATCTTATGTCTTCAAGTCCTTGGAGAAATTGACTTAAAGACTTGGAAACTGGCATAGAGCCAAATCGGATCACAAAATCAGGTTTGACTTGTTTGCGAAGTTCTTCAAATCTCAGAAAAGTATCATAACTATCGATGATTGTCGAAACCGAAGAATCTCCATTGGTTCTAAGCTGAGATAACGGATCCGCTAATATCGGAATCTGATAGGTTGCGGAAAGATCCAGCAACCAGTCTGCCGCTTGTTTATCCCCCATCTCTCCTGCAATCATAAGACCGTTTTGGCCAGAGTTTAGCAGACTCGTCAGCTCACTAATCATTGAACTGGTCGGATAGGTTCGGCCAATTTCACTGCTTTTCCTTGGCTGATCTAATGAAAATTCTACAGGCAATTCAGGAATTAATGGCTCAGGCAGCGGAACATTTAGATGGACTGGCCCTTTTGGGGACTGCTGAGCTAAGTCAAAGGCCTTGTAACACGTTTGCCGCAAATAAGAAATCGTATTTGACTGATTAGTTGGCTGTGGCAGATCAATGAACCATTTTACGTGTTTTCCGTATAAATTCGTCTGGTCAATTGCCTGTGGCGCCCCGACCTCTCTTAATTCATGGGGTCTGTCAGCTGTTAAGACAATTAAAGGAACCCTCCCATATTTAGCCTCAACAATGGCTGGGTAATAATTGGCTGTCGCAGTGCCTGACGTACATAACAAAACAACAGGATGGCTTGATTTTTTAGCCATCCCCATCGCAAAAAAAGCTGCAGACCTTTCATCGATCACCACGTGTGTCTGAATGTCAGGATGCTCTGCAAGCAAATAAGCCAGCGGAGTCGAACGGGAGCCAGGACTAATGACTGCATCTCTAACACCGGCTTCGTGTAAGCTTTCAACGATTGTTTTTACATATACCGTTAAAATTGTTTTCCAACTCAATTTTCCATTCCTCCGAGTGCTGATAGCATGGGCTTGAATTTTATCGCTGTCTCTTCATATTCTTTTTCAGGGACAGAGCTTTCTACAACTCCACAGCCAGCAAACAATGTAGCTTTATCTCCTTGTACTAATGCCGAGCGCAGACCGACAACAAACTCCCCATTGTCTTCAAAATCACACCATCCTATCGGTGCAGCGTAAAAGCCCCGATCCATGACCTCTAAGTCACGAATTAATTGCAGTGCCTTATTGCGCGGAGTCCCGCCTAAAGCTGGTGTAGGGTGTAAGCTTTCAACAAAATCTAAAAGTGAAACATGGTGTAAGACCTTTCCTCTTACTCCAGTATATAAATGCTGAATATCCCGCATTTTTAACACTTTAGGTTTTTCATCTACGTCAACCTCTAAACATAAATTTTCAAAGGTTTTCGTAATTTGCTGAACCACATAATTATGTTCAACCGAATTTTTTTTATCTTGCAGCAACCACTCAGCTAGTTTAGCTGTTTCTTCTTCGGTCTGGCCGACCCCAATAGAACCAGCCAAACAAGTGGACTGGGCTACATCTCCCCTCTTCCTAACTAATCGTTCGGGTGTAGCACCGACAAAACTGGCGTCCTCCCAATCAAACGAAAAGACAAAGCTATCTTTTTGTTCCTGGTCTAATGTTTGTAAGACCGATGTTACATCTAGCGGTTGCTCAAACGTTAGTACTAGCTTTCTTGCTAAAACAACCTTTTCAAGCACCTTATTTTTCAAAGTTTGAATGGCGCTGGCAACAGTCTCCTTCCATTGTTCAGGAGCAATTTCTTCTTTGGAAACCAGTACTGGTTTTGTCCGTTTAAAAGATTTTCTTGCATGAGACAAAATGAAATCTAATTCTTGATTAATACCGTTAACAATTGATTCCTCATCATTAGGTTTGCAAGGAAAAGTTACAGATAAATATACATGTTTTTGATTATGAATCGTCAAAAGAAATTTAGGTACAAAGAATTGTGCATTAGGGAATGCCGACCAGATCCCTGCATCTCTTTTTTTGGGGTCAAACGAGAATCCTCCTAAAAGGACTGGTCCTGTCCCTTCAATTTTTCCTTTATTATCAGAAACCACGCGCCCCTTAAACTTAGTCCATTCCTCTTCCACATGTGCAAACCGGCCATGATCGGCATGGGAATGAATCGAAAAAGCACTCCCAACCCCAACAAGTTGTAGCGTGTCATCGGCATTTTTCCAGAAAAAACGCTCGCTCTGATACAAAGCTTGTCCCGCACGGTAAAAATGAAACGGATATATATGATCTAGTTTTAGAATTTCTGACACAAAAAAAGGCTCATTTTTTTGTTTAGCCATTTGGATTGCTTCAAGAGCCTTAGCTGCAAATAAAGCTGGTTGTGCTACAGCCATTTTTAGTCCCCCTATATAGTGGAATCTATACAAATCAGTACAAATGAGACCAATAATATGATGTCCATTCTTTTACTTATGACGGCATCATTACTTGTCATCCAAGAAAGCTTGTTAAAAGCCCGACTAATTTATTTTAAAATACTTTTTACAAATTGTCATGTTTCCGTCATTTATGGACCATTCTCCTTGGGGCACCTGCCATATTTCGATTGTTGACAGGATGTGTCGCATTTCCTACACTTAATCTGTAGGAGTATGTCTTAATGAATCATTTATCATAGAAGGAGTTACTATATGGAAACAAAAATGGAAGCACCCTCTGCTGTGCAAGCTAACAAGGGGTTTAAAGTATGGTGGCAGTTAATGAGGCCTCACACATTAACTGCAGGATTTGTACCCGTAACGATTGGTACAGCTCTAGCATTGCATGAAGGACAAATCAATATTTTATTATTTCTTTCCATGCTCATCGCAAGTCTCTTGATTCAAGCCGCCACCAACATGTTTAATGAATATTACGATTATAAACGCGGCTTAGATAACGAAGAATCTGTCGGGATCGGCGGAGCAATTGTACGAGACGGAGTAAAGCCTGAAACCGTGCTTGGACTCGCATTAAGCTTTTTTGGCATCGCTACACTAATCGGTGTGTATATTTGTATGGAAAGCAGCTGGTGGCTTGCAGTAATCGGTCTCATTTGCATGCTGGTCGCCTATCTCTACACCGGTGGGCCGCTGCCGATTGCTTATACTCCTTTTGGAGAGGTTATATCCGGTTTATTTATGGGTCTTATTATTATTTTACTGTCCTTTTATATTCAAGCAGGAACAGTGACGACAGAAAGTATTTTAATTTCTATTCCAATTTCTATTCTAGTTGGCGCTATTATGCTTTCCAACAACATTCGTGATTTGGATGGGGATAAAGAAAATGGACGTAAAACAGTGGCGATTTTGTTGGGCAGAAAAAAAGCCGTTACCTTACTTGCCACTATGTTTACAGTTTCATATCTGTGGGTTGTAGGACTTGCGTTCACCAGTGAATTTTCATTTTGGCTTTTGCTCGTATTTTTAAGCATTCCAAAGGCTTACCAGGCGGTTATCGGCTTTAAAGGAAAAACCAAACCGATTGAAATGATGCCGGCAATGAAAGCAACAGCTCAAACAAACACGATTTTTGGCTTTTTATTAACAATCGGATTAACAGTATCTTTCTTTGTATAAAAAGAAACTGAGGCAGCTTATTGGGAGCAGTATCCCTTAAGCTGCCTCTTTTTTAAGTTAGGAACAGTATATTTACCCTTCTAATTCAAATACTATGCTAGACCCTATTTCATAAAGAGAGGTGCAGTCTAGAGGGATGAATAAAGACTACGGAAAAGAAATAGCTGGAAAAATCTTTGATGTCCAAGACTATGATAAAAAAGATGAAACAAGTGCTGGATTAGCCATGACACACGAACAGGCAACTGATGACTATACAGAAGGAACCATAGACGGAAAGATGGAGAACGTTGCTGGAGAAGACATAAACCTCCAGGATCAAAGAAAAAAGAATAAATAAGAAGGAGTGAGGATTATCGTTAATCAAGATTTTGATAAATTTAGAGGGATTCAATCGAAACATAGACCTGCCTACCTAGGCGGTGAACAAAATCAGGAAATGCATAATTCCAATGAATTTTCTATGAATAAAAAGGGCGAAACTGAATCAGTCGGAACCATCGAGCCCAATAAAGACTAGCGCAAGAAGGTGTCCTGTCAAGGATACCTTCTTTTTATATGCAACAATTTCATAGCAAACTTGTACCTTGAATACATTGGAAAGGGAAGCATGACGAAAGGAGGGAAAACAATTGAAATCATTTGAGCAAAGTGCCATTTTTGAACATCTATTTTGGCTGCAGGTATTAGGAGATCATGCACGGTTTATTTTGGATTCTCTGCCTGCCAAGCAACAAGAAGATATTGATGTAGCTACTCATTTTAAAAACGAATATGATCGATTATTAACGATGGTTCAGCATGAAGCCTACCCGTCACTAGAAGCTTTAACAGAAGAGGCTGAAAATCTAACATTGGAATTCCGTGATTATAAGCTTTCCATTATTCGCCGTCATGTAACAGGAAAAATCAGAATCCATCTCACCCCTACATTTATCAATCATATGGTTAACGAATTAGAGGAATACTTGCTCATCATCAGTTACTTAAAGAAGGGAGAAGCTCCCCCTATCTTTCATGAGCTGCATCACCATTTACTCTGGTTATTGGATGCTGCGGGGCACGCAGGAGCTATATCTGACAGTCTTGATGCAGTGGAAAAGCGCCTAAAAGAAAAAAGTGATCAGTATACCAAGCATTTTGAACAATTTTATTTAAAAGCCGTGGAATTAACAGGTTACCTTCGAGCAAACATTGAATCCTTCCCAGCTCTAGAACGGATGAATCAGGATGTAAGATTAGAGATTGAATTATTTAAATTATTCTTGCACGAAATTGAAGAGCTGGAGCTAACTGAACGTATGCTAGGAACCTTTGCCGGACTGATGGCTGATCATATGGCCAGGGAAGAATGTTATTACTTAATGAAACTGGCCGAGTCAGCTGGGGATGAAAAGCCCGATTGTGATCCTACCGCGCCTAGGTCACGGGATGAGATGTGATGGCGTGGAGAGTCGGTTGGATTTGTCAAGGGTCCATGATTTAGGGGTGAAGTACCCTTTTTTTGGAGTTCTGAAGCACAGAATTTGCGATTTGCGTAAACCTAATGTCCGTCATAAGTGGGATGATGGACTGAATTTGCGATTTGCGTAAATGAAATGTCCGTCATAAGTGGGATGATGGACTGAATTTGCGATTTGCGTAAATGAAATGTCCGTCATTAGTGGGATGATGGACTGAATTTACGATTTGAGTAAATGAAATGTCCGTCATTAGTGGGATGATGGACAGAATTACAGTTTTAAGTAGATCAAATGTCCTTTATTAGTAGTATACAGGACAATATTCAATTACTGATCAGCTATTAATAGGCCTCAACCACTATTTGAGCAAAATAAAAGTCTTTTGAAAAAGATATCAAGGACCAAAATTGCTACTCGAGGAAAAACGTCCTTTAGAAAACTTGCCATGGACCAAACCCATATTCGAGGAAAAGAACAGTCCTTTAGAAACCATATGAAGGACCAGCTCTCTCAGCAAAAACAAAAAAAGCTGCTCATTTTGAGCAGCTTTTTTACACTATGACCCGTACGGGATTCGAACCCGTGTTACCGCCGTGAAAGGGCGGTGTCTTAACCACTTGACCAACGGGCCATTATCTGGCGGAGAAGGAGGGATTTGAACCCTCGCGCCGGTTACCCGACCTACACCCTTAGCAGGGGCGCCTCTTCAGCCACTTGAGTACTTCTCCAAATTGGCTCCGCAGGTAGGATTCGAACCTACGACCGTTCGGTTAACAGCCGAATGCTCTACCACTGAGCTACTGCGGAATAAAATACTGTAGCTAAATAAATAATCATATTTATGGAATTGAGTAAAAAATGGTGGGCCTAAATGGACTTGAACCATCGACCTCACGCTTATCAGGCGTGCGCTCTAACCAGCTGAGCTATAGGCCCAATTTGGAGCGGGTGATGGGAATCGAACCCACGACAACAGCTTGGAAGGCTGTGGTTTTACCATTAAACTACACCCGCATGTAAATCTATGGGGCGGCTGATGGGAATCGAACCCACGAATGTCGGAACCACAATCCGATGCGTTAACCACTTCGCCACAGCCGCCATCAATCAATGGTGGCTCAGGACGGAATCGAACCGCCGACACAAGGATTTTCAGTCCTTTGCTCTACCGACTGAGCTACTGAGCCAATAAAATCATATTTTCTAAGATGTTATGCGGTAGTCCTTCACCCAAGTCTCAGAAAGCTGTTGCAAGTAGCAGCTCGACTTGTGTGCTGTAGCATAGCTTCGAAGCTATTCGATCGTGCTCTACCGACTGAGCTACTGAGCCACATCATAGTTGTAAATGGCGGTCCGGACGGGACTCGAACCCGCGACCTCCTGCGTGACAGGCAGGCATTCTAACCGACTGAACTACCGGACCATTTATTAAAAATAGTAAAAGAGCAAAATTTTGGTTGCGGGGGCAGGATTTGAACCTGCGACCTTCGGGTTATGAGCCCGACGAGCTACCGGACTGCTCCACCCCGCGGTAATAGAAAGTGATTTAATTTTGTACATGAACTACGATCATATTGACTGTCTCTTCCTCTACTAGCCTATTCAAGGAACTTGATGCGTCGAGACAACTCGTAGTATATTCGTGAAGTGTCGCTCGTTGCTCCACCCCGCGATAATAAAATGGCGGAGGAAGAGGGATTCGAACCCCCGCGCGGTTTGACCCGCCTGTCGGTTTTCAAGACCGATCCCTTCAGCCAGACTTGGGTATTCCTCCGTATAAATGGTGGACCTTGTAGGACTCGAACCTACGACCGGACGGTTATGAGCCGTCTGCTCTAACCAACTGAGCTAAAGGTCCATTTGGTAGCGGCGGAGGGGATCGAACCCCCGACCTCACGGGTATGAACCGTACGCTCTAGCCAGCTGAGCTACGCCGCCGTCTATGTTATACCAAATTATTTTACCCTATAAAATTGGTGGAGCCTAGCGGGATCGAACCGCTGACCTCCTGCGTGCAAAGCAGGCGCTCTCCCAGCTGAGCTAAGGCCCCATTTCACTTATGAACATGGTCGGGAAGACAGGATTCGAACCTGCGACCCCTTGGTCCCAAACCAAGTGCTCTACCAAGCTGAGCTACTCCCCGTCATTGAAAATGTTTCAATAACGAAATCTTAATGGCGCGCCCGACAGGAGTCGAACCCATAACCTTCTGATCCGTAGTCAGACGCTCTATCCAATTGAGCTACGGGCGCTTAAGTATTTGGTGCCGAGGGGGGGACTTGAACCCCCACGAAGGTCACCCTTCCCAGGATTTTAAGTCCTGTGCGTCTGCCGATTCCGCCACCCCGGCAAAAAAATGGAGCGGAAGACGGGATTCGAACCCGCGACCCCCACCTTGGCAAGGTGGTGTTCTACCACTGAACTACTTCCGCATATGCGGGTGAAGGGACTTGAACCCCCACGTCATAAAGACACTAGATCCTAAGTCTAGCGCGTCTGCCAATTCCGCCACACCCGCGTAACAATATTGGTGAGCCATGCAGGACTCGAACCTGCGACCCTCTGATTAAAAGTCAGATGCTCTACCGACTGAGCTAATGGCTCGTTTTAGATTGTTGCTGCATGCTAGATGACGATCTATCTAACACGAGAACCATCTCTCAGAGTGCCCAAGCAAGTAGAAATCGATCTGAACTTTACCTGTTTTCTCGTGAGGAACATGATCGCTTTCAACTTAATAAAACTTAGAACTGAAAAATGGTGCCGGCGAGAGGACTTGAACCCCCAACCTACTGATTACAAGTCAGTTGCTCTACCGATTGAGCTACACCGGCATAAATTAAATCGCAACAAGATTTTATTATAATGCTTTTTCGAATAAATGTCAAGATAATTTTTAACTAAAATGGTGGAGGATGACGGGATCGAACCGCCGACCCCCTGCTTGTAAGGCAGGTGCTCTCCCAGCTGAGCTAATCCTCCATTGTATGGCAACGTCCTACTCTCGCAGGGGGAGAGCCCCCAACTACCATCGGCGCTGAGAAGCTTAACTTCCGTGTTCGGGATGGGAACGGGTGTGACCTTCTCGCCATTGTTACCACACTGTTATTTCTATTAATGAGACAAGTATTATTATACTGTCTTTATATTATTTTGCAAGAGCTTTTTTTAATTTTTTAAAAGAAGTCTGCTTGCATGTTTCTTTGCTTTATCAAAAGCAGCGAAATTTAATATAACATGAATATAACTCTATTGCAATATAATCTTTTATTAAAAAACCATTCAATTTTTTCGAAAATAAAAACATGCCTGACCTTCTAAAAAATGAAGGCCAGACCATTATTATCATCCTATAAGTTCTTTTAATACAGATAAATTTCTCCATGAATAGGCGATTTCTTCATGTACTTTATTTCCAATATGTAATGTCTGTCGATCTACCCCTACTGGTTGAAAGCTTTCGTAAAATAGCTTAAATGGATTTTCATCCAAAACCCAGACGAGCATGCTTTTAAATCGCTGACTCTCAAGATAGTCCAGACCTTTCCTTAAAAGCGCAGTTCCAATTCCTTTCCGATGATAATCTCTTAAAATGTAAATGGTGGTTAATTCTCCGTCTATATCATATTTTTCTGTTCTTTCTTTAGTGAAGTGAGCAAACCCGACTATTTTTCCTTCCACTAATGCGACCAAAATCTGCCCTATGCCCTGCTCATTTTGCTGTTTATAAATATGCGTCCACTGTGTGATTTTTTGCGGCATATTTAATCCATCTAACTCATCATCCAGTACAATTCCCTTATACGTTTCCCTCCAGCACTGAATATGTACAGACGCAATAGCTTCGATATCACGCGCTTGCGCCACTCTGATTTCCATGCTTCTCTCCCCTTTTGCTTTTGCGTTTCTTTCTTTCATTTAATAAAAACGTTGTAATACCAATAATAACAATTGATCCGCCAAGAATTTGCGTTAATACAACTGCCTCGCCCAGAATATAGTACGCAAGAATCGTAGCTCCTACAGGTTCAAATAAAATTGCAATTGAAATAATGGATGTACTTACGAATTTGATTGACCAGTTAAAAAGAGTATGTCCTAATAGATTTGGCACGATTGCAAGCAATAAGAAGTACATCCATTGCAGTGATGAATAGGGTGCCAGAGGCTCTTGTTTAATTAATATATAAAAGAATAAAGTAATGGTACTGACACTATAAACAATAAAAGTATAGGTCATGAGTGAGACGCGTTTTCTTACGGATTGACCAAAGAACAAATAAAATGTAATCAGAGCACATGCTATTAAGGCGAGAAAGTCCCCCCAAAGAGCAATCCCGCTTATCCGAAAATCTCCCCAACTAATTAATACACTCCCTGTAATCGCTATGATTCCGCTTGCTATCATAGCTGCCGTAATTCGTTCCTTAAAAAAGAGGGCTCCGCCGATAAATGCAAATAGCGGCTGTAGCGTAACTAGAACTGTGGAACTTGCTACAGATGTATAGTTCAGGGATTCAAACCACAGGATGAAGTGAAATGCAAGAAACACACCAGAAATAGAGGAAAATAGCCAATCTTTCCTGGTTATATGCTTCACCTCTCCTACATATTTTAAAAGAAATACAGGGAGCATAAGAAGAACAGAAAAAAGCAGCCTGTAAAAAGCGGTAACTCCAGACGGTGCCTCTGCTAATTTTACAAAAATAGCGGAGGTTGATACTGAAATTACACCAATTAAAATCACGACATAAGGGTTAATCTTAGCAGTACTCAACAAAGTCATCTCCAATTTATGATAAGATAATGCATAATGCCATTGTACAATGGATGTAGAAAGGTTGGAACTATTATTAATTTCTACTACAGAGACAGAAAGTTAGGTTGATTCGAATGGAATGGCTCGAAGATTGGATGAGATTAGACATAGTTATAAAGCTCGGTGTTTCAGCAGTGCTTGGATTAGCGATTGGATTAGAGAGAGAATTGAAGCGAAAGCCAGTCGGATTAAAAACAAGCTTAGTGATTTCGATTGTCAGCTGTTTATTAACGATTATTTCAATTGAAACGACTTATATGGTTCCTGCCAGACCAGACGTCAATGTCACAATGGACCCGCTTCGTTTAGCCGCTCAAATTGTGTCTGGAATCGGATTTTTAGGCGCCGGGGTCATTTTAAGAAGGAATAATGACAGCATTCTTGGTTTGACCACTGCTGCCATGATTTGGGGGGCAGCCGGAATTGGGATTACAGTTGGAGCAGGCTTCTATTTCGCCGCAATTGCCGGGGTAATCTTTATACTGATAAGTGTCGAATTAGTCCCATTTTTATTAGGACTGATTGGACCAAAGCAATTACGGGAAAAAGAGATCCTTTTAAAGGTTATTGTCGTAAGGCAGAGTGCGATTCATGATGTGATGGAGAAAATTGAAGCTTTAGGAATGAACATTGACAGTGTTCGTATCAAAGATCTCCCCGACCATCAGCATTTGATTCAGCTCCGATTGTCAGTTGATTACCGCCAGCAGACTGCTGAAGTATACGAAATGGCCGTTAATTTAGATAGTGTGACAAGTGTAGAAGTAGAAAGTATTTAGACGAAGTTCCAGCGATTGGAGCTTCATTTTTATTTACATACTCCTTTTCTCTTTTAGACAACCTAATTCTATAAATAGAATTGGGCAGGTGAGTCATTTGAAAATTTGGAAAGCAGCCCTGTTATTTGTTGGCATTGCTATTATTGGGTATGTCATTATTTATAAAGTTGAACCAGAGTACGCTTATATTCCTCCAGAGAAAAAAATCCTAAATGAATCAGCAGTGGATATAAAGACAGATATGTATCACACAAGCCTTGGCGAACCATTAAACAATCAGGGAATCGTTCAGGCAAATGCTGACGATTGGGGCATCACGATTGATGAATCATTACTTTCTTTAGGACGTGATGCTTTTTATCAGGAGACATTCGGGAATGAAATTTTTTTGACAGATATTATGGGCATTGTGGACGGTCCTTTTACAATCCCAAATATTATGCAAGCAATTATGAAATTAAATGGAGAGGGAACAACAAATTTACGGGTTGAACTGGCTGATGATATTAAGATTGGAGATAAACAATACCGAAAAGGTGATCTAATTGATACCGGGATTGATGTTGTTAAAGGCACCTATACTCCTCTTGGCATGCCAGTTACATTTTCAGATGGAAGAGTAAGAGTCGGGGTCAGTTGTGCCGCTTGCCATGCCACGGTAGACCGCGAAACCAAGATGGTAATTGAAGGCGCTCCCAATGCAGATTTAAACGCCGGTTTGATCTTGGCTTTGGCTACCAATTCAACCGCTTATTTTACTCATGCGCAATTAAGCAATTTAAATGAATTTATGAACAATTTAAAAAGTACGGTCACGACTACAAACGGAACAGAAGAAGCTCTGCCTGATCCAATTTTATTGGAGAAGGCGGTTGACAATATTCTGGTAAAATGGCCACCAGGTAACTTTGATTCAACTATTGATTTGAAAGCAAATCCTGCCCAAATTCCTGATTCCTTTACATTGGGAGATCACCCATACGGATGGAGCGGGTTTGCAATGGCTGGCCCTTTTAAGGGACTGAGTTCCTTTAGTAATAATGTACATGCTCAAAATGCTGATGCACTTTCACAAGCGGAAATAAGCAAGCCTCTATTTGGGATTGATAAAGAGGTGTATATAGGAACGATCCTGCAAAATGCGGCAAATCCAACATTTAGATTTAGTCCCGGGTCTGGAATGAAGCCTTCTGAATTTTTTGCTTCTGTTGACCCTACCCCAGATTCGTCTGGCATTAACGAATTAGTCCCGTCCCCAGTTTATCCAAAGGTTTCAATAGTTGCGCCGGATGGCCTTTTTGTCAGCTCTCCCGGTTTTAAAATTTGGGAACAAATCAATGGAATTGCTGCGTGGCAAAATACAATAATACCGCCTCGTCCAACAAGGAAAATTCCTTCATCAGACACATTAGCATTAGGCAGGACAGTTTTTGAACAGGCTGGATGTATCTCCTGTCATGCAGGAAATTCCTATACTAACAATCGAGTAGTATCGGTTAATGAAATAAAAACAGAACCTTCGAGAGCTAAAGCATTGCAGAATACTGAAAAAATATTTGGAGAATCTTACGTTTATCAGTTTGAGCAGAATGTCCCTCTCCCTGAAAATCCTATAGTTTTAAAGGTACCTGTTAATCACATCGATCCTGAGCAAATAAAATTAGCCTATGCTCACGGGGATTCACCAGGAGGCTATAAAACCCCGAGCTTAATTGGTCTTTATTGGACTGCTCCTTATTTACATGATGGAGGTATTGCTGTCGGAAAAAATATCGGCAGCGAGTTGGGAGTGCCTGGCACTCTCTTAAAAGGAATTCAGCCAGACCCCTATAACAGCCTAAAGGCATTAGTAGATCAAGACCTGAGACAAAAAGTCTTAGAAGCCAACCGCACCATCAAAGATTTACAGCAGGTTCACATACAGGGAATCGGACATCCATTTTGGGTAGACGCATCAACCGGATTTACACCAGAACAGCAAAATGCTTTAATTGAATTTTTGCTTTCTTTAAAATAAATTATTTAAATTAAAAAGCCTTCCAATGATCGGAAGGCTTTTTTATGTAGCGGTTTTCGCTAAGATTGTTGCTACCCGAATAAATATTTTTTACTGTAGCGGAATGGAGCGGATGACACTCGACTCCCGCGGGTAGAAAAGTAAGGCCTGAGACACCGCAGGCAAAGCCGAGGAGGCTCCACTTGCTCCCAACGAAAAGCAAGTGTCTGGAGCGCAATGAAACGGACACATTTGCCTTCATAAAAAAACAACAAAGTATGCGAAAACAGACTTTATGTAACCTTTAACTCGTAAGGACCAAAAAGGCTTGATAACCAAAATAAAAACCAAAACCGATTAATGATAGACCCGATAATTTAGAGACTAAGCTCAACATCTTCATATTTAAGAATCTCCTGAAGCTGCTGGAAATGCAAGCCATCGTAAAATCCCATAGCATCACACCTATCAAAATAACACTGCTATAGATCCAAAGCTGACTCACATCATATGAGGCTGCGGTCTTAGCCAATACGGATCCGTAAATACCAAGCCAAAACAAAATGGTTAAAGGATTAGAGATGGATAAAAGAAAACCCGCTAGAAAAGATTTATAAACGGGTTCTTTTTTTCTTGCACTACCTGCTTCGCTTGGATTGCTGCTTACTAACGTCTCTACTCCTGTATAAACAAGTACAAAAAATCCAAATGACCACAGAAATGTTTGCATAAAAGGGGTGTCAAGAAAATGGACGACTCCTAAATAGACAAGAATCATATATAAAGTATCCGCCATCATCGCTCCTAAACCTATTAGCCAAGAATGGAAGAAACCATACTTTATGCCACGATCTAACTGGGCGGAATTTATCGGACCAATTGGAGCTGCTAAAGATAATCCTAAAAGCAAGTAGCTAAAAAGTGTATTCAAAAAACATCCCCCCATCTGCAATGCATTACTATTCTATTCACGAGGCAATGCTTGTACGACTAAAAAAATGGGGTTCTCCGTCAAATGTTGGGGTGATGACTAATTGTCGTCACCCTTAACCAATGTGAACCCCAATTCCTTTATATTGATGTGAAAGTAATATTTTGGCTCTAAAGCGTTTAAAGCTTCTAAAGCCAAATGCGTTTCGTTTTAATACTTTGGTTGAGTTATTGATCCCTTCCAAAAAACCATTGGAAAAGTTATATGCAAAACTATTAAGAATTTCGGTTTGCCAGTTTTGAATGGTTTGAATGGCCTTTTTCATTTCTGGAATTTCAGAAGCCTCAACCAGTTGATAAAAATCCTTTAGTTCTTGT
>NZ_JAKZKT010000057.1 GCF_022808645.1 Bacillus litorisediminis
AAAGGGATATTGGAGAATATCAGCTAGTGAAACGCTTCAGAAAGCAATTAAAAACAAAACGCTCAAAAAATGGGGGTTAAAAGATTTAAACCACTTATATGAGCGTCGATACTTAAGCTATTGAACCGCCGTATACCGAACGGTACGTACGGTGGTGTGAGAGGTCGGCGCGGTGACGCGCCTCCTACTCGATTTAAGTCAATTTTCGATAGTTTTTTCTATTAACCAGCAGTTGAAATACCAGTTTCTTGCAACATTCTGCTCTTATAAATTTTCATTCTGTTCTCGAATCGTGATAATATAATGAATAATGGCAAATTAGACCGATGATTGAAGACTGCTTCATTGACTGACAAAGCCGTCTATACAAGAAGAAAAGCACCAATGGGAGGAATGCGAGAATGCTGCTGGGGAAGAAAAGAAAGATTGGAAGGTCGATTGAAGAAATATCGGTAGGGGAGAAATTGTCGCTTACTGAAAAAATCGAGGATAAGGATTTATTACTGTATTTAGGATTAACCAATGATGCAAACCCTCTCTATATTCAACATGACTATGCAGCACAAACTCCTTATAAAAAGCCGATTGTACCTGCCATTATGCTAACAGGAATTGTTATGGCAGCAGTGTCTAAGCATATACCTGGTCCCGGCAGTCATATTCTGAAGAATAAAATGGAGTTTCAAAAGCCGGTTTATCATTATGAAACCGTACACTTCTCATTTGAAGTCAAAAAAGTGGAACCCAAGGATCAAACTGTTACCATCGCTGTTGAAGGAACAGACGAAGCGAATGAACCAGTTTTAACAGGAACATTAGTAGTTGTTCCTCCACCTGCTGTAATTAGCTCTCTAGGATGATGAACAGGAATTATTTTAAAGTTGGTTCTCTTTTCATCTATCCAGTATAATAGAATTACATATAGAGAAAAAAGGCTCTTGGGTAGGGGATTAAAATCAGTAGGAGGGCCAAATGAACAAGAAAATTTTGGTAGTAGATGATGAGCAATCCATAGTAACACTTCTACAATATAATCTTCAGCAAGCTGGTTTTGAGGTTATTACGGCTATGGATGGAGAAGAAGGGAAAAATATAGCCATTAGTGAAAAACCAGATTTTATTATTTTAGATTTAATGCTTCCTAAATTAGATGGAATAGAAGTTTGTAAAATATTGAGGCAGTCTAAGCTAATGATGCCTATTCTCATGTTAACTGCCAAAGATGAAGAGTTTGATAAGGTGTTGGGCCTTGAACTCGGTGCTGATGATTACATGACCAAACCATTTAGCCCACGGGAAGTGGTAGCTAGGGTAAAAGCTATTTTTCGGCGCACTCAATACAGTGATCAGCAGTCTAAACAACAGGAAGAGGAAGAAGAAAACTACAAAATTGGTGATTTGGTAGTGTATCCTGAGCTTTATGAAGCGTATTTTAACGGAAACCAGCTAGAATTAACTCCAAAAGAATTTGAACTGCTCTTATATTTGTGTCGTCATAAAGGCAGGGTTCTAACAAGAGACCAGCTCTTAAGCGCCGTCTGGAATTATGACTTTGCCGGCGATACAAGAATTGTTGACGTCCATATTAGTCATTTGCGCGAAAAAATCGAAGAAAACACAAAGAAGCCGGCGTACATCAAAACGATACGGGGCTTAGGCTATAAATTAGAGGAGCCAAAGAGCGAATGACTAGGTTTCGTTCCAGGCTCCTTTTTGCCTTCATTTCATTAATTACTCTGGTGTTTTTAGCCTTAGGGCTGATATTAGGTCAGCTTTTTAATAGGTATTATATAGATAGCTTTTCCGACAAAATTCAAATGGAAACTAAATTTGTTGCTGAACTCCTTTACGAGCAAAGCCATTTAGGTGACTCCTTTAAGGTGATAGAACGAATTGGAGAGGAAACGGAGTCCAGAATTACCGTTCTCAATTCAAACGGGGAACTATTGTATGAGAGTGGTGCAGAACCGGAACTTTTTGAAAGGCATTCTGAAATATTGCAAGAAATTATCCGTGCCAGCCGAACAGACGATAGCGGGACTATTGAAGTAGGTGGAGGATATAATGTCTATTACAATTGGGAAAAAACAAGTTTAAGCAACGGGCAAGAGCAGATTATTGTATTAAGTACTCAAATAGATGACCTAAAACGTGTTAATAATCATATGTGGTGGGTATTAATCATAAGCTTCAGTTTGTCTCTTACCTTAATTATTTTATTGTTTACAAAAATCACAAACCGTTTCACAAAACCTATTGAAGCAGCAACATCAACTGCCATAGAGCTGGCAAAGGGGAACTACCGTGTCCGAACATATGAAGATGGATTTGATGAAATTGGGAGTTTAAATACATCTATTAATATTTTGGCAAGAAATCTTCAGGAAACGATTGAAACCAATCGGATGCAGCAGGAGCGTCTATCTACTTTAATTGAAAATATGGGCAGCGGATTAGTTCTAATTGACGAAAAAGGGAAAATTAGTCTGGTCAACAAAGTGTATAGGGAATGGTTTAGCGTAGATCCTTCACAATTCCTGTATAAGCATTATTACGAAGTGATGGAATCGGAAGAACTTCACAAACAAATTGAAGATATTTTCATGCTGGAACACCCGATAAGCCGGCAAGTCCAAATTCAGCGTTCCCTTGAGAAAAAGCATTATGAAGTATTGGGAGCACCGATTGTTGGCGACGATCATGAATGGAAGGGCATTGTCCTAGTTTTTCATGATATTACTGAATTAAAGAGACTAGAACAAATGAGAAAAGATTTTGTTGCTAATGTATCTCACGAATTAAAGACACCGATTACATCAATAAAAGGATTTTCTGAAACATTATTAGATGGTGCTCTTCATGATCCGGCGACATTAGAGAATTTCTTGAAAATTATTCAAAAGGAAAGTGATCGGCTTCAGTCATTAGTACAGGATTTGTTAGAGCTGTCCAGGATTGAACAATCAGGTTTTACCCTGAATTTGCAATCAGTCCATATTAAGGATCTTGTTGATGATGTGATTGCTATTTTACAGCCAAAAGCTGAAAGCAGGGAGATTCAGCTGCAATCGAATATAAATCTTCGGCAATACAAAATGAACGCCGATCCTTACCGGATCAAACAAATGATCATTAACCTGGTGAATAATGCTTTGACCTATACACAAGCCGGAGGTTTAGTAGAAGTAAATGTATTTGAGAAGGATCAATGGATGGTCTTGCAAGTGAAAGACACGGGTATAGGAATTGAAAAACAGGAACTTCCGAGAATTTTTGAGAGGTTCTATCGGGTTGATAAGGCCAGATCCAGAAACTCTGGCGGTACAGGTCTGGGGCTTGCCATCGTCAAGCATCTGGTAGAAGCCCATAAAGGAAAAATAGAGGTCGAAAGCCAAGTCGGAGAAGGAACCACTTTTACTATTTATTTGCCGAAATCCAAGTAAAAAGGGACAACTTTACATTTACTTAACAGTTGATTTATTCTTCCTTAATAATGAATCGGTAACATAATTAGTGAAAACCCCTTCATCCAAGGAGCTTTTAGAAGACGGAATCCCCTTTTCCGTCTTCCCCTTTTCATAGTAAAAGGAAAAAATCATATAAGATAGAACCTATCTCGTTTTAAGCCATTTTCTTTACGACCGATACGTTCTTTTTCCATCTTTTAGCGAACATGCTAAAATAGAAGGAAGAAGAACGTATTTTTTATTTAGGGAATAACGAAAGGACGATGTTTGTTGAGTAAAAAAATTATATTAATGGATGGGAATAGTTTGGCGTATCGCGCGTTTTTTGCACTTCCTTTGTTAAATAATGATAAAGGAATACATACAAACGCGATTTATGGGTTTACAATGATGCTTATGAAAATTGTAGAAGAAGAGAAACCCACTCATCTGCTAGTAGCATGGGATGCCGGAAAAACTACGTTTAGACATAAGACATTCCAAGAGTACAAGGGCGGCAGACAAAAAACGCCTCCAGAGCTTTCTGAGCAATTTTCATATATTCGAGAGATTGTAAAAGCATTTGGGGGGAAACAGTATGAGCTGGAAGAATATGAGGCAGATGATATCATAGGGACCCTTTCCCTTTTTGCAGAAAAGGAGAATGCAGAAGTAAAAATTATTTCTGGTGATAAAGATTTAACTCAACTGGCGTCTGAACATACAACAGTTTGTATTACGAAAAAGGGTATAACGGATATCGAAGCGTATACACCAGAACATATCAAAGAAAAATATGGTCTAACTCCAAACCAGATCATCGATATGAAAGGACTAATGGGAGATACGTCGGATAATATTCCGGGGGTTCCTGGAGTTGGAGAGAAAACAGCTATCAAATTATTATCAGAATTTCATACCATTGAGGAATTGTATCAATCTATTGACCAAGTAAGCGGCAAGAAGCTAAAGGAGAATTTAGAAGCAAATAAAGACCTGGCATTTATGAGTAAGCAATTAGCAACCATCAATCGGGATGCTCCAGTTGAAATAGATCTTTCAGAGATTGAGTACAAAGGGTCATACCCAGATAAAATTTTAGCGTTATTCAAAGAACTGGGCTTCCAATCTCTTTTAGAAAAAGTCGGGGCAGAGGAGCCAAAGGAAGACTCCAAGCTAGATACTATATCGTTTGAAACAGCAAATACCATTGATGAATCGATTTTAGCTGATGAAGCAGCCTTGCTTATTGAGGTTTTTGATGAGAACTATCATAAAGCGGATATTATAGGCTGTGCTCTTGTTTCTGCCAAAGGTCGGTATTTTATTCCTGTTGAACAATTAAAATCATCAGATGTGTTTAAAGCTTGGTTAGAAGATTCCACAAAGAAAAAATGGGTGTATGATTCTAAACAAACGATTGTTTCGCTTAAGCGGGAAGGAATTGCTATAGAAGGAATTGAGTTTGATCTCTTACTTGCTTCTTATCTCATCAATCCTTCGGAAACTTTTAATGAAGTTGGAGATATCGCCAAATTATTTGATTATAAAGGTGTCCTATCGAATGATATCGTTTATGGTAAAGGTGCAAAACGCCAAATTCCGGAGCTTAAGCAACTTAAGGATCATATAACAAGAAAAGCGAATGCGGTTTTTGAATTAAGAGACAAGGTACTGAAAAAATTAGAGGAAAATGATCAGATTTCGCTTTACTATGATCTCGAGTTTCCGTTGGCTCAAGTTTTAGCAGAAATGGAACATACGGGAGTGCAGGTCGATAAAAATCGCTTGCTTCAGATGCAAGAGGAGCTAGCGACTAAAATCGATGCGATTGAGAAAAGAATTTATGAGCTAGCAGGCGAAACCTTTAACATCAATTCCCCAAAACAGCTGGGTGTTATTCTTTTTGAAAAGCTGGGTTTACCGCCTGTGAAAAAAACCAAAACAGGATATTCCACTTCTGCTGATGTATTAGAGAAGCTAGAGAATAGTCATGAGATTGTGAAAGAAATTTTACATTATCGCCAGCTTGGGAAGCTCCAATCGACTTATATCGAAGGGCTTTTAAAAGTCATCTGGGATAATGGTAAAGTTCACACACGCTTTAGCCAGGTTATTGCCCAAACGGGACGTTTAAGCTCCATTGATCCAAACCTGCAAAATATCCCGATTCGTTTGGAAGAAGGAAGAAAAATCAGACAAGCCTTTATTCCATCTGAAAAAGATTGGGTCATCTTTGCCGCCGACTATTCACAAATCGAGCTCCGTGTCCTTGCCCATATCTCTCAGGATCAAAAACTGATTGATGCCTTCAGAGAAGACCTTGATATTCATACAAAGACAGCGATGGATGTTTTCCGCGTCAGTGAGGAAGAAGTAACCAGCAATATGCGGAGACAAGCAAAAGCCGTAAACTTTGGAATTGTATATGGCATCAGTGATTATGGTCTTTCTCAGAATCTGGGAATCACAAGGAAAGAGGCAGCAAGCTTTATTGAGAAGTATTTTGCCAGCTTCCCAGGCGTAAAAGAATATATGAATGATATCGTTCAAAGTGCAAAAGAAAAAGGATATGTCACAACTTTGCTGCAGCGGAGACGATACATTCCAGAGATTACGAGCCGAAATTTTAACCTTCGCAGTTTTGCGGAAAGAACAGCAATGAATACGCCGATTCAAGGATCGGCGGCTGATATTATTAAAAAGGCCATGATTGATATGGCGCACAGATTAAAAGCTGAACAGCTTCGGACACGGCTGCTGCTGCAGGTGCATGACGAACTTATTTTTGAAGCGCCAAAAGAAGAAATAGAGATTTTAAAAACGATTGTTCCAGATGTAATGGAAAATGCTGTTCAACTAGATGTCCCGCTTAAGGTCGATATGGACTACGGGAATACTTGGTTTGATGCGAAATAAAAAAGTATTCGGGATTTGAGAATCCTTCAAGGATGTGAAGTAAAGGAATGCCAGAATTGCCAGAAGTTGAAACGATCAGAAGAACGCTAGAACAGCTAGTGATCGGTAAAACGATTCAGAGAGTTGAAGTAAGATGGGCAAAGATTATAAAAGAGCCAGATGACGTTCAGCTTTTTACCATCAATTTAAACGGAGAAACAATCCGAAGCATTGGCAGAAGAGGAAAGTTTCTGATTTTTTACTTGGACCATTACGCGCTCGTTTCCCATCTTAGAATGGAAGGCCGCTACGGTCTCTACCCGAAGGAAGAACCGAAAGATAAACACACGCATGTTATTTTTTCGTTTACGGACGGCTCTGAATTAAGGTATCGGGATGTAAGGAAGTTTGGGACAATGCATTTGTTTAAAATCGGGGAAGAGTTCTCTGGACTTCCCCTTTCCCAGCTAGGGCCGGAGCCTTTTTCAGAAGGTTTTACTTTCTCTTACCTTAAGGATGTCTTAAAAAATGCGGACCGTCCTATTAAGGCGCTGCTTTTGGACCAAACCAGAGTTGTAGGGCTTGGCAACATTTATGTAGATGAGGCACTGTTTCGGGCAGGAATCCATCCTGAGCGCAAAGCAAAAGATTTAAAAGTAAAAGAAATTAAAAAACTTTACGAGGAAATTAAGCAAACTTTGCAAGAAGCGATTGACCAAGGCGGTACAACCATTCGTTCCTATGTAAATTCTCAAGGTCAGATTGGCATGTTTCAGCAGCAATTATATGTCTATGGCCGAACCGGAGAAAATTGTTTGCGCTGCGGCCAACCGATTGAACGATTAGTGGTGGCTGGCAGAGGCACTCATATTTGTCCGAACTGTCAATCTTAACATTAGAAAAGCTCCTTCCATATACTATCCTAGTGCTGTTATGGAAGGAGGATATGGATGAGTTCGTTACTTTCCTTTGTTCTTTTGGCCCTTGCGGTTAGCTTAGACAGCTTTAGCGCAGGATTAACCTATGGCCTAAAGAGTGTAAAAATTCCAATTCAATCCATCTTCATTATTTCTGTATGCTCTGCTATGAGTCTATTGATAGCTATGTTATTCGGGCAGTTTTTTGAGTGGATTTTGTCTCCGAAGCTAACCGAATCCGTTGGAGGGATTATTTTAGTTTGCCTCGGAGGATGGGCTTTATTTCAGGTAATCCGTCCGCAATCAAAAGGAAAAGAACCCATTCAAATTCAAGAAAAAACTATTATTTTATGGGAAATAAAATCATTAGGATTAGTTATTCAAATTTTAAGAAAGCCAATGAAAGCTGATATGGATCGCTCTGGTTCCATAACAGGGGTAGAGGCCATTCTTTTAGGGTTTGCACTCTCACTGGATGCCTTCGGAGCGGGAGTTGGTGCTGCGATGCTCAACTATCCTCCTCTTATCGTGTCAGGCTTAGTGGTATTTATGAGCTCCTTTTTTTTATTTGCGGGCATGTCGATTGGAAAAAAGGCATCCCGGTTATCCTGGATACAGCCTCTATCCTTTATCCCAGGAATTGTATTAATATTATTAGGTGTGTGGAAATTATAAAACGATCAATTCAAAAATACCTCTTTTTAAAAAGTGAGGGTACATGATGAATACAATCGGAATTACAGGCGGCATCAGCAGCGGTAAAAGTACTGTTTCCAATACTTTGAAAGAATGGGGATTTACTGTCATAGATGCAGATGTTCAAGCAAGAGTTGTCGTTGAGCCAAATCAAGAAGCCTACCAGGAAATTGTTAAGTCGTTTGGTTCCGATATTCTTCTGCCAGATGGACATATCAATCGAAGCAAGCTAGGTCAAATTATTTTTAATGATAAAGAAAAAAGAGATTTGCTTAATTCAATTGTTCATCCGGCAGTCCGAAAAAATATGCTATCTGAGCGAGATAAGGCTTTTGCAAGAGGGGAAAAAACCGTTTTTATGGATATCCCTCTTCTTTATGAAAGCAAATTAACTCATTATGTCGAGAAGGTCATTGTTGTTTATGTCGATCCTTCCGTTCAGCTTAAAAGACTAATGCAGAGAAATCAGCTGACCGAAGAAGAAGCTCTCTCCCGTATTAATGCCCAACTTCCTTTGGAGGACAAGAAAAATTGGGCAGATGCCGTCATTAATAACAACGGAACGATTGAGGAAACAAAGCAGCAATTAAAGAAGATTTTAGAGGAATGGAATCTTTTCTGAAAAAGACAGGGCTCATGTTGCCCTGTCTTTTTTAGGTGCGCCCAATTAACCGGGTCTCCGCCTGATTATGTATTAACTTTAAAAAACAAACTTACCTCTTCGCACCTTTAATCTTGAATCCGCAAAAACCTTCACCCATTAGTAAGCACATTCAAAAATTATCCTAAAAACCTATCACCATTTTTCGATTAATGTGTTATACTAATTTTATAAAAGGACAATAAAAGTATGACATTTTTGGAGGGAAATAGAGAATGAAGGTGGCAATCAATGGTTTCGGAAGGATTGGAAGAATGGTATTCAGAAGAGCAATCGACTCAGGCAGTTTTGAAATTATGGCAGTTAATGCCAGCTATCCACCTGAAACACTCGTTCATCTTTTAAAATATGATACAAACCACGGAAAATGGGATGCGGTACTCTCATATACAGATCAATCTATAATCGTAAATGGAAAAGAAGTGAAATTGGTTTCGGAAAGAAACCCTCAGGATTTGCCTTGGAAAGAGCTCGGAATAGATGTGGTCATAGAAGCAACAGGAAAATTTAATAGCCGCGAAAAGGCAGCTTTACATTTAGAAGCGGGAGCAAAGAAAGTAATATTAACGGCACCCGGAAAAAACGAGGATGTTACGATTGTGATGGGAGTTAATGAACATATGCTTCACCCGGATCATGAAATTATTTCGAATGCTTCCTGTACCACAAATTGCCTGGCTCCGGTAGTGAAGGTATTAGACGATGCATTCGGTATTGAGAATGGGTTAATGACTACTGTTCATGCCTATACGAATGACCAAAAAAATATAGATAATCCGCATAAAGATTTGAGAAGAGCGAGGGCCTGTGCGCAATCAATTATTCCAACGTCAACTGGGGCGGCAAAAGCATTATCCCTAGTATTGCCGCATTTAAAAGGGAAATTGCATGGAATGGCATTACGTGTCCCTACTCCAAACGTTTCTTTAGTTGACTTAGTCGTTGACTTAAAGAAAGAAGTAACTGTGGACGATATTCATCTTGCATTTCAAAGAGCAGCCAATTCAGAACTCGAGGGAATTTTAGATATATCTGATGAACCGCTTGTATCAATTGATTTTAATACGAACCCTAATTCCGCTATTATAGATAGTTTATCTACAATCGTAATGGACGGCCGGAAAGTAAAAGTTTTAGCCTGGTATGATAATGAATGGGGATATTCTTGCCGAGTCGTTGATTTAACCAGTAAAGTATTACAGTTAATGACAGAGAAATCAGAAATGAGAGTCTAAAAGATTTATCCGCTCCAGTGGGCGGATTTTTTTCATGTCTTTAAAGAAATTAATCTATGGTCTCACTGATGGGGGCTTCCATTTTTGGATTTTACGGAATATACATAACAGGTAATGAGAAAAGTAATTTTAGAAGCAGAAATTTTGAATCTATTGTTGCAAAAAAAAAACAAACAAAGTATACTAGTCATCGTGAAACTTGAAATTGACGTGGACATGATTACTCAAAGGGTTAGGACCTCTCAGGACTAACTTTCCCCCGTGGTAGTTATCGAACGTCAGTGGATTTAATTTTTTAAAAAGGGGGAACGGTAATGGAAACAATGGGTCGACATGTAATCTCAGAACTTTGGGGTTGCGATTTTGAAAAATTAAACGATGTAGTACAAATTGAAAAAATATTTGTTGATGCAGCACTTAAGTCTGGTGCGGAAGTTCGTGAAGTTGCTTTTCATAAATTTGCGCCTCAAGGTGTAAGTGGGGTTGTGATTATTTCTGAATCTCACTTAACCATTCACAGCTTCCCAGAACACGGATATGCAAGTATTGACGTTTACACTTGTGGCGATTTAGATCCTAACATTGCCGCTGATTATATCGCAGAGAGTTTAGGTGCACAAACGAGAGAAACGATTGAGCTTCCTCGTGGGATGGGTCCAGTTCAAGTGAAACAGTCAAAAGTAAAAGCTTTATAAAATCGAATCCACAGAGGGGACAATGGGTCTCCTCTTTTTTATTTAATATTTGATTCGTTACTTATATAGATCAATGGATAGCCGGTATAGATCTTATGGAAATACTCACAAGCGGACCTCTTTTCTGTCCCTCCCAGTATGAAAAGCGCTTTCTTACCACTTGGCTATTTTTTTTAGGTCGTTTACAATAAAAGAAAACAATGTGGAGGCGTCTTATGGGGGTAATGAGATCACTGATTATTCGTTATCAGAAGCAATGTGAAACGAGAGATGATCATCAGGATGAACAATTACAAAGCCATTACTATAAAGCCGGTTTTGACAAAGTGTTTCAAACTGTTGAGGAATGGGCCAAAGGGCGGAGAGATTTTACAATAGAATCGGTATCAAAAGACCATGGAGAGATTGGGATTAAGCTAAATAAGCCTCAATCGCTCTTGGTTATTACAGTGGTGTCCCCGAGACCTTTTCAAACAGCCGTTGATTTTATGATTTCAACCGATAAATCTTCTATCGCTGGTATGTATCCGACCTTAAAGCAATTAATTAGCGGGTATTACCAGGAAATTGATCGACTTCTCCCTTTTATAGGCAAAAAGAGCTAGCATATTCATCCATTCGTTTCCGCGCTCTTGAAAGGGGCATTCTGATTTTTATACAATAATAAGAGATTCTTGGATGGAGTTGAACGTTATGAAATGCCCATCTTGTCAAATGCTAGGTACAAGAGTATTAGATTCCCGGCCAGTTGATGAAGGACGTGCTACAAGAAGAAGAAGAGAATGTGAAAACTGTGGGCATCGCTTTACAACGTTTGAACGGGTAGAGGAATCACCATTAATCGTTGTAAAAAAAGAGGGGACACGTGAGGAGTTTAGCAGAGAAAAGGTACTCCGCGGCCTTATTAAAGCTTGTGAAAAAAGACCTGTTTCCTTGCAGCAGCTTGAAACGATTGCAGGTGAGGTCGAAATTGAATTAAGAAATCAGAATGCCTCAGAAGTCCAAAGCGTGGATATTGGCGAGATGGTAATGGACAAGCTTGCTAAAGTAGATGAGGTTTCGTATGTCCGTTTTGCATCTGTTTATCGGCAATTTAAGGATATAAATGTGTTTTTAGACGAACTAAAAGATTTAATCAACAAGGAAAAAGCTAAATAGAGCCAGATCGCTATCGGCTCTTTTTCACTTTAATTAGGGAAATACATACACCCGCATGTAAAGGATGGATGAGTTTTATGGAAGCAAGACATTGGACCGAATTAGTTCCGGGGGATACGTATCAAATACAATCTTCTGGACTGATTCAGCCATACTTTCAAAAAGTAACATCTCTTCTCTATCAGCCTCTAATAGGATCCACAGCTATCAGCCTTTACACAACTCTATGGAGCGAACTGGAGGAAAACCGAACTCATTCCAAACAAAATCACCACCATTTTTTAATGGCAGTTCTGGATATTCCGTTACGGGAGATTTACCGGGCAAGACTAAAGCTTGAAGCTATAGGTCTGTTGCGGACGTTCCGTTCCAAGAACTCAGACGGTCCTTCCTATGTGTATGAAATCCAGTCACCGCTTAGTCCGCAAGGCTTTTTCCAGGATAGTATGCTGAGCTATTTTTTATATAGAAAGTTAGGGGAACATCATTTTAATAGATTAAAAGACTATTTTAGCATTGATCCAATTGTCGATTCTTCCTCGCTGGAAGAAATGACAAGATCGTTTCACGAGGTCTTTTCCTCTTCTCCGGCAAGAGCCTATCCTGTCCAATCTCACGATGGTCAGGAACAATGGGTTGATATTGCGGATGGAACTGCCCCAAAGGTAAAGCCGGAAAACTTTTCGCTCGACATTTTTTACGGAGGACTTTCAGATACCTTTATTAATATCGACAGCATCACACCGAAAGTTGAAGATACTGTGTTAAAACTTGCCTATGTCTATAATTTGAGCCCGCTTGATATGCAGAAAATTATTTTAGAAGCAGTTGATGATGATCAAGAAATTAATCTGGATGAATTAAGAAAAGCAGCAAAAAGCTGGTACGAGCTAAAAAGAGGCAAGCATTTGCCCAAACTAGTTGAACGGGAAAACCAGCAAAACCAACCAAACCCGCAACAGCAAGAGAAGAAGGAAACAAAAGAGGAGAAACTCATTCGGTATTTGTCCAGTGTATCTCCTAAGCAACTGCTCACTGACTTAGCCCATGGACGTGAACCTTCTAAAACGGATTTAGCATTGGTTGAATCTCTATTAGTAGAGCAAGGGCTTGAGCCTGGTGTTGTGAATGTATTGCTTTATAATGTTATGCTTAAGCAGGATATGCGCTTGACGAAGAGCTATGTACAAACGATAGCAGGTCATTGGGCCAGAAAAAATATAAAAACGGTTGAAGAAGCATTTGCTTTTGCTAAACAGGAACATCAAAAAGTTCAAGAAAAGAACAAAACCAACTCTCGTAATCAGAATCAAAAAAAATCAGGGCGAAAAGAAGTGGTCCCTGAATGGTTTGAGGAAGAACGAAATCGAAGAAATAAAGTGGCCACTTCTGCCGCCATCTTTGAAGATTTTGATTTTGAACTCGAAAGAAAGAGATTAGAAGAAGAGCTTCGGAAAAAATAATGGGAGGTGAAATGATGGAAAAAATTACAAATACATTGTCGCATTGGGCAAAGGGCTCCTCCTTTGAACAGCGTTATGAACAAATGAAGCAGAATGTACTCAATCATCCCGACGTACGGTATTTTTTAAATGAGCATTCCAGTCAAATTTCGATGGATTTGGTGGAGCGAAATTTAAATACCCTTTATGAATTCTCTACGCAAAGCAAAAATTGCAGTGATTGTCCTTCACTTCAAGAATGTAAAAATGTGATGGGCGGTTTTCATCCGAGGCTTGCTCTTGTAGGGGATCACATTGAAATTTTATACGATCAATGTCCTCGTATGAAAATGGAACAGGAAAGAATAACTCGTGCAAAATTAGTGCAAAGCTTTTCAGTGCCTAAGGAAATATTATCTGCCAGATTTGAAAATATCGACTTAACTGAAAATGACCGACTGCCAGCGATCAGGAGTGCCAAAAATTTCACTCGATCCTTTCTCGAAAACCAGTCAACGAAGGGGTTATATTTGTATGGCAAGTTCGGGGTGGGTAAAACCTACCTGCTTGGAGCGATAGCCAACGAATTAGCTGAAAACGGGGTTTCGTCTTATATTGTTCACGTACCTGAGTTAATCAGGGAACTAAAGAATTCAATTGGAGAATCGACATTAGAAGATAAATTGCATTCAGTTAAAACAGCCAAAATTTTAATGCTCGATGATATTGGAGCAGAATCGTTAACAAACTGGGTAAGGGATGAGATACTTGGGACCATCCTTCAATATCGGATGCTTGAGAAGCTCCCAACCTTATTCACATCTAATTTTGATTTAATCCAGCTTGAGCATCATTTTACTTTCAACCAAAAAGGTGATCAGGAAGATGTAAAAGCTGGCCGATTAATTGACCGGATTCGGGCTCTTTCCGATCCGATCCCTGTTGGCGGTCACAATAGAAGAGGATAAGTACCCGTTTGGGTGCTTTTTCTTTTTCACTTTAAAAGTAAAAAATTGGAAAAGTGCCCATGTTCGACGTAGTTAAAATTTTTAGGTATAAAGTTCGACAGGCATGAATGCCCTAGTCAAGCGATACATTAGGATGTGGCGTTTCGAACGTGATAGGTGCAACTACTCTTTTGACTTAGCCTTAAGGCTCGCCAATCGGCGAGTTTTCTTTTACTCCAAATTTTTTTCTTCCTGTACGCTACTTCTAAAATAGCCAAGCTCCCCATATATATGAAAGCAGGGATTTCGCTTTTTCAGGGGGGATAACATGTTCCAGGTTCATTTTGAAGAAACAGAGGAGGCTAAAGAACTTCTTCGCTCGTTAACAAAAACAATGTCCTCCTCTCTTTTCATTGAAGGAATTGAAATTTTACATAATGATAGGACTGTTTCAATTCGATATCCTAATGAAGTGTATGAGGATTGTCTTCATTTGCTCCAAAATAGCTTAAAAGATTTTATTATCGGCTATAAAAAAGAAAAGTGGTTTGAAAAACTGTTAGAACAGCAATATTATTACGACGAAGCTGAGGAAAGACATCAAATCCTTTCAATCCTTCATTCGATTTTAGAAGGTGAACGTGAGGATCTTGAGCTTCTGCCGTACATAGATGAAGAGGAGATATTAGAAGGCATTTTGGAAGAATTTTTGCGTGAACAGTCCTCATTTTTCTTTGAATCTTTTGAAACATTTCGGTTAAAGCCTTATTTTGAGCATTTAATGAATTACTTGGATGTTGCCATTGATGAATACAAAATGGAACAAGAATATCAAGCTTTTGTTCATATGCTCCGCGATTTTTTAAAGGGGAGAGAATCGAGATACAAAAAAATATTTTTAGTTGATTATGATGGCTTTCAATTTTTTAGTGAAGACGGAAGACAGTTAAAACGGACCGAATTAGCCAAGATTATTGACCGTAAATTAGTAACTAATCATCCTATCTACGTTGATTCTGTGACGATTGCGCCGCTTATCTCAATTGCACCGGAAGAAGTCCATGTTTTTACTGATAATATGGAACAGGGAATGGTTGTGACATTAAAAAATATTTTTGAGGAAAAGCTAACTATTTATCCGCTTAAGTCATATCCTTTTCAGGAACAGGTAAAGCATTAAATGAATTTACAAATTTTTTTAAAAAGAGTCCTTGACTTTTTAAAGCGGGAATTCATATAATACTTTCATATACTTAAACTTAACATTTCAAAACGCTATGACGAGGACATGAGCAAGTTGTATTTGTTCCCAGAGAGGGAAGGATTCAGGTGCAACCTTCCTATCAAGTAAGCTTGATTTACCACCTCCGAGCATTAGCTGTGAAACAATCTGAAGTAATAGCTAACGGTTTTACGCCGATATCAGTAGAAGAGTGGCTTATTGAAGCATTTCAATAAGCAACTAGGGTGGAAACACGGGTATACAGCTCGTCCCTTTTAAGGGGCGGGCTTTTTTTATTTTTATAAAAAAAGGCTGTGTAAAAGTCTGTGGTTGATTTGGCACTCAATTGATTGGAGCAGAAGGCAAGTGCCTGCAGCGGAAATCAACCGGGTAGATTACAGAGCCCATTAAAAATTTTGAAGGAGTTGAATCAGATGGCTGATGTAGTAAAAATTACGTTCCCAGATGGTGCGGTGAAGGAGTTTCCAAAAGGAACCACTACAGAAGATATCGCGGCATCAATCAGTCCAGGATTAAAAAAGAAAGCCATCGCTGGTAAAGTAAATGGCGCGCCAATCGATTTACGTTGGCCGATTAATGAAGATGCAAGCATAGAGATCATCACTCAAGGCAGTCAGGAAGCCTTAGAAATTATGAGACATTCTACAGCTCATTTAATGGCTCAGGCGATAAAACGTCTTTACCCAAATGTTAAATTAGGCGTGGGCCCAGTGATTGAAAATGGCTTCTATTATGATATGGATTTAGATGTTTCCTTAACGCCAGAAGATCTTCCAGCGATTGAAAAGGAAATGAATAAAATTATTGGTGAAAATCTTGAGATTGTAAGGCTTGAAGTATCAAGAGAAGAAGCAAAGGAAAGATTTGCGGCAATCAGTGACCCATATAAATTAGAATTGCTGGATGCCATTCCAGAAAATGAAACTGTTTCGATTTATGAGCAAGGTGAATTTTTTGACCTTTGCCGTGGTGTTCACGTCCCATCAACAGGGAAAATTAAAGAATTTAAGCTATTAAGCATTTCCGGAGCCTATTGGCGCGGAGACAGTAAAAATAAAATGCTGCAGCGTATTTATGGAACAGCCTTCTTTACAAAAGAAGACCTTGCTGAACATATGCGCTTACTAGAGGAAGCGAAAGAACGCGATCATAGAAAGATCGGAAAAGAGTTAGAGCTATTTACGATTTCTCAAAAGGTTGGGCAAGGGCTTCCGCTATGGCTGCCTAAAGGGGCAACCATTCGCCGTACAATTGAGCGCTACATTGTTGATAAGGAAATTAAACTGGGCTATGACCATGTCTATACACCGGTATTGGCAAGTGTAGAGCTTTATAAGACGAGCGGACACTGGGATCACTATCAAGAGGATATGTATCCGATTATGGAAATGGATAATGAAGATCTTGTTCTTCGCCCTATGAACTGTCCGCATCATATGATGGTCTACAAAAACAGTATTCATAGTTATCGTGAGCTGCCAATCCGAATTGCTGAACTGGGTATGATGCACCGTTATGAAATGTCAGGTGCTTTGACTGGGCTTCAGCGTGTTCGGGGAATGACGCTAAATGATGCACACGTATTTGTCCGTCCTGATCAGATAAAGGATGAGTTCAAACGTGTTGTTAACTTAATTTTAGAAGTATACAAAGACTTTGGCATTAATGACTATTCATTCCGCTTGTCTTACCGTGATCCTGAGGATAAAGAGAAGTATTTTGATGATGATGTTATGTGGAATAAAGCACAGTCCATGTTAAAAGAAGCGATGGATGATCTTGGTTTAGACTACTATGAAGCTGAAGGTGAAGCTGCATTCTATGGTCCTAAGCTAGACGTTCAGGTTCGTACCGCGCTTGGCAAAGATGAAACACTGTCAACTGTTCAGCTTGATTTCTTACTACCAGAGAGATTTGACCTGACTTATGTTGGGGAGGATGGAAAGCCACACCGTCCAGTTGTTATTCACCGCGGCGTTGTTTCTACTATGGAACGGTTTGTAGCATTTTTAATTGAAGAATATAAAGGGGCCTTCCCTACTTGGCTAGCACCCGTTCAGGCGGTTGTGATCCCAGTTTCTCCAGAGGTTCATTTTGACTATGCCCGTCAGATAAAAGATGCGCTAAAAGCAGAAGGATTCCGGGTTGAACTCGATGATCGAGACGAAAAAATGGGGTATAAAATCAGAGAAGCACAGATACAGAAAATCCCTTATATGCTCGTTGTTGGCGATCAGGAAGTTCAGGATGAAGCTGTAAACGTAAGAAAATACGGCGAGCAAAAGTCGGAAACTGTACCTTTTAAAGAATTTATCGGGAAACTGCAGGAAGAAGCAAAACGGTAGGAAAATAGGAGGCAGCTTAGGGAAGGTTGCCTCTTTCTTCCAACTATTTATTTTAGGATAGCACAGTAACACCGCTTTAAAGAATAAAACTATTGCCAGCTTCCTATTTCTATCTCGACTTAATTTCCATTTAGAAAATTCAGTAATCTGTCAGAAAGGGGTCCTGTTGAAGTATGTGGAGAAAATTAGCCAGTTTAAGCCTGAACCCTAGCCAAGTTGAATATGAAAAGTCCTTCGAGCCTGAGACCATGATTTCAAAGGATTTATTCATAAAATCTGTGAAGGACCTGAATAAGACGATTACAGAAGATAAAAAATTGATGAAAATCTTAAACAAAAGCAACTTTGAACTCAATCAGATGGTGATTAATTCGGGTGATAATGGCTTTGTTCAGGTGATTGCATGGGCTAATAATATAGGGAATAAAGGAATTTATGTCGTGTATGTTAACGTGGATCATACCTTTCATCCAATCTTCTCTGAAATCATAGAAAGAAGTGCGATGAAGCATTT
Source organism: Bacillus litorisediminis (assembly GCF_022808645.1). GTDB lineage: Bacteria > Bacillota > Bacilli > Bacillales > JC228 > Bacillus_BF > Bacillus_BF litorisediminis. The sequence continues at coordinate 18,198 of NZ_JAKZKT010000057.1, forward strand.
TTCTGCGATATCATAAAAAATAGTGTTGCAATCTGACATCAGAATTGGTATAGTATTCTTCGTGCCACATACGGGTATATATTTGACAAGTATGTCAGATGTATGGTAACCTTAATAAGGTTAATTGAATACAGTTTGTTTATGTAAAAGAAGAAGCATCCCCGCTTCTCACCTGATTGACGCTTAAGCAGTTGCCAGGTTAAGGAATGATCATTTTTCGTTATGAATGATAGATGGCGGGGCGTATTATGCGCTCGGCCATTTTTGTTTGTTTATGATTCTATGAATGACCTTGCTGCTGAGTGTTAAAACAAATTCAAACGTTGTATTCGAATTTTTTTGGAGGTGGCTCTTATTAGCAAAGGAGACATGATCGTAAACGAGGGCATTCGCGCTCGTGAGGTTCGATTAATTGATGCCAATGGCGATCAGCTTGGGATTAAATCCCGCGTAGAGGCTTTAGAAATTGCGGCCCGCCGCAATTTAGATTTGGTATTAGTTGCACCTAATGCCAAACCGCCTGTTGCTCGGATTATGGATTTTGGTAAATACCGTTTTGAGCAGCAGAAGAAAGAAAAAGAAGCCCGCAAAAAGCAAAAGATTATTAATGTTAAAGAGGTTCGGTTAAGTCCAACAATTGAAGAGCATGACTTTAATACGAAACTCCGCAATGCGATTAAGTTCCTTGAAAAAGGCGATAAGGTAAAGGCATCGATTCGCTTTAAAGGAAGAGCAATCACACATAAAGATATCGGCCAGCGAGTATTGGATCGTTTTGCGCAAAGCTGCTCTGAGGTGGCAACAGTTGAATCTGCACCAAAAATGGACGGACGCCAAATGTTTTTAGTACTAGCACCGAAAAACGAGAAGTAATGGACTAAGGAGGATTTTTCTATGCCTAAAATGAAAACTCACCGTGGCTCAGCGAAGCGTTTCAAAAAAACGGGTTCTGGAAAATTGAAACGTTCTCATGCGTTCAGAAGCCACATGTTTGCTAATAAAACACAAAAACAAAAGCGTAAACTTCGTAAAGGTACTTTAGTATCTAAAGGTGATTTCAAACGTATTCGTCAAATGCTTGACAACCTATAAGATAATGCTTGATTAGGAGGGACTAATATGCCACGCGTAAAAGGCGGAACAGTTACACGTAAACGTCGTAAAAAAGTAATAAAATTAGCTAAAGGTTATTTCGGATCCAAACACACTTTATATAAAGTAGCAAACCAGCAAGTTATGAAATCTTATAACTATGCTTACCGTGATCGTCGTCAAAAGAAACGCGACTTCCGTAAGCTTTGGATTGCTCGTATCAATGCTGCTGCACGTTTAAACGGACTTTCTTACAGCCGTTTAATGCACGGTCTAAAATTATCTGGTATCGAAGTAAACCGTAAAATGTTAGCTGATCTTGCAGTTTCTGATGAAAAAGCATTCACAGAATTAACAAATGCAGCGAAAGCTCAGCTTCAAAAATAATAATTTCTGAAAAGCCATCCTGTTTGACAGGGTGGCTTTTGTTCATTCTGTACTATTATTTTGAAATTCGGCTCATATGTCACAAATAGCGGACTCCATGTCCTAAAACATAGAGGTAGTCGCCAATGAGGACATAGTTCCGTTATTTTCATTAAAAACGCCTGTTTTTAAGATTTGATTTTTTGGACATACGATCCGCTACCCTGCAAATTAGTGCTCTCTGCATTAGTCCAAATTTGATTGATTTTGTACGAATAGCGGAATCAGAATCCGCTTGAGCCCCTGAAGTGAAGGTTTTCGTTGTAATAACGGAATGAGGATCCGCCACACTTATTTAATGGATCATCATTCCGTTATTT
>NZ_JAKZKT010000058.1 GCF_022808645.1 Bacillus litorisediminis
ACGAGGATTAAAAGACTGATTACCTTAGGGGTTCCACCACATAAAGCATACGAATGGGGGAATTCTCGGAAGAAATACTGGAGAATCGCTTGTAGTCCAATCTTAAACAAAACCCTCCATAACTCCTATTGGAGAAATCGAGGGTTGAGAAGTCTAGCGGAACGATATGAATTTTTGCGTCAATCATCATAATTGAACCGCCGTATACCGAACGGTACGTACGGTGGTGTGAGAGGTCGGGGGTTAGTCACCCCCTCCTACTCGATTGCCCTGAGATACCAATGAAACAGAAGAACCGTCCCTCTGTTTCACCAATGAAACAGAAGAACCGTCCCTCTGTTTCACCTCTGTTTCATTTGAAAATGAAAGGATTTTCAACTGAGGAGCTATAATGGTGAAAACCATTGAAATCGTTTTCAGAGTCGTTGTATATCGGTGTTTGGGGATTTATGATACTAGTATAAGTTTAAACTTAGATATCTTGACATACATCATAAGGGAGGGAGTCTTCCATGAGAAAAGCTTTTGAAAAGGCGCAGCAATTTGGTAAGTCATTTATGCTGCCAATTGCGGTGCTGCCCGCAGCTGGTTTGTTATTAGGAATTGGTGGAGCGCTGTCTAATCCCAATACGGTTGCAGCCTATCCATTTCTAGATATCGCATTTCTTCAAGCTATTTTTACTATTATGAGTGCAGCAGGTAATATTGTATTTGCTAACTTGCCAATTATCTTTGCGGTGGGGGTTGCTATAGGACTAGCCCGTTCGGATAAAGGAACAGCAGGTTTAGCTGCGATGATTGGTTATTTTGTCATGAATAGTACCATTAATGCTTTGCTTTCTCTTACTGGCAAGCTAGCTGCTGAGAATTTAGCAGGTGCCGGACAGGGAATGGCAGTTGGTATTCAGACATTGGAAACCGGTGTATTTGGCGGTATTATTATCGGAATTGTAGCAGCTGTATTACACAATAAGTACAATAAAATTCAGCTGCCTCAAGTGTTAGGATTCTTTGGAGGTTCACGTTTCATTCCAATCGTTGTTTCCTTTGTGTCCATTTTTGTAGGAGCCATTCTTTTTGTCATTTGGCCTTACTTCCAGCAATTGATTAACCAGCTTGGAAATATTGTCACGATTACTGGTGAAATTGGAACTCTTTTCTATGGCTTTATCTTACGTATGCTTGGGCCACTTGGTCTGCATCATATTTTCTATCTTCCATTCTGGCAAACAGCGCTCGGCGGTACGATGGAGATCGGCGGAAAACTAATAAGCGGTACGCAGAACATTTTCTTTGCTCAATTAGCTGATCCTTCCACAGTGCAATATTACGAGGGTGTATCCAGATTTATGTCTGGTCGATTTATAACCATGATGTTTGGCTTACCAGGTGCAGCATTAGCGATTTATCATTGTTCTAAGAAGAAAAATAGAAAGCTCGTTGCAGGAATTCTGCTTTCAGCAGCTCTCACATCATTTTTAACTGGTATCACAGAACCGCTTGAATTTAGTTTCTTATTCGTAGCACCCCTACTTTATGTAGTGCATGCTGCTTTTGATGGACTTGCTTTTATGATGGCAGATATTTTCAACATCACAGTTGGACAGACCTTCTCAGGCGGATTTATTGATTTCATTTTATTTGGAATCCTGCAAGGTGTTGATAAAACAAATTGGCCATATGTAATCCTAGTGGGTATTCCTTGGTTCTTCCTATATTACTTTACATTCAGATATCTCATTAAGAAAAAGAATTACAAAGTAATCGGACGTGAAGATGAATATCAGGCTACTGAGCAAGTTTCTGCTACTGAGCGTGCTAAAACGGTTGTAGAAGGATTAGGCGGTGCCGAAAATATTGATATTGTTGATTGTTGCGCAACACGTCTGCGTGTAACGATTAAGGATGAGTCACTGGTGAAAGAGGATTTGCTGAAACAGACTGGATCCAGAGGTATTGTGAAAAAAGGGAATGGTGTCCAAATTATTTATGGACCACAAGTTACAATTGTGAAAAACGAAGTGGAAGAGTATTTAGGCAAATAATGAAGATTTCCTAAGTAAGGACGTGTTTTGAAATGCATCCAGTGTTAAAACAGCTAGAAAAAGGATTGATTGTATCCTGCCAGGCATTAGAGGGAGAACCACTGCACAGTTCCTTCATAATGGGACGTATGGCGTTGGCTGCCAAACAAGGCGGGGCCGTCGGAATTCGTGCGAACTCGGTTCCTGATATTTTAGAAATCAAAAAGCAAGTCGACCTTCCTGTGATCGGAATTATTAAGCAAGTTTACGAGGACCACCCTGTTTTTATTACGCCTACTATGAATGAAATCGATGCTTTAGCAGAGACAGGTGTAGAAATCATTGCGACTGACGCTACTAACCGTACTCGCCCAGATGGCTGTGATTTAGAATCATTTTATAAAAAAGTTCGGTCGAAGTATCCGAATTTATTGCTGATGGCAGATGTTTCTTCGGTTGAAGAAGCTATTATGGCCGATGAATTAGGATTTGATATTGTCGCGCCAACGCTTTACGGATATACAGAAGAAACAAACGGTTTGAAAATTGATGACCATAACTATGCAGTCATTAAACAAATCGTGAAAGAAGTGAAAAACGCAAAGGTGTTGGCGGAAGGAAATGTTTCAACGCCAGAGATTGCACGATCCGTGTTAGATATTAATGTTCATGCGGTAGTAGTGGGTGGAGCGATTACGAGACCCCAGCTGATAACAAAAAGATTTGTGGAAGCAATGCAAAAATAACGATTTAAAAATAACTCAGGTTACTCACCTGGGTTATTTTTTTTGAAAACTATTGGTATCATAGTTTTGGAATAATTAACTAAGAATAAGGTAAATACCGTGCTTACTTAAAGAGCAAGTGAGGAGCAAGATTATGGAGTATCTTGGCGAGAATCTGCTTCATGGGATTGAAAGCAGCATGGACAAGTTCACTAGCAGTGAGAAGGGATTAGCAAAATTAATTATTGAAAATCCAGATGAGGTTAGTCAGTTGTCGATTAATCAAATTGCTAAAAAGACTCATATTTCTCCTGCCACCGTCACGCGTTTTTGTCAAAAAATGACCTTCTCTGGATTTAATGAATTTAAACATGAATTAAAACGATATATCGACTTAAGAAACAAGCCAAGAACTACTAGCGACATTAAGGATATCGATTATTTTGCAAAATTATATCATAGTCATATAGAGCTAATAGAGACGACCTTTCAGAAAATAACTTATTTTGATATAAAGCAAGCGGTTTCTCTCCTAAACGACGCACAGAAAGTTCATGTTTATGGAATTGGTAACTCTGGGATTGCAGCCCAAGAATTTAAATGGAAGTTTTTTCGAATCGGCATAACTGTAGAGTCTATTACAGACCCCCACCTGGCCGTCATGGACGCAGCGTTAAGCTCAAAAAACAGCTTAGTGATCGGAATCTCCGTTTCAGGAAAAACAAAAGAGATCATAGATGCTGTGAAAATTGCCAAGAAACAGGGTGCAGTCATACTCGGCATAACCAGTGAAAAAAACTCTGAACTGGCTCAGTTATCGGATTTAACGCTTTTGGTGACGAGTAAAAATAGCATGCACATGGGGCAGAATATCTCCCCAACCTTACCGCTATTTTTAGTGTTTGATTTAATCTATACAGAACTAGTTGCGAAAGATTATATAAACCGAATACAAATCCGGGAAAAAACCCTAAAAGCGTTAACTGATATTTAGGAAACACGGGGACGGTTCTCTTGTTTCGTTTGTTAAACAACGAAACAAGAGAACCGTCCCTTTGTCTTTAATTTCGCAGGAGCGAATAACCATTAGAACCGTTCGTTGAGTGATCGTGATTATTTCATAACTCTATTCTTATTAAAATTTTTGTTCACTTCTTCAATATAAATTTTAGCTTCTTTGGACAGTTTATTATCATTCTTTTTAATCCAGCCAAACCGGAATGAAGTATCAAAAAAATCGGGAATGTCTAAACCAACCATCTGATAAGATGGATAGTTTGGGTTGAATCTGGCAGAAACATCGTGCCCGATTGTAATCGCACCAAGTTCTTTGATAACTTTATTAATCATATCAAGATTAGTGGTTTTGAAAAAAATATTTACTGGACCATATAGTCTTTGGAAATTGGCAATGAATTCATGGACATATTCATCTTTATATAGGACAAATAATTGTTCTTTTAACGAATCTGTTGTGATTCCTTCTTTGTTGCTGGCTAAATGCGAGTCTTTCGAAGCAAACACCATAATTTTTCCGCTTAAAACGGGGGTAAAATCAAGCTCATTGATTAGTTCCATATTTGCTTTATTAATGGCGATAAATCCAATATCGATATGATCCTTTTTTACATCCTCAATAATTTCGAAGCTTCCTTTTTCATTTACCTCAATGTTTAAGCTAGTCTTGTTATTTTTAAATAGCAGATAAGTATCGATAATGGGTTCTGTCAATCCGGGAATCGTTGATATTCTAAGCAATTCATTTAAATTATTATTTTGATTGCGTGCCTCTTCTTTTATTTGAAAAATGGCATGTAAAGCATTTTGTGCTTTTTCGATTATTTTATCTCCTTCTTTTGTAGTTACGGCTCCCGTTCTATTACGGTCAAATATTTTTAAATTGAGTTCAGACTCTAATCGAGTTATCGCCTGACTTAGTGCTGACTGGCTAATATTTAAAGTTTTTGCTGCTTTTGCTAATGATTTTGTATGGGCTACTTCAATAATATAGGTTAATTGCTCAATGTTCATATCGATCAATCCTTAAGTAAAAGTTAATATATATTAAATTATATTAACTTTGGTTAAATAACTCAAATTGATATAATAGGATTAAAGACATATAAAGGGAGATGAATAAATGAAAGCAGCGGTTTGGCACAACATAGAAGATGTTCGTATAGAAGAGATACAAGAGCCTGCAGTTGCAGCAGGTCAAGTTAAAGTCAAAGTAGAGTGGGGAGGAATTTGCGGGAGTGACCTTCACGCTTATTCACATGGATTATCTTTGGAAGCGCATCCAATAAGCGGACAAAAACCGCCACTTACGCTTGGACATGAATTTTCTGGAACCATTGTCGAGGTGGCTGATGATGTCAAAAGCCATCAAGTTGGTGAAAGAGTTGCCATTGACCTCTTATTTATTGTGGTGAATGTTACGCTTGTAAACGAGGATTTTATAACCAATGCAGCAAGGTTGGATTTGTCGGATTAAATCGTGATGGCGGTTTTGCTGAATATGCAACTGTGGATGAACATATGGTGCATGTATTGCCAGAAAATGTGTCCTTCGAGGAAGGGGCATTAGTGGAGCCAACAGCTGTTTCTTTCTATGCAGTAAGAGAAAGTAAATTAAAGCCAGGGGACTCTGTCGCTATTTTTGGTGCCGGACCTATAGGCTTATTGACCCTATTATCAGCGAAAGCTGCGGGAGCAGCACAAATTATTGTAGTCGATTTATCTAAAGAGCGTCTTGAAAAGGCGAAGGAATTAGGAGCAACGACTATTATTGATGGAATGCGCGATGATATAGTTGAAACCATTCTCCAATTGACAAATGGCGGCGTTAGTGTGGCATATGAATGTGCGGGGCACAGCCTACGATAACAAGTGCAGTGGCTTCAGTCAGACAAGGCGGACAAGTAATGGCAATTGCTGTTTTTGCTAAACCTGTTGCGATTGATATGGGCCAGTTATTGTATAAGGCGGCTGATATCACTTCAACCCTTGCATACCGACATGTTTTCCCTGAGGTCATTGAAATGATGGCTACCGGAAGACTGGACGTAAAACCGGTGATCACAAAGAAAATTGATCTTCAAGATATTGTAGAAGAAGGATTTAACCAATTAATCAATGATAAGAAACAAGCAAAAATCTTAGTAAGACCGGCAAGTAATTAATCGATTCTTTATTTCAAGGAGGATGACTAATGGCTGATTTTTCTGGGAAAGTAGCGATTGTAACTGGTGGAGCATCAGGAATTGGGTATGCGATTGTTGAGCGCTTATTAAAAGCTGGCGCTAAAGTAGCGGTTGCTGATCTAAACAGCGATAAATTAAAAGAAATGGAACAAACACATAAGGGTGATTTAATCGGGTGTGTTACCAATGTAACAAAAGAAGCCGACATCGAAGCTTTAGTCCAAAAAACCGTTGAAACATTTGGCGGACTTGACTTCGGATTTAATGTTGCAGGTGCTTCGAGAGCAGGTGCAATTACTGAGCAAAGTGAGGAGGACTGGGATTTTACAGTAGATTTATGCTTAAAAGGTGTATTTTTATCTGTGAAACATGAAGCAAAATATATGAAGGAACATGGCGGAGGAGCCATTGTAAACGTTGCTTCATTAAATGCCCATGTACCAATGTTCTATGGCGCTGCATACTCATCAGCCAAAGCTGGAGTTGAAATGTTAACTAAAAATGCAGCTTTAGAATTGGCACAATATAATATTCGGGTTAATGCCATTTTACCGGGATTAGTTGCAACTCCATTAACAAGCGGATTAACGAATGTTGAAGCCATCAATGAAGCCTATATGGAACGTATACCTATGAGACGGGCAGCACAGCCAGATGAAATGGCAGGACCGGCTTTGTTTTTAGTTAGCGATGATGCTTCCTATGTAAATGGTGCAAGCCTAATAGTAGATGGGGCTTGGGCTGTAAGCGGTTATCCAGATCTAAGCAAATTTATGTAAATGATGGTGACGGTTCTCGTGTTTCGTTTGTTTTGCGAAACACGAGAACCGTCCCTCTGTTTCTTTTGCTGCGTTATCGGAAAGTATAAAGTGGAGAACAATTATTTTCATTAGTATGTAAGTATTAGGAGGAATTATGATGGCAGAACGTTTTAGAAATAAGACAGTTATCGTAACAGGTGGAGCAAGCGGAATTGGTGAAGCGGCAGCGAGGCTTTTTGCCAGCGAAGGCGGTAAGGTCGTTATCTCCGATATGTCTGAAAAGGGGAAAGACTTATCAGATTCACTCAATAGTGAAGGCTATGAAACCACCTTTATCAAAACGGATGTAACCAATGAAGAGGATGTCAAACATTTGGTCAACTCAACCGTTGAGAAATATGGAAGTTTTGACGTTCTTTTCGCAAATGCAGGAATTGGCGGTATGTCGCTCGTACATGAAACGGATTTTTCCGCATGGAAGAAGATCATTGACGTAAACTTACACGGTGTTTTCTTATGTAACAAATATGCCATCGCTCAGATGTTAAAACAGGAGACTGGCGGTGCGATTGTTAATAATGATTCCATCCATGGTGTTGTTGGAAAAGCAGGAGTTGGAGCCTATAGTGCCGCTAAGGGCGGCGTGAAATTGCTGACACAATCAGCAACTGCTGAATACGCTTCTAAAGGCATACGGATTAATAATGTAAATCCAGGTTATATTGATACTCCATTACTCGCGGATCTGCCAGAAGAAATGAGACAGGAATTAATTAGACTGCATCCGATTGGCCGTTTAGGAAAACCGGAAGAAGTGGCAAAAGCCGTTGCCTTCCTTGCAAGCGATGATGCATCGTTTATTACAGGGGCAAGTCTCCTAGTTGATGGAGGTTACACATCCGTATAATCTTTCATTGACGTAAACATTACTTAAAAGAAAGATAGGAGATCTGAACTATTCCCCGAATTACGGACACTGATAAAAAAGTGCCCCTTATTCGGGGTTTTTTGTGTTTCAATAGACTTTCAGGAGAACGTACGGGAGGATTACTAGGAGTAAAAATATTTATATTCATTTTCAGATAAAAGAACTTGAGTAGGAGTATTGTCCAATTGAAACCTTGCTAATCTTGATCAAATCCCAGTAATGCACGGTTTAAAGTATGCTGATCTCCTGTGAAAATTGCAAAGTGCCAGTGCTGCTTGGGCTGGGGCCAGTTGCGATGATCGTTAGAAGAGGAAAATGACATAGATTTAGAGTTTTACAGTTGAATAGATAGGGGGAAGAACAATTCAAAAATTAGACAATGATTCGATGAAAAATTTATAATTAGTTTAAAAGGAGTGATACCATGTACAGAACGGTTAATGACTTTTTAATGGATTGGTCACGGGCATCAAGCGGTACCATACAAGTATTAGAGTCTTTAACAGATGAGAAATTAGATCAGGCCATTGTGGAAGGACATAGCACACTGGGCTGGTTAGGATGGCATTTGGTAACAGCTGTTCCGTTTTTTGCGGGACAAGCAGGTTTGAATGTATCCGTTCCAGGTGACGTGAGCGCAGTTCCTGACAAGGCAAGCACGATTCTCGACGCTTATCAAAAGGTTTCTGAGGAATTAGTAAAAGAAGCTGAAGCGAAATTAACTGATGATAGCATTATTGAGAGTGTTGAGTCTTTTGGCCAGTTAACGCCAAGAGGAGCGACTTTAAGATTGTGCATCGATCATCAGACTCATCATCGCGGGCAAATGACCGTGCTGCTTCGCCAGGCTGGATTAAATGTGCCAGGTATTCTGGGTCCAACAAAAGAACAACAAATGAAGTAAATTACATAAAAAAAATGCTCACAACTGATTATTAATCAATGTTTGTGAGCATTTTTGTTTTTTACGCGGCCAATGATTCAATTCCCATGAAGTCACATTTTTACAATGTTTGTATTTTGTCTTTTTTTTAAAACGCTTTCAATATATATTTTTAAATTCTTATTCAAAATACGAACATTTTGCATTATAATTAGATTATTGTTCGATATATACCCCGTATAATCCCGGTAATATGGACTGGGAGTCTCTACAGAGTGACCGTAAATCACTCTACTATGGACGGTAATTCTGTTAATAGGAACCGTTCAGTTTATGCTGGGCGGTTTTTTTCCATATAGAGGCAGCATGAGGGGAAGAAAGGGAGAAGAGATATGGAAGATATAGTAAAAGACATACTGGCAGCATTGAGTGTTGTACTGAACGGATTACCTCAGGGGTTACTCGCCCTTTCATTCGGGTTTGCCTCCGTACCGACCGCACTTGCCTTTATGGTTGGGGCAGTGGGGAATAGCTTAACCAGCAATGTAGCCGTAGTTTCGTTTCAGGCAGAAACGATTGCCGTTGCGGGAACGATGGGCAAAAATATGCGCGACCGGCTGTCTTCAATTTTCTTTGGTGCTTTAATATTAGTCATTATCAGTTTATTTGGCTTAATGGAACAAATTGTTGAATGGATTGGACCAGTCATTACGAATGGGATGATGGCCGGAGTCGGATTCATGCTGGCAAAGGTCGCATGGGATATGGCAAAGAATGACCGGATTATTGGGGTAACTTCTTTTGCCAGTGCCTTATTGACCTATATCATTACGAAGGATTTAGTGTATACCATTACGATTTCGGTGATCCTTTCAAGCATAGTCTATAATTTTATTAAAAAAGAAAATGATACGGTTTCTAAAAACCTCATAGAAGATAAGTTTAAATTACAGAAATTTGTGATTAATCCTGCAGTTATTCGCGGAGCATTAGCGCTGGTTTGTTTAAATATCGGCGCGAATATTGCGTTTGGAAAAATCAATGGTGAGATTGCCGGTGAGGACGTAAATATTGACACACTCACGATTATCAGCAGTTTAGCTGACATGGCTTCTTCCTTATTTGGCGGAGGACCGGTAGAAGTCATTATTTCAGCAACTGCATCTGCCCCTCATGCAGTTTGGGCAGGAGTTTTAACGATGGCGATCATGGCTGGAATCTTGTTCTTTAAACTTTTACCGAAAATCGGAAAATACGTGCCGAGTTCTTCTATTGCCGGTTTCCTTTTTGTACTAGGTGCCATTGTTACACTGCCTGGGAATGCAACAGCTGCTCTAACCGCTGCAGAGCCGGGTTCGCCAATTGTTGCCGCTGTCACCATCATCGTTACTGCCCTGGCCGATCCATTCTTTGGGTTATTAGCAGGGGTCGCAATGGAATTTTTACTAGGAATCTTTGGAGTTTAAGAATAAGGGGAGTGTCATTTTGGAAACTTATCCATTAATCGTTGCAGGAATCAAAAGAGAGCTGCCGATTATACCTATTTCGGACCAATTAAAAATCGCGAGTTTTGTTATTCTGGGTGATACAGAAATCGTTTCAGCGGCCGCTCCATTGCTGGCAGAAAAATTAACAGAGGTCGATTATTTAGTTACGGCAGAAGCCAAAGGTATTCCGTTAGTGTATGAATTGTCCAAGCAATTAAATATGAAACAATATATTGTTGCCCGTAAAAGTGTGAAACCATATATGGAAGAGCCTTTAGTCAATCAAGTCGTTTCCATTACAACACAAAAAGAGCAATTGCTATGTTTGGATGGAAAAGATGCGGATGCGATAAAAGGCAAAAGGGTTGCTTTAATTGACGATGTGATTAGTACCGGGGAATCTATTAAAGCATTAGAAGAATTAGTAACAAAAGCTGGCGGCATTGTTGCGGCCAAAGCTGCTATCCTGGCAGAAGGCGATGCAGCAGAGCGGAATGACATTCTATTTTTAGAGAAATTACCTGTTTTTACAGTTTAAGAAATCATGGGGACGGTTCTCGCGTTTCATTCGTTTCGCGAAACGAATGAAACACGAGAACCGTCCCTTTGTCTCACCTTTGTCTCATAGAACAACTTTTGACTTTTGCTTAACCCATCTGCGGTAAATCAGCCAAATGACTAAAACAAATCCTAAGTATAAAGAAAGGCCATACATAAAGGTTTGAACTGAAGTAAATAACTGATTTCCTAAAAAGGCATAAACAATCATCGAAGGAATTTCTCCGATGGCAGTTGCCAAGAAATATACTTTAAATGGCATGGAGCTTAGCCCGGAACCAATGTTGATGACGGGAGCAGGGACTATAAAAATCAATCGTGCAAACAATACCGTAATAAAACTATTCTTATTTACGATATCGTTCCACTTTTGATAGCTTTTAAAGCGACTGATATATTGTTTGAACCCATAAACAAAAAAATAACGTGCCAGTAAAAAAAAGATCACCGCAGCCCCTACATTACCGAACCAGTTAATAAGACCGCCAATCCAAACTCCATATTTCACTCCCATCATTCCGGCAAATATGGTAAACGGGACAATAGGAATCACACTAAATAGAACCGAAAGAAAAAACATAAGTGGAAGCTGTGAAAAATCACTATTTCGAAGCCAGTCTAATAAATACTCTCTATAATAAAAGGCAGTTAAAAAGATCAATCCATATATTAATAAAAACAACAATACTTTTCTCATTCATATACCGCCCTATACTAAAAACTCGATTGGAATTATGGGGACGGTTCTTCTGTTTCATTTGTTTGGGAATGAAACAGAAGAACCGTCCCTCTGTTTCTCATTGCAAAAGATCTAAAATCCATTTTTTTAAATCAACCATACGCAAGTCATCTATGCTTTTATTGGTTCCGGTTACGATAATGGGTGTAAGAGAATCATCTTTATGCAACGACCCATGAGCGCCTCCACCTGTATGTTGAGGAGAGCTTTCTCCAATAAATTCATAACCTGGTTTAGCATCCACGATTAAAAAATCTCCTTTTTGTGAATGCATGGCACCATATAGTCTGGCTAATCCATCGGGATAATCTCCGTATTGAATGTGATTTTGGCTAATTGTCAGATCAAGAATCGAATGATTTCCTTTGATAGACCAACTCTGATTATAAACATCTTTCAAATCACCATTGCGTTTAAATTGAAAAACCCCGTCATGATCACCTGATAATACTTGAATCATGCCGTTTTCTTTCCATGCAATCCATGCGATACGCTCATCTTTTTGCAGCTTACTAATGATATCTTGCAGAGAAATATCGTCACTGAGCTTGTATACATATGCCATTCGCTCATTGGCTGTAATAACAAGTTCATCTTCCTTACTAACAGACTCATTAAGCTTTAATATATGGTAGTCCGATAAAACTTCTCTTAAATCAATTAATCCTTTCTCTTTATCTTCTTTAACGGCGGACTGCTGGCTATCCCCAATAATCATCCAAATCCTATGATCAAGAGCATTCCTCCAATTTGGAAATACATTTAATACTTCCTGCAGTTGTTTATCAGCTTCTTCAATCCCTTCAGTTGTCATTGGCCCTTTTTTATGCACGACGTTATCATTTCCAGGAAAGTACAGGATCGTAAATTCAGGGAGAGTGTCATTCTCCAAAAGATATTTTAATTCTTGAGCTGAAAATGCATCATTAATTCCTAGCTTGTTCATTAAATGTAAATTATGTTCGTCTTGACGAATAAAAGCACCCAATGACAATATCTTTGGGCCAAAGGTATTGTATTGATCCGGTAAACCAGTTGTTTTCGCTATAAGGTTTGGAATCTTAAGAGTGTGTTCATAATTTCCGCGGTAAATGATCGAGTTAATGGCAGCTGTAACTTTCCCTCTTTTATCTAATTCTTCATGAATCGTTTCTACATGAGGGCTAAGATCTATATTATTAAATTGGTATAAGGCATCTTCTGCATATTGAGTGGCCCCGGTCTTTAAAATTTCCATCCAGCCATTACCGTAATTGACAATCCGCTGTTCACCTTCGTCATACCATACAAGACCCGGGATTTTATGTTTGTCAGGGTAAGTACCTGTTATTAAAGTGCTATCAATTGTAACTGACATGGTAGGATAGGAACTGACCAGGTTTTTACTATATTGGCCATGATGTAAAAAAAATGCGAGGGCGGGAGCTTTATTTTCTTGGATTGCTTTTTTTAAAGGTTGATCCATTAATGAATCAATGATGACAAGAACAATTTTTGGTGAGGTTTGGTTCTTCGTCTGAATCGCAATAGGACGAACTTGCTCTTCATTATGATCACTATGAAGAGAACAGCTCGTTAACAGGATGGAGAGGCATACTATAAAAATCGAGCGAAATTGCATAATCATTTCACCTTCGAGATTATCATTTTTATTCTTGAATAGTCTTCACGATTTCTTTAATTTCTATGTGGAACATGGGGACGGTTCTTGTGTTTCATTCGTTTCGCGAAACGAATGAAACACAAGAACCGTCCCTTTGTATCAAAATGGGCGTAATGAAATTTATTCAGTACCTTGCAATATACAATACTGTGTGATATATTTTTTATCGCAAGGTATTTTATTATTACAGTACTGTTTAATATATAGTAGTTAAAATGAGGTGAACCTGCATTGAACATCCAATTTAAAAAAGGAGCTTTAGAGTTATGCGTACTTGCATTACTTAATAAGCAAGATCGTTATGGGTATGAACTGGTGCAAAAAATTTCAGATCAGATCGATATTTCCGAAGGTACCGTGTACCCCTTATTAAGGAGACTAAAAAATGAGGACTATTTAACCACTTACCTACAAGAGTCAACCGAGGGTCCTCCCCGAAAATATTATAGGCTCAGTGAAAAAGGCAGAGATCATCTTCACATTCTGATGGAAGAGTGGCAGCAGTTTTCAGATGGAGTCAATCAGATCATAAAGGAAGGTGTTAATCATGAATAAAGAACAGTTCTTGAAGAGTTTAGAGAAAGGATTAAAGAGGCTCTCTCAAGAGGAACGAGAAGACATTATTCGAGATTTTCAAGAGCATTTTCTCATTGGTGCAGAGGAAGGACAATCCGAAGAAGAAATCTCCAAATCTCTGGGATCACCGCAACAGATTGCCAAAGAGCTGCTGGCAACGCATCATCTAGAAAAAGTACAGGAGACTGCAACGGCAGGCAACATACTTCGGGCGGTATGGGCGGTCATTGGATTAAGTTTTTTCAATTTAGTCATTGTGCTAGGACCGTTTATTGCATTAGCAGCACTCATTATTGCAGGTTGGGCAGTAGGGCTTTCCTTTATCGTTTCTCCTATTTTGGTTCTGATTAACGCAGCAGTCCACCCGGCGTCCTTTGCGTTTTTTGAATTATTCTTGTCAATTGCCCTTTCTGGCCTTGGACTTTTTATTACAATTGGAATGCTATTTGTAACACGCGGATTAATTAATCTTTTTGTTCGCTATCTAAAATACAATGCAAATCTAGTAAAAGGCGGTATGAAGAATGAATAGAATTAAACAAATTTCAGTTATTGCGTTGCTGCTCTTATTGGTTGGAGCAGGCGGAAGTTTAGTCACTTTCAATTTTATAGATAACTCGACCGATTCTGTAGAGCAAGAAATGGATGCAAAAAACATTACAAATATTGAAATAAGTGCACACAATGAACGGGTCGAACTTATCTCTACAAATGATCAAGCAATTAAAGTGGAACTCACTGGCAAAAGAACGAGAAATTTAGAAGATAGACTAGAAGTAGATAGTTATGGAGATACACTGACCATCGAAACAGAGGAGGAGAGAAAATTATTCAACATTAACTTTTTTGGAGAATCTCGTGAGTTAACCATTTATTTGCCAGCAAAGGATTATGAGTTACTGCAAGTGGGCATTGAAAATGGCAGTTTACAAGCTAGTAATCTAAATATTAAGGAAATACACACCGAAACTGACAACGGACATGTGGAGATGGACGATATGACCGCAAACGACGTTCAAATCTATATAAATAATGGGAAAGTAGATTTAGATGGTGTGCAAGGAAATATCAGCGGAGAAACAAACAATGGATCCTTTTCTCTGACCACAAGTAATTTAGACCGCAATATTGAGTGGGAAGCAAATAACGGGAAAATCGAAATTGAAACAGAAAAAGAGCCAACCAATGCAACATTAGATCTCAAAACAACCAATGGAAAAGCGACTGTCTTTGGCAACTCTAATTGGGATAGCGTAGTGGGCAATGGGGATCATCTGATCAAATTAACCACTAAGAATGGAAGCATAAGCATTGAATGAAACATGGGGACGGTTCTCGTGTTTCATTCGTTTCGCGAAACAAATGAAACACAAGAACCGTCCCTCCGTGTCACGTGTCAAATATAGATAAGGGAGGAGAAAACAATGGAAAAATCGGGAAGATTTCTGTTTTGGAGTAAAGCTTTCTTCTATGTGGCAGGGCTTTTTGTAGTATCCGTTGCAGTTCAAGTTTTTCTGGCGGGATTTGCTATTTTCATTGATCCTGTCAAATGGCAGACACATGTTATCTTTGTTAGGGTGATAGAATTTCTGCCGATCATTATGCTCGCCATCAGTTTTATGGGGAAGCTGCCCACCATATTGCGCTGGCTGAGTCTCGGCTTATTTGCTCTGATAATGTTGATGTATGCCACCGCTCACATACCAAATGCAGGTGCCTTTCATCCTGTTATCGCCCTAATTATGTTTTGGCTCTCCACCGTTGTTGTTCAAAAGGCTTGGCAAACGGCATATAAAAAATGATTCAGGGATTCAGGGGGACGGTTCTCCTGTTTCATTCGTTTCGCGAAACGAATGAAACAAGAGAACCGTCCCTTTGTTTCAAATAAAGGTTTTTCGCTTCGATTGTCGAAATATATATAGCAGATACAAAAGGGAGGTACATAAATGACAGTGATTTACAAAAGTAATATAGTAGAAGATTTTCACGGAACGAAAGTGGCGGACCCTTATCGTTGGCTAGAAGACCCAAATTGTGAAGAAGCAAAACAATGGACACAGGAAATAAAGGAAAAATGCGACGCTTATTTTCAAGACACCATATCCAGAGAAGAAGACAAGGCGAGACTTACGGAATTATGGAACTACCCCAAATATTTTGTTCCAAAAAGAGTGAAGAACCGGCTGTTTTACCTAAAAAATGACGGTTTACAAAACCAGGCTGTTTTATATAAGAAAGAAGGAGAAAAGGAATCTATCTTAATTGATCCAAACCTATTAAGTGATGATGGTACTGTCGCCATGACAAACTACTCAATCAGTGGCGATGGCAGATATATTGCCTATTCCACTTCTATACATGGAAGTGACTGGCAGGAAATTTTTGTGAGAGACATAGACAGCGGAAAGGATTTAGACGATCTCATTAAGTGGGCTAGGTTCACCCCTATAGCATGGGCACCTGATCACTCCGGTTTTTTCTATAGTCGTTTTCCTGAACCAGGGACTGTAAATGAAGAAGATCAAGGGAATTTTAATAAGGTATACTTTCATAAATTAGGTACGAGCCAAGATCAAGATCAGCTTATTTATGAGCATCCAAACAAGGAACTCATGTTTGCACCTTTTATTACCCATGATGATCAATATATTTGTCTCGTGGTAAGGCATGGGACAGCCGCACAAAATCGATTCTATCTAAAAAAGCTGGATTCCGCAGGTGAATTTATACATTTATTAGATGAACAAGATGGTGAGTACACGTATATTCATAATAAAGGTTCATTATTTTATTTTAAAACAAACTTACATGCTCCACGGGGGCGAATCATTGCGGTTGATATTGAAAATCCTTCACGTGACCATTGGAAAGAAATAGTATGCGAGCAAGAGGATACCATGCATGCGATTGAGTTTATTAACGGACAATTTGTTATCGCATTTTTACATGACGCTCATCACCAAATTCACTTATACAAAGAAGATGGAAGCCATCATAAAGAAATAATAATTCCATTGATGGGTTCAATGACTGAATTATATGGTAAACACAATGAAACCGAAATGTTCTTCGGCATGACTTCTTTCTTAAGTCCAACCGTTGTGTATCAATATGATTTTATTACTGATAAGCTTCAAGTGTTTGCTCAATCGGAATTAAAAGTTGATACATCTCAATTTGCAACGGAACAGGTTTTCTATTCATCAAAAGATGGCACAAAAGTGCCTATGTTTGTTACAAAGAAAAAAGATCTTCCATTAAACGGGGAAAACCCTGTTATATTGTATGGATATGGGGGCTTTAATGTTAGTTTGACACCTTCCTTCAATCCTGCAATTTTACGCTGGCTTGAAAAAGGCGGAATCTATGCTGTAGCCAACTTGCGGGGCGGTTCAGAATATGGTGAAGAATGGCATACAGCGGGAATGTTAGAAAATAAACAAAATGTGTTCGACGATTTTATTTCGGCTGGAGAATTCTTGATAGAAAATAATTACACCAATAAAAATAAACTATCCATTATGGGCGGATCGAATGGCGGACTTCTCGTAGCGGCATGTATGGTTCAGCGTCCCGATCTTTTTGGAGCAGTTATTTGTCGCGTTCCAGTCATTGATATGCTGCGTTATCATAAATTTACGATTGGGCGCTTCTGGATTTCGGAATACGGATGTGCTGAAAATGCCGAACAGTTTCAGTTTCTATATAAATACTCGCCATTACATAATATTAAAGAAGGAGAAAAATACCCGCCAGTACTGATTGCGACAGCTGAAAGTGACGATCGGGTTGTACCTGCTCATGCCAAGAAATTTGCCGCTACATTATTGGAAAAGGCACATAAGGACACAACGATTATTTTGCGTTTAGAAGCAAAAGCAGGACATGGCTTAGGTAAGCCGACATCCAAACTGATTGAAGAGTGGGTTGACTTCTACGCATTTTTAGAAAAAGAGTTAATATAATGAAACATGGGGACGGTTCTTGTGTTCATTCGTTTCGCAAAACGAATGAACACAAGAACCGTCCCTCTGCTCCATACTTTTTTCGGGGGGCGAAAATCATTAAGAAGCGGTTAGTAGCTTTTGGTATGTTGGTCGTGGTTCTGAGTGGTTTGGTTGTATTTAATCTTTTGGGTGATGACAAAGAGACTGTAAATGGGCCGAATACAGGACATAACACACAGGATCCGGCATATAGAGGAGACCCGTCAGAAGCAGCCCGCTCAGAAGAAATCGCCGCATACATATCAAGAACGCATGATTTTTGGAACAGGAAATTAGGCTGGGGTCGTTATAAGGCATATGATTTTAATGAATTTTATAGGAATTATGAAATGTATACCGGGGAACTCAATCAAATGATTGAAGTAAGTGAAGACGAATATTTAAAACATGATTTAACCCAAGCCAAAGAATATTTAGAAGACGCCAAGACGGATGAAGATATCCAATCATTAATCTATGTTCATAGGATCTTCCATGAATTGGACGTTTTTTACAACGGCTATGATTCCGAACAATATTGGGGAATATCGGAATATGCAAAAAATAATAATCGCAATCGTAATTGACCAGGTTTTTGAAACATGGGGACGGTTCTCGTGTTTCATTTGTTTTGTGAAACAAATGAAACACAAGAACCGTCCCTTCGTTTAAAGGTATTGCAATTATTTTGTAGAAATAGTAGTTAGTGACAAATACATATCTGAGATTCAACAACATCAAAAAATGATGAAAAATGAGGAGGAAATCATGGGAAGACCAGTACATTTTGAAATCCATGTGGATGACATGGAGCGGGCAAAGAAGTTTTATGGTGAAGTATTTGGATGGACATTTGAAGATTGGAGTGAATATGCAGGAATGCCTTATTTTGGGGCAGTAACTGGCGATGCAACTCAGCCAGGTATTCACGGAGCTTTGATGCAACGTCAAAGTGCTCTTCCAGAGCCAAATCAGGCCATCAATGGCTATGTCTGTACAATGGGCGTGGAAGATTACGATTCTACTGAGGCAAAGATTTTGAATAATGGCGGCAAGGTGGCATTGCCTAAATATGCTCTGCCTGGAATGGCGTGGCAGGGATATTATGTTGATACCGAAGGAAATGTATTTGGCATACATCAGCCAGATGAGAATGCCAAATAAACTCTTATAATTGCGCGGAGTAAAGATAAAGACCCGACTTTGGATATGTTTCAAAGCCGGGTCTTCATTTGGTGCGCCCGGCATGGGCTATAACTTGGTGGTGAAAGTCCACTACAGGCTTGGCAGTAGGAACTGTTAGCTAAAGGCAAGGGTGTCCATCGTGAGGTGGAATCTGAAGGAAGCCGGAGGCAAAATC
>NZ_JAKZKT010000059.1 GCF_022808645.1 Bacillus litorisediminis
AAGAAATGGGAAGGTGGACACATCCAACAATGGGCCATGATCATGAATCAACTATTAGTTCACGACCACCTGAAGAAACGTGTGAAGAAATATCTAGAATAACTTACACACTTTTCTTGACAAGCCCCCTTATTCACTTACAATTTCTACAACCTTCTCGTCCTTTAATTTTATATGTCCCTGTTTGTTTATTTGAACCCGTTCCTGAGGCCCCAAATTCGTAAAGATAACCGGAGTCATCGTTGATGTTGCTTTTTCTTTTATGATCGTTAGATTGGCCTGTGCAATTTTTTGTCCTGCAGAAACCTGATCTCCTTCTTTTACAAAGACCTCGAATGGCTCACCCTTGAGTTCTACTGTATTGATTCCGATATGGACGAGAATTTCTTTACCTGTCACCGATTGAATTCCGATTGCGTGCTTAGTCGGAAATACATTTATAATTTTTCCGTCTACAGGTGATACCACCATTCCCAAGATGGGCTCCACAGCAAATCCATCACCCATCATCTTTTGGGAAAAAACAGCATCTGGAACATCCTCTAAAGGATGGATGATTCCTTCCATCGGTGCTACTATTTTATCTTCCTGATCGACTGGGTTTTGCAGCGCTTCTGGATTGACATCCTCAATCTGTTCTTGTACCTCTTCCACTGCATGAACAGGCTCTCTCATCGGCCTTGGCGTTTTTCCTTCCATAATATCCTTCATCTGGCCTTTAATTTGATCGGAGCGCGGACCAAAAATCGCCTGAATATTATTCCCTATTTCAAGGACTCCAGCTGCTCCTAATCTTTTTAATCGTTCTTTATCAACACTTGCAACATTATTCACGGAAACCCTTAGCCTCGTAATACATGCATCTAGGTTTTCAATATTTTCTTTTCCGCCCATGGCTTCTAATATATTTGCGGCCAATTCGCTAGAACCGGCTGGTTTTGTTTGATCCTCTGCCCCTTCGTCTTCCTCTTCTCTCCCCGGTGTTTTTAAATGAAATGTCCGTATCGCAAACCTAAAGCCTAAGTAATAAATTACGGAAAACACGAGGCCAACGATAATGACCCACCACCATGGCGTTCTTCCAGGCAACACACCGAATAGTATAAAATCAATAACACCACCTGAAAATGTCATCCCTATTTTCACATTTAACAATTGCATCGTCATAAAAGATAAACCCGCGAAAATACAATGGATTCCAAATAGCAGCGGAGCCACAAATAAAAATGAAAATTCAATAGGTTCAGTTATTCCTGTCAGAAAAGACGTAAGGGCTGCTGAAGCCATAATGCCGCCAACGACTTTTTTCCGTTCGGGTCTTGCTTCGTGGTAAATCGCAAGAGCAGCAGCAGGAAGACCAAACATCATAAAAGGAAACTTCCCTACCATAAAGGTTCCGGCTGTAAATTCAACGCCGTCCCTTAATTGGGCAAAAAAGATTAAGTTATCTCCTCTTACTACCTCTCCTGCCTGATCGACATAGGAGCCGAATTCAAACCAAAAGGGCGCATAAAAAATATGATGTAGTCCAAACGGAATTAATGCTCTCTCAATAACGCCAAATATAAAGGCAGACAAAGCTAGGTTGGCATTTAATAAAGTATTGGAAAATGTATTTAAACCTTCCTGAATAGGCGGCCAAATAAATGTCATTAACGCACCGAGTAAAACCGCCGACGCGGCCGTTATGATAGGTACAAACCTCTTTCCGCAAAAAAGCCTAAATAGGATGGGAGTTCAATATTATAAAATTTTTGAAATAAATAATAAGCCAAGAGCCCAACTATAATTCCGCCAAATACCCCGGTCGAAAGGGTAGGAATCCCCAAGACATTGGCATAGGCTTGATTATCGGCAACCATTTCAGGGGTAATCCCTAATATAACCCCCATCGTAACGTTCATGATTAAAAATCCGACAATAGCAGCCAAACCAGCTACCCCGTCACCCCCCGCCAAACCGATAGCCACTCCTACAGCAAACAGGAGCGCAAGGTTCCCAAATATGATATCTCCGGAACTTTGCATAATATTGGCTGCAAATTGAAAGGCAGGTCCCCGAAAGACGGGTGCAATTTCAAGAAACTGTTCTGTTTTAAATGTAGCTCCCAGACCGAGTAAAATACCGGCTGCAGGAAGAAGTGCAACAGGCAGCATTAATGCTTTCCCTACTTTTTGCAGTGTTCCAAAAGCCTTTTTCAATGGTTAACCCCCTTTATATTTCCATTTTTTATAGTCTTTCTTTTTTTAAATGTTTCATGTACAAAAATCCGAATCAACAAATCATCCTCCAGACGGAGAACACCCCCATCCTAAGCCCTTTCCCTGCTAAATGGGACTATAGGTATGATTAGGGTATCGAATGTGGAGGGGTCTAGATGAAAAAAATACTTGGATTATTTCAAAATGAAACATACCGCAATTTATTTTTAGCAAATGTGCTATCACAGCTTGGCAGTATTATCGGTATGACTGCTTTTACCCTTTATTTGCTTGACCGATTTTCCAGTCAGCCTGTCTATGCCACAATTACAGAAATGATGTATTCACTTCCTACCCTCTTTGTCTTTTTTCTCGTAGGTGTATTTGCGGATAAACTAGACCGGCAGAGAATAGCCTATTCCTGTGATTTAATCTGTGCCGTACTTTCGGTTGCACTTTTACTCGCAATTACAACAGGCTGGATGCCGTTCGTATTTTTCATCCTGTTCCTGCGAAGTGCTATACAGAAATTTTTCTTCCCTGCTGAGCATTCTATGATTCAGGGAATCCTAAAAAGTGAGGATTATGCAACAGCTGCAGGACTCAACCAAATGGTTAACAGCCTCTTTATGCTGTTTGGAAGCGGAATTGGGGTGGTATTATATTGGACGATTGGACTTTACGGTGCCGTCATCATTGACGCTTCAACGTTTATGATTAGTGCTATATTAATCCGGAAACTCTCAATCAGCGAATCGGTTCGGCTTCCAAATGGAAACCATTCATTGAAAGATATTAATTACTCCTTTATCTATCAAAATTTTAAAGAAGGACTTATTTACATTCTCAAGCACAAATTATTGCTTACCTTAATTTTCGGATTTTTCCTATTTGGAATTGTTAACGGCGGATTCTCAGTGATGATCCTCTTTATCTTAAAATATAAGATTTCCCCTGAAAGCTATGAAGAATTATCAGCGATTGTGGGAATTATATTTGGAGCAGGGGCTTTATTGGGAGGGTTTCTTGCTTCGATTTGGGCACAGAAGATGAAACTCTACAAAATGGCGATCCTTGGTCTGTTATTATCGGGAAGCTTTACATTTGCAACTGCCTTTGCCGCCAGCTTCTGGGTGCTAGCAATTTTATTTTTCTGTGTCGGATTTGTCCTTCCGTTAGTAAACGTGGGAATTGGAGGCTGGATGCCAAGTATTGTGGACCCGAAAATGATGGGACGTGTTCAAGGCTGGATCAGCCCATTAACGATGCTCGCCCAAAGTATAATGCTCGGTTTCATTGCAGTTAGCTTTCCTGCTTACATTAGCATAGAAGTCTTATATTGGATTGTGGGTCTTGCCCTAATCATTGTCGGATCATTTTATGGGGTCCAATTACCTAAGTATGCTGATACCGAAACAACTTCTGAACCGGCAGCTGAGGTAAATGCAACTGTATAAGTTTCTATAAAAAATTTTTTAGAATAACCGAAACTTAATAGTGTTCATAACGTAAATAAAATATCGAAAATGAGGAGGAATTATTGAATGATTGTATCAACAACATCCCAATTACAAGGAAAAGAAATTGAACGTTATCTTGGAATCGTAAGCGGCGAAGCGATTATGGGCGCCAACGTAGTGAGAGACTTTTTAGCCGGAATTACAGATATTATTGGCGGCCGCAGCGGTGCCTATGAAAGCAAGCTAGCCGAAGGCCGTGAAATTGCACTCCAGGAAATGGAAGAAAAGGCTAGAAGACTTGGTGCCAATGCTGTCATTGGTGTCGATCTTGATTTTGAAACCGTTCAAAACGGCATGATGATGTGTATTGCCACTGGAACCGCTGTTGTGTACAAAGATTAAGCCCCGCATTTTTTACCTGAGTTTGGTGCAGCCCGCCAAACTCTTTTTATATGAAACAGAGGGACGGTTCTTGTGTTTCATCTTCAAAAAAATATTTTCTGTAACCCGTATCTTTTTTACATGGCAGATTGTCTTGTATATGAATGACTAAAACAGGAGGTTACATAGATGCAAATGTTTGAGGAAAGCAGAAAGCTCAGAAAGGAATTCGAGGTTTGGATTAAGGATTTGAGAAAACCTTTATGGGACTACTGTTTGAAGCTCACTAAAAATGTCTGGGATGCAGAAGACTTATTTCAGGATACTTTACTAAAATCATTTTCCCATCTGAATTATCTATATCAGGCTGTCTCCCCTAAATCCTATTTGTTTCGGATGGCGACGAATAACTGGATCAACACGCTGCAAAAACAAAAACGCTCTGTAGCGGTCAAAGAAGAAATATTTGAAACCATTCCTGCGCAAAGTACCGTCGATCCTTTGGAAATAGAGGAAGGCTTTCAGCGGATGAACGAACGGCTAACCGACCTTCAGCAAGCTGCCTTTATTTTAACAAAGGGCTTTGGCTTTACCAATAAAGAAGCAGCTGAATTCTTATCCCTCACGGAAGGAGCGGTAAAATCATTAATGAAGCGGGCAAAGGATAATTTAAACCAAGAAAGTTCAGCGTCCATTGAAGCGAACAAGCCTGTCACTCCCCTTATGAATGCCTATATGGAGGCGTTTAATCAAAGGAATCCAGATAAAATAGCAGCTCTGTTAGCCGAGCAGGCGACAATGGATATTGTCGGTGTTTCCCACGAATATGGCAAAGCCATCATCAGGAAGTCCTCCCTTGCAGATTGGAGTAAGGATCCGGCTGTTATGTCAGGGGATTGGGTACTGATAGATGAACACCAAGCCTTTGTCGTTTGGAGGGATGATCAAGCCCTCAATACGATTATTCGAATTGAAACCAGTGATGACCAAATTACGATGATTCACGATTATTATTTTAGTCAGGAATTGCATGACTACATTGCTTCACAGTTTAATCGTTTGTCTAGTCAAAACGGGACTTTCTGGGATGAGAAGTGGAAAAGTAATATGTAAATATAAACTTGATTTTACAGATGAAGCGCAAATTTTAGAAGATGATAGAATAAAAAGTCCTTTATATGGGCTGGCTCCAAAGGACAATAATCTGAAAATGAGCATAAAAATCTGTATCAAGAGTCTCTGAGTTTTTAGCTCGGAGTCTCTTTTTGTTAAAAACAGATCTAGTATTGGTCTACTTCTGCGTTTCTTATAATAGAAAAAAGCCAATCCCCATGATTACATAGGCTGCTAACAATGTAAGACCTTCAAACCAGTTCGATTCCCCGTCATTAGAGATTACAACTATAAGTAAAACGGAAGAAGCCATTGCAACCAGTTCCTGCCAACTGAATAACAGTGGCATTGCTCTATCGAAGAATAGAGAAATTAAGACCAAAACAGGCAGCACGAACATAGCTATTTGAATCGTGGAGCCAATAGCAATTTCAACAGCAATATCCATTTTATTTTTATAAGCCATTAATACAGCTGATACATGTTCTGCTGCATTTCCTACAATGGCCACAATAATGACACCAATAAATATCTCAGTCCAGCCAAACGATTCTGCGACTACTTCAAAGGTATGTACCAAATTCTCAGAGATATAAGCAACAGTAACGGTAGCCACAGCGAGAACCGCAATGGCTTTTCCTTTCCCCCATTCAGGGAGTTCCTCTTCATCAACGGAATTTTTATTGCCATTCTGTAAAATACCACGGTGGGTAACAAGTTTGAAGAAAAGCGCTGCAAAATAAAGAACAATCAGTATAATGGATATCCCTACGCTTAATGTAAGTTTTTTTGGTTCCTCCATATTCATCGAAAAAACATCCGGTATAACAAAGGCTATGATCACTGCAAACATCAACAGGCCAGAATTATGCCTAGCATCAAAAACATTAAATTCCTGTCGCTTATATTTTAATCCCCCAATAAAAAACGATAACCCCCCTACGAGGAGCAGGTTTCCTAAAACGGAGCCAGTTAATGAGGCCAGAACAACACCAATGAGTCCTTCCTTCAAGGCAACAATAGAAATAATTAACTCAACTGCATTACCGAAAGTAGCATTAAGCAGCCCGCCAATCCTTGGTCCCGCTACAATAGACAAACTTTCGGTTGCTCTTCCCATATAGCTAGCCAACGAGATAATGGTTAGACAGTAAATAATAAATAGAATGATACTGGACCAATGCATAAGTGTTCCAATGATTGAGAGAGGTACTCCAATGAATGTCATTAACATAAATATTTTATTTGTCACTACAATCTCTCCTTAATTCTCTTACTTTTTTTTCACCCGTATTTTTACCTCTAAAAACGAGAAAACACTATTATTACCATTAATAAAAGTATTGGTCATTTTTTGGTTGCAAAATACTTCATTCTAACGACTATCCCTGTTTCGTATTTACATCCACCAAGGATATCCCTACTTTATTAAAAAAACAGCAACCTCTCGACGATTGAAAAATACGTACAAGGAATTGTAAGATTTCTTAAAGCATAGGCTAGGCATATCAAGCTAAAACAGCCTGATTCACCTAACAAAATGACCGTCGCTAAGCATAAAAAACCCGGCAATGCTGCTGCATTGCCAGGTTAATATTGGTTCCCGAGAACGATCTCATTCAATTTCCAGCCGTAATCACAGAAACTGTCCGCCTGATGCTTTAAGGCGCTGCGCATCTACCCAGTTCGTCTTACATATGTTGCACGGGCAACGATTTGGTCTTGTGGTTTGGAAGCCTGTGATAAACTGGATTGTTGTGGAGAGTCCTACTGAAGTTTTACCATATGCATTATATGCTACGGAAAAAGCATGATCCGCTAAAAGCATATATAACTGCCACGTGAACCGTTCCATATGCATTGACCATATGGCTTGGCATTTCTGGCGTGGCTTCTGCATACCAGTCTCAACCCCCAAAAATAAAAAGCTTGAAGAATCAAGCTTTTTATCTTGGGTAATCGTCTTCTTACAGGTCGTGAAAGCTCAATACCTCTGTAAAAAAATAGCGATATGGGGCTCTTTTTCGTTACTCCATAAAGCGCCCAATCGCCAAATAGCCTCGTTCCTTCCTTGTCAGCAACATTCTCTTGACCTCTCGTTAGCGTTAGCGTAGTTACACTCACAAACTATGCTAACACCTTACATATTTGCGCTTGAAACCAAGCTGCCCTCTATCTATATCCTTTTGAATATTTTCTGAAGCAATCAGGATACTGCTCTTTTTCTTGCCTCGCCTGACTTCAACCGGGCCAACTGCCTTTGCAGTTTCCAGCGCCTTTTCATGGAGCGGCAAAAATGAAATCCCCACTGTGTAGATAAAATTATTCATAGCTGATTTCGTTCGATCTGGAGAATCGTGAATCGTTTTTTCCACCTGATCAAGCATACTGGCAATCTTGCTTGTGCTAAATTCATCGTCCGGGCGATTACCCAAAAGCCAGCAGTAACAACTCCAGCCTGCCGACATTCTAAGTTCTTCACCACTTGCGATCCATTTATCGGCGACAACTTGCGCAATATCGGTTTCCGCCAAAGTTACTGCAACGACATAATCGGACAGCATATAAAAATACGCAGCATCTATCCAACGATCAAAATCAGCCTCAGTCATTTTCATTGGGTCCGCAATAATGCCGGCAAAATACATGGCATCGTAGTTCCCAGTGGCGTAAAGCTGCTCGGCCAAAGGCTGATTTTTCTTGATTTTCTTTGCGAGAGGCTTCATTGCGCCTGTAGCCACGCCAAAAAGCGGCTCGTGTGCACCATTGTTTAGGTATGTCTTTTTGATTCGTTCCTTACCGAGCGCCTCCAGTTCCTGCATGACCATTTCAAAATCCATCGTTTTGCACCTCCTTCTTTAATAATCATTCCCACTACGTTGTAACAATCTTGCTTATATTTTTTATCAAGCAATACTTTAACGCAAGCATTTTAAAGAAATAAATCGTTTTTACCTCGATGGATTATTTTGGAGGGTAAAATAAGGTAACCAATCCATTCTTTAGTCAGACTAATTTAGTAGGGAGGGAAAGAAATGAAGAAAGCAATGACTATCATTATGTGCATTTTATTAATAAGCGGGTGTGGATCAGGTGAACTAAACAATAGTGGTTCTGCAATACCGGTTGATGAACAAAATAAAGGAAAAATTCCAAACGATGTCCCACAGCAATTGAAGGAAGTAGACCAAGGTAAATTGGATACAGCTATTCCGTATTGGAGTCAATCTTACTTGGACTTATTGGATTCAATCTTTTTTGAAAAACGAAACCGTGAAGCCTTTCAACGAACGTCTCATCGCCTCTATCGTACTGGTGATCAGTTTGAAATAGATGCTGATTCTTTACCGCGAGATGGCAGATATGAAGTTAAATTTTTGAAGTTTAACGAAGCCGAAAACCAATTCGAAACAATCTTAGAAGAAACAGTCGATAGAAATGATCCCGATTTCCTGATCGATATCCCAGAACAAGAAAATATCACTTATTATCTTGAACAAATTGCATTAAATAGTAAAAATGAGGTTCTCAAGCAAGAATATCATCGGATTTTTGTCCCATACAATGAGGTAAATGCAAGAATCGATATTGATAAGACCCTGTATTCTTCAGGAGATACTATGAACGTTACCTTAAAAAATTTGGGTACGGTTGAAATCGGTACCGGATATGGCGTGGAGTTTGAAAAATGGGACGGCGAGCGCTGGAATCGATATGAATTTGAACAAATTGTAACGTTGCAGTTAATTATATTAAAGACAGGTGAATCGTTTTCCAAGGATGTTGAACTTAAAGGATTTGAAAAAGGAATCTATCGAGTTATTGAAAGTTTACCGGATAATCATAAAATTTCTGCAGCCTTTACAGTGGAATAAAGATGGATTAACACTGGCTGGCATCGAAGCACGAAGTCAGCCCTTCCTTTTTTCTGTAACCATCGGTTTCATGTCCCAAAACGTTATTGCAATAACTTCCATAAAAAGGCGTCAAACCTTCTTTGGCTCAACGCTACCGTTAACACAACGACAAACATTAAGCTAACTTCCTTTTTTAAAACTAAAAAAAGTTCCTGTCAAAATCAGAAACTACCAATAAATATAAAAAGGACAGCCCCTATTCCCTGGGTGTCTGCCCTTTCAGTCATATTCTATTTTGTTAACAGCTTCTCAAACATCCAGCATTCATGAACCCGCTTGAATCGCTGTTTCATCAAGTCAGCCTCTTTCATCATTGAGTATATTCGAATTTCTGCCAATGGAGGTGTCCCTACTTTTTCTTATATTCCTCAATTAAAGACAACAGTTTTTCCGTTGGATTCTGTACAGCCTGTTTCCTCATCTCATCGACATACTGATAACGATTCGCATATGTTGTCTTAACAAGCTCGACTGCTTCTTTTCCTTTTAAATTTTCATCCTTAATAACTTCAGCATATCCCTGCCGTTTAAAATAATCCGCATTTTGAATCTGGTCCCCTCGGCTTTGTGTATCCGGCAGCGGAATTAAAATCATTGGCTTTCGCAAAGCCAATAATTCAAAAATGGTATTAGATCCAGCTCTGGTTAAAACTAAATCTGATATCGCATATAAATGCGGGAGTTCGTCTGTGACATATTCATATTGAATATAGCCCTCAATTCCATCTAAACTTCGCTCATTTTTACCTTTTCCACAAAGATGAATGATTTGAAAGCTTTGCAACAGTTCATCTAAGTGATCTCTAACAAAATCGTTTATACTCTTTGCGCCCTGGCTTCCGCCTGTAACTAAAATCACCGGCTTTCGCGAAGAAAAACCAGACAGTTCAAATCCTTTATCTCTTGAACCTTTAAACAGCTCATCCCTGACCACAGCTCCAAGAAATATCCCTTTTTCCTCGGGAACATGCTTTTTTGTATCCTCAAATGTATAGCAAATCTTTGTCGCAAACGGTAAGCCAATGCGATTTGCAAGCCCTGGTGTCATATCCGACTCATGCGTAATAATCGGAATTCTTGACCACTTGGCAGCTAGGACAACCGGAACAGAGACAAATCCGCCCTTCGAAAAAACAATGTTGGGCTTAACCTTTTTCAAAATTCGTTTAGCCTGTAAAATTCCTTTCCCAACACGGAACATGTCCTTCACATTTTCCTTGCTCCAATAGCGTCTCAGCTTACCAGTTGAAATCGCATGATAGTGGACTTCATTATATTTTTTTATCAAAGTTTCCTCGATTCCGCCTTTCGATCCGATATAATGTATATTCCATCCACGCTCAAGTAAATGCGGTATTAATGTTAAATTAACGGACACATGTCCCGTTGTGCCTCCACCCGTTAATACAATTGTTTTCATATGTTTAACATCCCTTATGTAAGTTTTAAATGGATAAATCCAAAAGAATCCTTTTCAATTCCTTTGGAATAGGCATCCTCAAATAGAATTCAATCCACTCATCATTCTGCGGATATTTCTCTAAGAATTGCCTTAATAGACTGGCTTTTTCAGTCCTGCCCATTAAAGTATACGCAACAAACCAAATAACAGGATGACCGATGTTCATATTCTCCCAGCGATGATGCACTGCTGAGGGCAATGGGACAAGACCGTCCTCTGTCTTTATTTTAAAATATCCTATTATTTCAATTGGTTTAGATTCCGTGTCCTTAACTCCAAGCAGAAATTCACTCTTAAACAAAGGGTGAGAATCAACTGATTTATCCTCAACCTCCCAATGTTTTAACGCCCTTAAAACTTTATTTTTTTCACTGTCGACAAATACATCCCAGTCGCCCATTGGCACTGAAAAGCCAAGGCTATTTAACAAGCCGCTGCCGCCAATCGAATAGGAAAGACCAGAAGCCTCAAGATCTTCAATCAATTTATATATAGATTTCAAATTGTACTTTATCTCCTTCATCCATCCAGTTACCAACACATAGTATAACAGAGGGACAGAACTGATTTCACCCGAAAAAATTAAAGGATGCCATATAAATGAAGACCAATTAATATGATTGCGATATCCGCCATTATATGAAAAATCCATGAGTTTAAAAAGTTTTGCGAGTACGTATTGAGCCAATTAAATAGAATCCCAGCGATAAATAAACCGGCCAGCGCCAGCAGCATCAGCTCAAATGAAAACCATGTAGCAAAGATCGCCGTGTGATAAACCGCGAATAGAAAAGCGGAAAACACATGCGCAAACACTTTATACCCTGTTTTATACACATTTAGAAAGAGGAATCCCCGAAAATAAAATTCTTCCATCAGTGAATTTCCAAAGGTTATATAGAGAGCCACAAAGATAAAAATTTCCGGTGTTATTCCTGACCGCTCTTGCAAATCATACATGATAGCGTCTGTATCGATGATACTCCTCAACACCCAATAAGTCAGCAGAATGATTCCAAACGCCAGGCTGCCAAACAAAAATCCCAGCCTTACACTTTTCCATCTTACCTTCTGTATATTAAAAGATTCCTTCACAGTCAGCTTACATATATATCTAATATACAAAATAGGAATTACAAGAAAGAAAAAGACTTTAGAAACCGTTTTGATAAAATAATTGACATCTAATATCTGTTCGATTACAAACAGAACACTGCAGCTGCAAAGTGCTATAATACAAACCTGGAAGACATGGTTTCGTGTCATGTAACTCAACCCTCATATTTGTTTATAAAATGTAATATACCAATGTTATTCCTATCTTACCAAATAATGTTCAAGAAGTATCCTTTGCATTTAAAGGTACTTCCCTCTCACTTATATTTTACAATTTGATTACAAGCTGCCCCATAAGGCGTTTCAATTCATAGACATTGTAAAAAGTTCCAACAATTGCTATCGAAGTTTACCCCCAAAAATGCTAACTTACTGATAGAACTGTATTATTGATAGAACTGTATTAAAGATAGAGTACTTGAAAACTGCAAAAGAAAAGGTTGTGTAGTGGAAATGTTCGCGAATGCAGAGATTGGAATTGATTTAGGTACTGCTAACATATTAGTATATAGCAAAAGTAAAGGAATTGTATTAAATGAGCCTTCTGTAGCAGCCATTGACTTAGAAACAAAACAAGTGTTGGCTGTCGGAACGGAAGCGAAAAATATGATTGGAAAAACACCGGGAAGAATTGTAGCAATCCGCCCTTTAAAGGATGGCGTCATCGCAGATTATGATGTAACAACCAGCATGTTAAAAATGATTTTCAAAAAAGCAAGCCGTAAAATGGGAGTATCCTTACGTAAGCCTACGGTGGTGGTCTGCACACCTTCGGGTTCAACATCTGTTGAACGCCGTGCGATTCAGGATGCTGTTCGCAATTGCGGAGCAAAGCAAGTTCATTTAATTGAAGAACCGGTTGCTGCTGCGATTGGAGCAGACCTGCCAGTAGATGAACCGGTCGCAAACGTTATTGTCGATATTGGCGGAGGAACTACAGAGGTAGCCATCATCTCCTTCGGCGGTGTGGTTTCCTGTAATTCGATTCGACTCGGCGGGGACAAGCTCGACGAAGATATTATCCAATATGTAAGAAAAAAATATAATCTCCTCATCGGAGAACGGACTGCTGAAAAAATCAAGATTGAAATTGGGTATGCTCCCATTGACCATACTGAAATGACGATGGAAGTTCGCGGTAGAAATCTTGTGACTGGGCTTCCAAAAACGGTTACTCTCCACTCTACTGAAATCCAAGAAGCCATGAGAGAAAACCTCTTGAAAATTTTAGACGTTATTCGTGCTACATTAGAAACAAGCCCGCCAGAATTAAGCGGTGATATTGTGGATCGAGGCGTGATTTTAACTGGAGGCGGAGCCTTGATTAATGGAATGCAAGAATGGCTATCCCAAGAAATCGTCGTTCCTGTTCATTTAGCTCCAAGCCCTCTCGAATCTGTAGCGATTGGAACTGGACGTTCCCTTAAATTTATTCATAAAATCCAAAAAGCGGCCAGATAATCAAGAATGCTGATAAGATGAAAAAAGGATGGATTAAGCAGTACGTTCTGCTAATCCATCCTTTTTCTAATGCTTTAAAAGAACCTTTTTTTCCAAAAAATCAAGGTGGTAATTAAAGATAAGATAATCGAAATAATAATAGCTACGAAAAATGAGAAATCATGATTTTGAAATGGTATCGGAACGTTCATCCCATAAAAACTGGCCACCATTGTCGGCAATGCAATGATAATCGTAATCGCCGTCAAAAATTTCATCACAAAGTTTACATTATTTGAAATAACAGAGGCGAATGCATCCATCATACCGCTTAATATCGAAGTATGTGTTTCGGCCATCTCAATAGCCTGCTGATTTTCAATAATGACATCTTCCAATAACTCCTGATCATCCTCGTACATTTTCAAGTAATTGCTCTTTAACATTTTCTGCATCACAATATTGTTCGATTTTAAAGAGGTTGTAAAATAGACCAGACTCTTTTCTAAATTTAATAGTGAAAAAAGTTCCTTATTCTTCATAGATTGATGCAATTCATTTTCAATCAAATCTGTCTTTTTGCTAATCTGTTTTAGATATCTCAGATAAAAAGTAGCTGTTAAATAAAGGATCTGAAGAGCAAATCTAGTTCTTTTATACGTGAAAAAATTTTTCACTTTATTTTGTGAAAACAGATGGAAAATAGGATTATCTTTCAAACAAACGGTAATAAAACAATTGTTAACGATGATAATCCCGAGTGGAATCGTATCATAAATAGGAATCTCATTTTCATCCACAGTTACCAAAGGAACATTTACGATAATCAGAATATGATCACCGTCTTTTTCGATCCTTGAACGTTCCTCTTCGTCTAATGGATCTCTTAAAAACTCTATTGGAATTTGCATTCTGCTTCGGATATCCTCAATTTCTTCTTCGGTTGGTGCGATTAAATGAACCCAGCATCCTTTTGAAATTTCTTGCTGTTCTTCAAGTACTCCTTGTTCGTTAGATAGGTATATTTTCAACACAATTAAAAACCTCCTTATTTTATAAGGAAGTCATAAAACCTGCGCCAGATAAAGTTTGAATTTTTATGAATGCATTCAAGCTTTTTTAGGAATAGCTCGGAAATGACTTCCCTTTTAATCGAATCGGGTTCGGGTTCTTTACAACATCGACTACTCATAAAAATTCAACTCCTTATCTCAAAATGGCCATACACTACTATTACTTTACCACATCAATTCAGTAAATCTAGACCATTTATCTTTTTTCTAAAATCTAACTGAAATGCACTTTAACGAAACTTCTTAACGATGTGTTCTTCTTGCAAAATCAACAAATCTGAACTTGTCCAAACGGTGTCTCGATTCGGTATACTGAAAAAGCGAAGCATCTTCTAAGTATACATAGTTTTTAACGACCACGATATGGTCAAACCCCTCAATATCTAAATAGGAGCGGTCTTCATCCGTACAAGGTTCAACTACGATCTCCTTTTTGGCAAAACTGATGTGCAGCTCTAATTCCTGCTCTAAATATTGATAAATCGATTGCTCACATATTTCTTTGGTTAAAAGGGGAACATATTCCTTCAGAAGAAAGTCCCGGTCCAAAATAATACGTTCACCTTGTATTTTTCTAGCGCGTATAACCTTCCATACCTCTGCATTAGGCTTTACCTGAAGCTGCTGCTGCAGAAATTCACCAGGGTGAATTAAACCAAAATCGTAAACAATGGTTTCAGTGTCCCGTCCCAATGACTGTTGCAGTTCTTTAAAACTAACCAGCCCCGATACGGGGAAACTCATTTTTTTTATATCCAAAACCACTGAACCCTTGCCTTTGATTTTTTGAATATACCCATTTTGCGCCAATAAATTGAGCGCCTTTCGAATTGTTTCTCTTGAAGTTCCAAACTTTTGGGAAAGTTCGTTTTCTGAGGGAAGAATCGCATTGGTCTTATAAATCCCTCTTTGAATATCTTGTACGATATGTCTGTATATAGGAGCATATTTACTTTCCTTCAACTTCATCACCTACCCGTATTGTACCACGTAACTTTGAATGTTTTACTCAAATTAAGGGAAACCCATGTAAAGATGGGGGGATATTTATATGATTCAGGTCCTGATTCGGACTGTAAAAAAAGAAATTATTTCTGGTATCACACTAAAAGAATTAGAACGGTCCGATATTGAATGGTTTTGGGTTGATTTTAATCAGCCTAACGAACTGGAGATTGCTGAATTAGAAAACACCTTTCATTTTCATCCATTAGCAATAGAAGATTGTATATCGATTCGTCAGAGACCTAAGCTAGATTATTATGATGGGTATCATTTTCTCGTTACGCATCGATTAAATCCGGACACGTTTGAAAAAGAGGAATTGAATTTTTTTATATCTGATCATTATATTGTGACATATCATGAACATAGCAATCCTGAAGTCAATGATGTAACGAGACGGTTCCTCCATGCAGCAAATCCGGAAGAATGGAACAGTTATTACGTTCTGCACCAAATTCTAGACAAAATTGTCGATGATTATTTTCCGATTGTCTACTCTTTAGAGGACGAAATTGATCAGATTGAAAATCAAGTCGACCGGACCCGAATGCAAGAATTGCTGGAAAGACTGTTTGAGATCCGTCATTACCTTTTGACTCTGCGGCATACCGTCCATCCGATGAGGGATTTATTATACCGGATCATTAATTCAACGAGAATTTTAAAAGTAGATGTAAGGAAGGAATACTTCTCCGATATTCATGATCATCTTTTAAAGCTCGCTGAAATGATCGAGTCTAACCGAGAAATAACGAATGATATAAGGGACAGCTATATGTCTCTAAACTCCCATCAAACGAACCATGTAATGAAGGTACTTACCTTAGTGACTACTATTTTTATGCCTTTAACCTTTCTGGCAGGAGTCTATGGCATGAACTTTGA
The DNA here is from genome assembly GCF_022808645.1 of Bacillus litorisediminis. Lineage (GTDB taxonomy): Bacteria > Bacillota > Bacilli > Bacillales > JC228 > Bacillus_BF > Bacillus_BF litorisediminis. The sequence continues at coordinate 16,054 of NZ_JAKZKT010000059.1, forward strand.
ATATATGCCTGAATTAACCTGGCGCTACGGCTATTTCTTGACTGTTGTTGTCATGATTTTAATTGGCTTTGGCATGTATCTCTGGTTTAAGAAAAAGGGGTGGTTTAGTTAGAGAGGGGCAGTCTCTTTGCCAGACTGCCCCACTTACTCTTATTTCATATGATATACCAGTGATTCATACGGACGGATCGTCATATTTCGGAGGATTTGTTCTGAATCCTTATAATTAGAAAGAATCAGCTCTGCCTTTTCTTTTTCTGTCACCAATTCGGCTGGAACCTCAAAGGTTACTTCTTTTCCATAAAAATTATTAATCACTACAAGCTTCTCATTTCCCATTGTTCTTACGTAAACAAACAATTCTGGGTGATCTGCCATCAGGAGCTGGTAATCCCCGAAGGTAATAATATCCAATTCCTTTCGCATACGGATTAGCTTTTGATAATGATAAAAAATCGAATCCTCATCATTCAATGCCTGTTCGACATTGATCTCTTTATAATTGTTAGCCACTGGGATCCATGGCGTTCCAGAAGTAAAACCTGCGTTTGGAGAATCATTCCATTGTACAGGCGTACGGGAATTATCACGTGACTTGTGTCTCAAAATCTCCAGAATCTCATCTTCCGTCTTCCCTTGGTCTTTCATAATCTTAAACATATTTAATGATTCCACATCGCGGTATTGATCGATGGATTCAAACTTTGGATTCGTCATTCCGATTTCCTCACCTTGGTAAATATAAGGTGTCCCCTGCATCATATGGATGGCCGTAGCCAGCATTTTCGCTGATTCCTTATGATACTCCTGGTCATTGCCGTATCTCGAAACAATTCGCGGCTGATCGTGATTGCACCAAAAGAGAGCATTCCAGCCCCCGCCTTTATGCATTTCGATTTGCCATGTGGAAAGAATCTCTTTTAGCTTTAAAAAGTCAAAGTCAGCAACAGCCCATTTTTCACCATTTGGATAGTCTACTTTAAGGTGATGGAAATTAAAGGTCATACTTAATTCTTTACTTTCCGGGTTCGTATAGCGAATACAGTTATCAATCGTAGTTGATGACATTTCACCTACCGTCATGCTGTCATATTTGGAGAAGACCTCTTGATTCATTTCTTTCATGAACTCATGAATGCGAGGGCCGTCTGTATAAAATCTTCTGCCATCGCCTGGAGGTATCGAGCCATCATCATCCGGGAAGCTTTGATCCTTAGAAATGAGATTAATAACATCTAATCGGAAGCCGTCCACACCTTTTTTAAACCAGAAATGCATCATTTCATAGACATCCCGTCGTACCTCTTCATTTTCCCAATTTAAATCTGCTTGGGTGACATCAAACAAATGCAAATAATATTGGCCTGTTGCCTCATCATATTCCCAGGCAGATCCGCCAAATTTAGAAAGCCAGTTAGTCGGTTCCTTTTGGCCAGGCAGTGGATCCTTCCAAATATAATAGTCCCGAAAACGATTATTTTTGGAGCTGCGGGAGGCTTGAAACCATTCATGTTCAGTCGAAGTGTGGTTAACGACAATGTCCATGATAATCTTAATATCCCGCTTATGAGCTTCATCAAGTAAAGTATCAAAATCCTCCATCGTACCATACTCTTCATGAATTTTATAATAATCACGAATGTCATAGCCGTTGTCCCTTTGCGGTGAGTCATAAATGGGCGTTAACCAAATGACTTCGACCCCAAGCTTTTTAAGATAATCCAGCTTTTCAATGATTCCGTTGAGATCGCCAACTCCATCGCCAGTAGTATCATTGAAGCTTTTCGGATATATCTGATAAACGACGCTTTTTTTCCACCATGGTTGTGTTTGTTCCATATGATTACACCTGCCATATATATTCTTTTTCCAATTGTTTTCTAATCGAGTAGGAGGGGGTGACTAACCCCCGACCTCTCACACCACCGTACGTACCGTTCGGTATACGGCGGTTCAATTATGATGATTGACGCAAAAATTCATATCGTTCCGCTAGACTTCTCAACCCTCGATTTCTCCAATAGGAGTTATGGAGGGTTTTGTTTAAGATTGGACTACAAGCGATTCTCCAGTATTTCTTCCGAGAATTCCCCCATTCGTATGCTTTATGTGGTGGAACCCCTAAGGTAATCAGTCTTTTAATCCTCGT
>NZ_JAKZKT010000006.1 GCF_022808645.1 Bacillus litorisediminis
ACGAGGATTAAAAGACTGATTACCTTAGGGGTTCCACCACATAAAGCATACGAATGGGGGAATTCTCGGAAGAAATACTGGAGAATCGCTTGTAGTCCAATCTTAAACAAAACCCTCCATAACTCCTATTGGAGAAATCGAGGGTTGAGAAGTCTAGCGGAACGATATGAATTTTTGCGTCAATCATCATAATTGAACCGCCGTATACCGAACGGTACGTACGGTGGTGTGAGAGGTCGGGGGTTAGTCACCCCCTCCTACTCGATTAAAGTTCTTTTGCCAAGTTTTCTTTATTGTTAAATCAAGGAGGATATGGTACATTGGGAACAAGGTTTTGTTTAATTCATACTATGCTCATAGGAATTATATAAATTAGAGGTGACTAAAGTGGGCCGTGAATTTTTAGATATATTTGCAGAGTGGGCAGATTCGTACGATCAAACTGTTTCAGGTCATGATCCTCAATATATGGAAGTCTTTTCGAACTATAATCAAATATTAGAAGAAGTAGCTAATAGAGCGATTAGCACAGTGCTGGAATTTGGAGTCGGAACAGGCAACTTAACACAGGTTTTGCTGCAAAAGGGTTTAAAGGTTACTGGTGTGGAACCATCTAAAGAAATGAGACAAATTGCTTTGCAAAAGCTTCCTTCTTTTGTAGAAATCAATGAAGGGGACTTTTTAACCTTCCCAATGCAAGAGGGGATTCAAAGTATTGTAAGTACCTATGCTTTTCACCATTTAACAGATGAAGAGAAGGAAAAAGCTTTTCGTATCTATTCTTCCATGCTTGATAAGGGTCAAAAAATTGTTTTCGCTGATACTATGTTTGAATCGGAGCAAATCTTTACTACAATGATAGAAGATGCCAAACAAAAAGGATATAATCGTCTTGCGGGAGATCTGTTATCGGAATACTATACAACGATTCCAAAATTAAAGGATATGGTTACTTCTGCTGGATTTAGTGCTGATTTTAAACAGCTAAATCAGTTTGTCTGGATTATGGAGGCCATTAAACGATAAAAATAACCACTCTCTCGCAATGGGCATTAAAAATTGGAGAAAGTAGGGACATAACAGATGAAGATAGCCATTATCGGAGCCATGGAAGAAGAAGTTGCGATTTTGCGGGACAAAATGACCGAAACAACCATTACGAATGTCGCTGGATGTGAATTTACAGAGGGGATATTAGAAGGGAAAAAGGTAATCCTATCAAAATCTGGGATTGGCAAGGTGAATGCAGCCATGTCGACCTCTCTTCTGCTGCAAATTTTTCAGCCTCATTACATTTTAAATACTGGTTCTGCAGGCGGGTTCAATCCCAAGTTACAGGTAGGGGATCTCGTCATTTCGACAGAGATTCGCCATCATGATGTAGACGTTACGATATTTGGCTATGAGTATGGTCAAGTACCCCAGCTTCCAGCCGCTTTTAAAGCTGATGACCGGTTAATCGGAATCGCTGAGGAAGCTGCAAAAGGAATTGAAGGAGTTCAAACGGTTAAAGGGTTAATTGCAACAGGCGATTCGTTTATGAATGAACCGGAGCGGGTGGAATTTGTAAGAGGAAAGTTTCCTGAACTGCAAGCTGCTGAGATGGAGGCTGCAGCTATTGCACAGGTTGCGTATCTTTTTGGCAAGCCATTTTTGATTATCCGTGCCCTTTCAGATATTGCCGGCAAGGAATCAAACGTATCATTTGAACAATTTTTAGATAAAGCTGCAAAGCATTCAGCTGAACTAATTGTTAATATCGTGAAGAATTTATAACAAGTGAAAAAAGGAGTGGGAAGATGAATGTTTATAAAAATGTTCATGAGTTAATCGGAAATACACCTATTGTAGAGATAACTCAATTTCCTCTTCCCAAAGGAGTACGAATCTTTGCTAAATTAGAATTTTATAATCCTGGAGGAAGTATAAAAGACCGGCTAGGGTTAGAACTGTTGCGTGATGCAGAGGAAAAAGGCCAATTAAAGCCTGGCGGAACGGTGATTGAGCCAACTGCTGGGAATACAGGGATTGGTTTAGCGTTGGCAGCTATCCAAAAAGGTTATAAGGTCGTTGTATGTGTCCCTGAAAAATTTAGTATAGAAAAACAAGAATTGATGAAGGCCCTTGGCGCCACGATTATTCATACTCCTACAAAAAAAGGAATGAAAGGTGCAATTAATCGGGCTCAGGAACTTCTTAAGGAAATTCCAGATTCTTTTTGTCCCCAGCAATTTGCAAATCCAGCCAATCCTCGCACCTATTATAAAACTTTGGGACCAGAAATCTGGAACCAGCTGGACGGTCAAATCGATGTATTTGTGGCAGGGGCAGGATCAGGCGGAACCTTCACGGGGACATCCAGGTTTTTCAAAGAAAAGAATCCGAACATCAAGACAGTTATCGTTGAACCTGAAGGATCAATCTTAAACGGGGGAGAGCCTGGCCCACATAAAACGGAGGGAATTGGGATGGAGTTTCTCCCACCTTTTATAGATACGAAATTATTTGATGCCATTCATACGATATCTGATGAAGATTCATTCTGGGCGGTAAAGGAATTAGCCAGAAAAGAGGGGCTTCTCGTTGGAAGTTCTTCCGGGGCAGCGTTATGTGCAAGTTTACGGGAGGCTGAACGCCTAGACGGTTCAGGAAATATCATAACGATTTTTCCAGATAGCAGTGAAAGATATTTAAGTAAGAAAATTTATGAAGGCGGGATATAACTATGAGGAAAAAAACTCAACTCATCCATGGCGGTATTATGGGTGATGAACAAACCGGTGCAGTAACCGTACCGATTTACCAGGTGAGTACGTATAAACAAGAAGCAGTTGGAAAGCACAAAGGATATGAATATTCCCGAACAGGAAATCCAACCCGATTTGCTCTTGAAGAATTAATCAAGGAGATCGAGGGCGGAGTTGCCGGATTTGCATTTGGTTCGGGGATGGCCGCGATTACTGCTGTCATCATGCTATTTGACGCAGGTGATCATGTCATCTTAACAGATGATGTATATGGCGGAACCTATCGTGTCATGACAAAGGTATTAAACCGATTTAAGATTGAATCTACCTTTGTTGATACAAGTGATATCGAAAATGTGAAGAATGCGTTAAAACCAAATACCAAGGCGGTTTATATTGAAACACCTACCAATCCATTGCTAAAAATAACAGATATAGAAGCTGTTGCAAAATGGGCAAAGGATCAGGGGCTACTTACGATTGTAGATAATACTTTTTCTACGCCCTATTGGCAGAATCCAATTCGTCTCGATGCTGATATCGTGCTTCACAGCGCAACAAAATACTTAGGCGGACACAGTGATGTCGTTGCTGGTCTAGTTGTAGTGAATGATCAAAAATTAGCAGAAGATCTTCATTTTGTTCAAAATTCAACAGGAGGTATTCTGGGACCGCAGGACTCATGGCTATTAATCAGAGGAATTAAAACACTTGGTGTCAGAATGGAAGAACATGAGGAAAACACGAGCCGCATTGTTGCTTTCTTAAACGAGCATCCAAATGTTAAGAAAGTCTATTATCCTGGTCTTGAAACTCATCCGCATCATGACATTGCAAAAAAACAGGCAACGGGCTTTGGCGGCATGGTATCATTTGATGTTGGCAGCGGTGAGAAAGCAGACCAGCTTTTGGCAAAGGTAAAATATTTTACGTTAGCAGAAAGCTTAGGCGCGGTTGAAAGTCTGATCTCAGTCCCAGCTAAAATGACTCATGCCTCGATTCCAGCTGACAGACGGCAGGAGTTAGGAATAACGGATGGGTTAATCCGTATCTCAGTTGGCCTAGAAGATGCAGAGGATTTAATTGAAGACTTAAAACAGGCGTTAGAAGACTAATGAAAAGTCCCTTTTAAATGGGACTTTTTTGCACTTTAAGAAAGTATAAAATGTTTGCAAAGAAGTAAATTCGACGTAGTTAAATTTTTTGTTATAAAGTACGACGGCCAGGATGGGCAAGATGAGCTTTACATCAGGACGTGGCGTTTAGATAGTGGTAAGTGCATGCTTGCAATCACCCTTGGCACTAGCCAAGTTTTCTTTAGGTATCCCCTGCTATTTCTTCCATTAATTGCATAAGAGATTAAAAGTTTAATATGGTATTCTTTTAGATATAATTTAGAATGGCGGGGGGGGTCGGTTTGAAAAATTATATGAAGATTCTAAAAGGAAAAGTAGAAGATTATCAAAGATTTGCTTACGTTTTACTTGCTGGGAGCGGATTTTTATATTTTGGTGCTGTAATCCCTGCCATTGAAAAAACTGCAATGGTCCAAGTTTTATTAATGACAGGTACCATTGTTTTTATAGCGGCAGCAACTGTATGCTTGTTTTATGCAAAACACTGCAAGCGGATTTTAAACCGCTTAGAAGAAGATGAAAATATATAATAGATTTAAAGCTAACCGATGCGGTTGGCTTTTTTTTATATTGATAAAACAGCAACTTTAGGTTGTACACCCATTTTTTATCCGTTTAGGAAAAAAGTGGTTTACTTTTTAATTCCTTACATATATAATAGCAATGGAGATTAAGAAAGGAGGTCGAAGAAAAAATGAAAAAGATCATTGCAGTATGTGAGAAGCAACAAATGAATAGCATTACAAAAACGTATTCGACCTCGGTGAACGGTTGTATTAGGTAGCAGTCTGCTCAATTTTAGTATGCACACCGCAGGAAGAAACGGATTCCTGCGGTTTTTTTGTGCCTAAATTAGAGAAAATCTAAGCCGCAGGGGTTATTCCTGCGGTTTTTGTACTTTATGGGGAAAATCCAAAGACTTCGCCCTTTGTCTGGATAATTCCTAAAGCAGAACAACAACCGCCACTCATTTTTCAATCTCTAAGATAAATATTGAAGGAGGAAAAACAGTCATGACATTTCAGTTTATTTTCTTTACGATTACGATTGAAAAGCGTAAAAAAACCGCTGAACAAATTTGGCATGAAGAACATGTACAAAAAATTTATGATGAAATGAAAACTCGTCAAGCTGAATATTTTAACCGAATTGGGTAATGTGTGAGCACGAAATCATTTATTATTTAGAAAGGAGAGTGGAGTTGATGAATATGTCATCTAAACTTTTGGTAATGATTGTTATGGAGATGGATACAGCGTAGTATGCAAGGCAGCCTGCTAAAGGCTGCCTATTTATTTGCAGCATTTACTGCCAACGGATGTACGGGCCACTTTCTTAGTAAGACATGCACAAATACTCTCCTCTATACATAGGTATAAGTTATAGGCGAATGTCTAAGGAGAGGTGATGAAATGTCTGGAATTCTTGCAGCATTATCTTACTTGGTGAAAGAGCTTTTTTTTCTTGTTTCATATGTAAAAAATAACGCCTTTCCACAACCCTTATCTGCAAGCGAAGAAAGGAAGTATCTTCGCAAAATGGCAGAAGGGGATGAGGAAGCCAGGAACCTATTAATCGAACATAATTTAAGACTGGTTGCTCACATAGTTAAGAAGTTCGAGAACACCGGAGAAGATGTCGAAGACTTAATCTCCATTGGGACCATTGGTTTAATCAAAGCGATTGAAAGCTATTCAGAAGGGAAAGGAACGAAACTCGCTACCTATGCAGCCAGATGTATTGAAAACGAGATACTTATGCATTTACGGGCTTTAAAGAAAACGAAAAAGGATGTTTCCTTGCATGATCCTATCGGCCAGGACAAAGAGGGAAATGAAATAAGTTTAATTGATGTATTAAAATCTGATTCTGATGATGTAATTGATACCATTCAGTTAAATATGGAACTGGAAAAGGTCAAAGAATACATCGATGTTTTAGACGGCCGGGAAAAAGAGGTCATTATCGGGCGCTTTGGACTTGATTTACAAAAGGAAAAAACACAGCGTGAAATTGCAAAAGAGCTTGGGATCTCAAGGAGCTACGTATCGAGAATTGAAAAAAGAGCTTTAATGAAGATGTTCCATGAGTTTTATCGGGCAGAGAAAGAGAAAAAGAATAAGTAAAACAAAAAACGGAGGAATCCTTTAGAAAAAGGATTTCCCCGTTTTTTTAAATAGAAAAGCCTGAAACTAAAAGTATCGGACATACGTATATAGATAAATGGAACAAAGGAACAGAAATGGGGATTATGATCATGAACTATGACAACAGGCCAAAAATTGATATACCAAAAACCGCCTTTGAGAAGTGGTTTGATTTCATTGCAGGTTTTATTTTTGTAGCAAATTTCGTGTTTATCCTCATTCAATGGAATGAGATTCCTGACCGGGTTCCTACCCATTTTAATGTTTTTGGGGAAGCGGACGACTGGGGAGGCAAGGGATTCATATGGGTTCTGCCCTTGGTTGGGATATTCATTTGGACTATGATGACCGTTTTAGGAAAACACCCGCATACGTTTAATTATATGGTTCAAATCACAGAAGAGAACGCCGAAAGACAATATCGAAACGGAAAGCTTCTCATGAATATGATAAAAAATGAAATTATCCTTTTATTTTCCTACCTTTCTTTTAGTACAATACAAGTTGCTAAGGGCGGAACAATGCTTCTCGGCATATGGGAATTGCCGATCGTATTGGTTACCATATTTGGGACTATTACTATTTTTACGATCCGTTCATTTCGTTTAAAATAAAAAAGCTGTTACTTAGCCGTAACAGCCTTTTACATTTTTCCATCCTGAGTCAATGGCTCCCAATTGGCACCAAAATCTTTTGTTTGCAGTATATCCAAGTCATAGGTTGTTATCGCAATTTGATTCGCATCTGTTGGAGAAACCGCAATATACGTAATAGGATTATCATAATCTAGATGCGGTATGGTTATTGGTGATGTTTTTCTATTTTTGATGGAATAGCTTTGTAGAGAAATCGTACCTTCATCAGAAACCGTCGAGTATATTAATTGTTCATTGGAAAACGCAAGGGCTGTGATCATTCCATCAACCCATTTTGAGAAGGTCTTTCCAGAATCTTCTGACCCGTACACTCCCTGTCTTGTTGCCATCGCCACTATTTTTCCATTACTTGGATGAACCGCTATCATTCCGAATGAGTCGGCATCAAAACCTGCCATTTCCGGCTGATTAAAGCTTTGTCCGGCATCCGGGGAATGATAAAAGCCTTGTTCTAATAAAGAATTTGGCTGTTCATTAATGACATAGAGATCTTGATCTGAAAAGCTTGCCCCTAAAAAGTGGAAATCCGACTCACCTGAAAATTGAATAGGTTCCAGCTGCTCTCCGTAGTTACTGGCTCTAACTAAGCCGAGCGGATTTTCCAATGATGAACCTTCTTCAGGATGGCCGCTTACAAGAAACCCATTTTCAGTCACTTGGAACCCCATATAGTCATGAAGGTTTTGGGTGGTTTCATACCAAATTCCATCACGATTCATTTTAAGTCCATGATGGGTTGCCACCAGTAATTCATTTTTTAAGTTATACCCAATCCCATGAATATGCTCAATTGTTAATTCTTCACTTTGAACTAAGTAAGGAAGGTTTGAATCCTGAGTTACCTTTTCATCGGTTTGATTTGCTTCTTTTTCAGCTTCCTGCTGCTTTTCATTCTGGGAACAGGCTGATAGAAACAACAACGTGATGGTTGCAGTAATGATCCATTTTCGCAATTTATAAACACCTCTACTGTATTGTAACCTTGTCATTAACACTATAAGCGAAAATGTTATAAAAATCACGTGAACAAATTGAGAAAATTAAATCGTGCGCGGAAAGGTTTGGGGAAAAACAATGAATCGCAATGAAAGACATATAACTGAAGTTGCTCAATCGCTATTAGATGAAAATCGAATGAGCTCTATTAAACAATGGAAGCCGGACTTTATAGATTTTGATAATCCTTTTTTAAATCTTTGACCTTGACTATAGTTTTTCCTTTACCTTTGCATACTGGACAATTTTTTGAAATCATTCCATAACTTTTAACCGTTCCTGTTCCATTACATTTCCTGCAAATTGCAATTACTTTCAAGCAGATCACCCCTTATATTTAGAATTTTCAAATGTTTATAATTACTATTATTATATAAAAAATTTGTGAACCTTGTGTAGTATCTTGCTTACAAAATTTATCAGGTCCTCCATTTAATGAATAAATAGGGAGACAAGAATCAGCTGGAACTATGAAAATAGCATCGCAATTGTCCGCGACCGACTCGGCTATTTGGAAAAATTTTATCGGGATAATGAAAGTAAAGCTCATTCGTTAGCCCAAACCATCTAGTCGATTGTCTCATAAAATATTGTAGAATCAAGACGAGGAGGGGGATATCATGCCATATCCATACCCATACACATGTGGTGTTCCTTACCCAGTACCAGTTGTCACCTATGGAGCTGGAGGAGCCTATTTTGCCTTAGTGGTGGTACTGCTCGTCCTTTTGCTAATCTTTGGCGGCTGGTGGTGCTGGAAATAAATAAGACGTAAACATAATGCAGGGTGATCCGCTGTCATTTACGGATTCACCCTTCTTTATTTAACGAAAAGCAAAATTTTAGGGAATCGAAATAAATGAATAGTAATTTGATAGGAATCGTTTTATAATAATGATAATTCTTGCAATTGGAGGGGTGCCATTTGGCTACAAAAACTTACTCAGAAACTTGGGATTTAGATGTTTTTTTTAAGGGAGGCAGTGAGTCCGAAGAATTTAAACAATACATAACTGAACTAGAGAAAAAGGTTCAATCCTTCACTAATCAGATTCAAAGCTATCAGGCGCAAGACTCAAAAGGATTGAATGAAGTACTTTCAACCTTTGCAAAAGTATCTTATAAAATGAGACAGGCAGGTGCATTTGTCAGCTGTTTAACGGCTCAAAATACAAAGGATGATAAGGCTGTTGAATGGAGAGTCAAATTAAACGATCTCAGTGCCCAATTTCAAACATCCTTAACTGTGCTAGATCAAAAATTAACTGAATTTGATGACACAGTGTGGAATGAACTTATACAAAATGAACCATTCAAGGAAATTGCTTTTGTTCTTAGCGAAAGAAGGCAAAAAGCGAGTGAAAAATTGTCTGTGGAACAAGAATCCCTGATTAATTCGCTAAGTGTAGATGGTTATCATGGCTGGGGTCAATTCTATGATCATATTGTCAAAAACATCCAGATTCCATTCAAAGAAAATGGAGAAGAAAAGCTGTTGTCGGTTGGACAAGCTTCTAACAAGTTTTCCGACAGTAATCGAGAAGTACGCAAGCAAGTTTTTGAAGATTGGGAAAAAGCATGGGGCGAACAGGGAGATTACCTATCTGCTACTTTGAACCATCTTGCAGGATTCCGTCTTCAAGTGTATAAGCACAGAGGCTGGGAAGATGTTTTAAAAGAACCGCTTGCCTATAACCGTATGCAGAAGAAAACGTTAGATGCAATGTGGAATACGATTGTAGAATATAAAAAATATCTCGTTCAATATCTAGAGAGAAAAGCTCAGCTGCTCGCCTTAGATAAACTAAGCTGGTATGACTTGGATGCCCCAATTGGATCAAGCGATTCTAAGGTTACGTACCAAGAGGGTGCAGAGTTTATCTTAGAAAACTTTAAAGAATTTGGGGAGCAATTAACATCTTTTACGAAAAAGGCTTTTGAAGACAGGTGGATCGAAGCAGAAGACAGACCAGGCAAAAGACCAGGCGGTTTTTGTACCGGTTTTCCAGAGAGTAACCAATCACGTATTTTTATGACATTTAGCGGTACTACTTCAAACGTGTCAACGCTAGCTCATGAATTAGGACATGCTTTTCATAGCTATGCACTAAGGGATGTTCATCCGCTTAACAAAGGCTATGCGATGAATGTCGCAGAAACGGCTTCTACTTTTGCAGAAATGATTGTAAGTGATGCATCCGTTAAAGCAGCTAAAAATGAGGAAGAGAAACTTTCTTTATTAGAAGATAAGCTGCAGCGGGCAGTTGCTTTGTTAATGAACATTCACGCTAGATTCCTATTTGAGACCCGTTTCTATGAAGAACGAAAAAATGGTAATGTTTCCTTCCAGCGTTTAAACGAACTTATGCTTGATGCACAAAAAGAAGCCTATTGTGATGCTCTTGGAGAATATCATCCATTATTCTGGGCGTCTAAATTGCATTTTTATATTACAGGAGTACCGTTTTATAACTTCCCATATACCTTCGGATTCCTATTCTCTATGGGGATTTACCAAAGAGCAATGGTGGAAGGCAAGGGGTTTGAAGAAAAATATATTGCCTTGCTAAAAGATACGGGCTCTATGACTGTGGAGGATCTGGCGCAAAAACATTTGCAGGCAGATTTGACAGAAAAGACATTCTGGGAAAATGCTTTGAAGCCGATTGTAAAGGATGTAGAAGAATTTTTAGAAATGACAAAGTAAAGGAAAGAAATGAGGAGACCACTAATCGGGTCTCCTTTTATTAGGCTGATTTCGCAAAAATTGTTGTTACCTGAATATATTTTTTAAAGCGGAACTCACTTGACTCCTGCGGGAAATAGATGAAAGGTCGAGACCCCCGCAGGCAAAGCACGAGGAGGCTCGACTTCCTCCCCGGGGAATCTTGTGTCTGGAGCGAATGGAACGGACATGTTTACCTCTATTCAAACCAGCAAAGTATGCAAAAACAGCCTTTCACAAAAAAAATCCGCTCTGTCTGCACAGGCGGAATAGTTAAAGCTTCTTCACTTTAATGGGACTTACCATACTTAATGACAAAATTACTGTGATAAACAAATAGACATAAGATGGAATGATTGCGGTAAAGAGAAATAGTAATGTCCCGATACAACCAACTACTGTAATTGGCACCCCTGTAAAATACCCTTGTTGCTCCGAAATATTAAACCTAGCGAGACGAATAGCTCCGCAGCTAATATAAAAAATTGATACAAACATTCCAGCAGCACCAAATTCATAGAGAATCCCGTGATATAATAACAGGGCTGGAGCCACTCCAAATGAAATAATATCACACATCGAATCTAGCTGTTTACCAAACTCTGATTCTGTTTGAAGCTTGCGTGCCATCATTCCATCAAAACGATCCATTAATGCAGCTAAAAAAATAAGAGTAAGGCTTAGGTGTAATTGCCCCTTGGTTACAAATAAAATCGCAAAGGCACCTAAAAAGAGATTGGATAGTGTGATAAAATTGGCTGCTTGTGATTTCAGCTTTTTCACCGTTATATCCAAAACATGAGCTAAAAACAATCTTATCACTCTCCTAAAATATAGAAGGTAAACGCTTATTATATTATAATATCATTATTGTACGGATATTATAAGAACAGGTAAAGATTTTTTTCTGGAGAAATAGGTGAAGTTCGTTGGTTAAAGAAAAACTATATCGCACCATGATTGAACTAACAAATGGTCCTGTCACAAGTAAGCTATTGCAAAAAATTACCATGTCAAAATGGAGCAAAGCGCTGATTCCGTTATACATGAGAGCCTATAAAATAAAATCTCACGAACTTATGATCCCGCCAAAACAGTATCCTTCGCTCCAAGATTTTTTTATACGCAAGTTAAAAAATGGAGCAAGAGTCATTGAAAAAGGGGATAAAATTATTATTAGCCCGGTTGATGGTGTTCTTGAAGAATGGGGTCTCATCTCGGAAAACACTGAAATGGTAATAAAAGGGAAGGTTTATTCTGTTCAGGAAATGGTCGGAAATGAGGCAATCGCAAAGGATTACATTGGCGGTAAGTTTGTGCTATTGTATTTAAGCCCGGCACATTATCATAGGATTCATGCACCCTACAGCGGGAAAATTATATCTAAGCATATATTAGGGAATAAATCGTATCCAGTGAATCGTTTAGGTTTGCTCTATGGAAAATCGCCTTTATCCAAAAATTACCGGCTTGCAACCGAAATTAAAGGGGAACACGGTAAGTATGCAATTATCAAAATCGGGGCCATGTTTGTAAATAGCATTGAGTGGACAAACCCAAATGAACGGGTTGAAAAGGGTGAAGAACTGGGTTATTTTTCCTTTGGATCGTCTGTTGTCCTTTTATTTCCTAAAGGGTTTATGGAACTGAATCAGGAGCTAAAGAAAGGTACCACCATCTTTATGGGAAATCCAATTGGCATTATTAATGAAGGACAATAACATTTTATATCGAAAGAAGAAAAAAAGCTCTGTTGCGATAACAGAGCTTGTCATTTTTTTAAGAACTTATTTTCACATGATGAGTTAAAGAACGACGCTGAATTTCTGTCTCGATGAGGCGAATAAACTCAGGGCTTAAATTTAATTCTCTGGCCTTGTAGTAAGATTCAAGCAATAATTGATCAGATAATCTTCTCACCGACATTCACCTCCAGCTGAAATAAGTGTTCTATTCACCAAGTCCCTTGCATATATTGATAGTTTGCTTGGTGTACATACAATCTAACAAATTTAATTGGTTAGAACAAGCGTTCTATTATCCACAGGAAATAGTGGATAACCTGTTATTAACTTGTGTGTAAAAATCCAAGTCCCTCTATTTTCATATGTGAACAATGTGAATAAAGTTATCCACAACTGTTGAAAAGGAGGGCAATTTGTCGAAAAATATTTTTAATACTACGAATTTCGACATCAATCGCATATACTATAAAGGGTTTTTTTATAAAAATCATGCTTTTATAAGTAATATTTTGAAACAAAATGAAAAATTAGGTATGATGATGAAAGTCATAGATAGTAACGAGGTGAATAAAGTGCTGACGAGTTTTTTGCCGGCTGAGCACGTAAAGAATATATTTGAAATTACTCCTGAAAAGCTTAAGGAAAAAGGAATTAAGGCAATTATTACTGATTTGGACAACACATTGGTTGAATGGGATCGTCCGAGTGCTACACCCCGCCTAATTGAATGGTTTGAAGAGATGAAAAAAAATGATATTCTAGTGGCGATTGTTTCAAATAATCAAAAGGAACGGGTTCGATTATTTGCGGAACCCTTAAACATACCTTTTATATATCAGGCCAGAAAACCAATGACACGCGCTTTTTATCGGGCATTAACGGTGTTAAATGTTAAAAAGGAAGAGACTGTGGTAATTGGAGATCAGCTCTTAACTGACGTTTTTGGCGGAAATCGGGCAGGGTTTCATACGATATTAGTGGTGCCTGTTGCTCAATCTGATGGCTTTTTTACTAGGTTTAACCGGATTGTTGAAAGAAGGCTATTAAATTTTTTTAAGAAGAAAGGCTATATCCAATGGGAGGATCAATCGTGACAAATCAACAGAACTTAGTTTTTACTTGTATTGGTTGCGGGGTATTGATTCAAACAGAAGACCCGGAAAAAATCGGATATGCTCCTCCATCTGCGCTTGAAAAGGAGGAAATTGTTTGTAAAAGGTGTTTTCGCTTAAAGCATTATAATGAGGTTCAAGACGTAGAGCTTACGGATGATGATTTTCTCAAAATGATTCATCGGATTAGCGAAGATGACGCACTTGTCGTGAAAATTGTAGATATCTTTGATTTTAATGGCAGTTGGCTAAATGGGATTCAAAGGTTTGCCGGGAATAACCCCGTATTATTAATTGGAAATAAAGTAGATTTGCTCCCCAAATCGGTGAAACAAAGCAAGTTAATTCAGTGGATGAATCGACAGGCTAAAGAGCTGGGGCTAAAACCTCTTGATATAGCTCTTGTCAGTGCCTATAAAGGGACTGGAATGGAAGAAGCAATTTCATTGATTGAACACCACAGAAAAGGACGAAATGTCTACGTGGTGGGTACCACCAATGTTGGCAAATCGACCTTTATTAATAAAATAATTGAAAAAGTAGCGGGGGAAAAAGATGTCATTACGACTTCTCATTTTCCCGGAACTACGCTTGATTTTATCAGAATTCCGCTTGATGATGAGAAAAGTATGATTGATACTCCGGGAATCATTAATCGTCACCAGATGGCTCATGTTGTCAGCAAAAAGGATCTGAAAGTGATTACTCCTAAAAAAGAAATAAAGCCAAAGGTGTATCAATTAAACGAGGGACAGACCCTCTTCTATGGAGGCTTAGGAAGACTTGACTTCATTAGCGGGGAAAGGCACTCCTTTATTCATTACTTTTCAAATGAACTGAATATTCATCGCACAAAAATCGAAAAAGCAGATGAACTGTATGACAACCATTTAGGCGAGCTTTTATCTCCCCCTGACCTTGAAAGTAAGGAAAACATTCCGCCATTGGTTAAGCATGAATTTTCGATAAAGGAAGATAAAACCGATATCGTCTTTTCAGGCTTAGGCTGGGTGACGATTCAAGAAAAAGGTGTAAAAGTTGCGGCCTATGCTCCAAGAGGAATTTCCGTTTTACTTAGAAAGTCTTTAATTTAAAAATCAGGGATATAAATTTGTTTGTTGGGGAGGGGAGAGGATGGAGAAAGTCTACGGAGTAATTGGGGATCCAATCGGACATTCTTTATCACCGCTCATGCATAATCATAGCTTTGCCATAGAAAATATACAGGCTGCCTACCATCCATTTCTGGTTAAAAAGGAAGACTTGGAATCGGCAGTACGAGGCATGAAAGCAATTGGAATCCAAGGATTTAACGTAACCATTCCGCATAAAGAAGCCATTATACCGTATTTAGATGAAGTTGATGCACTTGCGGCCGAAATAGGTGCAGTCAACACAGTTGTCCTTCGAAATGGGGCATATGTCGGCTACAATACAGATGGAATTGGCTTTGTTAAAGCATTAAAACAAGCGATCCGCGAAGTAAACGTAGAGCAAAAGAAAGTATTAATTATAGGTGCCGGGGGAGCTGCTAAGGGGATATACTACAGTCTGCTTGCTGAAGGATTTACAAATGTAGATTTAGCGAACCGATCAGTCGAACGGGCCAGGCAGCTCATATCAGGAAGTACCCATGCTTCAAGCAGTTTATCAAACGCTTATAGTATGGAGGATGCAGAGGAAAACTTAAACCAATATGACATCCTGATTCAAACTACGTCGGTGGGTATGTCTCCCCGCAGGGAAGAATCACCGTTAACGCTGGAGAAGCTAAACAGACAAACACATGTGTTTGATATTATTTACAATCCATATGAAACTAAATTTTTAACTTTAGCCAAAGAAAAGGGCTGTTCGATCCATAATGGCATTGATATGTTTGTTTATCAGGGTGCCTTTGCGTTTCAATTATGGACCGAAATATGGCCGAATACTGACGAAATGAGAAAGGTAGTCATCAATCGATTAGGAGGATAATGCATGCTGACAGGAAAACAAAAAAGGTTTCTGCGTTCACAGGCTCATCATCTAAATCCCATCTTTCAAGTGGGAAAAGGCGGAGTGAGTGAGAATTTAATTAAGCAGGTTGCGGATGCACTTGAAGCCCGCGAATTAATTAAAGTGAGCGTTTTACAAAACTGTGAATATGATCGTGATACAGTTGCAGAAGAGCTTGCTTCAGGTGCCGATGCCGAACTTGTTCAAATCATCGGAAATGTAATTGTGTTATACAAGGAATCTAAAGAGAAAAAACAAATTCAATTGCCGTAAAATATAAATAGAGGATGAAGTGAATGGAAAAAAAAATTGGCATTTTAGGCGGAACCTTTGACCCTCCGCATATCGGTCATTTGATAATCGCCAATGAATGTTTAAACCAGGCTTCTTTAGATGAGATTTGGTTTATGCCTAATAATGTTCCGCCCCATAAGCATAAGACCGATAACGTAAGCAATGAAGCGAGAGAACAGATGGTACGGTTAGCGATCCAGAATCATCCTCAGTTTAAGCTGGAATTAATTGAATTACATAGAGAAGGAAAGTCCTATACGGTTGATACAATGAGACAGCTGATTGAACAAAACCCAGGGGTCACTTTTTACTTTATAATTGGCGGGGATATGATTGAGTATTTGCCAAATTGGTATAAGATTGATGAACTAGTAAACATGGTTCAGTTTTTAGGCGTGAAACGCCCCTTTTATACACACCATACGGAATATCCAGTGCAAATGCTCGATGTGCCAGAAATTTATTTGTCATCTACTCAAATTAGGGAACGGATTCAAAAAGGACAATCAATACGTTATTTAGTTCCTGATTCAGTTAGACAATATATTGAGGAGAACGGTATTTATGGAACGTGAACAAGCATTAGCACTTGTAAAAAAGCAATTGAAGGAAGAACGATATATCCATACATTAGGGGTAGTAGACACAGCTATAAAGCTTGCCGGACGATATCAGGTCAACCGTGACCAGGCAGAATTGGCCGCGATATTTCATGATTATGCGAAAAATCGCCCAAAGGAAGAAATGCGAGCCATTATTATTAAAGAACAAATGCCAGAAACTTTACTTCAATTTCATCATGAGTTATGGCATGCGCCAGTCGGGGCATACTTAGTAAAAACAGAAGCCGGAATTAAAGATGAAGCCGTTTTAGATGCAATTCGTTCTCATACAACCGGCAGACCTGGGATGACCGATTTAGAAAAAATCGTTTTTTTGGCAGATTATATTGAACCCGGACGTTCTTTCCCTGGTGTAGAGGAAGCCAGGAAACTTGCTGAAGAAAATCTGGATCGGGCTGTCTTATTTGCATTAAAAAATACGATTCAGTTTTTAATGAATAAACGCCAGCCGATTTATCCTGATACCTTCCACACTTACAATTATTTTTTACTTAAATAGGAGGTCTTACATAGATATGAACGAAATAGACCTATTGAAAACGGTAGTTAAAGCTGCAGATGATAAGAAAGCTAATGATTTAATGATATTAAATATGCAGGGACTTTCTCCAGTAGCTGATTATTTTGTAATTGGACACGGAAACTCTGATAGACAGGTTCAAGCGATTGTAAAAGAAATCAAGGATCAAGTCTATGAAAATGGCCTCTCCATTAAAAGGCTTGAAGGTTATGATGAGGCAAAATGGATTTTAATTGATCTTGGCGATGTGATTGTTCATATCTTTCAAAAAGATGAGCGTGCCTACTATAATCTAGAAAGATTATGGGGGGATGCGCCTACTATTTCAGTCGAAAGTGTGTTGTCATCATGAGTTATGCCAATATGGCAATGGTATATGATCAATTAATGAAAGATGCTCCTTATGCCAAATGGGTGGAATATGTGAAAAAGCAGGCACTGATTTTAAAAAAATCCAACGAACAAATCAGCGTATTAGATGTTGGATGTGGAACAGGGGAACTCGCCGTCCGGTTAAAAAAGGACGGCTTTCATGTTTCAGGTACGGACTTATCTGAAACAATGCTGACGATTGCAAGAAAAAAGGCTGAAAGTCAGGGATTGATTCTCCCGTTGTTTCAGCAAGATATGACGCAGCTTCAAGTGGATGAGAAAGCAGATATCATAACGATTTTTTGTGATTCCATAAATTATCTCCCTTCAAAAGAAGCCGTTGCTAGCACTTTTCATTCCTGCTATGCTGCTTTGAAAGAGGGAGGGTTGCTTCTTCTCGATGCCCATTCTCCATATAAAATCGATTTATTTTTAGAAAATGAACCTTTTTATGAAATTGGGGAAGAGGTTACATATATATGGAGTTGTTCTGTAGGTAAAGATGCTTTTGAAGTGATTCATGATTTAACCTTTTTCGTCCAAAATCCTGATACAAACGAATATCAGCGTTTTGATGAGTGGCACCTTCAAAAAACATTTCCGATTGAAGACTGGAATGAGCTTCTGTTATCAGCTGGCTTCACCATTTTATCAGTCACTGCTGATTTTACAGACGAACCGCCAAATGAAATATCGGAGAGATTCTTTTTCTGTGTACAAAAATAAAAACAGGCTCGCGCAAGAGTCTGTTTTTTATTTAGGCGGGAACGAGGATTGTCCCGAAATTTGCGAAAAGCGCCAAATAAATAGCGACTAAAAATTCTTCCGAACATACAAAAATTAAAAAAGGAATCGAAGGCGGGTTTGTCGAAATTATATACCAAATTGGTCCTTTACTCTCTCTAGATCCTCACGAAATTTTGCATGGGTTGCCTGAAATAATTTTTCAAATACCCCATCCAACTCATTTTCTAGCACTTTAATTCCCTCTCCAGTAATACCGCCTTTTACAGTTACCTTTTCTTCAAGAGTACTTAATGTATAATGCCCTTGCCTTAACAGTTCTCCTAATCCGATTAACATCTCGCTTACCAGTACCGTTGCTGTCTCCGTATCGATTTCTGTCTCCTGAACCGCCCCATCTATAAACCTTCTTGTTATATAGCTATAAAAAGCCGGTCCGCAGCTAACTATATCTGATGCAACTCTTGTAATATTTTGTGATATTTCGTAGGGCTTTGAAAAGCATTTAAATAATTGGAGGAGCTGTGTTTTCCAGCTATCACTGCAATTTGTTCCAAATGTAAATAGAGAGACGCCTGTTAGGGCACGGTTTGTGATGCTGGGAATAATTCTTGCGATGGAACAATTTACGTGATATTCCAGCTGTTCAACGGATACTGGACTGGTAATCGAAATGATGCAATGCTCGCGTTGTATGTGTGGTTTTATTTTTTTTAGTAAAGGAAAAATATCATGCGGCTTTACACATATAAACAAACAGTCATTCGCCTGTACTAATTTTTCCGCATCATCAAATATCTGTATGTCAGGATATTCTTGCCGTAACAGCTCTGCTTTGGCTCGTGTCCGATTATGAATCGATAAGCTAGAAGGAGAAATCACGTTTGCTACTATCATCGCCTCTACAAGGATACTCCCCATGTTGCCAGTGCCAATCACTCCGATTCGCATACGTATCCCCTCCTTCATTATTCTCATTCAACTTTATGTTCAAAATGAAGAAATTATACCACTCTAACTGGAGGTGCCAATGTAGTGAAAATAATACTGGAAAATTGGAGAAGACTTGCCCTATTATTCTTGATATTGCTGCTTCTATTTTTAATAGGTAATTGGAGTCAGAAAAAAGCTGAAACAAGCTGGAATGTAAATGCAGGAGAGGCGGACAATTCTCCATTGTCAGATACAGAAGAAAACGATAAGGTAGAAGGAGAGAAAGCTTCAGAAGGATTGACTTTGCAATCAGGTGTGGGGGAAGAAGAAATGGCAGTTGTTGATATAAAGGGTGCGGTCCATAACCCTGGGGTATATACGGTCCCAAGTGATTCAAGACTTCATGAAGTTATTGAAAAAGCGGGTGGCTTTACTGCAGAAGCAGATACGGTTCAAGTTAATCTCGCATTAAAAGTATGGGATCAGATGCTGATGTATGTCCCTAAAAAAGGCGAATCTGCGGACATTATTTCATCTACGGCTGCTCCCGGCACATCTGATGTGAAAAAAATCAATATCAATTCAGCTTCCCAGTCAGAACTAACGGAGTTAACAGGAATAGGCGAGAAAAAGGCTCAAGCTATTATTGAATTTCGTGAAAAAAATGGAGCATTTAAAACAATTGAGGATCTTTTGCTGGTCCCTGGAATTGGAGAAGGAATTTTGTCGAATATTCGCGAAGATATAAGCTTATAACGACTAAAAGGAGTGTACACGTCTATGCAAAGGATAACATGGAATCAATATTTTATGGCACAAAGTCATTTGTTAGCACTACGCAGCACTTGTACAAGGCTGACAGTAGGGGCAACGATAGTCCGGGATAAAAGAATGATTGCAGGGGGTTATAATGGCTCAATTGCAGGGGGGGAGCACTGTTCAGAACATGGATGTTATGTAATTGATGGTCATTGTGTTAGAACTATTCATGCGGAAATGAATGCTATTCTTCAGTGTGCTAAATTCGGCGTGCAAACAGAGGGAGCTGAGATTTACGTTACTCATTTTCCTTGTCTTAACTGTACAAAAGCCATAATTCAAGCAGGAATTAAATGTATTTACTATGCACAGGATTATAAAAATCATCCGTATGCAATTGAACTGCTTCAACAGGCAGGAGTCAAAACTGAAAAAGTCGAATGGCAGAAAACAGATGTATTATCTGCATTCTCTTCTTAGTTACACTGATGAGCTTGCGTAATTGGTTTATTTTTGGAGGCTGTGCCATCACTGCCATTCATTTGGTTCATAGTGAACAGGCATGGATTTTATGGTTCCTCTCCATTTTTTTAGGAATCATAACGATGCATTATAAACTTATGAGACAATATGGATTGCTGATGATGGCAAGTTTATTCTTCTTTTCATTTATTGCTCAATCGGAAATGGAACCTTTATCTAACTGGGAAAATGGTGAAAAAGTTCAACTAACGGTTCGATTCACTGATTTTTTAAAAGACAATGGAGATACGCAATCCTCAATCGTAACAACTGAAAATGGAGAAAAGCTCCTTTTTCGATCTTCTATATTGGAAGACCGATTAGAACAATTTATTGAGCCGGGGATTGTGTGTCAATTTGCGGGCTTAATCGAAGAGCCTGCCCGTGCATCTAATTTTAATGCCTTTAACTACCGTAATTATCTTCATTCACAAGAGGTCTTTTGGATATTTGAGGCACAATCATTTCAGAAAAGCGATTGTATGCCTAATCCTGTTACGCTCTCCTTTACTTCGCTTCAGTATCTTCAAGAATGGATGATCAAACAATTAAAACAGTCTCTGCCTTCCCCTACCAAAGAAATTGTCCTGGCTCTTGTTTTAGGTAACCGTATTGAAATGGATTCTGAAGTAAAAGACGCCTATGAAAAATTGGGAATTGTCCATTTGCTGGCTATTTCAGGATTAAATATTGGTCTTATAACAGCAGTGCTTTTTGGAATTTTCATTCGAGCGGGATTGACACGTGAGGGATCAACCACTCTGCTTTTAACGGTCTTACCAATTTATGCAGTTCTTGCCGGGGCATCTCCCTCAGTCGTAAGAGCAGTATTTATGGCTTGGATTGTTCTTCTTTGCTACCTGTTTAAGGTACGGCTATCCATTATACACGTTTTTTTTATTAGTTTTACAGTGATTCTTATCTTCCAGCCATTTTCGATTTATGCTGTAGGTTTTCAGCTCTCCTATGGTGTTACATTAAGCCTTCTTTTATCAATTCGCCATATTTTAGCTTTACAAATTACTCCGTGGAAAGCTTCATTGGCTGTTTCGTTCGTATCCTCCTTATCCTCATTGCCCTTCCTTTTATATCACTTTTTTTCCTTTTCCCCATACAGTATTCTGCTGAATCTCTTATATGTTCCTCTTTTTTCCCTGATCCTTTTGCCTTTAAGCTGGATCCTAGCTCTGCTGGTGTTAGCTGCAGGCAGTGCACCTGCTTTTTTAGTTACAATTTCAAACCATTTGATCACAGCTGCAGATGAAATTGCTCTTTTCATGATGGATATCCCTTATACCTCTATCATTTTGGGCCGTCCTTCTTTAATTCAAATAGTAATTATTATAATGGGGTTCCTTCTCGTATTTATTTTAATGGAGGCAAGGAAAGGAAAATGGTTTATGTATTTTCCGATTTTTACTCTTATATGTTTTGATCTGATATTGCCTAAGCCTAGTGGAGAAATTACAGCCATAAATGTAGGACAAGGAGATGCGATACTGATTAACCTTCCTTACAACGCAGGAACATATTTAATTGATTCAGGCAGATCTGACGAAAATCAAATGAAAGCTGAGGAGTCAAAGTATATTGCTGCTGAGACGGTGATCATCCCTTATTTACATTCGCTGGGGATTACTGAAATTGATAAGTTTCTCATCACTCATGGTGATAACGATCATGCAGGTGGTGCGCTTACTTTAATGGAAGACCTAAAAATCAATGAAGTAGTCATCGGAAAAAAATCAGCGAACTCTGATTTAGAAATTGAAATTGTGGGTAATGCAAAAAAGGCAGACATTCCAATCAAGGTAGTTCAAAAAGGAGATTATTGGAAAACAGGAAATGGACACTACGTCATCCTTGCTCCAGAAGGGACAGAGACAAATGAAAATGACAGTTCAATTGTGCTTCATGCCACAATTGGTCAAGAATCATTCCTGTTTACTGGGGATATCTCGATTGAAAAGGAAGAAAGATTGGTGAGATTATTTCCAAACTTGAAAGCGGATTATTTGAAGGTGGGTCATCATGGCAGTCAAACGTCTACAGGTATTGCTTTCTTAAAAGCAGTCAGCCCAAACATGGCCATCATATCAGTCGGGAAAAACAATTGGTATGGACATCCGCACCAAGAAGTTTTAAAAAATCTTAAAAAACAGGATATCCAATTGTTTAGGACCGATCAAAATGGGGCTATTCAATATAAGCTCAACCTTTTTTCAAATGGAACCATTAAAACCGTTTTGCCATAGAATAATATGTGATGATGGATCAGTAAAACGAAAAAGAGACTACTTGGCGTAGTCTCTTAAAGGGCTTTTTCAAAAATTCATTATCTTCCCAAAACCTCAATTACAGTAGCAATAATGAACATGGTTGCAAAGAAACCGAATGAAACAACAAAACCTACAATTGAATCTGTAAAATCATTACGTTTGCTTTGGACATCTTTTTCAAACTGATTCACTTACTACCCCTCCTATTTCCATTTAAGTATAAAATAATGCTTTGTAAAAATCTAGCCTTTCTGCCTAAATTACCAATTCGACTTAAGGACTCATTTCTAAATATGACAAGAGTTTACACAAATACTTTAGTCGTGAAGGGTCAAACTACAAGTACAAAGGGATCCCGCCAATGAAGAAGGGTCCTAGGTCTTTTTCATTGGCGTTTAAATAAAGGGGAATTGGCGCTTAAGGGATAGCCAATTCCTTTTGTTTTTTTTATAGGCTATGTTAAATTCGGTTGTTGATATTTACAAATCCGCTCTCTTTCCGCTGCCTCACACGTGTCGTGAGGTGGTTCGATGCTGGCACAGTACGTGCCGTTTTTGATCGAACTTTCTTTCTCCCTTTTTTCCTTGCATAAAGCCATACATTCTCTTACCATAAAAGAAAAAGGATTGGATAGATGCATTGTGGATGTGTGGAAGCAAATTAAAAAAAAGCAATTCGCTCCTATTTATTTAATATGCGGTACAGATACATATATTATGAATAAAACGAAACAATTACTCATAAAAAATTCTCTTGATGAGGATACCATGGATTTTAATTTATCCCATTATGATATGGAAGAAGCTCCGCTTGAAAGTGCAATTGACGATGCCCAAACTCTGCCTTTTATTGGAGAAAGAAGGATTATTTTAATAGACAAGCCCTTTTTTTTAACGTCTGAAAAGAAATTAAGCGCACCTGAACACAATGTGGATAAGCTTGAAGAGTATTTACAGACTCCAAATCCTAGTTCCATTCTAGTAATTTTGGCACCTTATGAAAAATTGGATGATCGGAAAAAAATAACGAAATCACTTAAAAAGCATGCCGTTGTTGT
This sequence comes from Bacillus litorisediminis, assembly GCF_022808645.1. Taxonomy (GTDB): domain Bacteria; phylum Bacillota; class Bacilli; order Bacillales; family JC228; genus Bacillus_BF; species Bacillus_BF litorisediminis. The sequence goes on from NZ_JAKZKT010000006.1 coordinate 23,366, forward strand.
CGAGGCTAAGCCTGTATCTGGCAATCAGCTTGAACAATGGGTGAAAGAGCAGTTAGATCAGTATGGCTTGCATTTAAACCAGGATGCGTTTGAAAGGCTTTTGCAATTAGGCGGCAATCAAGCGTGGATGTTAAATCAAGAGGTTGAAAAATTAGCGCTTTATGCAGGTGATCAAAAGTCTGTAACCGCTGAAGAGGTCGAATTATTAGTTGCTAAATCATTAGAAAATAATATTTTTTCATTTGTGGATAAAGTAGTTCGGAAAGATACGAAACAAAGCTTTGCGATTTTACATGATTTATTAAAACAAAATGAAGAGCCAATTAAAATAATTGCTTTGCTTGCCTCTCAATTTAGGGTGATTTACCAGGCGAAGGCATATGCTCAAAAAGGCTATGGACAAAAGCAGATTGCCTCGATTTTAGGTGCAGCCCCCTTTCGGATTCAAATCGCCCTAAAACAAAGTCAATTATTTAAGCAGGAAGAACTCTATTCAATCATGCAGGCATTTGCGCAGGCGGATTATCAAATGAAAACTGGAAAAATGGATAAAGAACTGATTCTTGAGCTCCTGCTCTTACAAATTCATCAGATCAGAAACAAAAAAACAGCGCTGTAAAAGGCGCTGTTTATGCGTTTAGAGAATTAATTTGCTTTGCTAGACGAGATTTTTTGCGAGCTGCAGCATTTTTGTGGATTAAACCTTTTGTTGCGGCTTTATCAAGCTCTTTTGTTGCATTAACAACAGAAGCTTTTGCTGCTTCAACGTCTTTATTAGCAATCGCTGCTTCAGCCTTTTTAACGGCTGTACGCATTGCAGATTTTTGCGCTGCGTTTTGAGCGTTACGTACATTTGTTGTTTTAACACGCTTAATAGCTGATTTAATATTTGGCATGCTAGTCACCTCCTAATCGGATTCGGAGTTGTATCAAACTCTGTTTCAGTTACCGATTTTTAAATAAGAACAAGTGATATTCTAACAAAGCCATTATTTAATTGCAATAGTTTCCTTCAAGTTCACTCTAGTTTGTCCTGTATAAAATGAAAATCGACCTGCAGAAATGGAATTTGAAGGAATCTTCGTATGAAGTTTCCGTCAAAGGGCGAACCTAGAAAATGAGAATCTGGGAACTTAAGGAGTGAATATTGAATGGAACAGCAATCGATAGACCTTTCTAAATATGCGGTGAGAACAGACCTTGCCGTAGAAGCAAGACAGATGGTTGTCGAACAGCAAAATAAAGAGCAAAAGGAAGCACTTTCTGAACTGGAAGGAGTTCAAATAAAAGAAAGACAAGAAGATGGCATCAAAATTACAGAAGTCATCGTTTCTGAAGCAGGCGAACAGACAATTGGAAAAAAGAGGGGCCGATACTTAACCGTGGAAGCGCAAGGAATCAGGCAGCAAGATACGGTTTTGCAGCAGCGCGTAGAAGAAGTGCTTGCCCGAGAATTCAGCGCCTTCCTTTCGGATAAAGGGATTTCTAAGGATGCTTCATGTCTTGTAGTCGGTTTAGGGAACTGGAATGTCACACCAGATGCACTAGGTCCTTTAGTTTGTGAAAATATGTTTATTACAAGACATTTATTTGAGCTGCAGCCCGAGTCTGTGGATGAAGGATACCGCCCCGTAAGCGCGTTAGCACCAGGAGTTATGGGATTAACAGGAATTGAGACAAGCGATATTATCTATGGAGTGGTTAATAAAACAAAGCCTGATTTTGTGATAGCGATTGATTCGCTGGCATCCCGTTCAATTGAACGTGTAAATGCTACGATCCAAATTTCAGATACGGGAATCCATCCTGGTTCAGGGGTAGGAAATAAGCGAAAAGAACTGAGCCAAGAAACGCTAGGAATACCAGTGATTTCTGTCGGTGTTCCAACCGTAGTTGACGCTGTGACCATTACAAGTGACACAATTGACTTTATTTTGAAGCATTTTGGCAGAGAAATTAAAGAACAAGGTAAACCATCCAAAGCGCTAACTCCAGCGGGAATGACGTTTGGAGAAAAAAGAGTCTATACGGAAGAAGATCTCCCAGGCGAGGAACAACGGAAATCATTCCTCGGACTGGTTGGAACATTAGAAGAAAATGAAAAACGACAATTAATATCTGAAGTATTGGCTCCAATCGGCCATAATTTAATGGTGACACCTAAAGAAGTGGATGTGTTTATTGAAGATACGGCAAATCTAGTAGCTAACGCACTAAATGCCGCCCTTCATGAGGCTATAGATCAAAGCGATGCAGGATTTAAAACGAAATAATTTGGAGGACAATCTGGACGATAAGGTTCTATCTTCTCTATTAAATTCATAAAGTAGGAATAAGTTTTTAGAAGAAAGGAGAACGAGAGTGAAACCTTATCGTCGTCAAAGTCCATTTATAACTATTGAGGGGATCCATATTGTAAAAGCCGTTGGAATATTTATATCAGTGATGTTTCTTCTTTTTTCTGTAAGTGGAATCATTACGAAGTTAAATGATTCTTTCCGTTTATCTTCGTTAAATGTTCATAATGCTGTGGCTGAACTTGATATCGAAATGCTTTATGCAATTATGGGGACGGAAAATCGCTATTTTTTAGAAGGGCTGCCAAAGAATGAGCAAAAAATTTCACTGGCCAAACCTCTTTTAGCAATGGCTACGAATATTGAGTTTGATGATCCTACAAGTTTTTTGGGAAGAGAGCTTCCGGGCTTATATGCTTTTCATCAGAAAGTGATTGCTCCAAGGGATGGCAGTGATTATACGGATATGCCCATTGAATCAACACCGCCTATTAAAAAAATTGAAAAAGATGTGCCTGTCAAAAATACGGAAGATATCGACCCGGCACCTGCAGATGAAGACACAGCCCCGCCTCCAGAGCAATCGACTGGGGAAAAAGACGTGGTTTATATATATTTCACCCATAACCGTGAATCCTTTTTGCCTCATTTAGAAGGAGTCACCGATCCGGATCTTGCCCAGCATTCGGAAGTGAATGTAACAAAGGTAGGGGACCGTCTCAAGGAAGAGCTTGAGCAAAGAGGCATTGGGACAGCAGTAGATAAAACAGATTTTATCGGAAAGATCATCAATGATGGCTTGGATTATAGCGTTGCGTACGATTTGTCCCGGCCAGTGGTTCAAGATGCATTAGCAGCTAACCGAGATGTAAGTTATGTAATGGATATTCATAGGGATTCACAACCGAGAGAAAAAACTACAATCGAAATAAATGGGAAGTCCTATGCAAAAATCATGTTTGTATATGGCAGGGAAAATCCGGATTTTGAAAAAAATAAAAAAATCGCAGAAGATCTTCACAAAAGACTTAACGAAGCCTATCCGGGTATAAGCAGAAAAGTTGTCTCAAAGGCAGGAACCGGGGTGGATGGTGTATACAATCAAGACTTACATGGAAATGCTTTATTAATAGAAATTGGCGGATACGAAAATAACTTTGAAGAGCTTTACAATACCGCAGAAGCTTTTGCTGAAGTTTTTAGCGAATATTATTGGCAGGCAGAAGCTGTCAATGCCGATGAGGAAACGGATAAAACGCAGCAATAGTCCAAAGAGATGAAAGGGAATTTAGCTGATTTAAAGGAGTTCTGGGCATGAAAAGATTTATTTTAAAGGTTATAACCCTCACATTTATCCTGTTTTTTGGAGTTTTGATAGGGATGCAATATGCCAATGAAGGCATGGTAAAAATGCGGGGTTATCAAGATCCTAGTTTTCAGGAACCTGTATCGATCGAAGAAGCAGCTTCTGGTGAGGTAGAAGCATCCTTTTTAGGGAATAATCTTTCTTCTCATGATCTTGAAGCTAAGCAGAAACAGCTCGAGGAAGTTAAAACCTTTAATCTCTTTTCTCAGATCGGAAAAAGTCTCGCCCAATTTATAACTGGTTTTATTCAGGGGATACTGTCTGTTTTAGGAGGTATACTAAGTTTAATCACTTAATCTGGCGTTTCATTTTTGAAACGCTTTTCTTTTTGGCACGCCTTCGCACTCAGACCGCTTGGTACTGCCAAGTTTTCTTTATACTTTAAGATAAATTGGCAGCATGGATGTTATTCGACGCAGCGGCCAATTTAAGGAATAAAGTATAAGTGCAACTAGGCTATTACCTGCGCCTTACGGCTTGGTACTAGCCAAGTTTTCTTTATACTTTAAGATAAATTGGCAGCATGGATGTTATTCGACGCAGCGGCCAATTTAAGGAATAAAGTATAAGTGCAACTAGGCTATTACCTGCGCCTTACGGCTTGGTACTAGCCAAGTTTTCTTTATACTTTAAGATAAATTGGCAGCATGGATGTTATTCGACGCAGCGGCCAATTTAAGGAATAAAGTATAAGTGCAACTAGGCTATTACCTGCGCCTTACGGCTTGGTACTAGCCAAGTTTTCTTTATACTATTAGATAAATTGGCAGCGAAGAAGGTTAGTCGACGCAGTAGCCAATTTTAGGTATAAGTATAAGTGCAACTAGGCTATTACCTGCGCCTTACGGCTTGGTACTAGCCAAGTTTTCTTTACGCTGATATAATGAAGATTAGTGTATTTTGCGGTAATTTAGTAGGAGTGAACCGAATGAATAACGAAGACAGACGCAGAAGGCAAGAGCGAATCCGTAATTTTTCCATTATCGCTCATATTGACCATGGAAAATCAACTCTTGCAGACAGAATACTAGAAAAAACTAATGCATTAACAGCACGTGAAATGAAGGATCAGCTTCTCGATTCGATGGACCTTGAGAGAGAGCGGGGCATTACGATTAAATTAAATGCTGTTCAATTAAAATATAAAGCTAAAGATGGCGAGGACTATATTTTTCACCTGATTGATACACCGGGACATGTCGATTTTACGTACGAAGTTTCCCGAAGCTTAGCTGCATGTGAAGGCGCTATTCTGGTTGTTGATGCAGCACAAGGAATTGAAGCACAAACCTTAGCAAATGTCTATTTGGCTTTAGATAATGACCTTGAGATTTTACCTGTTATTAATAAAATCGACCTGCCAAGTGCTGAACCTGAACGAGTTCGTCAAGAAATTGAAGATGTGATTGGACTGGATGCATCTGATGCTGTTTTAGCATCTGCCAAAGCGGGAATCGGGATTGAAGAGATTCTAGAACAAATTGTTGAAAAAATACCTGCACCACAAGGCGACCCGGAAGGTCCGCTTAAGGCGTTAATTTTTGATTCCTTATATGACCCATATCGGGGAGTGGTAACTTATATTCGTGTGATGGATGGAACCGTAAAGCCAGGGGATAAAATTAAAATGATGGCGACCGGTGCAGAGTTCGAAGTTACGGAAGTGGGAGTATTCAACCCGAAGGCTACTCTATGTGACGAGTTGACGGTTGGGGATGTCGGATTCTTAACGGCTGCCATTAAAAATGTCAGTGATACACGGGTTGGGGATACGATTACAAACGCAAAAAATGGCGCAACTGAACCGCTTCCAGGGTATCGAAAATTAAATCCAATGGTATTTTGCGGTCTTTATCCAATCGATTCAGCTAAATTTAACGATTTGCGTGAAGCGTTAGAGAAGCTAGAATTAAACGATTCATCTCTGCAATTTGAACCTGAAACGTCCCAAGCGCTTGGCTTTGGATTCCGATGCGGATTTTTAGGTCTGCTTCATATGGAAATTATTCAGGAACGAATTGAAAGGGAATTTAAAATCGACCTGATTACAACTGCGCCTAGTGTTATTTACAATGTTTTCATGACCGATGGTTCCGAGGTGAGGGTCGACAATCCGTCTAATATGCCAGATCCGCAAAAAATTGACCGGATTGAAGAACCATATGTTAAAGCAACCATAATGGTCCCTAATGATTATGTTGGGGCTGTTATGGAGATTTGCCAGGAAAAACGCGGTATTTTTGTGGATATGCAGTATTTAGATGAAAACCGTGTCAGTATTATATATGAAATCCCTCTATCAGAAATTGTTTATGATTTCTTTGATCAGTTAAAATCTTCAACAAAGGGATATGCATCGTTTGACTATGAATTAATCGGCTATAAGGCATCAAAGCTTGTTAAAATGGATATCCTGCTTAATGGAGAAAGAGTAGATGCGTTAAGTTTTATTGTCCATAGAGATTCTGCCTATGATCGAGGCAAGGTAATTGTTGAAAAGTTAAAAGAGCTTATTCCGCGTCAGCAATTTGAAGTGCCGGTTCAGGCCGCGGTCGGACAGAAAATCATTGCCCGATCAACCATTAAAGCAATGAGAAAAAACGTGCTTGCCAAGTGTTACGGCGGGGATATTTCAAGAAAACGGAAATTATTAGAGAAGCAAAAAGAAGGAAAAAAGCGGATGAAACAAGTAGGATCGGTCGAGGTTCCGCAAGAAGCGTTTATGGCCGTGTTAAAAATGGACGATACACAGTCAAAGAACAAGTAATTCTGAAAATGGGGGTGGATGACATAAGTCCAGCCTCTTTTTCTATCCAGCCCATTTATGGAGGTGTCATCATTATGGTCCAGTCAGCGTATATCCACATCCCATTTTGTCACCAAATTTGTCATTATTGTGATTTTAATAAATTTTTTATCGAAAACCAGCCGGTAGAAGCCTATTTATCAAGCTTAGCGGGCGAAATCGATCTGACTTTAAAAATGTACCCAGTTTCCCAGCCGCTTAAGACAATCTATGTAGGTGGCGGAACCCCAACTTCTTTAAGTGTCACTCAGCTATCGATTTTACTTGAAACGATTCAGAAACGTTTACCTTTAGCTGAGTCGGGAGAATTCACTTTCGAAGCGAACCCTGAAGATTTAACAGAAGAGAAACTATCGATTCTAAAAAACTATGGAGTCAATCGTTTAAGCATAGGGGTACAAACGTTTGATGATGAAGTATTAGAAGCTATTGGGAGGACCCACCGAACCGATGAAGTTCTAAAAGGTATCGAGCTTGCCAGACACATTGGTTTTGAGAATATGAGCATCGATTTAATGTATGCACTGCCAAAACAAACATTAGAAAGTGTAAAAAAATCTTTAGATATTGCATTAGGACTTAAGATTCCGCATTTATCGCTTTATTCGTTAATTGTGGAGCCAAAAACGGTTTTTTATAATTTAATGAGAAAAGGGAAGCTAAAACTCCCAAGTCAGGATACAGAAGCCGATATGTACGATTATATAATTGAGGCATTAAACCAAAACCAATATATTCAGTATGAAATCAGCAATTTTGCATTAGAAGGGTATGACAGTAAACATAATATTACCTACTGGGATAATGAAGAATATTACGGTTTTGGCGCAGGGGCCCATAGCTACATTGCCGGGGTCAGAAGAGGGAACATCGGGCCGCTTAAAAAATACATGTCCTTCATTAAAGAAGGAAATCTTCCAGCCATTGAAGAGAATAAGCTAAGTATAAAGGAACAGATTGAAGAGCAATTATTTTTAGGATTAAGAAAAACAGCCGGAGTCAGTTTAGCCGTGTTTGAGCAAAAATTCGGCGATTCATTATTATCGATTTATACCGATGAAATAAGGGAATTAACTGAAAAGGACTTAATTGAAATTTCTGATGGATTTATCAGGCTGACAAAAAAGGGAAGGTTCCTGGGGAATGAAGTTTTCCAAGCATTCATTCTCGATTAAATCCATTGACATCTAAGGCTTCATTTGATAATTTAAAGTATAGATTTAGCACTCGGTAGTGATGAGTGCTAATAGAGGTGATGTGCATGCTTACTGAACGTCAATTATTAATTTTACAGGTGATTATTGATGACTTTATTCGTTCTGCACAGCCTGTCGGGTCACGTTCTTTATCGAAAAAGGAGGAAATTTCCTTTAGCTCAGCTACGATAAGGAATGAAATGGCTGACCTGGAAGAGCTAGGTTTCATTGAGAAAACTCACACCTCTTCCGGAAGGGTTCCATCCGAGAAAGGATACCGATATTACGTTGACCATTTACTTTCGCCAAATCGAATTACCGTGGAGGATATGTCAACGCTAAGGTCCATTTTTGCAGATCGAATTTTTGAACTTGAAAAGGTTATTCAAAAGTCGGCACAGATTATTTCGGACTTAACTGACTATACATCCATTGCATTAGGTCCGGAATTTAAAGAACATAAGCTTAAAAAGCTTGAAATTGTTCCTATAAATCAGGAAACTGCGGTGGCCATTATCATAACTGATACAGGTCACGTTGAGAACCGATTATTTCATCTGCCTTCTTCTGTTAAAAATACAGAAATAGAGAAACTGATGAATATTTTAAATGACAAGCTACAAGGTGTCCCTCTTTATGACCTGCGTAATAAATTTTTTAAAGAAGTATCCATTGTATTAAAAAGTCATATCGAGAACTTCAAAGAGATTTTGACACAGATGGGGGATACGTTAAACGTATCTTTACATGACAAACTGTTCTTTAGCGGAAAAACGAAGATTTTAAATCAGCCGGAATTCCACGATGTTGAAACGTTTAAGTCTTTAATGTCAGTGATCGAAAACCCAGACGAAAGGCTTTACCATCTAATGAGGAAAAATCCATCTGGAATTCATGTGAAAATTGGGCGTGAAATCAATACGTCCGCTATGGAAAACTGTTCACTCGTTACTGCAACCTATACAGTGGGAGAGGAGCCAATAGGAACGATTGCTGTTTTGGGGCCAAAACGAATGGATTATTCACGGGTCATTACATTACTGAACTATTTAGGAAATGACTTGACATCCGTTTTAACAAAACTGTATCATTCCTAAACTGCAAGGGTATTTTTTAGGGGAGAGCGAGTGTCATTAATTTCTCGCTCTTCATTATGGACTTTTTTTGGCATTTGATTTCCAATCCATGCTGGAAGTACCCTGATTCTTACATATCTCGAGGAGGTGAATACCGTTGGAGCATAAAAACGCAGAACATGATCAAACGGTAATGGAGCAAGACAATATTAAGGAAGATACAACTTTGGAAAATGAAAAGACAGAATCTGTGACTGAAGCAGAAGAAGCTATTCAGCCTGAAGAAAAATCGGGTGCTTCAGGAGAGGATGAAAAAGATCAGCTTGCATTGGCAAATGAAAAAATCAGAGAACTTGAACAAAAATTAGAAGAAGCTGAAAACAAGCAATTAAGATTGCATGCAGACTTTGAGAATTTTAAACGTCGCCTCCAAAATGAAAAGCTAATGATTGAAAAATATAAAGCGCAAAGCTTAGTGACCGATCTTTTGCCAGCATTAGATAATTTTGAGCGTGCTTTAAAAGCCGATCAAGTGGACGACTCTTTGCGTCCTTTTTTCCAAGGTATGGAAATGGTATATAAAAGTATTTTAGAAGCTTTAAAAAATGCAGGGGTTGAGCAGATTGAGGCAGCGGGCAAACCGTTCGATCCTCATCTCCACCAAGCTGTTATGAAGGAAAGCAGCAGCGAATACGAACCTGATACTGTGATAGAGGAATTTCAAAAGGGCTATAAACTGAAAGACCGCGTGATTCGCCCATCCATGGTTAAAGTAAGTGAATAAACTACATATGTAATAGGAGGAAGTTAGACATGGGTAAAATAATTGGAATTGACTTAGGAACAACAAATTCATGTGTAGCTGTATTAGAAGGCGGGGAGCCAAAGGTTATCCCAAATCCGGAAGGAAATCGTACAACACCTTCTGTGGTTGCCTTTAAAAATGGCGAACGCCAAATTGGTGAGGTTGCAAAGCGTCAGGCGATTACGAACCCAAATACGATTATTTCTATTAAACGCCACATGGGTACAGATTATAAAGTTGAAGTGGAAGGAAAAGAATATACACCTCAACAGATTTCAGCGATGATTCTTCAGTATCTAAAATCGTATGCTGAAGATTATCTTGGCGAGAAAGTAGAAAAAGCTGTTATTACAGTTCCTGCATATTTCAATGATGCTCAAAGACAAGCAACCAAAGACGCCGGTAAAATTGCCGGTCTAGAAGTTGAGCGGATTATTAACGAACCTACTGCTGCCGCACTGGCATATGGATTAGATAAAATGGATGAAGACCAAACCATCCTTGTTTACGACTTAGGCGGCGGTACTTTTGACGTATCGATCCTTGAGCTTGGAGACGGTGTTTTTGAAGTCCGTGCAACAGCCGGGGACAACCAATTAGGTGGAGATGATTTCGACCAAGTCATCATTGATTATTTAGTCGAGCAATTCAAAAAAGAAAATGGAATTGACTTATCAAAAGATAAAATGGCATTACAGCGTTTAAAAGATGCTGCTGAGAAAGCGAAAAAAGATCTTTCAGGTGTAACAAGCACACAAATTTCTCTTCCATTTATTACAGCTGGAGAAAGTGGACCATTACACTTGGATGTTACTTTAACCCGTGCCAAATTCGATGAGCTTTCCGCTTCCTTAGTAGAAAGAACAATGGAACCAACGCGCCAGGCAATGAGAGATGCTGGGTTATCCGCTGCAGATATTGATAAAGTTATTTTAGTTGGCGGTTCCACCCGTATTCCAGCGGTTCAGGAAGCGATTAAAAAAGAAATCGGGAAAGATCCGCACAAAGGAGTTAACCCTGATGAAGTTGTAGCATTAGGTGCTGCGATTCAAGGGGGAGTGATTTCAGGAGACGTAAAGGATGTTGTTTTACTTGACGTTACTCCACTATCTCTTGGAATTGAAACAATGGGCGGCGTATTCACAAAACTCATTGAAAGAAATACAACCATTCCAACTTCTAAATCACAAGTATTCTCAACTGCTGCTGATAATCAAACAGCTGTAGATATCCATGTATTACAAGGTGAACGTCCAATGGCAGCAGATAATAAAACGCTAGGACGGTTCCAATTAACAGATATTCCGCCAGCACCTAGAGGAATTCCGCAAATTGAAGTAACCTTTGATATTGATAAAAACGGTATTGTAAATGTTCGTGCCAAAGACTTAGGCACAAACAAAGAGCAAGCCATTACCATTAAGTCTTCTTCAGGACTATCAGAAGAAGAAATCGAAAAAATGATTAAAGAAGCAGAAGAAAATGCAGAAGCGGATAAAAAGCGGAAAGAAGAAGTTGAACTTCGCAATGAAGCAGACCAGCTTGTCTTCCAAACTGAAAAAACTTTAAAAGATTTGGAAGGAAAAGTGGATGATGCTGAAGTGAAGAAAGCAGAAGAAGCGAAGGAAGCTCTGAAAGCTGCCATTGAGAAAAAAGATCTTGAAGAAATCAGAGCGAAAAAGGACGCTCTTCAAGAAATTGTCCAAAATTTAACTGTGAAGCTTTACGAACAGGCTCAGGCCGGGGCACAAGCTGCCCAAGACGGCGCTGAGGGAGCGGGAACCAATACAAAAAAAGATGATAATGTCGTAGATGCTGAATACCAGGAAGTAGACGATAAAAAATAATCAGCCCATTAAAAAGGTCAAAGCTAGCATATCTGGCTTTGGCTTTTTTTAAGAAAAAACAGGCAGAGAGCAGAAGAACCCCTTAATCGCCTAAGTTTTGTATATTGTCAGAGGCAAAAAATTAATGGTACAATACTCTTTATGTGAAACAAATCGGGAGTGAGTGTCTTGAGCAAAAGGGATTACTATGAAGTGCTGGGCGTCAGTAAAAGCGCCAGTAAAGACGAGATAAAAAAAGCATACCGAAAGCTCTCCAAAAAATATCATCCTGACATTAATAAAGAAGCAGATGCAGCTGAAAAGTTTAAAGAGGTCAAGGAAGCCTATGAGGTTTTAAGTGATGATCAAAAAAGAGTCCAATATGATCGATTTGGACATCAGGATCCAAACCAAGGCTTTGGCGGCTTTGGCGGAAGTGATTTTGGCGGGGGCTTTGGCTTTGAAGATATCTTTGAAACTTTCTTCGGCGGCGGTTCTTCACGACGGAGAGATCCGAACGCGCCAAGACAGGGTGCTGATTTACAATATACAATGACATTAGCTTTTGAAGAAGCTGCTTTTGGAAAAGAAACAACCATTGAAATTCCAAAAGAGGAAACATGCTCAACCTGCGCAGGCAGCGGTGCAAAGCCGGGTACAAAGCCAGAAACATGTTCCTTTTGTCATGGTACAGGCCAATTAAGTCAAGAACAAAATACTGCATTTGGCCGCATTGTCAACCGTCGAGTTTGTCACCACTGCAGCGGAACTGGCCAAATCATTAAGAATAAATGTACAACGTGCGGAGGAACGGGCAAAGTTAAAAAACGCAAGAAAATTGAGGTCAAAATTCCTGCAGGGATTGACGATGGCCAGCAATTGCGGGTGTCAGGTCAAGGTGAACCTGGAATCAATGGAGGACCTGCTGGCGATTTATACATCGTTTTTCGGGTGAAGCCTCATGAGTTTTTTGAGCGTGATGGCGACGATATTTATTGCGAAATGCCAATTACCTTTGTTCAGGCATCGCTTGGGGATGAAGTTGAAGTACCTACCTTACATGGCCGTGTGAAATTGAAGATACCAGCTGGAACTCAGACTGGAACGAGATTCCGTTTGAAAGGCAAAGGGGTTCCAAATGTCAGAGGATATGGAGTTGGCGATCAGCATGTTCGGGTAAGAATCGTTACTCCAACTAAGCTTACTGAAAGACAAAAGCAGCTATTACGAGAGTTTGCTGAACTAAGCGGTACTGTTACGGATGAGCAGCAGGAAAGTTTTTTTGATAAAGTAAAAAAAGCATTTAGATAATAATAGGGAGTTGGTAGAGTTGAAATGGTCGGAAATATGTATCCAAACAACCAATGAAGCAATTGAACCAGTTTCAAATATTCTTCATGAAGCTGGCGCCAGCGGGGTTGTCATTGAGGATCCTTTCGAATTAATTAAAGAAAGAGAGGATCAATTCGGAGAAATCTACCAACTCAATCCAGATGATTACCCGCGAGAAGGAGTCCTAGTTAAAGCGTATCTGCCAGTCAACAGCTTTCTTGGTGAAACCGTCGAGGAAATTAAAGAAGCGATTCGAAATCTGACCACGTTTGATATTGATATTGGCGCAAACAAAGTAACGATTTCAGAGGTCCACGAAGAAGAATGGGCGACTGCCTGGAAAAAGTATTATAATCCCGTAAAAATTTCAGAACGCTTTACGATTGTTCCGACTTGGGAGCAGTATACACCAGTCAGCAGCGACGAATTGATTATCGAACTGGACCCGGGAATGGCATTTGGCACCGGAACTCATCCGACCACTGTCATGTGTATTCAGGCGCTAGAAAGAACAGTAAAACCAGGAGATACTGTCATTGATGTAGGAACAGGCTCTGGTGTATTAAGTGTGGCGGCTGCTCTATTAGGATCAAAAAAGGTACTGGCATTAGATCTCGATGAAGTCGCGGTTCAATCTGCCATCCTAAATACGAAATTAAATAAAGTACAGGAAATCGTTACTGTACGACAAGGAAATCTGCTAGAAGAGGTAACAGAGGAAGCAGATGTTATCGTGGCCAATATTTTGGCAGAAGTGATCGTACGTTTTACAGAAGATGCCTATAATCGGATTAAAAAAGGCGGATACTTTATTACATCAGGGATTATTAATCTGAAAAAACAGCTGGTAAAAGATGCACTCATTAAAGATGGGTTTGAAATCGTTGAAACTCTATCAATGGAAGACTGGGTGGCTTTTATTGCAAAGAAAAATGAAGTCTAGGTGAATCGCATGCAACGTTATTTTATTGGCTTTGATCAAACCCAAAATGACCAAATATGGATCACTGGCGAAGATGCTCATCATATTTCGCGTGTCATGAGAATGAAAGAAGGAGATCACTTGATCGCTGTCCTCCCAAATGGCTCTTCTTCTCAATGTGAAATTCTGCAAATAGAAGAGACTAGGATTATGGCAAAAGCTATTGGGTGGAAGCAGGAAGAAAAAGAGTTGCCAATAAAAGTTGCAATCGGGAGCGGTCTGCCAAAAGGGGATAAATTCGAATGGATTATTCAAAAGGGAACGGAGCTCGGTGCCCGCACATTTATCCCTTTTAATGCTGCTCGCTCTATTGTAAAGTGGGATCCCAAAAAGTCCGACAAAAAGCTGATCAGATGGGAAAAGATTGCAAAAGAAGCAGCAGAACAATCCCACAGAACAACAATCCCAAGTATAATTCCGCCAGTAGAACTAGAGCAACTTCTTGAAATCGGGCGGGAGTATAGGTTTAAAGTGATTGCTTACGAAGAGGAAGCCAAAAATGGAAAATCTTCCAAATTTGCATCTATATTAGGTAATATGTCCCCTGGGGATTCGATAATCGTGATTTTTGGACCGGAAGGCGGTTTAACAGCAGAAGAGGTTTCGTTTTTAGAAAATAATGGTTTTACAGCTGTAGGATTAGGGCCAAGAATTTTAAGGACAGAAACAGCACCGCTTTATGTTTTGTCCGCCATTTCCTATCATTTTGAATTAATGAGGTGAATATAATGCCATCTGTTGCGTTTCATACATTGGGATGTAAAGTTAATCATTATGAGACAGAAGCTATTTGGCAGCTGTTTCAGCAAGAAGGCTATGAACGAACTGATTTTGAAAAAACAGCTGATGTTTATGTTATCAATACTTGTACCGTAACGAATACGGGGGATAAAAAGAGCAGACAGGTGATTCGCAGAGCGATTCGGAAAAATCCTGACGCTGTCATTTGTGTCACTGGCTGCTATGCACAAACATCACCTGCAGAAATTATGGCGATACCTGGCGTTGATATTGTGGTTGGAACGCAAGACCGCAAAAAGATGCTTGAATATATTGAGCAATATAAGCGTGAAAGACAACCGATTAATGCTGTACGAAACATCATGAAGAATCGGGTATATGAGGAGTTAGACGTTCCTAGTTTTACAGATCGTACAAGGGCATCTCTTAAAATTCAGGAAGGATGCAATAACTTCTGTACGTTTTGTATTATTCCATGGGCACGCGGACTCATGCGTTCTCGTGACCCGCAGGAAGTTGTTCGTCAAGCCCAGCAGCTGGTTGATGCGGGCTATAAAGAAATCGTTCTTACTGGAATTCATACGGGCGGTTATGGCGAGGATTTGAAGGATTACAATTTAGCGAAACTTCTTCAAGATTTGGAGAAACATGTGGCGGGCTTAAAACGTCTTCGTATTTCTTCCATTGAAGCGAGTCAATTGACAGATGAGGTCATTGAAGTCATTCGCCATTCATCTTTGATTGTCCCTCACTTCCACATCCCGATCCAATCTGGATCGAACACTGTTTTGAAACGGATGAGAAGAAAATACACAATGGAATTTTTTGCAGAGCGTCTTACTAAATTAAAAGAAGTCATGCCAAATCTGGCGATTACATCTGACGTAATTGTCGGTTTCCCAGGGGAAACAGAAGAAGAATTTATGGAAACCTATAATTTCGTAAAAGAACACCGTTTCTCTGAGCTCCATGTGTTCCCTTATTCAAAGAGAACGGGAACACCTGCTGCAAGAATGGAAGACCAAGTGGATGAGGAAGTTAAAAATGACCGGGTAAACCGACTGATTACCTTGTCTGAACAATTAAGCAAAGAATATGCCTCCCAATTTGAAAATGAAGTTTTAGATGTAATCCCTGAAGAAAAATACAAAGAGGATCCAGATAGCGGGCTTTACGAAGGCTTTACAGGCAATTATCTTAAAGTTGTGTTCCCTGCCTCTGATGAAATGGTTGGGAAGCTCGTCAAAGTAAAAATTACAAAACCTGGTTATCCATACTGTGAAGGAAAGTTTGTCAGAGTGCTCGATGAACAGGCAGAGCAGCAAAAGACTGCAATTTGAAGGGAGCAGAAAACGATGGAAAAAATAGCGAAGCTGATTGACCATACTCTGTTAAAGCCAGAGGCAACGAAAGAACAAATTATAAAACTTTGCGCTGAAGCAAAAGAGTATCACTTTGCAAGTGTTTGTGTGAATCCATATTGGGTAAAGCTTGCAAGTGAAGAGTTAAAGGATACAGATGTGAAAGTCTGTACAGTTATTGGATTTCCTTTAGGTGCCAGTACGCCTGAAGTCAAGGCATTTGAAACAAAAAATGCAGTAGAAAATGGAGCTGGCGAAGTGGATATGGTAATCAACATCGGTGCTTTAAAGAGCGGTTTATACGATGTGGTTCTTGATGATATTCGTGCTGTTGTCGAGGCAGCAGGAAATGTTTTAACCAAAGTGATTATTGAAACAGCCCTTTTATCAGATGAAGAAAAAGTAAAGGCTTGTCAATTAGCTGTTCAAGCTGGTGCTGACTTTGTCAAAACCTCTACTGGATTTTCAGGAGGCGGAGCAACTGCTCATGACGTTGAATTAATGAGAAAAACGGTAGGACCTGATGTGGGAGTTAAAGCATCTGGCGGGATCAGAAGTTCCCAAGATGCAGAAACTATGATTGAGGCGGGAGCTAACCGTTTAGGGGCAAGCTCTGGAGTCGAAATAGTCAAGGGTTTAACTGCAAAAACAGATTATTAATGGTTGGGGCCAAACCTCTAGTGCGTAAAGCATCAACGCACTAGGGGTCAGGCCCTTTTTCCATGAATTTTTTCAATAAGCAGGCCAAATCGCTGAGCAAAAGGCAGTACTAACAGCGAAGAAACAATATTGAATACGACACTAGAGTGTGCTAACTGGACGGCTGGGGAAGATGCCCAACCTGAAGCCATTTCTCCGAGTAACTTAGTGAATGGAAAAAATAAGAGGACACCGATAATGTTTAGCCAAATATGAGCATAAGCGGTTAATTTGGCCTCTTTTTTTGCACCTATACTAGCCATCCAGCCAGTAATACAGGTGCCAATATTAGCTCCAAGCATGGCCGCGATTGAGGCCTCTAAACTAATAGTTCCGCTTGCCAAAAAACTCATGAGAATTCCTATAGTAGCTGAACTTGAATGGATACATGCTGTAAAAATCATACCTAAAACGAGCGCAAAAATCAGGCTGTCATTCATCAGATTGAAGCCCTTGTCCACCATGGATATAGACGATAATGGTTCAGCAATCCACTTAAACCCTCTCATTGCCGTAAAGATGGTACCAATTCCAAATAAAACAAAACCAATCGACCGAACTTTTCCCCTTCCCAATCCAATTATAAATGCCCCTAAAACGAGAAGCGGAAAAGTATACTGTTCAATTGGAAAGGCCATAAATTCGGCCGTAAACGTTGTTCCTATGTTGGTACCCAGTATAATTCCAATTGTTTGGGAGAAAGTAAGTGCGCCTGCAGAAACTAAGCCCACTGTAATCACCATTACTGCCGAGCTTGATTGCAGGAGTCCAGTCACAATAATGCTGGCGGCCATCCCTTTTATGGGCTTGTTTGTAAATCGGAATAGCCATCTGTTTAATTTTTCACCGGAGAAAGAAAATAGGCCGCTGCGCATAAGATACATACCAAACAAAAAAAGGCCAATACAGATCAAAAAAATCAGGAAAAACAGCATAAAAACACCCTCTTAGCTTTCTATGGGCAAATGGCAGTTACATTCGCCTTGTACACCCCTTTAAATAAAATGTATGGCCATCCTGATAGGGACATGTCCAATCGCTTTAAAATTTTTAGAATAAAATGTTATAAGTTTTAGTAAGATAGTAAGCACTTGTTGACCTAGTTCAAACAGTGTATTATAATTCATAGGTACATGATTTTTTTAGGTATATGGCCTAAAATGGTCAACTTTGCTTCAACGATAGGAGAGTCACCTTTGATTCTACTGTGTTGTGTTTCGGAGGGAGGGATAAAGAATGTCGAAAACGATCGTTCGTAAAAACGAGTCGCTTGAGGATGCTCTTCGTCGCTTCAAACGCTCTGTATCCAAAACTGGAACTTTACAAGAATATAGAAAGCGTGAGTTTTACGAGAAACCAAGCGTAAAACGCAAGAAGAAATCTGAAGCTGCTAGAAAACGTAAGTTCTAAGAAGGTGTAGGATATGAGTCTTGTTCAGCGACTAAATGATGATATGAAACAAGCCATGAAAAATAAAGAAAAAGAAAAGCTCTCTGTGATCAGGATGCTCAAAGCTTCTCTGCAAAACGAGGCTATTAAGGTTGGGAAATCTGAGCTTTCCGAGGAAGAAGAGCTTACCGTCCTTTCTCGCGAAGTCAAACAAAGAAAAGACTCCCTCCATGAGTTTGAAAAAGCAGGAAGAGACGATTTAGTAGAAAAAATTCAAACCGAACTAAGGTTTGTTGAAGAATATTTGCCTGAACAGCTTTCTGAAGAAGAACTAAGTGCAATTATTGATGAAGTCATAACAAGCTTAGGTGCCACTTCAAAATCAGAGATGGGCAAGGTTATGGGAGCTGTTATTCCTAAAGTAAAAGGAAAAGCAGAAGGCTCACTCGTAAATAAGCTAGTCATGCAAAAGCTTTCTTAATATAAAAGACTGCAGTCGATGGATTGCAGTCTTTTTTAATGACCTGAATTGAGCCACCCAGCAAGATTAAAGGACATACGATTCGTTTAAAATGAAAAGGTATATTTTTCCTGCATTGCAAATTATTTTTCAATAAATGAAACTTACATATTTACCAAACGTATATAATAGTGCTCAGGAAAGGGGGGAGTTTCTTGAAAAAATGGTATGTAACAATTGTTTCAGTTCTTTTACTTATCCCGGTCATTCTGGGATTTGGGTCAAGTGTTAAAGCAAACCAGGATTTTGTTTACGTTGTGCCTTTACACGATACTGTCGAAAAAGGCTTATCAGCGTTTTTAGCAAGGGCAATTGAAACCGCTGAAGAAGAAGGAGCAAAAGCCATTATTTTTGAAGTCAATACACCAGGAGGAGCAGTAGATGCGGCAAGTGAAATTGGAAATCTGCTAGCCCATGCCGATATAGACACTGTAGCCTTTATTAATAATCAGGCATTATCTGCAGGTGCCTACATTTCCCTCTATATGGATTATATATTTATGACTCCCAATGCAACTATTGGATCAGCTGCGATTATTGATCAGGATGGAAATGCAGCCGATTTAAAAGCACAATCCTATTGGCTCGCTGAGATGGAAAATGCGGCGAAACATAAAGATCGCGATCCAAAGTATGCATTGGCTATGGCCGATAAAAAGGTTAAAATCGAAAAATATGGAGATGATGAGACTGAACTCCTGACACTTACCGCAGAACAAGCAAAAGAGGTTGGGTATGCGGAAGAAATAGTTACAAGTATTGACGATGTATTAAATAGCATGGGCCTTGAGAATGTGGAAGTCAGAGAGCTGGAGGAAAGCTTTTTTGAGAAATTAGCGAGATTCCTGACAAATCCAATCATCGTACCTATCCTCCTATCAATTGGGAGCATAGGGCTAGTGGTTGAGCTATATTCCCCTGGTTTTGGAATACCTGGTACAATGGGACTTGCTTCATTGCTGCTTTTCTTCTATGGACATTTAGTAGCGGGGCTTGCCGGGTACGAATCTCTCATTCTTTTCGTTATTGGAATTGTCCTCTTACTCTTAGAATTTTTCATCCCAGGCGGTATTTTAGGGGGGATTGGGCTCATTGCAGTTGTATGGGGTATTTTGATTGCAGGAGAGAGTGTGACACAAATGGGGATCTATTTATTAATTGCCATTATAATTGCAATCGCTGCCGGATTTGTTTTATCTAAAGTCTTCCGAAAGCGAATCCATATCTTTAATAAAATTATCTTAAAGGATTCAACCAGTTCGGAAAAAGGATATATTTCCAATAAAAGCCGGCTAGAATTAATCGGCGTTACCGGGGTTGCCCATACGTCTTTACGCCCTGCCGGAACAATCTTAGTGGGAGACGAACGGATTGATGCAGTAACGGAAGGTGGCTATGTGGAAAAAGGAGCCAAAGTGAAAATAATTAAGGCAGAAGGCTCAAGAATAGTAGTACGTGAAATTACCAGCTTAGACAAAAAGTAAGACTTTGAGGAGGTAAATAATATGGTATTTGAAGCAAGTACATTATTTTTAATTGTAGCAGTCGTGCTGGCAATTATTGTTTTAGCCGTTCTATTTACATTTGTTCCAGTTATGCTGTGGATTTCAGCATTAGCAGCTGGAGTTAGAGTTAGTATTTTCACCCTGATCGGAATGAGATTACGGCGCGTTATTCCAAGCCGAGTGATTAACCCGTTGATTAAAGCGTCCAAAGCGGGGCTAGATGTAAATACCAATCAACTGGAAAGCCACTATTTAGCAGGTGGTAATGTCGACAGAGTCGTGAATGCATTAATTGCGGCACAAAGAGCCAATATTGAACTATCCTTTGAGCGTTGTGCGGCTATTGACCTAGCCGGACGCGATGTGCTAGAGGCTGTACAGATGAGTGTTAATCCAAAGGTAATTGAAACACCATTTATCTCTGGGGTTGCGATGGATGGGATTGAAGTAAAGGCAAAAGCTCGTATTACAGTTCGCGCAAATATTGACCGTTTAGTCGGTGGTGCCGGCGAGGAAACTGTAATTGCCCGTGTTGGTGAAGGGATTGTTAGTACAATTGGTTCCTCTAATGACCATAAAAAGGTATTGGAGAATCCGGATATGATTTCCCGTACTGTCCTGCAGAAGGGTCTTGATTCAGGAACTGCCTTTGAAATTCTTTCGATTGATATAGCAGACGTTGATATCGGCAAAAACATTGGGGCTATCCTGCAAACTGACCAGGCCGAAGCTGACAAAAATATTGCACAGGCTAAGGCCGAAGAACGCCGAGCGATGGCCGTTGCACAAGAACAAGAAATGAAAGCCCGCGTAGAAGAAATGAAGGCAAAAGTAGTTGAATCTGAAGCGCAAGTTCCGCTTGCGATGGCGGAGGCTTTACGGTCAGGCAATTTAGGTGTAATGGATTATTGGAATCTAAAGAATATTACAGCTGATACAGATATGAGAGAATCGATTGGTAAAATGACTGGAGAAAAAGACGATAAGAAGAAATAAAATGAAGGAAGGAGGGAACTCCTTTGTCAACTATCATTGAAATGATCCTGGAGAATCCCATTATTATCATTGTGATAATGGGGATTCTTTCCTCTCTGTTTTCTAAAAGGAAGAATACAGAGCCGGTACAGAGGAACGAAAGAATTCCGCCAAAGAAAACGGTTATTCGACATACGCCAGCGGACAGAGAGAGGGTTTCACCTCCTCCCCAAACTAAAACCCAACCCCAAACGATTTCACAACCTGTCAATATCTCTTCTGAGACTAATGAATTGATTAAGCGGGCTGAGTTAGCAGAAGCTAGAAAGAAAAAAGAACAGGCGAGTGCAAATCCGATTAAACTTGGGTCTGTGGAACAGAATGAATTAACGAAAAAGAAATATAAGCTTGATCCAACATCCGACCAAGTTCTTCAAGGTCTGATTTGGGCAGAAATTTTATCACCGCCAAAGGCTAAAAGAAGAAGAAATATTTAAATAAAGGGCTGGTCCTGATCTATTTCAAGTTCATTTACAGCTGAACTGCTATAGATAAGGGATCACCTTTTTTTATTTCGTTTTTCTTGCTTCGCACCCCCGATAAAGTGTGCTAATCCTCCTTTTTTTAACATACATATGAGATGAAAGGGGGCCTCTTAATATGGCACGAAAGTTAAAAGCAGCACTCCGGAATCTTTTAACCACAAAGTTAGACTTACCCCCAGATGTCATGATGGATTTACCCCGCATAACGATGATTGGTCAGCTTCATCTATACATAGAAAATCATAAAGGACTTTTATCATTTGCCGAAAATGAGATTCGTGTTTTGTTGGACAATGGACAATTACTGATAAAAGGAAAAGGCTTAGTGATTAAAGCAATTCTGCCTGAAGAGATTTTGCTGGAAGGGCGAATCAGCCAAGTGTCATATTTGGATAGCAAATAGGGGGAGAAGTAGTGAAAAATCAATGGATCCACTTTTTTTTAGGGTATGTAACAGTAAAGGTAACTGGAAAAGGGATAGAAAGATTTTTAAATCGCCTCTCGAGACAAGGTATATTAATCTGGAACGCAAGAAGACTAGATCAGGATACTGTAACCTTTCAAGTAGCATTAAATAAACTGTACCCATTAAGACGGGCAGTCAGGAAAAGTAATTTGTCCGTTCGTTTTATAGACAAGCATGGTTTTCCTTTTCTTTTAAAACGGCTAATTTTTAATAGCGGATTTATGATTGGTTTTGCTTGTTTTTTTGTTTTATTATTCCTGCTGTCAAATATGATATGGGGTATCCAAATTGAAGGGGCTGGACCAAAGACAGAGGAACGTATCTGGAAAGAACTGGACAAGCTCGGAGTGGAAGTTGGAAGTCTTCAATTTTTAACGGATTCTCCAGAAGAAATACAAAGAATTCTGACCAACAATATTCCTGAGATTACGTGGGTAGGCGTTAAGCTGAATGGTACAGTGTACAGACTTACCGTAGTGGAAAAAAATGAACCGGAACGAGAAGCAGAAACAGGTCCTCAACATCTCGTCGCAACGAAAAAAGGTACAATTGTCAGTATGTATGTAAAAAAAGGACAGCCTATGGTTGTTGTAAATGATTTTGTCAGACCAGGACAGATGCTAGTTTCTGGGCAAATGGGTGCGGAAAAAAATCAGCAATTTATTGCAGCA
Source organism: Bacillus litorisediminis (assembly GCF_022808645.1). Classification (GTDB taxonomy): domain Bacteria; phylum Bacillota; class Bacilli; order Bacillales; family JC228; genus Bacillus_BF; species Bacillus_BF litorisediminis. The sequence continues at coordinate 45,924 of NZ_JAKZKT010000006.1, forward strand.
GAAGGGGAAATAATGGCTGAGACCTGGTATAGAGCGGAGGTAACGGTTCCATTAAAAAAGGAATTGACCGTCATGACAGGAAATGAAAAGGACAAACGTTATATTCAATTCGGTAATTGGGAGCTGCCAATCTGGGGTTTTGGAGATCCGGATTTTCAGGTGTATGAAGAGGATACAACTGTTCATCCGTTTAAATTTTTGCGCTGGCAGCTGCCTATCAGCTATAAGGAAGTTGAAATAAATGAGATTGAGAAGGCAGTTCACGAAATAGGTGAATCAGATGCAGTAAAAACTGGAATTACTATAGCCAAAAAAGACTTGTTATCAAAGTTAGGGGAAGAAGCAAAAATAAAAGGAGAAAAGATTTTGCACAAGGAAGTACAGAATGGTAAAGTAAAAGTGACTATTCTCTTCCAAGTCATTGAAAATATAGCGAAGGGACAACCGATAATTCAAGGAGACTAACGAATGTCAGAAGCTTTAAAACAGATTTCAATTGAACTTGAAGGACCAGAGGAAGCACAAGCTTTATTTGGAATTGAAGACCAGCATTTAAAAATCTTTGAGGAACAATTGGGCGTATCTATTGTAACCAGAGGCGAGAAGGTATTAGTGAGCGGACCTGAGGAAAAGATTGACATGTTGTCAGATGCCCTTTCAAAGCTCCTGATTCTGATTCGCAAAGGAATCCATATTGGACCTCGCGATTGTATCTATGCTTCCCAATTAGCACTAGACGGAAATAGTGGTGAGCTGCTGGATTTATATGCAGAAGAAATTGCGCGGAATGTAAAAGGGAAAGCGATTCGTGTTAAAACAATTGGACAAAAACAATATATACAAGCGATTAAAAAGAATGACCTTATTTTTGGGATTGGACCTGCAGGAACAGGAAAAACCTATTTGGCTGTAGTAATGGCAGTCACGGCTCTTAGAAATGGACTTGTCAAAAAGATTATTTTAACCCGTCCTGCCGTTGAGGCGGGCGAGTCATTAGGTTTTCTCCCAGGTGATCTGAAAGAAAAAGTGGATCCTTATTTAAGGCCATTATATGATGCCTTACATGATGTGCTGGGGGCAGAGCATACAACAAGGATGATGGAAAGAGGAACGATTGAAATAGCACCTCTAGCCTATATGAGAGGCCGAACCTTAGATGATGCCTTTGTCATATTAGATGAGGCTCAAAATACAACGGCGGCACAAATGAAAATGTTTTTAACAAGACTCGGATTCGGATCAAAAATGATTATTACAGGCGACCAATCTCAGGTCGATTTGCCTAAAGGAGTTAAATCCGGTCTCTTTATAGCAGAATCAATTTTAAAAGAGGTACCGGGAATCGCTTTTGTTCACTTGGAACAATCTGATGTAGTCCGCCATCCGTTGGTACGAAAAATTATAGATGCATACGAAAAAAATAATTTATAAAGCCTGTCATTGTTAACAATGCTGGCTTTTTTCTTTGGTGATTTTTAAAATAAGATGCATGTTGCACGCAAAACTGCTATTATTTTACATAAAGTGACTAATGATCCTCTCTAAAAGGAGGGATATTTAAATGGACCGACTGCAGGAATTTTTTGCAAAGATTAAACATTCACTCGGAAATACTTTTGTTCGAGCCCTTTTATTTATTCTGATTGGCGCGGTTCTCTATGCTGTGATGTTTAGCAATGTAAGGCCAGAAAAGCTGGATGTAGCTCTATTTCAGACAGCTCCGCAGACGATAAGGGCACCGATTCAGGTCGAAGATAAAGAGCTTACAGAAAAAAGAAAAGAAGAAGCACGGTCACAAGTCCAAGATGTATATGAATTAAAAACCGAATACTCGGAAAACCAGGTAAATTTAATTAGAAGTATATTTGAGCTGGCTGAGGAAGTGAATACAGAAGTTGCAAAAGAAAAGGAAGATGCTGCTGCTGAAGAGGGAGAGGCAACGGAAGGAACTTCCCCTGGCGGTAACAATGCTCAAGAACCAACAGCAGACGAGCCAACCTTAGAAGAAAAAATTAAACGTTATCGAGATAAACTTTCAGAAGATGTCTCATCAGAACTGAATGATAGTGTTCTTGGGGCATTACTTCAGGCAACACCAACGCAATTGAATAATGCAAAAGACCTGACCATTACGGCTGTTAATCATGTAATGAGCAATCGGATCCCCGCTAATCAGGTGGAGAATTCAAAAAGAGAGGTGGAAGAACAACTTAAATATGCTCCGCTTCCTCCAGCTCTAAAAGATGCTGCTATTGCCCTGGGCCGTTATGGAGTGATCCAAAATGAAATTTTCAGCCTGGAAAAAACAGAAGAGTTAAAAAAACAAGCAGTTGAAGGGGTCGAACCTGTTAAAATCCTACAAGGCGAAGTCATCATTGAAGAGGGCGAGATGATTACCGCTGAAGTGTATCGTCAGCTTGAACTTGTAGGATTATTGAATAATGAGGTTCAACTTAAACCATTTATTGGGCTGGGTGCCCTGGTGATTATATTGGTTGGTGGCTTGAGTTTATTCTTTAGAGAGAGTAAGGCTGACGCAAAACACTCGGAACTTCTGATCTTCAGCATGATTTTTATTATTTCATTGATTTTTATGAAGCTTGTCAGCTTACTGCAGCCAATTAATTCGCAAAATATCGGCTATATTTTCCCTGCTGCCATGAGCAGCATGCTTATTAAAATATTAATTCATGACAGGCTAGCGATTATTAACACTATTATTCTTGCGATCGTTTCAACTATTATTTTCAATCGAGATGTATCTGGAGCGATTAATTTTGATATTGGAGTTTACATATTGTTAAGCGGAATCGCGGGAATGCTGTTTTTAACCGGTCACAATCAGCGTTCCAGGATATTACGGTCCGGTTTATTAGTATCCATTTTAAACCTAGTGGTTATTTTAAGTTATTATCTGATTAAAAACAGCCCTTTTCCAAGCTTAGATTTTAGTTATGATGCTCTCATGGGCATTGCCTCAGGTGTAGCGGCATCCGTTTTTACAATTGGATTGCTGCCGTTTTTTGAAGCAGGTTTTAATATTTTATCGGGTATGAAGCTAATTGAGCTTTCAAACCCGAATCACCCGTTAATAAAAAAAATATTGACGGAAGCTCCAGGGACGTATCACCATAGTGTCATGGTCGCCAATTTAGCGGAATCAGCTTGTGAATCAATTGGGGCGAATGGTCTTTTAGCAAGAGTTGCATGCTATTATCATGATATCGGGAAAACTAACAGGCCCAAGTTTTTTATTGAGAATCAAATGAATTTAGAAAATCCGCATAATCAGATTTCACCAATCGCAAGTAAAAATATCATTATCTCTCATGTCACTGATGGAGTCAAAATGTTAAAGAAAGCGAAACTTCCAAAAGAAATAATTGATATTGCGGAACAGCATCATGGAACGACTTTACTTAAATTTTTCTATCACAAAGCAATGGAGAGCGGGGAAGACGTAAAAGAAGAGGATTTCCGTTATCCGGGTCCGCGTCCCGCTACTAAAGAAGCAGCTGTTATCAATATTGCTGATAGTGTTGAAGCTGCCGTACGGTCTAAAAATAATCCGACACCTGAAGAAATTAAGGAAATTGTGAATGGAATTATTCGGGATCGGCTTCAGGATGGTCAGTTAAATGATTGTGATATTACCCTGAAGGAACTTGATATCGTAGCTCACACATTATGTGAAACATTATACGGAATCTTTCACTCACGGATTGAATATCCAGATTTGAAAAAAATACAGAAGGGTGAAAATAAATGAATTTAGAAATTGATTTTTTAGATGAAACAAACACTGTAACAGAGAAAGAAGAAAAACTCATAAGAGATTTAATAACGATTGGACTAAAGCAAGAGAAAGTTGAAGAAGACTGTGAAATATCTGTTACTTTTGTTTCTAATGATAAAATCCAAGAAATTAATAGAGAATATCGAGGCAAAGATAAACCTACTGATGTGATTTCATTTGCACTTGAAGAAGGAGATGAGGAAGAGGTCATTATCGGTGCTCCAGAAACAAGAGTGTTAGGAGATATTATTATTTCAATTGAGAAAACAAAGGAACAAGCAGAAGAATACGGTCATTCCTTTGAAAGAGAGTTGGGGTTTTTGGCAGTGCACGGTCTACTTCATCTTCTTGGATATGATCACGAGACAGAACAAGAAGAAAAAGAAATGTTTTCAAAACAAGAAAGCATATTAGAAGAATATGGACTCAAAAGATAGAGCGTTTCGGAACAGGACATTTCTCAGTTCTTTTAAAGCAGCGCTTTCCGGAATAATTTCAGCGAGCAAGCATGAAAGAAATTTTCAGTTTCACCTTGTCAGTGCTGCAATTGTTACGACATTAGGATTTCTGTTCTCCATTACATGGATTGAGTGGCTCTTTGTTTGTTCCGCTATTTTTGGGGTGCTTATACTTGAATTGATCAATTCAAGCATTGAGCGTGCCGTTGATTTGGTTACTAAAGAATATCATGAACTGGCAAAAGCAGCGAAGGATATGGCAAGCGGAGCGGTGTTCCTATTCGCCGTGTATGCGGTTATTGTAGGAATCATCGTATTTATTCCTAAGATCTGGAACATCTTGTCATAGCACGAAATCAAGGTTATCTCATACACTAAATTTGAAAACACGGGTATATTCAGATAAAATTTGAATACTACCATCAGGAAAGGAAGACTAAGATCTTTGGATATCCAGTCATTAATCGCAGAAGCAAATAAAGCAAGAGATAAAGCATATGTTCCTTATTCAAATTTTCAGGTAGGTGCAGCGCTATTAGCAGAAGATGGTACTGTCTACCATGGCTGTAATATTGAAAATGCGGCCTACAGTATGACCAATTGTGCGGAAAGAACAGCAATTTTTAAAGCCTATTCTGAAGGAGTTAAACAATTTAAAGCATTAGTAGTTGTGGCAGATACGAAACGGCCGGTACCTCCTTGTGGAGCTTGCCGTCAAGTCATCTCAGAGCTATGCCCGAAGGATATGACAATCTATCTAACAAACCTCCAAGGTGATGTAGCAGAGTTAACGGTTGAAGAGCTATTGCCAGGAGCGTTTTCTCCGAGTGATTTAAATGGCTGAAGGATATAAATCAGGTTTCATTTCTATCATTGGAAGACCGAATGTTGGAAAATCTACATTGTTAAATCGTATCATTGGGCAAAAAATAGCGATCATGAGTGACAAGCCGCAAACAACTCGAAATAAAGTACAAGGTGTTTTAACCTTAAATGACGCACAAATGATATTTATTGATACTCCAGGGATTCATGTTCCGAAACATAAGCTTGGAGATTTTATGATGAAGGTAGCAACAAATGCCTTAAAAGAAGTGGATTTAGTTCTCTTTATGGTTAATGTAACAGAAGGATTCGGAAAAGGGGAACAAATGATACTTGAGAAATTACAGGGGATTAAAACACCTGTCTTTCTAGTTGTAAATAAAATCGATCAAGTACATCCAGATGATCTTCTCACCTTTATTGAAGGCTATCAAAAACGCTTTGATTTTGCTGAGATTATCCCAGTCTCTGCATTACAAGGGCAGAATGTTGATAGACTTCTTGAGGTTATCAAAGAAACGCTGCCTGAAGGGCCGCAATATTACCCGGCTGATCAGGTGACAGATCATCCGGAGCGTTTTATTATTTCGGAGCTAATAAGAGAGAAAGCGCTTCATTTAACGCGTGAAGAGGTCCCTCATTCGATTGCCGTAACTATCGATAAAATCTCGAAAGATCCAGATAAGGATCTCATCCATGTAATGGCCACCATCGTTGTGGAAAGGGATTCACAAAAAGGGATTATAATTGGAAAGCGGGGATCGATGTTAAAGGAAATTGGTCAGAGGGCTAGAGTTGATATTGAAAACTTATTAGGTTCTAAAGTATATCTGGAGCTCTGGGCAAAAGTACAAAAAGACTGGCGAAATAAGGCGCTGCATCTAAGGGATTTTGGATTTAGGGAGGACGAATACTAAATCGTTCGGTTTTATTCGTTCAAAAAGCTAGTAAATTTTTCGTCTCATGATTTGAGCGGTCTTGGTCAACCTATATAGTAAGCTAAAGGGAATTACAATAGCTAGTTCAAATCCTAGAAAGGTGGGTATCAAATGTTAGAATTTACCTGGAAGGTATTTTCTGAAACTGGGAATATTGACACTTATCTTCTTTACAAAGAGTTGGAACAACAATCCTTACCTAAAAAGGAGGAGCAGGAAAACGAGCTAGCAGAAATAGATTTCCCCATGATGTAGGTTACCCCCAAAATTTGAGCCGGCTATTAGAGTCGGCTTGTTTTTATATATTGAATTATAGAGAGGGAAAAGCATGTTTAATAAGGGAGAAGGAATTGTTTTAAAGACGACTGATTATGGTGAAACCAATAAGATTGTTACCCTCTTAACGAAAAACTGGGGAAAAATCGGTGTTATGGCACGTGGAGCAAAAAAACCGAATAGCAAGCTTTTCAGCTGTACCCAGCTATTTACGATTGGATCATATTTGATTCAGCTAAATCGAGGACTAGGATTGCTCCATCAAGGAGAATCAATTCAATCGATGCGAAGATTACGGGAGGATATATACTTAACCGGATTTGCAGCCTATATCGTTGAACTGGCTGAGAAAGGGATAGATGAAAGGAAACCAAACCCCATACTTTATGATCAGCTTGCTCTCTCATTACACTATTTACAGGAAGAATATGATCCAGATATTATTAAAACTATTTTCGAAATCAAAATGCTGCCGATATTAGGATTGAAGCCAGTTTTACATGAATGTGTCAACTGTAAAGCAAAGGAAGGAATATTTTCTTTCTCTGTGAGAGAAAACGGTTTTCTTTGCCATCGCTGTTTTGAAACAGATCCATACCGGATCCCCCTCTCACCAGCATCCACAAGGCTTTTAAGTCAATTTGCAAAAATAAGCTTAGAACAGATAGGTTCCATCCATGTAAAGGAGCAGACAAAAAAAGAATTGGATATGGTTATGGAACAATACTATGATACGTACACGGGGCTGTATCTTAAGAGTAAAGGGGTCTTAAAACAAATTAAGCAGGTGTGGAAGCCCGATCAGAACTAAAAGTTGACAATGATTTCAGATTTCGTTACACTGTGAATTAAAATGAATATAGGCTGAGAAGGAAAGTAGTACCTATCCAAGCTATAAAAGCGAACCTAGGATGGTGGGAGCTAGGGTATAGACAGGTAGGGAAGGCGTTCTGGAGCTTATTATGATAAAAGAGGCAGGATTTGTTTATAATCCGGCAAATAGGGTGGAACCGCGGGTACAGGCCCGTCCCTATGCAGATGTGCATAGGGACGGGTTTTTTGTTTGTTTTTATATGGGGGATGAAGGGCTAAGAGTGTATCAATTTAAATATAAAAAACCAAAAATGTAAGGGATTTTTACGGAGGTGTTTGAAATGAATTTTCAAGATATGATTATTACGCTTCAAAAGCATTGGTCAGAACAAGGCTGTATTTTGATGCAGGCTTATGATGTGGAAAAAGGCGCGGGGACGATGAGCCCATATACATTTTTACGGGCTGTCGGTCCGGAACCATGGAATGTTGCATATGTAGAACCTTCCAGAAGACCAGCAGATGGCCGTTATGGAGAAAATCCAAATCGCTTATACCAGCATCACCAATTTCAAGTCATAATGAAGCCTTCACCTGATAATATTCAGGAGATCTACCTGGATTCATTAAAGGCGTTAGGTATTGACCCGTTAGAGCATGATATTCGCTTTGTTGAGGACAATTGGGAGAATCCGTCACTTGGCTGTGCCGGACTTGGCTGGGAGGTTTGGCTCGATGGTATGGAAATTACCCAATTTACCTACTTCCAACAGGTTGGCGGATTAGAATGCAGTCCCGTTTCGGTTGAAATCACTTATGGACTTGAGCGCTTAGCCTCATACATTCAAGAGAAGGATAATGTATTTGAGCTTGAATGGACCAATGGTTTTACGTATCGGGATATTTTTGGCCAGCCGGAATATGAGCATTCCAAATATACGTTTGAAACGTCTAATCAGGACATGTTATTTACTCTGTTCGAAACATTTGAACAAGAAGCTCATAAGCAAATGGAAGAGGGATTGGTTCACCCGGCTTACGACTATATTTTAAAATGTTCACATGTGTTTAATATTTTAGATGCAAGAGGTGCGATTTCAGTCACAGAACGGACAGGTTATATCGGAAGAATGAGACATCTTGCCCGTAAAGTGGCGAAAACTTATTTTGAAGAACGAGAAAAGCTAGGGTTCCCAATCCTAAAGACTCAGGAGGTGGAGAGTAAATGAGTAATGTGTTAATTGAACTTGGCTTGGAAGAAATGCCTGCAAAAATGATAAAAGCGGCTATGGAACAGTTTAAGGACAAAACGGAAAACTGGCTAAGTGAAAATCGAATCGGATTCACGCAAGTAAAAGCTTTTTCTACACCCAGACGTTTAGCAGTCAGAATTGAAGGTGTAGCAGATTCACAAGAAGATATCGTAGAAGAGGCGAAAGGACCTGCCAAACATATAGCCTTAGATCATGAAGGAAATTGGTCAAAAGCGGCCATCGGATTTTCGAAGGGGCAAGGAAAAACAGTCAATGATATTTATTTTAAAGAAGTGAATGGTGTTGAGTATTGTTTTGTAAAAATCGAGCAAAAAGGACTAAAAACAAAAGAATTGCTTCCTTCTATTCAAACCGTAATTACTTCTCTAACCTTCCCGAAAAATATGAAATGGGGAAGCTATGATTTTAAATTTGTTCGCCCGATTAAGTGGATTGTAGCTTTATATGAATCTGAAGTCATTCCATTTGCGATTACGGATGTTGAAACAGGCCGATTAACAAGGGGCCATCGTTTTCTGGGAGAAGAGGTTCAAATTGAAAAACCTGAAGAATATGAACAAAAACTTCTGTCTCAGTATGTATTAGCTAAATATGAAGAACGGAAGCAAGCCATCAGACAGCAATTAGAAAAGTTGGCTGAGGCTGAAGGCTGGATTATACCGATTGACGAGGAACTCTTAGAAGAGGTTACAAATCTTGTAGAGTATCCGACTGTCTTGTACGGAAAATTCAGTCAGGAATTTTTATCTCTACCGGCTGAAGTCTTAATTACCTCTATGAAAGAGCATCAGCGTTATTTTCCTGTAAAGGATCAATCCGGAACGCTACTTCCTTATTTCGTAACCGTCCGTAACGGCGATCACAGGCATATTGAAAAAGTTGCAAAGGGGAATGAGAAGGTTTTATCGGCAAGATTGTCAGATGCCAACTTTTTCTTCAAAGAGGATCAAAAGCTCTCCATCGATGAGTGGAATTCGAAATTGGAGAAAATTGTATACCAGGAACAAATTGGTACTTATGCAGAAAAGGTAAAAAGAATAGCAGCATTTTCAGGATGGCTTGGTCATCAGTTAAAACTGGATCCCGACCAGATGAAAGTGGTAGCAAGAGCAGCAGAAATCTGCAAGTACGACCTTGTGACACATATGGTATATGAATTTCCAGAACTGCAAGGTTACATGGGAGAAAAATATGCTTTATTAAAAAATGAAAAAGAAGCGGTTGCAAAAGCGATTAATGAGCACTATATGCCTCGTCATTCGGATGACTCGCCTCCGATTTCTGTTCCCGGTTCTATCGTTAGTATCGCTGACAAAGTAGATACAATTGTTTCTTGTTTTGCGATTGGACTAATTCCGACAGGTTCTCAGGATCCGTATGGATTAAGACGGCAGGCATGGGGAGTGGTAGTCACACTATTAGATAAAAATTGGCCATTTTCGCTTGATGCTCTCGTAACAAAAGCATTTGAAAATTGTAAGGCAAGCGGGGTTCCGATTAAAGTAGAAGATACCATTAAGGAAGTATTACATTTCTTCTCGCAGCGAATTCGGTTTATCTTACAAGAACAAGGGGTTCGTTATGATGTGATAGATTCTGTGCTTTCAGGAGAAATCGGGGATGTTCCGACATTGGTAGAAAGAGCCCGAATATTAAATGAAAGACGCGAAGACGAACACTTTAAAGAAATCATTGAGAGCTTATCAAGAGTCATTAATATTGCTAAAAAAGCAGAGGAAATCTGCGAGGTGGATGCTTCCCTGTTTGAAAATGATTATGAAACAGCTCTTTTTGAGGCGTATACAAAGCTTAAAGATGATTGGACAAATGTAACTTCTGAAGAGGAACGGTTTGACAGGCTCGCGGAATTGAAGCAAACCATTGATCCTTATTTTGATCATACGATGGTTATGAGCTCAGATGAAAAAATAAAAAACAACCGCTTATCACTTATGAAAAAAATAAGTGATTTGATACTTCAATTTGCAAATGTGAATTTGCTTCAAGTGAAACAGACAATCTAGGTTTTACTTGAAGTAAGATACTGTTCAAAAAGGTTTCATGATATATAATGATGATATCGGCATGTTTTAACTTGTTATAAATATTGACAAAATGGTTTACGTAACCAAAACAAACCACTCTGTAGAATTGAACCGGTTTGGAGTTAGGTGGTGGGGACAATCGAACTAAATAAAAGGCAAGAACAAATCGTACAAATCGTAAAAGAACAAGGGCCCATTACAGGTGAGCAGATTGCAGAACAGCTAAACTTAACCCGTGCTACATTAAGACCGGACCTTGCTATTTTAACGATGGCGGGCTTCCTTGATGCACGGCCAAGAGTAGGCTATTTTTATACGGGTAAATCCAGCAACCAGCTGCTTTCTGACCATATTAATAAGCTGCTGGTCAAAGATCATCAATCCATTCCTGTTGTAGTCAATGAAAATGTGTCCGTTTATGATGCAATCACTACCATGTTTTTAGAAGATGTTGGAACTTTGTTTGTTGTCAATGATAAGTCTTTTTTAACAGGTGTCCTCTCCAGAAAAGATTTGCTTAGGGCAAGTATAGGCAAGCAGGATTTAAATAAGCTGCCTGTTCATATTATAATGACAAGAATGCCTAATATAACCTGGTGTGAAAAAGACGATACGCTGCTAGATGTGGCCTATCGTCTGATTGAAAGACAAATCGACGCCCTTCCCGTTGTGAAAAAGACAGAGAATGGGTTTGAGGTAATAGGGAGAATCACGAAAACAAATATTACGAAGGCATTTGTTGCATTAAGCCGGGATTGACAGATAGGGGGAGAAACGGATGCAATTCCCAGTAATCTATATCGTATCAGATTCCGTCGGGGAAACCGCTGAATTGGTTGCTAAAGCTGCCATCAGTCAATTTAACGGATCTGGTTCCGTAATAAAAAGGATTCCTTACGTTGAGGATGAATCAACGATTGATGAAGTAATCCAGCTGGCTAAAATTAATAATGGCATGATTGTGTTTACTTTAGTTAAGCCTGACATGAGAGCGTACATCAAGGCAGCAGCCGAAAGAGAAGAAATATTCGCCTTTGATGTGATTGGTCCGCTAATGGATCACTTTCATAAACAATATGGGAAAACTCCGTTATTTGAACCAGGGCTCGTCAGAAAGCTGGACGATGATTATTTTAAAAAGGTTGAAGCGATTGAGTTTGCTGTTCAATATGATGATGGCAGAGACCCTAGAGGACTGTTAAAAGCGGATATTGTGCTAATAGGGGTATCGAGAACTTCAAAAACACCTCTATCACAATATTTGGCACATAAGCGCTTAAAAGTGGCAAACGTACCGCTTGTCCCGGAAATTGATCCGCCTGATGAGTTATATCAAGTTGAAAAAGATCGATGCTTCGGTCTAAAGATCAGTCCGGAAAAATTGAATCAAATCAGAAGAGAAAGATTAAAAACATTAGGCTTAAATGATCAGGCAAGCTATGCAAATTTAGACAGAATTAAAAGTGAGCTTGAGCATTTTAATAAAGTTGTTGAAAAAATAGGGTGTCCAATTATAGATGTAACAAATAAAGCAGTTGAGGAAACAGCCAATATTATCATGAATCAAATTCAGCAAAAAAGACTATAAAAGTAAAGGTCGTCTTAATAGACGGTCTTTTGCTTTTGTATGGGAAAAATTTTAACAGATAATCAGTAAAAAATAATGGAATTACCGGCTTTTATGTACTATAATAAAAAATTGTGATAAAAAAACCATATAATAGGTTTAAGGTCAAGCAAGAAAGAATAAACTTATTATTGGTGGATGTCAAGGGGAAATCACAAAAAAAATTCGACAAAACCATATGAGTTTTGTATAAAAAGGTGAGTAAAAGAAGGATAATGGGACATGACGTAGAATGTATTCCTTACCTGCAAAAACCGGTGGTTCTTGTTGACGCGGATGCTTGTCCGGTTAAAAATGAAATTCGACAGCTTTCAAGGCAGTATGGGATACCAGTTCATTTTGTTGCTTCATATGCCCATTATCATCAAAATGATGATGCAAATGAGTGGAAGTTTGTTGATCCGGACAAAGAGTCTGCTGATTTGTTTATCGTCAATCACTCACAAAAAGGTGACTGTGTTGTTACACAGGACATGGGGTTAGCAGCTTCAGTTATTCCAAAAGGAGTGTACGCAATTACCCCTCGCGGAAAAGTAATTAACGATAAGGACCTGGATTCTATCTTGTTTTTTCGTTATGCATCCAATAAGGCAAGAAGAGGTGGTGAAAGAACGAGAGGTCCAAAAAAATTCACGGAACAAGACCGGCAAAAGTTTTGTAAAGAATTTGAACAGATTTTGTCGAAGCTTGCAGGAATTTGAATTTTTTTATCGAATTAATTGTTTGTAAAAAAATGATGAATTACATCGATTTATATCAAAAAAGAGGCAGTTGATGATGATGTCTGAACGATTATCGGACGAATTAATAGACGAAATAAGGGCCTCGGCAGACATAGTTGATGTAATAAGCGAGTATGTCCAATTAAAGAAAAAAGGACGAAACTATTTTGGGCTTTGTCCATTTCACGGGGAAAATACCCCCTCTTTTTCTGTTGCCCCGGATAAACAAATTTTTCACTGCTTTGGATGCGGGGCTGGGGGAAATGTGTTTTCTTTTTTAATGGACATTGATGGTCTGTCTTTTATTGAAGCCGTACAAAAAATTGCCGAACGCACAGGAAAAGATATTCCAGCACTTACTGTTCAATCAGAACACACAAGCCCGAAAAGTGAAAAAGAGAAGCAGCTTTTTGATTTACATGAGTTATTAAATAAATTTTACCATCATTTGCTGGTAAATACAAAAGAAGGTCAAAAAGCGCTTACCTACTTAGAAAACCGAGGGATATCCAAAGATGCGATTGCTGCTTTTCAAATTGGCTATGCTCCCGGGTCATGGGATTTTGTTAAGAACTATTTAGAGAAAAAGGGATTCTCTCATTCCATCATTGAGGAATCTGGGATTATTGTTAGAAGTGCACAGGGTGATCGCACATTTGACAGATTCAGAAATAGAATTATGTTTCCAATTCATGATCATAGCGGAAAAACCGTTGCTTTTTCCGGAAGAGTCATGGAGGCAGACGGAAATGAGCCTAAGTTTCTTAATTCACCTGAGACTCCGATTTTTAAAAAAGGAAACATCTTTTATAATTTCCACCGGGCAAGGCCAGAAATCCGGAAAAAGGATGCCTGTATCCTGTTTGAAGGCTATGCAGATGTTATCTCAGCATTTAATGCAGGAGTCAAACATGGGATTGCTACGATGGGAACCTCATTATCGGAGGAACACATCAGGATTTTAAAAAGAAATGTGTCTACTGCGGTTTTGTGTTTTGACGCAGATGATGCTGGGGTTGAAGCTGCCTATCGGGCTGGAAAACTGTTAGAAGAGAATGGCATCTCAGTCTTAGTAGCCAGCATTCCAGACCAGTTAGACCCTGATGAATTTATTCGCCAATATGGCGGTGAAAAATTTCAGACAGAAGTGGTAGATCGAAGCCAAACCTTTATGTCTTTTAAACTTTCCTATCTGCGGAGAGGGAAAAATCTTATCAATGAAGGAGAAAGGCTTCTCTATATAGAAGAAGTACTAAAAGAAATTTCAAAGCAGAATAGTGCGATTGAAAAGGACCACTATCTAAGACAGCTGGCCAATGAATTTTCATTGTCCTTAGAAGCGTTAAAGGAACAAGAACAACAATATTCGATACAACAGGATAAAAGTCTTCGCAAGCAGCAAAAGCTGATGCCACGGCAAATTACTTCTTTTAGCAAAAGAGAAAAAAAGCTGGCACCTGCTTTTGTAACTGCTGAAAAAATGCTTCTCGCTTATATGCTGCAGAATGACCAGCTAGTATGGGAGGTCCAAAAACTTCTTCACCATCAAACATTTAATATAGATGAACATCAAGCTATTTTTACTTATCTTGCTGCATACTATGAAGAAGGGAACTCACCCGATGTTAGTCAATTTTTGGATTTTATTAAAGACCAATCCATTAAAAGGTTGGTAACTGAAATCAGCTTGATTCAAATCCAAGAGGAACTAACAGAGAAAGAACTGAATGATTATATTATGCAGGTGTTAAAGCAAAAAAAATTGCTAATGATAAAAGAAAAAGAGCGAGAAGAAAGGGAAGCAGAAAGCAGTAAAGATTATGTGAAGGCTGCTAGCATTGCAATGGAGATATTGCAGCTGCGCAAAACGTTATAGGATTTTGTTCTTTGAGTTGGAAGGAGGGGCCGCATTGGCTGAAAAATCAGCGCGTTCCAGAGAAGAAGTTGAAAATGAGGTAACACTTGAACAAGCAAAAGACCACCTAATTGAAATTGGCAAAAAAAGAGGGCACCTAACATACGAGGAGATTGCAGACAAATTATCTTCATTCGAAGTTGATTCGGAGCATTTAGACGAATTTTATGAAGCCTTAGGTGACCAGGGTGTAGATTTACTAGGAGAACATGATGAAGTTGCAGATACAAATGTAGATGTTGTAGATCCAAAAGATGATGAAGAGGAATTCGACTTAAATGATTTAAGTGTTCCTCCTGGTGTAAAAATAAATGACCCTGTCCGCATGTATCTGAAAGAAATTGGTCGAGTGGATCTCCTTTCAGCTGATGAGGAAATAGAACTTGCCGAAAGAATTGAACAAGGTGACGAAGAAGCGAAAAGACGCCTTGCGGAAGCGAACTTACGGTTAGTTGTAAGTATTGCGAAGAGATATGTAGGCCGGGGAATGTTATTCCTTGATTTAATTCAAGAAGGAAATATGGGGCTTATTAAAGCCGTTGAAAAATTTGATTACCGTAAAGGATTCAAATTTAGTACGTATGCTACCTGGTGGATTCGTCAGGCAATTACGCGTGCAATCGCAGACCAGGCCAGAACAATCCGGATTCCTGTACACATGGTTGAAACTATAAATAAATTGATTCGTGTGCAAAGACAGTTACTGCAGGATTTAGGACGCGAACCAACGCCAGAAGAGATTGCAGAAGATATGGATCTTACTCCTGATAAAGTAAGAGAAATTTTAAAAATTGCTCAAGAACCTGTCTCCCTCGAAACACCAATTGGTGAAGAGGATGATTCGCATCTTGGTGACTTTATTGAAGACCAAGAAGCTACATCACCTTCTGAGCATGCCGCCTATGAATTATTAAAAGAGCAGCTCGAGGATGTTTTAGATACACTGACAGACCGTGAAGAAAACGTATTAAGGTTACGCTTTGGGCTAGATGACGGCCGGACGAGAACACTTGAAGAAGTTGGAAAGGTCTTTGGTGTTACACGTGAGCGGATTCGTCAAATTGAAGCAAAGGCATTAAGAAAACTTCGCCATCCAAGCAGAAGCAAACGACTTAAAGATTTCTTAGAATAAACTTACTCAATCTATGAGTAAGTTTATTTTTTTGCACATTAGAAAGTGTAAAATTTTAGCAAATGAAGCATACTCCACGCAGTCAAAATCATTAGAAAGTACGATGGGCAGGAGCACTCAAAAGTGATAAGTGCAAATGCGCATCATGCTTCGCCTGAAAACTCGCCAATTGGCGAGCTTTCTTTTTAATTACCAGTGGTTACTTTATATTTTACTGAATTGTCAGTCATTTTGCAATCGTAGAAATTGGAAATTGATCATATAATACAAAAAAGTTTTAATGTTGTGTAAAAGGGAATTTAAACATATAATAGTATGATGTAAGCGCATACAAAGGGAGGGGTATGAAATGAATTTTGAACTGACTAAAGAGCAGCAAATGATTCAAAAAATGATAAGAGAGTTCGCTGATGAAGAGGTAGCTCCCGGTGCATTACAAAGGGATAATAAAAAGGAATTTCCTCTTTCTATTATGAAAAAACTGGCTGAATTAGGATTAATGGGTCTGCCATTTCCTGAGGAATATGGAGGAGCCGGAGCCGATACAATCAGTTTTGCCATTGTGACAGAAGAATTGAGCCGTGCCTGCGGTTCAACAGGGATCACCTATTCAGCTCACATTTCCTTAGGCGGGGCTCCCATTCATATGTTTGGTACGGAGGATCAAAAACAAAGGTACTTAGTTCCAATCTGTACAGGAGAATCAATGGGTGCTTTCGGTCTAACCGAACCAAATGCAGGATCAGATGCAGGGGGAACTCAAACAGTTGCACGTCTAGAATCCGGGGAATGGGTTATAAACGGTAATAAATGCTTTATTACCAATGCCAGTTACGCTAAGCATTTAGCCTTAACTGCTGTTACGGGACAAAATGATCATGAAAAAGAAATTACTGCGATTATTGTTCCAACAAATGCAAAAGGGTTTAAGGTTATCGATAATTATGAAAAGATGGGATTACACGCTTCGAATACAACTGAATTAGTGTTAGAAGATGTCCGGGTTCCCGAGGAAAACATACTTGGTAAACGCGGAGAGGGATTTCGTCAATTTCTAATCACTTTAGATGGCGGAAGAATTGGGATTGGAGCAATGGCAGTAGGGATTGCTCAAGCAGCCTATGAGAAAGCACTCCAATATGCCTCGGAAAGAAAGCAATTCGGAAGATCACTAAGCCAATTCCAGGCCATCCAATTTAAATTGGCCGATATGGCATTGAAAATTGAACTCGCTCGAAATATGGTATATAAAGCCGCATGGCTAAAAGATCAAGGAAAGCCTTTTTCGAAAGAAGCTTCTATGTGTAAGCTTTATGCTTCTGAGATTTGTATGGAAATTACAAGTCAGGCTGTCCAAATCCATGGCGGAAATGGCTATATGAAGGATTACCATGTGGAAAGATATATGAGAGACGCCAAGCTTTTAGAAATTGGAGAAGGAACATCCGAGGTTCAGCGAATCGTCATTGCACGTGAAATTCTCAAAAATGTATAATAATTGCTTTCCCCCATATGATATGAACAGTAGTATTTTTGTCTATTTCGTGAAAATATAAAGAAAATGGTAAATCTACTTTCCCTTTATAACGTTTTCAAGTAAAATAAATATTGTTTGTACTTATTCCTACCAGAACTACTGTTTCATACATAAGGAGGATCAAGAATGAATCGAAATCCTATAATTCCCTTCGTACTAATCATGGTATTTGGAATTGGTCTTATTTTCTTCCTCTCATTTATCGGATTAGACAACCGGGAGGAGAGAGCTCAAGGAGAAAAAGAAGGTACTGATAATGCTTTATTAGAATTATCACCGGAACAACTCTACCAAGAGGCAGGCTGTATTACCTGTCATGGAACTGATTATTCGAACGGATCGGCTCCATCATTAATTGGGCTTTCAGAAAAGTATTCGGCTGACGATATTAAGGAAATTTTAACAAATGGTTTACCTGGAGGAATGCCTCCAGGACTAGTGCCAGAAGAAAAATTAGACGAAATGGCCGAATGGCTATTAACATTAGAATAAAAAAGGGGTCCTTTGCTTAGTCAAGTAAAGGACTTCTTTTTTACTTTAAGTATAAAATTTTAGCAAAGAAGTAATTTCGGGGCAGTAAAAATTTTTTAGGAATAAAGTACGAAGGTCAGGATTGCCAAGTCGAGCGATTCATTAGGACGTTGCGCATCAAGCGTGATGCGTGCAACCAAGGCCATCGCCTGCTCCTAAAGGCTTGGCGCTAGCAAGTTTTCTTTATAATGTAACTTTGATAAAGTTTAAAGCTGAACCGGGTTAACCGATTGTAAAATATAGGCGGAAATGAAATAATAGCCGAGAGGTGGTATTTTTGAACATAGAACAACTCTCCAAAAGATTAAATGCTGTATATCAATACATACCCAATCAGGCTGTTCTCGCCGATATCGGCTCAGATCATGCCTATTTACCCTGTTATGCTGTACAAACAGGCAGAGCTGTTCGCGCAATTGCCGGAGAAGTAGCGGAGGGACCATTCCGATCAGCTTTGAATCAGGTTACAGAAGCGGATTTATTAAATAAAATAGACGTGCGAAAAGGCGATGGACTTGAGGTTATAAGTCCTGGTGAAGTCAATTGTATTACCATCGCAGGGATGGGCGGAGCCTTAATTAGCCGGATTCTTGAAGAGGGAAAAGATAAATTAACAAAAGATACAAGATTAATTTTACAGCCCAATGTTGGAGGCAATCAAGTTCGAAAATGGCTGGACAAGAATGGGTGGACCATTGTGACTGAACAGATTTTAGAAGAAGATGATCATATCTATGAAATTATTTGTGCCGATTTTCTTCAGGAAAAGAAACAGCACCTAAGCGAAGTGGAACTTTTAATGGGTCCCTTTTTAATTAAAGAAAAAAATCAGGCCTTTATTCATAAATGGCAAGGGGAAAAACAGCAATTGGAACGAGTGCTGCAGTCTTTAGAATTGGCTAAGCCAACCGATGGGACAAATGAGAAAAAGAACAAAATCCGGAACGAACTTAAACTGATTGAGGAGGGATTGCGCCAATGAAAAGTGTAAATGGTCATCAGATTATTGAGCTTTTCGAACAGTTTTCCCCGAAAAAATATGCAATGGAGGGGGACAAAATTGGACTGCAAATAGGAGATTTAAGCAGACACGTCCAAAAGGTCCTTGTGACCCTTGATGTTACAAAAGACGTTGTGGCTGAAGCCATCCAAAAAGGTGTTCAGTTAATCATTGCCCATCATCCTCCTATTTTTAGGCCGCTTCAGAGAATAGAAGGCGGCTCGATCTTTGAAAGTCTAATTAAGCATGATATCTCCGTTTATGCTGCTCATACCAATTTGGATGTGGCAGTAGGAGGAGTCAACGATTTATTAAGTAAACGGCTAGGTTTGCAGAATACAAAGGTATTAGTTCCAACTTATGAAATTCCATTAAAAAAACTGGTTGTTTTTGTTCCTATTGAAAATGCAGATGAGGTTCGAGATGCATTAGGAAAAGCGGGTGCCGGCCATATTGGGGAATACAGTTATTGTTCATTCACTGCCAGCGGAGAAGGTCGCTTTCTCCCAGGCAATGCAGCTCATCCTTATTTAGGAACAGTCGGGAAGCTTGAAACTGTAGCTGAACAAAGAATAGAAACGATTTACCCAGTTTCCATTGAAAAACAAGTATTGAATGCAATGTTTTCTTCTCATCCATATGAAGAAGTCGCTTATGATATTTATCCTCTTGAATTAAAAGGGGAATCACTCGGGCTTGGCAGAGTCGGAACACTTAAGGAACCAATGAGCCTAAGGGAATTTGCTGAATTCGTAAAAAAACAATTAGATGTTTCGATGGTTCGCGTAGTTGGCAGACTGAATGACACAATCAAAAAGGTAGCTGTCCTGGGCGGTGACGGCAATAAATATTATAGGCATGCGATGCGTCATGGAGCAGATGTATATGTGACAGGGGATCTTTATTTTCATACAGCCCAGGATGCTTTGCAGGATGGATTAAATGTGATTGATCCCGGTCATCATGTAGAGAAGGTAATGATTAAAGGTGTTGCAGAAAAACTGGAAGAGCTTGTTCCGAAACAGTGGGATGTACAATTTCTTCCGTCAGAAATCAATACAGATCCATTTCAAATCATTTAAAACTCGCCAACCGGCTAGCCTTGAGGGGCGATGCGAGATGTGCAGCTGCACTTACGATTGAGACGCCACGTCCTTATGTCTAGCTTGACTTATGTCTCATGCCCCACCCAATATTTTAACTGCGTCGAATATTCGTCATGCTAAAATTTTATCTCCTTAACTATAAAAACGCTCGGGATGTCCCCGAGCGTTTTAAGTGGTCTTCAGTTTTTTCACTTTTGGCAGGATCTTTTCTAACGGAACTTTTTTCTCACGGTCCCAAGTAGACGAATCATTTGGATCAAATTGTTCCAGAAAAGTAATTACTTCCTTTGTAATCGGTGTAGGTGTAGAAGCTCCCGCAGTAACGGCGACAGTATCAGCGTCTTTAATCCAATCGATGTTTAACTCGCTAATATCGGAAATACGATAGGCTTTTGTACCGGCAATTTCTTCGGAAACTTGAGCCAATCTATTTGAGTTATTACTTTTCGGATCACCAACCACGATTAATACATCTGCATTTTTTGCCTGTTCGGCGACGGCTTCTTGTCTTACTTGCGTTGCTAAACAAATCTCACGGTGTTTTTCAGCGTGCGGATATTTTTCTGTTACTTTATCCATAATATGGGCTACATCCCATTGACTCATGGTTGTTTGGTTCGTAACGATGATCTTATCTGCCTTGATATTTAAAGCTTCTACATCTTCAACCGTTTCAACCAAATGCACAATTTTAGGAGCCACACCAACGGCACCCTCAGGCTCAGGGTGTCCTTTTTTGCCAATATAAATGACTTGATATCCCTCTTTTTCTTTTTCCCGGATTAAGTCATGTGTCTTCGTAACATCAGGACAGGTTGCGTCAATCGTAACTAATCCCTTTTTCGAAGCGAGCTCCCGTACTTCTGGAGAAACGCCATGGGCTGTAAAAATAACCGTTCCTTTATCAATTTTTTCTAATATCTCTTTGCGGTTTTTACCGTCTAATGTAATGATTCCTTCTTTTTCAAAGGCATCTGTGACATGTTTATTATGGACAATCATCCCCAAAATATAGATAGGACGAGGTAATGTTGGATCTAAACTAGCGTTTCGTGCGATTACCATCGCATCAACGACACCATAGCAATAACCTCTAGGGGTAATTTTTAAGACATTCATAAAAGTCCAATCCTCCTAGATTACAAAGATACTTTCATACCTTCTATTATAAAGGAGGATTCTCTATAAGACAAAAGGGAACCTTTACATCTACACATATAACTTAGGACGGTGACCTTTATTGGAACCCTTTGATGAAGAAGTTTTCTTTTTTGCTTTTTTTATTGAAGTGTTTTTTTGTTTTTTTTGTTTTATTTGCTTTTGCTTAGATTCTTCTGATTCTTCTGCTTTTGCTGTATTTTGGTCATTAGTATCTTGATCGTTGGAATCATCATTATCTGACTTTAGACTGCGATATAGTTTCCACATAGCAGGCAGATTTCGGACCAGTGGTCCATATTGTTCAATCACTGGTTGAATCTGAGATACCGCCTGTATCACGGATTGCGTCTGATTTAAGATATTCATAATACCGCCGGGCTGAGAAGCAGTCTGAAGCAGACCGCCGCCTCTTGCGGCCCCTTCAAATCCCGTAACGGCATTTGCTCCTCTGGCACCGCCTCTAAACAGTTTAGAAAGAAGTCCACCAGACCTGCCTGGATTACCTTGACCAGGCTGACCATTAATTCGGCTTAATAACCCCCCAGAACCGCTTCCTGACAAATTGGCGCCAAATCCGCCTCTTCTGGCTTGATTCATCCCGAATCCGCCTCTTCGCCGTAAATTTCTTGCTGACATGTGCTGACCCATTTGTGGTCGATAAATCATATAAGGATTTCTGCCATATAGTCCTCTTTGTCCCATCATTGGGGGAATCTGTCTTGGAGGCATATCTAGACCCTCCTCTCTTAATTTCAATGCTCTTGATACAATATGCGAAAAATGAGATTTTGGTATTAGTTGAATATACATGTTTATCGTCTTTCGGTAGAGAAATAATAAAATAATAAGTATAATGTAGATTGGGAATCTGCAAAGGAGAAATAATTATGAAAAAACATCCATTTGAACGGTTTCATATTCATCCTGCTTTTGTCCAGGTTATTGATAAAAAAGGGTTTTACGAACCGACTGAAATTCAGGCAAAGGTTATTCCATTAGTTTTAAAAAAAGAAAGCATAATTGGACAATCCCAGACTGGTACTGGAAAATCTCATGCTTATTTATTGCCTGTTCTATCGATGATACAGCCCGACTTAGAATTTGTACAAGCTGTCATTACTGCTCCTACACGAGAGCTGGCTTTGCAAATTTTTGAGCATTTTAAAGAGCTGACCGCTGCATTGCCTGAAGGCGAAAAAATCACTGGCAGATGTCTTATTGGCGGTACAGACAAGCAACGGACAATTGAAAAGCTGGGAACCCCGCCTCAGGTTGTAGTTGGAACACCAGGGAGAATTCTAGACCTTGTCAAAGAGCAAGCCTTAGACATCCATAAAACAAACATGCTTGTCGTAGACGAAGCAGATATCATGTTAGATATGGGCTTTATTCATGAAGTGGACCAACTGGCTGGCCGAATGCCGGAAAAACTGCAGATTTTAGTATTTTCTGCAACGATTCCTGAAAAACTAAAGCCGTTTTTAAAAAAGTACATGGAAAATCCTGTTTATGTGCAAATTGATCCGAAGACCGCATCGCCTAAGAAAATTGATCATATCTTAGTGCCCTTAAAATCGCGTACAAAAGAAAATCTTCTTTACGACATACTGACATCGATCAATCCTTACATAGCACTTATTTTTGCTAATACAAAGGAAAAAGTTGACGAATTTGCTGATGCTCTTACTGAAAAAGGGCTGAAGATTGCAAGATTTCACGGAGGACTTACCCCTCGGGAACGAAAAAGAGTCATGAAGCAAATCCGGGATCTGGAGTACCAATATGTTATAGCAACCGACCTTGCAGCAAGGGGAATTGATATTGAAGGTGTTAGCCATGTTGTCAATATGGAACTGCCAAAGGATCTTGACTTTTATGTGCACCGCACTGGGAGAACAGGCAGAGCGGACCTTTCAGGTATAGCAATAACTGTATATGAGCCTTCGGATGAACATGCGTTGAATGAATTAGAGAAAAAAGGGATTCACTTTCTCTCGAAAGATGTAGTAAAAGGGGAATGGAAGGATATCCCTGACCGAAATCGCAGAAAAAAGAGAGAGCGTACAGAAGATGAAGTCCTAGAGAAAATCTCTGTGAGAGTAAAAAAACCAGCTAAGGTCAAGCCGAGTTATAAGAAGAAAATGAAAGCAGAATTAGAGAAACTAAAAAAAAGAGAAAAACGAAAGATTTCGAAAAAAAAATAAAAAGGGAGAGAGAATTATGTTAATCGGATCTCATGTATCAATGAGCGGAAGTAAAATGTTATTAGCAGCAAGTGAAGAAGCTGTTTCTTACGGAGCTAATACGTTTATGATTTACACGGGGGCACCGCAAAATACGAGGAGAAAGAAAATAGAGAATTTAAATATTGAAGCAGGGCTTGCCCATATGAAGGAACACGGTATTGAAGAAATTGTAGTACATGCTCCTTACATTATTAACATTGGCAATTCTGTTAATCCCGATACTTATCAATTGGGCGTTGATTTCTTGCGTTCCGAAATTGAAAGAACAGAAGCAATCGGGGCAAAACAAATAGTCTTGCATCCTGGAGCCCATGTTGGAGAAGGAGAAGAGGCAGGCATAAAAAAAATAATTGAAGGTTTAAATGAGGTAATCAGTAAGGAGCAAAACGTGCAGATAGCTCTTGAAACGATGGCCGGCAAAGGCTCAGAGTGCGGCAAAACGTTTGAAGAATTAGCTCAAATTATAGATGGCGTAACACATAATGAAAAGCTTTCTATTTGTTTTGATACTTGTCATACACACGATGCCGGCTATGACATTGTTAATGATTTTGATGGTGTACTAGAAGAGTTTGATAAAATCATAGGAGTCGACCGCATCAAAGTCCTTCATATAAACGACAGTAAAAATAGTGTCGGGGCAAGAAAGGACCGCCATGAAAATATTGGCTTTGGTCATATTGGATTTAAAGCGCTCAATTATATTGTTCATCATCCGCAATTTGCTTCCATCCCGAAAATTCTCGAAACACCTTATGTAGGTGAGGATAAAACGAATAAAAAACCTCCTTATAAAAAGGAGATTGAAATGCTAAGGAATCAAAACTTTAATGAGCAATTACTAGAAGATATTATGGCACAGGAATAAGATAGAAGTACAAGGAAAAGTCTTCACATGACTTTTCCTTTTTCTTATTTTGTAAATTGAATGAATAGCTGATTCACTTCTTTTGCAACAGCTGGTCCAGTAATTTTGGCAATTTCTTTAATTAATTGGGCCCGTTCTTTATCGTTAAAAATATTGACACCTTTGCCCCTTACTAAACCGGCTACTTTTTTTGCTTGTTCTGTACTGATCTTTATATTAAATTGCTTGCTATATTTTAAAATATCTTCATACGTAATATTATTTATTTTATAATTTACGACGTTTTCAAATAATTTCATTTTACCACTCCTCCCCACAAAATATATGTAAGACCAAGTTGTCTTGTGACAAAAAAAGGATAATAACAGTGGCTGGAAAAGTGCATTAGAAAGAATCAATTGCATATACCATTTATCGCTTAAATTAAAATTTCAGAAGCCATGGCTGCAGTCATGCATTTGTTACAATTATGGATACACAAGAAACCAAAGGGGGCCAATTTAAATCGGCCAGTCACTAAGAGCAAGTATAAGTAATCTTGCTCTTTTCATTTTTCAAAGACATAAATAGAGATTAGATATCTGGTTTAGATTTAATTTGGTTTACAGAAATCAAGATATTGTGTATACTACGGTTTGTAGTTCTAAATCGGAATGATTACGAAAGAGTGGAATTCGATATGACACAAAACGTAATAGAAATAAACGACTTATCTTATAGATACGATGATTTACCTGTATTAGAACATATAAATTTATCAGTTCCTAAAGGATCCTTTTTAGGACTGGTAGGACCTAATGGTTCAGGTAAATCAACCTTGCTTAAACTAATTCTGGGATTACTGAAACCGCAGGAAGGATCCATCCGCTTGTTCGGAACTGATTCGAAATCATTTAATCAGTATGAAAAAATTGGTTATGTGTCTCAAAAAGCAAACTCTTTTAATAGCGGATTCCCGGCTACTGTTCTAGAAGTGGTGTTAAGCGGACTTACGAAGAAAATAGGATTGTTTAAATTTCCTTCAAAACAAGATAAACAGAAAGCATTAGAAGCGATTCGGGCTGTTGAAATGGATGATTTTTTACATCGGAATATCGGTGAATTATCAGGAGGTCAGCAGCAAAGAGTTTTTATAGCACGTGCAGTAGTCAGCGATCCGGAGCTGTTAATTCTCGATGAGCCGACAGTGGGTGTTGATATAAAAAGAGTCGAAGGCTTTTATGAGTTATTAGAGAGATTAAACCGGAATCATGGGATTACGATGATTCTCGTAACACATGATGTTGGAACCATTACAAGTAAAGTAAGTCACGTCGCCTGTTTAAACAAACATTTGCATTTTCACGGTCAAGCTAAAGAGTTTGAAGCATTGGAACAAACTGCTCTCTCAGGCCTTTATGGGCATGACATACATTTGTTAACGCATCAACACTAAAAATGGGGAAGATTTAATGATATCAAGTATTTTGGAGTATGAATTTTTAAGGAATGCATTCTTGATCGGTGCTATTGTTGGAATCATTGCACCATTGCTTGGGGTATTTATAGTCGTCAGAAGACTTTCTTTGATTGCGGACGCACTTAGCCATGTAACCCTGTCAGGAATTGCGTTTAGTTTGCTTTTAAGTAAATCATTCACCTGGTTTACCGGAGTAAATCCGCTGTATATGGGTATTCTGTTTTCCTGCACTGGTGCATTATTTATTGAAAGGCTTAGAACTGTATATAAACATTACCAGGAGCTTGCCATCCCCATTATTTTATCGGGTGGAATAGGATTAGGCGCGATTTTTATTTCAATCGCAGATGGATTTAATACGGATCTTCTAAATTATTTATTTGGCAGCATTAGTGCCGTAGATCAATCCGATTTAATATTAATTGTAATGATCAGCCTGATTGTTATATCTGCCGTTCTTATATTTTATAAGGAATTATTTTTACTCTCCTTTGATGAGGAACATGCAAAGGCTTCTGGGCTCAAAGCCTCATATATACATGTTCTTTTTATTTTGCTTGTAGCATTAGTTATTGCTGCGTCGATGAGAATTGTAGGGATTCTTTTAGTTTCCGCCTTAATGACGTTGCCGGTAGCAGCCAGTATTCGCATTGCAAATGGATTTAAACAATCCTTGTTCCTATCCATTGTTTTTGGAGAGATTTCTGTTCTTGGAGGATTAGTAAGTGCGTATTATTTGGATTTAGCTCCAGGCGGAACAATTGTTATTTTCTCTGTAATCATTCTGCTTTTTTCAATTGGGTATAAACAATTCAAAACAAAATTGAGAAGAATATGATAAAATAAAGGAAGGTGGTGGGAATCATGAATGTCACACAAGCAATTGACCTTCTTAAGCAAAATGGATATAAATATACAGACAAGCGGGAATATATGCTTGAAAGTCTGGCAGCTCATAATAAATATTTATCTGCTAAAGAAGTGATGGAATTGATGAAATCGGATTTTCCGGGAATCAGTGTGGATACAGTCTATCGAAATTTATCATTATTTTCAAAGCTCGGGATTTTAGAGCAAACAGAGTTTTCAGGAGAAATGAGATTTCGGTTTACGTGTGACCATCATCACCATCATCATCATTTTATCTGTCTCGAATGCGGAAAAACAAAAGAAATTCAATTATGTCCGATGGAGGTACTTCCAGGGAATTTTGAAGATTATACGATCCATGATCATAAATTTGAAGTATACGGCAAGTGTCCGGAATGTAAAAGAGCATGACCCTCATTTAAGGGTTCATGCTCATTTTAATTTCTGTTTTTTGTCTTTAGCCAATTCTGTACCCATTGATTTGTCTCTTCCCATGACTTCACGCGGATTACGCCACTTGGAATCGGCTCTTGGTTATAAGGCGTATCGAATAATAAAACAGGAATCCCGCATTCTAAATGGATATTCACGGCGTTATCATGCTTATCCTCTAAAAATAGGTCAACCTCATATTTTTTGGCGGCACTAATTTTATCATGGGAACCAATTAATTCAATATGATGATAAAACAGATCTTTTTCATCAAACCATTGTTTTGTCACATCTAACAGATGGGAGCTTCTTGCACTAATAAAATATAGTTCAAATTGCTCTTTCCACTGATTTAAAACGTTCTTTGCTCCTTTTGCTAAAGGTGAGCTTATGTAAATTTCAGCTTCTGTCTTCACAAACCAATCATTAAACTCCTCCGGGTTTACTTTTACGGCTTTTGTTAAATCGTATTGTGTAACATCCTCTAATTTTAAGGATAATCCAAATGCTTTATTTATATGAGGTAGCATAGAATTGGGATCGGTTACAGTTCCATCTATATCAATTCCAAAGCGTAATGGTTTAATCACGTGTCTCTTCCTTCCACTTGTCAAATATTCCATTGAACCTTGTTTAAACGTACAAAAAGAAGTGTACCATACCTTTAACGTTTTCTACAGTGTTAATTCAATTTCACTGTTAAAGATTAACATGAGGAAAATCTGAAGTTTTGCAAAAAATATGAGTGCTCCTACTTTGAAAGTGAGGGATGTAAATGGCAGACGAAAGGAAATTCGTCGATCACAATATTGACGTAAGAGATACCAATGAAGAAATTATGGAAGAACGAATTAATAATGGGGACTATTTAGAGGAAGCATCAGCAGAGGTAGCTGCTCCTTTTGCTGCACCTCGGCGCGATGAAAATGAAAGAGAAATTAATCGAAACGAAGAAACAGGTGGAAGAGGAATAGGGTATTTTGGAATTGCCTTATCTATTCTTGCGCTGTTTGTACTACCTGTATTGTTTGGTGCAGCAGGAATTGTTCTAGGATTTATTGCAAGAAGAAGAGGAGCAGAAGGAATCGGAGCAACGGCCATTGGAATTGGCGCTGCAGCGATTATTATCAGTCTTTTCCTAGCCCCATTTTTTTAACGCGTAATTCCTTAATGAGGAGCAATAGAAAAGAGCTTGGTCTCCTGTAGACCAAGCTCTTCTTTTAAGCGTTTTGGGCTTCTGCCTGTTTTTTATAATACTCTTCCGCTAATTGGTCAATTTCCTTCTTCAGTTCCTCAACCATTATTTCTTCTGGTACTTTTCGGACAATCTTCCCTTTTCTAAAGAGAAGCCCTTCCCCTCTGGCGCCTGCAATTCCGATATCAGCTTCTCTCGCTTCTCCAGGTCCGTTTACTGCACAGCCGAGAACAGAAACCTTAATGGGTGCTTTGATTTTTTGGATATATTCTTCTACCTCATTGGCAATGCTGATTAAATCGATTTCAATCCGGCCACATGTTGGACATGAGATGAGTGTCGCTGCATTGGAAGCAAGGCCAAATACCTTTAAAAGCTCTTTTGCAACCTTTACTTCTTCAACTGGATCGGCACTTAAAGAAATTCTCAGTGTATTCCCAATTCCCTTGCTTAGGATGGCTCCTAGGCCAGCAGCACTTTTTATCGTTCCTGCAAAAAGTGTTCCCGATTCAGTGATACCTAAATGCAGCGGATAATCAAAGGCTTTAGCGGCTTTTTCATAAGCCTCAATCGCTAATTGGACATCAGAGGCCTTCATGGACACGATGATATCATGAAAATCCAGATCTTCTAAAATTTTGATGTGATGAAGGGCACTTTCAACCATTCCATCTGCGGTCGGATAGCCGTATTTTTCAAGAATTTTCTTTTCTAAAGAACCGGCGTTAACTCCAATCCGAATCGGAATTCCACGTTCCTTAGCTGCTTTTACTACAGCCTCTACCTTTTCTCTTCTGCCAATGTTCCCAGGATTTATTCGAATCTTATCAACGCCGCCTTCTATAGCCTTTAGGGCTAGGCGATAGTCGAAATGAATATCTGCTACTAATGGAATGTTGATTTGTTTTTTTATTTCCGGAATTGCATCAGCTGCTCTTTCATCTGGCACGGCAACCCGGACGATTTGACACCCAGCTTCTTCTAGACGATGTATTTCTTCAACAGTAGCTTTTACATCATGAGTTTTGGTTGTTGTCATACTTTGTATAAAAAGTTCATTACTTCCGCCAATTGTCAAATTACCAACCTTAACGGGTCTTGTTTTTGTACGATGAATGAGTTCGCTCAAGAGTCATTCGCTCCCTTTCGTCAATTAGAACTTCTAATTACCCATTCATTGTACCAGTCAGATGAGGAAATTGACAAGGATTAGGAATTATTCGCTGTATATAGGAAATTTATATATCTTGCCCGCTTGAATTTTGTCTGGGGTAATTTGATTTAATGAAATAAAATCTTCCACAACCTTATCAATCCCGACCGGTATCGGACTTGTATAGGTTTCTACAATGGTAAGAACCGTATCTCCGCGGTCTACAATATGTTCTACATATGGAATGGCTTCTTCATTTGCTGCAGTTGCTGCTGCTTCCGTCTGTGCTGTTGCCTTTAGCGGAAGTGTACCGACTTTTAAATCATAGTAAAGTGATAGTAAAAACAATAGTACTGCGACTATAGCTGCGACTCGTTTCATCAAAAATTCCTCCCTTGGTCTACTTGTCCCATTTATATGACCGAAGAAGAAAATTATGACTTGTTTCAACACTAAATTTATAAATGATTAACATTTGCTTTACATTGCACTGCCATAATGAGACATGAGAAGAAATTTATAACAGTATTTGAAAGAGGCAGATTATGTTAAAAAAATCTCAACATTTCACAGTACAAGGGTTTACATTTAAAAAACTATCTTTACGTGCCCGTTTAGTAATCTTAATCTTCCCTTTATTTTTAATAAGTGCCAGTGTAACCACCTTAATTACTTTTAATCAGGCCAGAGATAATGGAATTAAACTGATGGAAGAGCGTCTTGAGACAGAGTTGCAATTCATTTATGAAACCTCCCAAAGTTTAATGTATCGCTATGTAGGTGATTCAGAATCATTTAATAAAGAATTAGAAAAAGCGATTAAAAAGCAGGACGCCAATTTTGCGCAGGATGGGTACAGAGGAGAATATTTTATAGTAAGAGATGGAACTGTATCATCGATTGGCTCTAGTAATGTCCGGTATAAGCCTGCTGAATCTGTGTTAGAGCAGATGGAAAACAAAACGAACGGAGTCATACATGACGAAATCAATGGAGCTCCTATTACAATCGGGTTTCAGGAAATTCAGGAAATCAGAGGGAAGTATGTGATTCTGATCCCTCAAGGTGAATATCTGTCTTCGATCTATGAGTTAAGAGAGCTTTTACTATCGATTTTAATCGTAAGCAGTATTATCATTTTTTTAATTATTTTTTTAATTACAAGATCTATAACAAAACCAATCCATACTTTAAGTCAGCACATGTCTAAAATGAATGGGACCAAGCTTCAGCTCTCCGATCTTAATCTTAAAGAAAAACAAAGCAGTCCCGAAATAAGGAACCTCGTCGAAACTTACAATGTCATGATTGGGCAAATGAAAAAAATGATAGAAGAGATCCAGCAGACAAGCAGTCATTTGATTACAGCTGAATCGAATTTAAAATCGAATGCAGACATTCTTAAAGAGGAACAGCTTCAAGTTCAAACAATTTTGCAATATGTTCATAGCGGTGCTAAGGAAACAGCAGCAAGCTCTTATCTGACAACGAAGGAACAAAAAAATATGGCACAGTCTGTTTCTCTTGTAACTGATAAAGTAAATGAAATGATGAGGCAAACAGAGGGATCCACTTCTTATATAGAGGAAGGGAAGTCTACCATGGATGCCATGATAAATGGGACTTTTGATATGAAAGCGCAAATGGACAATATGTCTGGAGCCATCAAAAGCATGGAAGACCAGACTTCAAAAATAGGCGATGTTCTTTTGACGATAAAAAAAATTGCAGAACAAACTAAGCTTCTTTCCTTAAATGCTTCTATTGAAGCAGCGCGGGCAGGAGATGCTGGAACAGGTTTTATGGTAGTTGCTGACGAGATTAAAAAACTGGCTGAACATTCCACCCGAGCTGTACAACAAGTAGGAATGATGACAGACAAAATCGATCAGCAAGCAAAGCAAGTAAGGAATCAATTCCTCATCTTACAAAAGAAATTTGAAAATCAGGATCTAATGGCAAACCAAAGTATTGAATTATTTGATAAACTTTTACAAGATCTGCGTGACATTATGGAGTGGACAATGGATGTAGGCCATGAAGTCAATTCATTACTAGCAGATCTCCCTTCTATAGAAGTCAGAACGGAAGAAGTTACTATGATTGCAGAGAAAACAATCAAATCAGTAGATGATATGAATCTTTACTTTACAAAGCTTGGAGAAAAACTCGATAGGAATGTGGACTTAGCTGAAAAATTATCAGAGCTCTCAGCCAGATTGACTCTGTTGCTTCAAAAATTTGAGATTGACAAAAAAACAGGGCCAGCATCGGAATAGATGCTGGCCCTGTTTTTTTGAATTAGTAAACTGCTTAGTCTGTCTCGCGAATTTCTTTTACTGCCAGATATAAGAATATTAGCGATACACCCCAGTGAATCAATAATGCCCCGGGAACCGCAGTCTTTAAAAAGCCCATAATCATAAAGAAAACGGTTGGCAGCGTTACACTATAGGCCATCATTCGCCAGACTTGACCAAACTTCAAATTCTTGCCTAAGGAGCTAACGACCAAAAGACCAATAGCTGCCAGTATTGTAATTTCGAGAAAATCAATCCCGGCCATAAATACGTACATAATCACAAATAGAATAGGCAAGAGAATCATTGAAATAGAATCAAATGATTGTACCAATGCTTGCACATCTTGCTTCGAGAAAGCAGCTACGTCAATCAATGTATATGGATAATTATCCACAACCCCATTAGATACAATTACAAACTCATTTTGCAAAAGAGCAATAGCATCCTCGTTTGCGTCTAGATTACTAACCTTTGTTTCACCCGTGCTGTCGAAAATGATTTTGAATCCATACCTTTCCAGTATTATGGGCTTTTCTTGCTCTGCATGCAAGGTTCCATTCTCAATTGTAAAGTCAGGCAGATCGTCCTCAATTGTATCAGCAACAGCATCAATTGATTTCGTGATTCCTTCTTGAACATTATAGAAAGTGGGAATGACCGATAGAAGTGCGAGGAAGAACACGTATAAAATGGTTTTTCCGATTTTCTGTAACCGAAAAGAAGCCACATCTTTTGGTGAAAATAAACTTCTATAAAATTGTTTCAAAATGTTCATAAGCCGTCTCCCTTTCCATTGCATCTCTACATAGTTTAGACCGGAAAAAGGTGTAAATCAAATAATTCGTAAATCACGATATTACAAAAGTAAATATAATGTTAAGATTTTGTAAACATACTTTACTTTTTCTTAATACTTCATTAATAATTGTATGGGGTTTTCAGACAAATATTGCGTGGATTTAAGGGGTTGAATCGTTTGGAAGGTATTGATATACAAAGATTAATATTTGAATTTTTAGGCGGTCTCGGGATATTCCTTTTAGGCATTAAGTTCATGGGAGAGGGATTACAAAAGGCCGCTGGTGACAAGTTGCGCGATATTCTCGACAGATGGACATCTAATCCATTATTAGGTGTTCTTGCAGGAATGTTAGTAACCATTTTAATTCAGTCAAGTTCTGGTACCACTGTTATTACTGTTGGATTAGTAAGTGCCGGTTTTATGACATTGCGACAAGCAATTGGTGTCGTTATGGGGGCCAACATTGGTACAACTGTCACCGCATTTATTATTGGAATCGATGTAGGTGCATATGCATTGCCGGTTCTTTTTGCAGGAGTCGTTTTTTTATTCTTTTTTAAGAATCGCCAGTGGCAAAATCTTGGTCAAGTTTTATTCGGATTCGGTGCTTTATTCTATGGATTAGAATTAATGAGCGGAGGAATGAAACCCCTGCGTTCATTGGAGGCTTTTCATGATTTAACAATTGAAATGGCGTCAACTCCGATTCTCGGGGTCGTTGTCGGGACTTTATTTACAGTGATTGTTCAAAGTTCATCCGCTACCGTTGGAATCCTTCAAGGATTGTATGAGCAAGGTCTCGTCAATTTAAGTGCTGCATTACCGGTATTATTTGGAGACAATATCGGTACGACCATTACCGCAGTAATTGCTTCTATCGGAGCATCGGTAGCAGCGAAAAGAACGGCAGCCAGCCATGTGATGTTTAATGTAATTGGGACAATTATCTTTTTAATATTGCTTAAACCTTTCACTATATATATTGAGTATTTAACTCAAGTTCTCGATTTAGGGCCAAAAATGCAAATTGCTTTTGCACACGGAACTTTTAACGTAGTAAACACATTAATTCAATTGCCGTTTATTGCTTATATTGCAAAGGCAGTAACGAAGATCGTGCCTGGTGAAGACACGTATGTAGAGTATAAAGCCAAACACTTAGATCCGATTTTTATCGAACAAAATCCGTCGATTGCAATAGGACAGGCACAAGAGGAAGTCCTGCGTATGGGACAGCTTGCAATTAAAGGCTTAGAAGAGTCATTTGATTTCTTACAGACAAAAGCATCGAAGCACTCTGAAGTTGCCCTTCAGTTAGAGGATGCGATTAATAACCTTGACAAAAAAATTACGGATTATTTAGTAGAGCTTTCGCGCAGATCATTATCTTCAGCTGAGTCTGAAAGACATTCCTTGCTGATGGATACAGTTCGTGACATTGAGAGAATCGGAGACCACTTTGAAAACATCATTGAATTGGTGGATTATCAATTAGCCAATAAAGTCGTCATATCTGATGATGCGATGCAAGACCTTGAAGGAATGTTTAATTTATCGATTAAAACTCTAAAAGATGCGATTGAGTCTCTTGATCAAAACGATTTAAATTTGGCTAAAAAGGTAAAAGATGAGGAAGACCAAATTGACCAAATGGAGAGAAAGCTTCGCAAACAGCATATTGTTCGTTTGAATGAAGGCTTATGCTCTGGCCAATCAGGTATCGTTTATGTAGATATCATTAGCAACTTAGAGCGGATTGGTGATCACAGTGTCAATATTGCAGAGGCTGTATTAGGAGAAAGAAATTAATTTTAATGGAAGATGCTGATGAGATGTACAGCATCTTTTTAGTTTTTGACGAAAGGAGATTGTATAATGGATGCAAACGCAATTACAGGAGGTGTGGTCCAATCGAAACGTTTAGCTGGACGATTGCTATTGTATTATGGCTGGGAGCTTTTGTAGGATTAATCTATCCGATACTCCCAAGCTCTGTTTTAATTTTTGCTTCATTTTTGATTTACGGCTGGCTTGTAAGTTTTGCCCCTTTTAACTGGTTATTTTGGGTGATACAAGGCTGTTTTTTTCTGCTGCTATTTATCGTTGATTATGTGGCAAACGCTTTAGGTATTAAAAAATTTGGCGGCACAAAAGCTAGTATGTGGGGCAGTACGATTGGGTTATTAGCAGGTCCCTTTATTATTCCTTTTGCAGGGATTATATTAGGTCCATTCATCGGCGCAGTCCTTGGAGAAATGATTGTTTCAAAAACCCCATTCACACAAGCGGTTAAAATCGGATTGGGGTCTGTTGCCGGATTTATTGGAAGTGTATTTGTAAAGGGAATGATCATGGCGGCTATGATCATATACTTCATTGTGCTGGTACTATAATTTTTCTCATTAAAAACAAAGCTTTATATTTGAAAGTCCCCATTAGATTTGGTAATCTAAGGGTAATCCAACATTTCTCAATTTATTCCAAGACTTGAGAAATGAAATTTACATATTTGGGAGGAATATCAGATGGCATATGAATTACCACAATTACCTTATGCGTATGACGCACTTGAGCCTCACATCGATAAAGAAACAATGAACATTCACCACACTAAGCATCATAATACGTATGTAACGAATCTTAATAACGCATTACAAGGCAACGAAGAGTTATTAAGTAAGTCTGTAGAGGATCTTATTTCTAATTTAGATGCGGTTCCTGAAGCTGCACGTACTGCTGTAAGAAATAATGGGGGTGGACATGCTAACCACTCTTTATTCTGGACAATTCTTTCTCCAAATGGAGGAGGAGAGCCAACTGGCGAAGTTGCTGAAGCGATCAATGCAAAATTTGGAAGCTATGACAAATTCAAAGAGGAATTTTCAGCTGCAGCGGCAGGCCGTTTTGGTTCAGGCTGGGCTTGGCTTGTTGTAAACAATGGCGAGCTTGAAATCACAAGTACTCCTAACCAAGACTCTCCATTAATGGAAGGCAAAACGCCAATTCTGGGTCTTGATGTTTGGGAGCATGCTTACTACTTAAATTATCAAAACCGTCGTCCTGATTACATTAAAGCTTTCTTTAATGTGATTAACTGGGAAGAAGTTAACAAACGTTATAACGCTGCGAAGTAAATAAGAAATGGAGGGGATCAGATTGGTCCCCTCCATTTTTTTGAATTTGATTATGAAGCAGGCTGCTCCGGTATTGATGAATATGAATGGTTAATCAGCGGATATTGCAATTTATAAAAAAAATTTACGGTTTATCAATGTTTACTAAATAATGTCCAACTCCATCATGCCAGCAACTGCAGTTCTCCCCATCCATTCGACAAAAAATGTATAATGTCTCCCCTTCATTCAAACAATAAGGTTATGAAAAAGGGGAGACCTATCATGAGTTATTTTAAAAAATGGATCGGTGATGTGGATCTTTCCAAAGATTTACTCCTCCTGCTAATAATAGGTGGATTATATTCGCTTAGCGTCGCCTTATCCAATACTTTTGTGAATATTTATTTATGGAAACAATCAGAAGACTATGTAGATTTAGGGTTATACAACTTAGCTGTTGTCGTATTTCAGCCTTTAACTTTCATTCTCGCAGGACGGTGGGCAAAAAAAGTGGATCGGGTCATTGTCCTTAGAATGGGAGTTTCTTTTTTAGCAATCTTTTATACGACAGTCCTGTTGGTTGGAGAAAAAGCTTCGCAATTTATCTTCCTGCTGGGAGCTTTATTAGGAATCGGCTATGGTTTTTACTGGCTTGCCTTTAATGTTTTGACCTTTGAAATAACAGAGCCGGAAACAAGGGATTTTTTTAATGGTTTTACAGGGGTATTATCCTCTTCAGGCGGCATGATCGGTCCGATTGCCTCAGGGTATATTATTTCAAATTTAAGTGAATTTACCGGTTATACCATCATATTTTCACTTTCATTGGGCTTGTTTATCTTAGCCGTTATATTAAGCTTCTTTCTGCAGAGACGCCCGGCTTCAGGAAGGTATCTTTTTATCAGAATCATAAAGGAAAGGCAGTTTAATAAAAACTGGAAATATATTACGAATGCCCATTTTTTTCAAGGGCTTCGTGAGGGAACCTTTGTATTCGTGATTTCCGTTTTTGTTTACCTGTCTTCAGGGAGTGAAATGGGATTAGGAACGTATGGGTTAATTAATTCGGCCATCTCCTTTTTGGGCTACTATATCATTTCACGGATTATTAAAACGAAACATAGAAAACGATCGATATTAATTGGCGGGGTCCTTTTATATGCAGCGATTTTTTTGATTGTTTTTGATGTTTCGTATGCGAAATTACTGTTGTATGGAGGAATAATTGCGATTGCCTATCCGACCTTGCTGGTTCCTTATATTTCGATGACTTACGATGTGATTGGCACAGGCTGGAGGGCAGCGGAAATGAGAATTGAATATATCGTTGTCCGTGAGATTTTCCTTAATTGTGGGCGTATCGTCTCAATCCTATCCTTCCTTTTTACAATCCATTTATTTAATCCAACCGAGGGTTTGCCTTTTTTGCTAATGATATTAGGTGCTGGCCATCTAATTATTTACTTTTGTGTAAGAAAGGTGCAATTTCAATCCACTTAAAAAAGAGAACTGAGGGGTTCTCTTTTTTTTGACAAAAAATTGTCAATAAAAAGTGGTTCGTTTTTTACTAGAATTCCTCAGTAATATTCCTTACAATAAAGAAAGAACAAATATTAGAGAGAGTGTGAAAGCTTATGGGAAAAAAGAAGAAAAAAACCCATATCCCCTTTCGTTTAAATATTTTATTCTTTTGTGTGTTTTTGTTATTTTCTGCCCTGATTTTTCGGCTTGGCGTAGTTCAAATCGTAAATGGGGAGGATTATTCGAAAGCCATTGAACGTACAGAAGAAATTACGGTAAACAATTCTGTACCACGGGGGAAAATGATTGATCGGAATGGGAAGGTAATCGTTGATAATATACCGCTCAATGCCATTACGTACACTCAGGAGCAATATGCTGATCAAAGCAAGATGCTTGAAGTGGCGGAGCGGCTGGCGTTACTCATTGAAAAAGATACTGATGATTTAACTGAGCGGGAAAAGAAAGATTTTTGGCTGATGACACATCCAGAAGAGGCTGAAGCTCTCATCACTGAACAGGACAGACAAGCTCTCGAGGATGAGAAAATTGATAGCCTTTATGAGGTTCAGTTAGAGCGGGTGACGGAGGAGCATATTAAGTCTCTTACGAAAGAAGAACTAGAAGTAGCTGCAATCTACTTTGAATTTATTGGTGGTTATGCTCTCACACCGCAAATTGTAAAGAATGAAAATGTTACGGCAGAAGAATTCGCAGTTGTCAGCGAAAATCTAGAAGCGCTCCCAGGTGTTGATACTACGACAGATTGGGAAAGATACTATGCATTTGGTGATACGCTGAAATCTTTATTGGGTAAAGTATCGTCTGCTGAAGAGGGGCTGCCTCGTGAAGAGCTAGACTATTATACAACACGAGGATACAGTTTAAATGACCGCGTTGGTCTTAGCTATTTAGAAAAAGTGTATGAAGACCTCTTGCATGGACAAAAGGCTAAGGTTAAAACGGTTACCGATAATAATGGAAATATCATGGATACAGAAGTGATTTCTGAAGGGGAACGGGGTAAAGACCTAGTCCTGACCATTGACATGGAGCTTCAGCAAAAAGTCGAACAAATTATTGAAGAAGAATTAATGGAGAAAAAACAGAGACCTGGCACCGATTACTTGGATCGTGCTTTTGTAGTTATAATGGACCCTTACACAGGTGAAATATTAACGATTGCCGGTAAGCTATATCAAAAGAATGAAAAAACAGGCAAATTGGAAATGCAGGATTTTGCTTTAGGAAATATAACAACTTCCTATGTAATGGGGTCCGCTGTTAAAGGCGCAACTGTTCTTACAGGATATGAAGAGGGTGTCCTTGAGGTTGGCGGAAGGTTATACGATGAAGTGATTAAAATTGCGAAGACCCCTGAAAAAAGTACGCTTAATGGAGCACTTGGATGGATTGATGATCTAAGAGCTATTCGCAGGTCATCTAAC
This sequence comes from Bacillus litorisediminis, assembly GCF_022808645.1. Taxonomy (GTDB): domain Bacteria; phylum Bacillota; class Bacilli; order Bacillales; family JC228; genus Bacillus_BF; species Bacillus_BF litorisediminis. Next base: position 84,493 of record NZ_JAKZKT010000006.1, read on the forward strand.
GGTTTCATGTATAAAATTGCGATTGGAATCGGTGATGGAAATTATCAGTACAACCAGCCATTGCCTTTACGACAAGATTCTTTAGATATTTTCAGAAGAAATTTTGCCCAATTTGGTCTTGGGGTACCGACAGGCATTGATTTGCCAAATGAGCAGATTGGATACAAGGGTCCTTTTGGATCTGGTTTTGTACTAGACTATTCAATTGGACAATATGATTCCTATACTCCGCTGCAAATGGCGCAATATGTATCCACAATCGCAAATGACGGGTATCGGATGAAACCGCAGTTAGTGAAAGAAGTTAGAGAACCTATATTAGACCAAGAACATTTAGGACCTATTCTCGATACCTTTGACCCTGTTGTGTTAAACCGTTTAACCATGTCACAAGATGAAATTGATCAGGTACAGCTTGGTTTTTATCAAGTGATGAACCATTCAGAAGGAACGGCACGTTCGTTCCGGGATCTTCCGTATGAACCTGCCGGAAAGACAGGAACAGCTGAAACCTATATATATGACCCAGAATTAGAAAGAGCTGTTCCAACTACTAATCTTTCATTGGTTGGCTATGCTCCATACGAGAACCCTGAAATTGCAATTGCCATAGTGGTTCCTTCAGCTTATCAAGGTAATGCCAAGCACAATATGAACTTAGATATCGGTCAAAAAGTATTTAATGCCTATTTTGAATTAAAAGAAAGCCGCAGTACTGAAAATAATCCTGTTCAAGGTATTCAAAATATAGATGAAGTACAGGAAGGGCAGGAAACAATTCGCGAAGAAAATGAACAGGGCATCGCAGAAGAAAGTGATCAAGAAGAAACTAGCACACCATAAAACAAAAACCTGATGTGACAAATTGTTCACATCAGGTTTTTTGTCGTTTTATGAACAATAAGAGAAGGAACTGAGGCAAATTGCTTATTCTATCGTTTTTCATATTTTACCCGAAACAGGTAACACTAATTACATAATCGTCGGGGTTCCATGATTATGCCTATTTTATCGCGATTTACAAAACGTTAACATTTCGTTTATACGTGGTTAAAACTCTGTCTGTATTCTAGACATGTAGGACAACAAATTACAAAAGTCTTAGGGGGAATTCTTACAATGAACTTCTTTAAAAAATTCGGTCTGCTTGCCCTATTAGCAGCTGTAATGGTTTTTGCTGCGGCATGTGGTACAGACCCAGAAACTGATAATGGAGAAGGTAACGGAGCAACTGGCGATGATAGCGAAACTGCTCTTTCTGGTGAAATTGCAATTGATGGTTCTTCAACCGTTTATCCAATTATGGAAGCTGTAGCTGAAGAATTTACGCTTGCTAATCCTGATGTAAAAGTAACAGTTGCATTTTCTGGTACTGGCGGCGGATTTGAAAAATTCATCGCAGGTTCTACACAAATGAGTAATGCTTCTCGCCCAATCAAAGATGAAGAAGCGGCAGCTCTTGAAGAAGCAGGTATTGAATATACTGAATTCGAATTAGCAAAAGACGGATTATCTGTTGTTGTTAACCCTGAAAATGATTTTGTTGATCACCTAACAGTAGAAGAATTGAAAAAAATGTGGATTGAAGACGGTACTGTGAAAAAATGGTCTGATATTCGTCCGGAATGGCCAGACGAAGAAATTAAATTCTATTCTCCTGGTACTTCATCAGGAACATATGATTACTGGAACGAAGTAATCCTTGAGGATGAGCCAATGGTTAAGGATGCAACACTTTCTGAAGATGACAATGTTCTTGTAACTGGTGTAACTGGTGATAAATACGCGATTGGATTCTTCGGTTATGCTTACTATCAAGAAAACCAAGATAAGCTAAAAGTGGTTCCTATTGATGGAGGAAACGGTCCAGTTGAACCAACTGCTGAAACAGTTGAATCTGGTGAATATGCTCCATTATCTCGTCCGCTCTTCACTTATGTAGACAATGCAGCGATTAAAGAAGATCCAGCGGTTTATGAATATGTGAAGTTTTTACTTGAAAACTCAGCTGATCTGGCAGCTAGCGTAGGTTACGTAAGTCTTCCAGAAGAAAAATATACAGAACAGCTTGAACTTCTTGAAACATTAAAATAAAAAATTTGGGGAGAAGCGCTTTTTTCGAAGCGCTTTTCCTGGTGTAATTTGGATGGAAGGGGTTTTCATCTTGGAAAAAACAAAACAATCGTCAATTCAACAGATGATAGAGGAGAATAAATCAAAAAGAAATACTAGCTCTACAATAGAGAAAGCAGTGCCTTGGATTTTGTTAGTGATCGCAAGTGTATCGGTTTTAACGACCATTGGAATAGTTTTAACATTAGTCTTTGAAACTATTACTTTTTTTACTAAAACTTCATTTTGGGCATTTTTAACAGGAACCGAATGGTACCCATTTACAGGTGATGCATCTTACGGTGTATTAGCGTTAGTTAGTGGAACACTAAAAATAACAGTCATTGCCATGATCGTAGCTGTGCCTATTGGTCTGGGAGCCGCCATTTATTTGAGTGAGTATGCTACAGATAGAGCCAGAAGAATTATTAAACCGATTTTAGAAGTATTAGCAGGAGTTCCAACCATTGTGTATGGCTTTTTTGCGCTTACTTTTGTAACGCCTCTTCTAAGGGAGCTTATTCCAGGCATGGAAATCTTTAATGCGCTAAGTCCCGGTATTGTAGTAGGAATTATGATTATCCCGATGATTGCATCTTTATCCGAGGACGCAATGGGGTCTGTTCCTAAAGCGATTCGAGAAGGGGCTTATGCAATGGGAGCAACTCGTTTTGAAGTGGCATTAAAAATTGTTTTTCCTGCTGCACTTTCAGGAATAGTTGCTTCTATTGTACTGGCTGTTTCAAGAGCAATCGGAGAAACCATGATTGTTTCGATTGGGGCGGGATCAACTCCAACCTTTGATTGGAATGTCTTAGAATCCATCCAGACGATGACAGGATATATTGTTCAAGTTAGTACAGGGGATGCGGGATTAGGTTCAACGATTTATTATAGTATCTTTGCCGTCGGCTTTACCCTGTTTGTATTCACCCTAGTCATGAATATGCTTGCTCAATTTATTTCACGTCGCTTTAGGGAGGAATACTAATGAACTTAATCGATCATTCAAAAGTAACGAAGAGAATTTCGCTAAGGCTTACCATGAATATTTTATTAAATGGTCTATTCTTATTTGCGACCATTTTTGGGCTTCTTGTGCTTGCCATTCTTCTATATCGGATATTCACTCAAGGAATTGGGTTTTTAGATATCGATTTCTTAACAAATTTTGCTTCTCGTATTCCTGAACGAGCAGGAGTAGTAGCTGCTTTGGTCGGATCCATTTGGCTAATGGTTGTGGTTGCTCCTATCTCCTTACTTTTAGGGGTAGGTACAGCCCTTTATTTAGAGGAATATGCGCAAAAAAACAAACTGACTCAGCTCATTCAAATTAATATTTCTAACCTTGCCGGTGTTCCTTCCATTGTGTTTGGATTGCTGGGGCTGGCGATTTTTGTTCATGCATTGGCCTTTGGAACAAGTATTTTAGCTGCATCACTAACCATGAGTCTTCTAATATTACCCGTGATTATCGTAGCATCACAGGAAGCCATCCGAGCTGTGCCAAAGGAATTGAGAGAGGCATCTTATGGAATGGGCGCTACCAAATGGCAAACGATTGTAAAGGTTGTATTGCCTGCTGCGATTCCAGGAATCTTAACAGGCGGGATTTTAGCTCTTTCTAGGGCAGTTGGAGAGACTGCTCCATTGATTGTTATCGGGATTCCGACATTTGTTCCATTTTTGCCGTCATCTATTTTAGATTCATTTACAGCTTTGCCAATACAAATTTATGACTGGACGAGTAGGCCACAAACTGATTTTCACGATTTGGCTGCAGCCGGAATCATTGTGTTGCTGATTTTTATCATTCTGATGAATTCCATTGCTGTCTGGATTCGCAACAAATTTGAAAAGAGATATTAATCATATAAGGATTGAAAGGGGTTTTCAAAATGCAGCAAACTTTGGCTAAAATAGAGAAAAAAGAAATCAATAACCAAGAAAATAAACCGAATGCTAAAATTGTATATGAAACAAAACAATTAAACCTTTGGTATGGGAATAACCATGCATTAAAAAACATTAACTTAGATATAACGGAAAACGAAGTGACAGCTATTATAGGTCCTTCTGGGTGCGGTAAATCAACTTATATTAAAACCTTAAACCGTATGATTGAATTAGTCCCTAATGTAAAAACCGCTGGTGAGATTAATTATCGCGGTAAAAATATTTTTGATAAATCGTATCGAGTTGAAGAACTTCGGACAAAAGTCGGAATGGTTTTCCAAAAACCAAATCCTTTCCCAAAATCCATCTATGAGAACATCGCGTATGGGCCAAAAATTCATGGGATTCGAAATAAGAAAATTTTAGATCAAATCGTTGAAAAAAGTCTTCGCGGTGCAGCACTATGGGATGAAGTGAAAGATCGTTTAAACGAAAATGCCTATGGTTTATCTGGAGGTCAGCAGCAGCGTCTTTGTATAGCCCGCTGTCTAGCCATTGAACCTGATGTAATTTTAATGGATGAACCAACATCTGCCCTTGACCCAATTTCTACCCTCAAAGTGGAAGAGCTTGTTCAGGAACTGAAAAAGGATTATAGTATTATCATTGTTACACATAACATGCAGCAAGCGGCTCGGATTTCAGACAAAACAGCATTTTTCTTAAATGGAGAAATAGTAGAATTTGCTCCTACGGATGTTATTTTTTCCAATCCAAGTGACAAACGGACTGAAGATTATATTACCGGTCGTTTTGGATAAAAACATCATGATTATAAAATCGGTTACCATCATTCCTGATCATTCATTTTGCATAAGGGGGCAGAAAAATGCCAGTTAGAGAACAATTTGAAATTAATTTAAAAGAGCTTCAGGATAAATTAATTCAATTAGGAAACTTTGCGAAATCGGCTTTAATCAATGCATTAGACGCACTTGAAAATCAAGATGTTGAAAAAGCCCTAGAAATAATGGATGAAGATGTAAATGCGGATTTACTGGAAGATGAAATTAATGATACCGCTATATTATTAATTGCAAAGCAACAGCCAGTTGCGATTGACTTAAGAAGAATTATTGTTGCGATTAAGATTGCCTCGGATCTTGAACGGATGGCAGATTTTGCTGTGAACATAGCTAAATCAACGATCCGAATTGGCAATCAGCCTTTAGTAAAACCGATTGATTCGATTAAAAAAATGCATGAAAGCACAATTAAAATGATCGAATTAGCTATTGAAGGCTACTATCAAGAAGATTTAGTTAAAGCAAAAGAATTAGCGGATATCGATGACGTAGTAGATGATCTTTACGGCTCAACGATTCAAGAATTACTTTCTTTAATGCAAACCCAGCCGGAAAATCATTCACAAATTACACAATTATCGTTTGTGTGCCGGTATTTGGAAAGAACTGCAGACCATGCAACCAATATTGCTGAATACATCTTTTATTTGGTTAAAGGGCGCAGATACGATTTAAACCAGTAACTCAGTTACCCAAAAAAAGGGCTGACATCCATTGGAGTCAGCCCTTTTATCTACCTTTGGTAATAATAGATGTAATCACTTCAAATGACATATCGCTTCTAACTTGATAGGAACCAATTTGGATGGCCCCGTCTAACTTCCTGTCTATTAAATATTGCTGGAATACAAATGAATCATCAATAATCCCATTTTGCTCTAATCTTTCTGCCACATCACTTGAATTCATTCCTGCTGCAATAGTTAATGTGTAGGATTTGACTTCATCCTTTGTTTCTTTTGCAGGTGTTTGACTTGTGGAGACACTTGAGTCTTCAGTTTCTGCAGCTGTAGCTTCTACAGATTGTTCCCCTGCCGGTTTACCGGTTACAATTTGTGCCTGTAAATCATTCCATTCAGCTGTCGTTAGTACCTGATAACCGTTCTTTTTCAATTCAGCAATTGCTTGATTGGGATCGATATTATTACTATCATTATCTGAGTTATAAACACCTAATAAACTGATACATGCAGTTAAAAACATCCCCGCTGCGAATCCCTGTAATAAATGTCGCTGCATTAAAGAGCCCCTCTTTCTGTGCCCTTACCCTCAATGATTTTTTCTACATCGTCTTGGCTTAAGGCAGACTGAGATGCAATTTGCTTGATTGGAATCCCTTGCTTATGTAAGGAAAGAACTTGATTCACTATAATTTCATTTGGTTTAACAGTATCCGCAGATAGAGGAGATGTGCTGTGATCAACAAGAAGTTCTTCCTCTAATACTTTTAATCTTTTTTTAAATTGATAGGAATCTTGGATTACCTGATAAGAAAGCTCCTCTAACTCTGTTTCCATTTGTTTGATGCGGTTAGGCATAAACATAGAAACTATGAAAATTAAAACCGATGCTGCAATTACTACATAAAGTAGAAACTCCATATTATTCCACCCTTTGCTGTCAGTCTAAAATAGTTATAACATACCTGCAGTTTTTAAGGAACAAAATTGAGCAAACTTCGTCAAAATGTAATATTCCCTTGTCGCAAATAAACGAAAATCCAATGAAAATTTACATCGAATGATAAATGACCTTCTCTTAAAAATTTTTCTTCTGTCCATACTTCAGAACTGTCATAGGACCAACATTTTACGACAAAATGTGTTTATTGTCTGAATATTTTTCAGGTGCTACCATATATATATGATGACATAAAAAAATGCAAATAAGCATACTATAGTCATTTAATCATCCCAAATCGGACATCAGTTAAAATTGCATACTTTTTAAAAATTTGTCTGCAAATAAAAGTACAAGCTGTTGGATAAGAGGCTAAAAGATTTACAAAAAAAAGAAGGAAATGGTGGGCTATGAAAGCAAATCTTAATCTTTTTTCAGATTTATTGTCAATGCCGGAATCTTCGCGTCAACGCCTGGAAACAAAGAGTGTGCTAAAAAGTTATATTTGGTCGGATGGTATGCTCACATTAACCACTTCTAAACAAAACCCTATAAATCCTATAACGTACAAATCACAAAGTTTTTCCTTAGGAACAAAGGGGAAAATTTTGAAAATTGACTTGTGTAATCAATCCGCAATCGATCGACAGGTTAAACTTTTCTTCGAAAGTGAGTTTATTCCTCAAATTCAGCAATACGCCTATATATCTCCCAAAAATGATTGTATTTTTATTTTTAATGGAAAGAATATTCAATTAGTAAATGGCACCATTAATGGGGAATCCATAAAGCAATGTGCGGTTTTCTCTGCTAATGAATCGAAAAAGAAAATGAAAGCCAATCTAAAAAAAGGAAAGATCGATTACCAGCCGATTGCAAGAGGAGCCCTCAGTTCCATGTTTTCACTAGAAACTGAAATACCACAAGGTGAAACAGTAACTGCCTGGGCATGGGCGGTTCAGGGGGAAACAACTCATGATGTTTTACGGTGGAATGACGAAATCAAGAAAAACGTACTAGCATTGTCCTAAAAAAAATGGTATCATAGAAAAGTCGTGTAAGATGTATTTATAGTTTGGAGGGAAAACAATGCGCGTGAATATTACATTGGCTTGCACAGAATGTGGTGAGCGTAACTATATTTCCACTAAAAACAAGCGTACGAACCCAGATCGTCTTGAGCTAAAGAAATATTGCCCAAGAGAAAAACGTACAACTGTACATCGTGAAACTAAGTAAGCAGCAGGATATTTATCTTCGCTGCTTTTTATTTTTTTGTTTTGTTAAGCTCTTTGTTTAGAGTACAAGGTTGATTGGAGTTAGAGGTGCGAGACTCATTCCCACTGCCTCACATTAAAAATTTCAAGAATTTTATCAAGAGCAGTGGAAATACGGGACAGGCGAGACCCCGGAGGCGATAATCGGTACCGCTCGCGGAAAGCGTTTGCCTGTAACGGAAATGAACAAGTAAGTTTAACAAAGCCTATTTTTTTGATCGAAGAGGTTTAATAGTATTTCAAACTTAGAGGGATTCAGATGAACAAGACGAAAGAATTGATTCGAAAAGAAATGAAGGGTATCCTTAAACAGCTTTCAAAACCGGAATATGAGCAAAAGTCATATTTAGTAGCAGAAAGGCTATTTAATCAACCAGAATGGAAAACCGCTAAAACAATCGGCATTACACTTTCTGTTTTTCCGGAAGTGGATACATATTTTATTATTAAACAAGCCTGGCTAGAGAGGAAACAGGTGGCTGTCCCAAGATGTATTGTAAACGAAAAACATTTGGACTTTAGACACCTTCGCACTTTTACCCAATTAGAAAATGTGTATATCCATTTATGGGAACCGAAGCCAGTTGAAACAGAGCTAGTTGAAAAAAAGGAGATTGACCTTCTAATCGTCCCTGGTTTAGCCTTTTCTTTAAACGGATATAGGATTGGTTTTGGCGGCGGATACTATGATCGCTATTTAGCTGATTTCCCAGGAAAAACAGTTTCTTTGGCTTTTCATGAACAGCTTATGGACATGATTCCAATTGATTCATATGACCGAAAAGTTCAGCGAATTGTGACTGACAAAGCTATTATTGAAACTAGCTAACTCTTGCATATAAAAAAACAATTATGCAAATTTGAAGGATAAAGCTTCATTCTCTTGCCAAACTAAGGGTAGGAGGGATTAGTATGTCTTCAATCATTAAATGGATGTTAGCAGGTGCAGCAGTTTTAACTGTTTATCGAAATCGGTATAAGATTGTCAATTTGTTATTAGGTCAGTATTTTATCCGGAAGCTGATCATACGGTATTCCATGCAGCTTCCCTTTTTACGTAACCGATTGATGCAAGGTACATTTAAGATGTAATTCTAGCGGACAGAAGAGGATTTACTCTTCTGTTTTTTATATATTTTGTAAGACAAACAGCATGTTCACAGGATAGAATAAAGATGATCGGGGTTATATGTGTTTCTTAGAGAGGGTGAAAACAATTGAGTTTTCGCGAATCGTATTTATTATGGAAACTTGCTTACGAATTAATTTCCTCAGGCAGGTATCAGCTAATTTATGAATCGCATAACGGAAAAGAATTGTGGTTAGAAAAGGTTGAAGGACATGAAGAGGCAGACCTCATCCACCTTAATCAATATGATCTGGACTGGTCGAATTGGCTGAGGCAGCACACGGATCTTTCGATTGATCAGGCACTCGATATAAAACAAAGTTTATATAAGAAAAATCTGTCTGTTTTGAACGTATACATAACCCCATATCCCCCCGTTGATGATGGATTTGCCCCTTTATCAGAATGGTACCACCCAACAGATAGCCCTGGATTGTCATGGTACACATTGATTTTAGATCAGGCAGATCAGGATAAAACTCTAAATATCATTTCACAAATGAGCGGATGTAAATGGAAGCAACCGTTCCTCATCACGCCTGATGAACATGATGTATTACAATTACGTGAGTACACTAAACAATGGGCCACTCATCAAAGACAAACGATAGAAAAGACGTTTCAAAATGGGAAACCTATTTTTACTTATTTATTTGTAGCCATTCAGCTGGCTGTGTTTGCCTGGATGGAGTTGGAAGGTTCAAGTGAAGACCCTAGAACTTTACTTGAATTCGGTGCTAAATTTAACCCGCTTATCCTCGCAGGAGAATGGTACCGTCTGATTACACCAATCTTTATCCACATTGGTGTTCTCCATTTGCTGATGAATACAATGGCTTTGTATTATCTAGGTACTTTAGTGGAGAGAATCTTTGGAAGCGTGCGGTTTTTCTTCATATATATGATTGCTGGCATTATGGGGTCAATTGCTAGTTTTGCTTTCAGTCCCAATTTATCCGCTGGAGCCAGCGGAGCTATATTTGGCTGTTTTGGTGCTCTCCTTTATTTTGGAATGTTACAGCCTAAGTTATTTTTAAGAACTCTTGGTTATAACATTTTTATTGTAATTGCACTGAATCTTGCTTTGGGATTTGCAATACCAGGCATTGATAATGCTGGTCATATTGGCGGACTTGTTGGCGGATTTACGGCAACGGGTATTGTTCATTTTCCAAAAAAGTTTCGTTTTTTTACTCAAATTATTTTTCTTTTTCTTACTTTTGGAATAGGAGCGGGTCTTCTTTATTCTGGTGCCCAAAACGGAGTTAAAGCGGAGGAAGGAACATATCTTGCTCAAATGGCACAAGGATATGTAGAAGAGGAAAATTTTGAAAAAGCATATAAGCTTCTCAATTCCTACGATTTTGATAACGGGGAACCCTCCGCTGATATTTATTTCATGATGTCGTACATCGAAATTCAGTGGCAGCAGTATGAATTGGCAGCTACACATTTAAAAAAAGTTATTGAAATCGATCCTAAATATCATCAAGCTTATTACAACTTAGCGCTCCTGTATTATCATGATGGTAAAATAGAGGAGGCTTACGAATTTGCTACACAGGCTAGAGATATCAAACCAAATGATGAGCAATATCGCAGCTTAGTAGATGAACTCACTCAATTTGTTGGCGGAGAACTATAGATTCTCCGCTTTTTGTTTCGGTTAGTACCAAAAGATGCGTTCGATCCTTTGCCAATAAAATAAGAGGCATGATACTATCTAAAGCATCTTCTTGGGAACTGTCTGGTTTTTTAATTCCCAAATAATAATTTTTGTAAAGCCCTTCCCATAATTGCCCTATTATTCTTTTAGTTTCGAGCAAGGAAAAACCAGGTAAGGGTCTATCATCAAATTGAGCTATTTGATTTAAAGGAAAAGCATCATATTGACCGAGATTTATATTATATTGCTTAGATGTATTCTGCCAGCTGTTTTCTAATCGATTCCTCACGACCTGGTCAATCGTATTCTTCCATTTTTCCTGTTCCTCATTTTCGGGATGCCGGAAACTTTCGAAGGGACTAAATTGAGAATCAATGATATAAAGATAATCACTGGAAAGCTTTTGTGCGCTGCCGATTTTTTCATCCCGGTGAATTTCCGAAAAATGAAAGCTGACAGCTTGGAGTAATTGTGAATCCTTAAAAAAGAGAGTGCTTTCTTGGAAAATGTCACTTACATTTTGTTTCCATTCTCCCATCTTCCCCTTCAGCCTTCCCCCTTCATATAAAAGAGCAACATCTTGGCGGTAAAAGGCTTTTTGATCTAAAGAAGATTGGCTTTTCCAGCTGACCTCATAAGGTCCATCAGGGCTTTTTTGGTTTACAGTGAGCGTTGTATAACCAGAATTATACCTTGCTGTTGGATCCGGAGGAAAATAGGTGAAGCTTTCTTCGGCTTTATTCGCTAAGTGATAATAAAACCCCGCAAATGCAAGGACAAAAGCAGTGAAAGTCATGAAGACCCATTTGTTTTTTAACATTTAACTATATTCCTCCTTTCCAGCATGCCTCTCAACACTATATGTTTGTCCAAAGCCTCTTATGAAGGCTTGGCCGAAATAAATGTATGTTTTTATAGGGGAAGGCCAAAAATGAATAGTATGAAATAATGAGATGTTCGGTTAATGGGAGTTGACTGATAATGACAGAAGCGAAGACCGACCTGAAATATCCCGTTTCAAAAAATTTGAAGGAAAATGTTAAAACCATAAACGATTTGCTGCAGGTAGATAAAAGCTTTGATGTCATCAGACTTGATTTAAATTATGCAGACCGTGATATGGCCATGTATTTAGTGGATGGATTTGCCAAAGATGATATCATTCACCTGCTCATGAAGTATTTAGCTAAATTAGAGGATGGCGTGCTTGATGATGATATTTTACAGCGTCTTTTAAAACGTCATATTCCTTATATTGAGATAGGAACAATTGATGATTTAGAGATTGCTGCAGAAACAGTGCTGGCCGGTCCAACAATTCTGCTTGTAGATGGTTTAGATCAAGTCATCCAGATTGATGCAAGAACTTATCCTGCCAGAACTCCACAGGAACCGGATTTAGAAAGAGTCGTTCGCGGAGCCAGGGACGGATTTGTAGAGACTCTAGTGTTTAATACAGCATTAACGCGAAGAAGAATCCGAGATAAATCTTTAAGAATGGAATATTTGCAAATTGGGAGAAGGTCCAAAACAGATATTGCTATTTGTTATATTGAAGAAATTGCCGACCCAAAGCTAGTAGAAATGGTACGGGAATCGATTAAAAATATCGATACTGATGGATTGCCAATGGCTGAGAAAACGGTGGAAGAATACATATCAGGGAGACACTGGAATCCTAATCCGGTTGTTAGGTATACAGAACGGCCAGACACAGTAGCTGTACATTTATATGAGGGACATGTCTGTATCATAGTGGATGGCTCTCCCAGTGTTCTCATTTCACCAACTACTTTTTGGCATCACCTCCAGCATATTGAAGAATATCGCAATAAGCCGATTGTGGGAGCCTACATGAGGTTGGTCCGATTTATAGCTGTATGGGGATCTTTATTTTTATTGCCCTTGTATTATCTCGTTTCGACTCATCCAGAGTTTTTGCCAGATGCTCTAGAATTTATCGGACCAAAGGATACGGGAAATATGCCTCTGCTCTGGCAGTTTATTATCATTGAAGTAGGGTTAGATATATTAAGGATGGCAGCGATACATACCCCTAATGCATTAGGAACGGCGTTAGGCTTGGTCGCAGCTCTCATGATTGGACAAGTCGCAGTAGAGGTAGGATTATTTATCAATGAGGTGATTCTTTATTTATCCATTGCTGCAATTGGAACGTTTACAACGCCAAGTTATGAGTTAAGCCTGGCTAATCGCCTTGTACGTATATTCATTTTATTCAGTACAGCATTGTTCGGGGTTTACGGATTTGTAATTAGCACAACGATTTGGATTTTGTGGCTGACCTCAGTCCGATCCTTTAATGTTCCGTACATGTGGCCTTTTATCCCGTTTAATTATAAGGCGTTTAGAGACGTTTTAATACGTTCACCGCTGCCGCTCAAAAATAGGAGACCGCGATTTCTTCATCCTAAAGATCCAGACAGATAAGACAGGAGTTAATCCTGTCTTTTTTCAATGGATGTAATGACTATGAATTTACTTGTGCATATTTCTTCCTTTCCATATACTTTAACTAGAAGTAAGAGAAGAGGGTAAAAAATATGAAAACATTATATGAGGTACAGCAGTTCTTAAAACAATATGGGACCATTATTTATATAGGAGACCGACTGGCGGATTTGCGTCTGATGGAAGACGAACTTAAGGAGCTTTACCGGTCACAATTAATCGAGACAAAGGATTATCAAAGTGCAATTATGCTGATTCGCAGTCAGATTACGAAAGAATTAGAACAAAGAGGGGTAGAGGAAAAATGAATGAGAAAATTTTAATAGGGATTGATTTAGGGGGCACTACAACGAAGATCGGAATGTTTTCAGAAATGGGAGAATTGCTCAATAAATGGGAAATCCCGACAGATGTAAGCAACAATGGAAAGCGAATTGTACCTTCAATTGCCAAATCAATTGAGGAGAAGCTGCATGACCTGCATATTGAAAAAAAACAAGTGATCGGTGTAGGGGTCGGAGCTCCAGGATCCGTTCATGTAGAGACAGGTTTAATTTTTGAGGCAGTCAACCTCGGGTGGAAACAGTTTCCATTAAAAGCGGAATTAGAAAAAACAGTTGGAATCCGGGCAACTATCGACAATGATGCCAATTGTGCTGCCCTAGGCGAAATGTGGATGGGTGCTGGAAAAGGCTCGAAAGACATGGTTTGTGTAACCCTTGGTACTGGTGTTGGCGGCGGTGTGATCACAAACAGACAAGTTGTTCACGGTATTAAAGGTGCGGGCGGAGAAATTGGACATATGACGATTGTCCCTGAGAATGGATTTTCATGTAACTGCGGAAAAACAGGCTGCTTAGAAACGGTAGCATCTGCTACAGGGATTGTGAGACTGGCTAAACAGCACCTTGAAAGCTTTACAGGTGAAACGCTCATTGATCAAGCAGCCCTTAGTGCAAAAAGCATATTTGAGGCAGCGGAAAAAGGTGATACTCTTGCAAACCAAATCGTTGAGAAAGTAGCATTCTATCTTGGCTTAGCTCTAAGTCATCTTGGAAATACATTAAATCCTGAAAAAATTGTAATAGGCGGGGGAGTCTCTCGTGCGGGAAATACTCTGCTTGAACCTGTTAATCAGTATTTTCGCAAGTTTACTTTTCCGACGGTTCAAGAATCGACAGACTTAAGTATTGCAACCCTTGGAAATGATGCTGGTATATATGGCGCAGCATGGTTAGCACAAGAATAATAGTCCCCCTCCTATAAACAAGCAGTATTCTTACAATGTCAGAAATTAAGATTTGAACCTAGGATCTCAATCAAATGTCACAAAGGGGCTATGTGTCAATAGTCTCATTTTCAAAAAAATGGACGAGTTTGAAACCATTTTATGGTTTTATCCGTCTATAATAGGGGTAACAAAATTTACATTAAATTATTAATCTAATTATATGTAAATTTTCATTTGATTTTTTGTTAACAACGTATTAAGATTATCCAAGGTTCAATTTCAAATCCTTTTTTTTCTAAAACTATAAATAAATTACAGGGGATGTAGTTTATAGGAGGTTATTCTTATGCGAAACGTAAAGTGGCCAAAGATTTCTCTTCTTGCCATTCCGACGCTGTTTCTTTGGCTTAAAACGTATATCGCCTATAAAACTAGCTTTTCAATTCCAATCGATAATGTGACACAAGAAATCATACTATTTATAAATCCGCTAAGTTTCTTGCTCATCGTGTTTGGGTTAAGCATGTTTCTAAAGGAAAAAAATCAGGGTCGATACATTTTCATCTTATATTTCCTATTATCAGCCGTTCTGTATGCCAATGTTGTTTATTATCGGGAATTTCACGATTTTATTACACTTCCGCTTTTATTTCAAACCGATAATCTCGGAGATTTGGGAGGAAGTATTGTAACTTTAATTCATCCGCTTGATATTCTATATTTTGTGGATGTAGTCATCCTTGCCTTATTAATGTGGCATAAACCCAATTTTTTAATAAGACCTTCATATTCGAAACGAATTCGAAGAGCTTACTTTTTAGTAGCTTTTGCGATTGCATTTTTTAATTTAGGTTTAGCTGAAGCTGAAAGACCGCAGTTGCTGACCAGAACATTTGACCGTGAAATCTTGGTTAAAAATATCGGAACCTATAACTATCACTTGTACGATATTTTTCTCCAGTCCAAGACTTCGGCTCAAAGAGCTTTAGCTGATGGAAGTGAACTCGCTGATATAGAAAACTATG
The DNA here is from genome assembly GCF_022808645.1 of Bacillus litorisediminis. Taxonomy (GTDB): domain Bacteria; phylum Bacillota; class Bacilli; order Bacillales; family JC228; genus Bacillus_BF; species Bacillus_BF litorisediminis. Next base: position 99,787 of record NZ_JAKZKT010000006.1, read on the forward strand.
TCAGAGCCAATTATAAAGAACCAAATCCAGAATTGTTTGGTGCAGCAAAAGGCAAAAATGTGATCGTGATCTCAATGGAGTCTACACAAAGTTTTGTTATTGGAGAAAAAATCAATGGGGAAGAAGTAACTCCATTTTTAAATGATTTTATTAAGGAAAGCTTTTATTTCGAAAACTTCTATAGCCAGGTAGGTCAAGGAAAAACATCTGACTCGGAATTCCTCGTTGATAATTCATTGTATCCTTTAAGCAGAGGAGCCGTTTTCTTTACTCACTCAGGTAATGAATATGAAGCTTTGCCGGAAATCTTAAACGAAAATGGCTATTTCACTGCTTCTCTCCATGCGAATAATAGCAGCTTTTGGAATCGTGACGTGATGTACCAGTCTCTAGGATATCAAAAGTTTTATGATGTGGAAGATTACGAGGTCCCTGAAGATGAAACGACAGAATGGGGATTGTTAGATATCCCGTTCTTTGAACAATCTATTGATCATTTAAAAGAAATGCCGAAACCGTTCTATGCGAAATTTATAACTCTGACAAATCATTATCCGTTTGAATTAGCAGAAGAATATAAATGGATTGACGAGTATAATTCAAACAGCGGCACATTAAATCGTTACTTCCCAACTGTCCGATACACAGATGAAGCGATCAAACTGTTTATAGAACAGCTAAAAGCAGAGGGAATATATCAAGACTCCATTATCATTATTTATGGTGATCACTATGGAATATCTCAAAACCATAATAAAGCGATGAGCCAGCTGTTGGGAGAAGAGGTAACTCCTTTTGTTCATACTCAGCTTCAACGTGTTCCATTAATCATCCATATCCCTGGAATGGAAGGAAAAACGATGGAGACGGTTGGCGGACAAATTGATTTAAAACCAACTCTACTTCACTTGCTAGGAATTTCGACGAAAGGAAATATTGACTTTGGTTCTGACTTGTTTGCTGAAGACCGTCTCGATTACGCACTGCAGCGTGATGGCAGCTTTGTAACAAAGGATTATCTGTATGCGGAAAATGTGTGCTATAGCAAGCAAACAGAAGAACCAGTTGATATTTCTCATTGTCAGCCTTTTATCGATATGACGGTCAAAGAACTAGAATACTCTGACAAGATTATTTATGGAGACTTGCTAAGGTTTTATGGCGAAAATGCCTCTAAAGAAGAAGCAAATAAAAATACTAATAAAGAATAAGTAATAAGGGGTCCTTTCGAGGAATCCCTTTTCTCGTTTCCAATAAATTATCCCTTATCCCTTTTCATTAGTACTTGCATTTTTTTAGGTGCTATTCATACACCTAAATATGTAGGTGCAAAGAAGGAGGGGAAATTCATGAGAGTAACGATACGTCCAGGAGATACGCTGTGGTATTATAGTCAACTATTTGGTATTCCGCTCCCGCTTCTTCTTGATTCCAATCCTGGCATAAATCCGAACGCTATCACTGCGGGTTCTGAAGTTCAAATTCCTGGATTTATCTCTGTGGGCTACACAATTAAATCAGGGGATAGCTTTTGGAAACTGGCTAATGAACGTTCTATATCATTAGATGCGCTTCTTTTAATGAATCCTTCAGTGAATCCTAATCAATTACAGCTAGGGCAATCGATTCGACTGCCTGAAAGGGTCATGTCCAGAATCATTGAAGGGAGAGTAAACTATGATTCTAGCCGGTTTCAAGAGGACCTTTCTGCCTTAGTTGAGATCTATCCATTTATCAAAATTGAACAAATTGGAGAAAGTGTATTAGGAAAGCCTTTGACTGAACTCCGAATTGGCAGAGGCGAGCGAATGATTCATTTTAATGCTTCTTTTCATGCGAACGAATGGATTACTACGCCTGTTCTCATGACATTTATCAATGACTATGTTTTAGCTTTGACGAACGGCGAGGCCATTAGAGGAGTCCAAACACTTCCGCTATATAATTTCAATACATTATCTGCAGTCCCAATGGTAAATCCGGATGGGGTTGATTTAGTGATTAACGGTCCGCCGCAAACTGTTAGAGAAGAAGTCATTGAGATGAATAATGGGAGTCTAAACTTTAATGGGTGGAAAGCCAATATTAGAGGCGTCGATTTAAATAATCAATACCCGGCCAATTGGGAAATTGAACAAGCAAGAAAACCTAAAGTACCAGGTCCGCGAGATTACCCTGGCAGGGCACCTCTTACTGAGCCGGAAGCAATTGCTATGGCTGAATTAACGCAGAGAAGGCAGTTCGCGCAAGTGTACGCTCTTCACACACAGGGTGAAGAATTTTATTGGGGGTACCTTGGGTACGAACCTTCATTCTCTGCTCAATTAGCCGAAGAGTTTGAAAGAGTGAGCGGATATCAGTCGGTCAGATATGTGGATAGTCACGCGGGGTATCGCGATTGGTTTATTTATATTTATCGCAGGCCGGGATTCACTTTTGAATTGGGAAGTGGCGTTAATCCGCTGCCAATTGCTCAATTCGATGAAATGTATCAAGCTATGTTAGGCGTTTTTCTGGTAGCCCTTTATAGAAGGTAGGAAAGGAAAAGGTGTTCTTCGCGGCAGGAGGGCACCTTTAGTAAGTTCATTAATTTTAAAGATGTGTAGTATAAAAGTCTCATACAATAAGATTAAGGGGTCGAACTCTTTTTATGTTACGAATGTCCTATTTTAGTAAATAAAGTAAAGAAATTGTTACAATTTGAAACATTTGCTGCAATATAATCGTCTATATACTTAGGGAGTTATGAACGCAGATATTTTGTAAATAAAAGGGGGGACACCATTTGCATAAATTAATCGGGTTAATCGCAGCATTATTTTTATTTTTAACAGCATGTGAAGATTCAAACAGTGTAAAACCAATTTCGGAAGTTCCTCCAACTACAAATGACACAGCTCAAAATTCCGTTGACAAACTGGTTGTCACTCCATTGACAGTACAGAATCGTGACCAAATTCAGTTTGTCGATTGGTTCTCAAATGAAGACGTTATTTATATTGAACATAAAAATCAAGAATCCACTATTTTTAAATATCATCTTCCATCAGGAGAAAAAACACCATTATTTGTTACACCTGGATTTGTTCAGCTCGCCGAGGTGAGTCCTGAGCGGGATCAATTGTTAATCCAATATTCATCCAAAGAAAATGAAGCTACATTAGCGGTTCTTGATGAACAAGGGAAAGTAAATGCTACCGTTACGATTCCGTCCGTTGAAGTTTATACAAACTGGAATCGAACCAATCAGGCAAAATTATTGGTAACAGCCTTTTCTGAGGACTGGAGCTATCAAAGCTACATTTGGGATACTGAGGCAATGCAGCTAGAGACAGTTGAGCTGAATCATCCCTTTGCTGAATGGGGCGGTTCGAGTACATTTCACTACATTGAATGGGACGAAAGTCAGCCGAGTCTGTTAGCCCCATTAAAACAAATAGATTCATCTGGTAAAATCTCCACACTAGCAGAAGATGTTTATTATGCTAAGTCATTTGGCGAATGGTTTTTTACTCTATCTCCTTCTGAACTTTCAGAGGATAAAGGTACCTATCAGTTTTACAGTTCTAACGGGAATCAGCTTGGACAAATGGATGTCTTTCACTTAAATAGCTACTCAGAATGGCTTATTCCATTTTATGATGATATAAATAAACAGAATGAGTTTTTTTTCTTTCAGCCTGTTGAGGGCGGGCAAGCCGATTTATACAACAAAGGGTTTATTTTAACATCCTATCAGCTAAATACAGGAGAAAGTAAAATTCTTATGGAAGGACTTGAAAATTTACCAATCGAGTGTTCACCGAATGGCAGCTATTGTATGTATGGATATCAATTAGAAAATATTCTCTTAATTAGTGAGCAAAAAATGGTACCGCTGATAAAAGAAGAAAATTAAAAAGCAGATGCTTTTCAGGCATCTGCTTTTTAGTGTACAGCGGGATAACCGCTATTAAGAAATGTCATAACTGTGAACCAGCCAATTACTAGAAAAGTACCTAGTCCGAATATAATTCCTAAGATATTTTTGTTTCTAAGAGACGTATAAGTGCCAATCGCAGCTAGGATAGTCACGAGAGCAAAAATAATAACTAAACCCATTTTTTAAGCTCCTTTCGATCAGGCAAAAGTTCGATATGTATATGATACCCTTTTCATTCCCTCATTATTTTATAGGTTTTTTTATGGTTTGTCGAGATAAAACAATACTTTTTCAACGTTTAGACAAAAGTAGGGAAAAGTTGCAGAGAAAATTTAGCTTTATCATAACGCATCTTCCTGAAATCATACGTATCTGATTGGCTGCATGATTTTGTTATAATAGATATAAATACACTGAACTAAAGGGGTGTGATGTATGATTAAATGGAAGAGAATGCCTGTAGGACCGGTCGCAGCCAATTGTTATATTGTATGGAATGACAGTAAAAACTGCCTAATCATTGATCCGGGGGGAGAAGCAGAAAAAATAAGATCGGCTATAAACAAATTGGAACTGACACCAAAGGCCATATTACTGACCCATTGCCACTTTGATCACATAGCGGCTCTTGAAGACATTCGCACATTTTATTCAATTCCTGTGTATGTTCATGAAAATGAAGCGAAGTGGCTGCTTGACCCTGCTTTAAACGGATCCCAGTTGTTTAAGGTAGGAATCGTTCGCTGTAAGCCCGCCGACCACTTTTTTACATCAGAAGGTACACATGAAGTAGAAGGACTAAAATTTACATTGTTCGAAACTCCAGGTCATTCTCCAGGGAGTGTAACTTTTTATTTTGAAGAAGCGGGATTTGTTATTTCAGGTGATGCTTTATTTTACGGAAGTATCGGCAGGACTGATTTGCCCGGTGGAAATCATCAGGAGTTAATAAAAAGTATTAAAGAAAAATTATTAACTCTCCCGGATGATACAATTGTCCTATCTGGCCATGATCAGGAAACAACGATTATCCATGAGAAAGAATTTAATCCGTTTTTAAAATAGTTTTTTCTTGCTTTTAGCAGGAATTTATTAATCCGTTGACTAATCATCTAAATATGAATACTCTTAGACAAATTATTATTAATCAAATTCGTGAACAGAAAACAAACCATATTCCGTTCGATCAATTTATTAACCTGGCACTTTACCATCCTGAATTAGGCTATTACAACAAAAACAAAAAAAAAATCGGCAAGAACGGAGATTTTTATACTGCTCCTTTTCTTACAGATTTGTTTGCGGAAGTTGTATTCGATTATTGTTCATCCGATTTAAAAAAACGAATCAGGCTAGATTTTTGCGAAATTGGTGCGGGAACAGGGAAATTTCTAAATGGATGGTTTACGTACGCTGAAAAGAAATATAAAGATCAATTAAATAAAATCTGTTATTATGCCATTGAATCGAGTCGGTATCATCAGGAATTATTAAAAGAATACCCTTTCCAGGTTAAGGTATTGGACGGGCTCCAATTACTTCATCCGATAGAAGGAGTCATTTTTGCCAATGAATGGCTGGATGCGCTGCCTGTCAAAGTGATAACTACATACAAAGGAGATTTATGTGAAGTAGTAGTAGGTGAAAGGGACGGAGTTTTTTACCAAACGCTTGAAACCATTACCGATGTAAAGGTACTGTCTTTTATCAAAAAATATCAGCTGGAACCAAAAGAAGGACATAAGATGGAAGTTCCGATCATATTGGATTCAATTTTTCCTATCCTCTCACAGAAACTTGAGTCGGGTAAACTCATCTTGATTGACTATATGTATCCACTAAATGAATGGAAATTGCCTGAATTAAAGGAAGGGAGTCTGCGGGGTTATAAAAATCATCAGCTTATGAAAAATGTGCTTGAAACTCCAGGTGATATGGATATCACGTATCACCTCCCGCTGGAGCTTATAACCTCAATTGCAATAGAAAATGGGTTTTCATTAATAGAGTCAGTGCGTCAGGATGAATTTTTCATTAATAACGGTATTTTGGAAAAGCTAAAGAGCCATTCTATTTCTGACCCCTTTCATCCGGTTGTAAAGAGGAATCGCGCAATTCAATCTTTAATCTCACCAAGCGGAATGAGTCCATATTTTCATGTATTAATTTTTGAAAAATAAAAAGAGCTTCTTTTCTGCTGGAAAAGGAGCTCTTTTTATACAGCTTATGGATATTATTATGTTTCTTAGTGTCCTGCTCCAGGTGTCATCATAAATGTGGTGTAATACGTAAATCCGGCAAAGAATACCGTCAGATAGGCACCAAAAATGTAAATGTACATTCTCTCTGAGAGCTTTAAATAACCTAAGAAAACGAAAAAGGCCGTTTGACCGAAGAAAAGTAAAGAGATTTCAACCATATCTCCTAAGAAAAACATAATTGCAAATATACCAGTCCAGAATCCAAGTACTCTGTACATACGATCCATATGTATCCCTCCTTCGTGCCCACTATGCTACTACAACATTATATATAAAAGTGAATATCAATGTAAATATTTCCTTAAGGAAAGTTTGTGTCAGTTTCATAACAATTATTCACGGCAGTACCGTTTTGTTGAGGAAACACTATTATGTTGGTTTTTCGCTGTAAAAAATCTTATCAAAAAATTTTAAATTTTTTTAGAGGAATTTTTCAGATGAATACCGAAAAAGTAAGAGCCGGAGAAAATAGTGAAAGGAAGATGATCAAATGTGATAATTGAACAGCAGGTCCATAATCTCATTAAAAAAGCAATCTCTCTCCAAGCAACCGACATTCATATCGTCCCAAAAGAAAAGACATCAAAGATTTTTTTTCGACTTCAGCATATTTTGCGTTTTATTCAGGATCTTTCACATGAAGACAGCAGCCGGCTGATTGCCCATTTCAAGTTTATGGCAGGATTAGACATCGGTGAAAAAAGAAAGCCGCAAAGCGGTGCTTATACAACCGTACTAGAAGACCTTCAAGTTTCTCTTCGTCTTTCTACACTTCCCACATCTTTTTCAGAAAGCTTAAGTATCCGGATTCTTCCTCAAGAAGCAGCGATTCCGATTGAGCAAATAGCTCTCTTCCCTTCAACTGCCAAAAAATTAATTTCCCTTTTAAAGCATGCTCATGGTCTTATTTTATTTACAGGACCCACCGGAAGCGGCAAATCGACCACTTTATATACTCTTCTCAAGCATTCCTCTCAGTGGCTAAAAAGGAATATCATATCCCTTGAGGATCCGATTGAAAAAACCTCGTCTGATTTTCTTCAGGTTCAAGTAAATGAAAAGGCAGGTGTTTCTTACGCAAGCGGATTAAAAGCAATTTTGCGTCATGATCCGGATGTTATTGTAGTAGGGGAAATAAGAGACGAAGAAACTGCAAAAGTAGCGGTCCGTGCTGCACTTACCGGACATTTAGTTTTGACTACTATGCATACGAGAAATGCAAAAGGAGCAGTAACTAGGCTATTAGAATTGGGGGTAAAGGACTATGAAGTTGAACAAGCGCTGATAGCCGTAACAGCGCAGCGTCTAATTCATGTAAAGTGTCCTTATTGCGGTCGTGATTGTTCAATCCATTGCCCATTCTATAACAGACAAAGGGCCTGTATTTTTGAATTGCTCGCGGGTAAAGAATTGCAAAAGATCGTAATAGAAGTAAAAAAACATTGTGATGTTCATTATAGAACGTTAAAAGAGGAGTTAAAAAAAGGAATGGCATTAGGTTTTATTGATGAAGAAGAATTTAATCGGTGGGTATTCTCTGTTGAATAAGAAGTGGGTGTTAGAGGAGCAAGCTCAGTTTTGTAAAAGGCTAGGAGAGTTACTGCAGTCGGGCTATCATATCCAAGAAGCCCTTCAATTTTTAAACATGACTGATTTCCTTTCAAAGAAATCGCAATGGGAAGAGGCCATTTCTCAATTAAAAAATGGAAAAAGTCTGATTTTCATACTAAGAAGCTGGGAATTTCAATCTGACCTCGTTATTTTTGTTATGATTGCTGAAAGGCATGGTGACATTGGTGAGGCTTTAATAAAGGGAAGCATTTTTATAAATCAAATAAATCAGCATAAAGATAAAATCAAGAAAATGGCGGTGTATCCTTTTGTGCTGATGATTATTTCAGGAGGTTTATTCTTCCTGACATGTATTTGGCTATTACCCCAGTTTGAATCAATATTTACTCAATCCTCTATTCAGTCTCCGTGGACATTAAAGCTTTTGCTCTTTTTAAGAAATGACTTTCCTTCACTTACTCTGAGTATACTGTTGATTTGTCTTCTCATGTTCATTCTTTCTCAGCTTGTAATCAAACGGATTTCAGCAACTAAGAAACATCGTTTTTGGTTAAGTATCCCCTTCGCCGGCCCGATTATAAGGCTGTATCATTCTTATTTCTTTTCATATCAGTGGAGTGTTTTGCTGCAAAAAGGCTTATCGTATCTTGAGTGTGTTGCTTTTATGCACGAATGGGAAGATAAACCTCTCTACAGGGAAATGTCAATAAGGATGAAACAAGCTCTTTCAAAAGGTGATTCTTTGTCTGTCGCAGTTCGCGACGAGCGGATTTTTTTAAATGAGTTACCTTATTTAATCGAACATGGACAAAAAAATGGAAGAATGGAAAGAGAATTTCTATCGTTTTCGATTATCTGTTCTGAAAATCTGGAGAAAAAAATCCTTACATTCAGCAAATTAATCCAGCCCATCTGTTTTTTATGCATTGGTTTCGTTGTTGTTTTACTATATGTTTCAGTCATGTTTCCAGTCATACAAATGCTTGAAGGAATCAAATAGGAGGGTTTAAATGAGGAATGAAAAAGGCTTTACTTTAATCGAAATGATGATCGTGCTTTTAATCATTTCTGTTCTGCTAATCATTACGGTTCCCAATGTTGCTAAACATCAGCAAACAATCGAAGGCAAAGGCTGTGAAGCTTTTATTCGTCTTGTACAAGGCCAAATTCAAGCGTATAAACTTGATACTGATGAGGAGCCTGCGAATTATGGCGTTTTAGTTGAGGAAGAATACTTGCCTCAGCCTGCCCCAGCCTGTGAAGAGGAAGTAAGCCGGATTTTTAATGAGAGCGGAGAAGCGGATGGCGGGACTTAAAAAGAAACGGGATGATCAGGGGTTTACCCTAACAGAGATATTAATCGTTTTATCCATATTCCTCATCTGCACTACCATTTTTATATTTTCTCTACACCCCCTAGATCGTCATTTCAAAGAATCCCAATTTATCAGTCAATTAGAAAAAGACCTGCATTTGGCAAAAGTTTATGCAATGTCTCATTTGCAGACCGTTCGAATTTTATTTGTACCCGAAGAAAGCCGGTATATCATATTAACCGGAATTAACAACTACCTGGTGCAAAGAAAATATGATGAAGAAATTAAGATCATTAATTCCACCTTAAGACAATTTTATTATTTGCCAAATGGCAATGTAAGTCAATTTGGCACATTTTATATTTTAATCGGAGAGAAAAGGTATAGATTTGTTATTTATGTTGGCAAAGGGAGAACCGAAATTGAAGCTTTGTGATGAAAGAGGCTTTACTTTACTTGAAGCGTTGTTGGCTTTCATGCTGATACTTCTTTGTATGTTTCTTATTACTTCATTGCTTTTCGTGTACAATCACAGATCCGAGATGAAAGAGGACATCGGGACACTTTATTCTTTAAAGCAGGCGATTATGGAAATGGAGTCTTTCGAAGAAAAGGAACACCACTTCAGCAATTTTTATGGGACATTTCAAGTAACAATCCGGAATGAGGAGGTTTGTATTAAAAAACAAAGTGAACAGAAAAAAGAGAATACAAAATGTCTTAAGCGTATACAAAAATAGCAGAGGATTTACTTTAATTGAATCGCTCATTGCGTTTTCAATCCTGTTCCTTATATCCAATTTCATTCTTGTTCTTCTTCATTCGATAGGGAGTATCGATCAAAGAAGCCAATCCTATGAGGAATATGAATTTTTTATGTTTTTTGAGGAAATTCAGCGTGAGCTATATCATGCGGAAGCAGTCCGTATTCAGGAAGGCACACTTTATATAATGACTCCCGAAAGAACCATTTCTTATTCCCAATATCATGATATCGTGCGTAGGAGGGTAAATGGGTTAGGCCATGAACTGGTGCTTCAAAATGTCTCTGATTTCGAGGTGCAGTTTGTGAATAACCGGTTGCGAAGCAGAGTTATTTTTTTAAATGGAGAATCCATTTCTAAGGATTGGTTTACGGTTCATGCTTTGGAGTTTAATTATGAATGAAAAAGGTGTGATTTATCCTTATACAGCTCTATTTGTAGTCTTTATTTTCAGTTTGTGTATATCTTTTTTAAGAATGTACGAAACAGAGGTAGCCCTTTATCAGGAAATGCAGCAAATTGAACTTCTGCAAAGCTTGTATGGGCTCACCATACAATATATTGAGAATAGTACCACTCCGGTCGAGGAGAAGACGTATCACTATAACGAAGGAACTGTCCATGTTAAGCAGCTGGAGCAAAAAGGTGAAAAATCACTGTTTCAATTTCATTGTACAACCAAAAAGGGTGCCACTTATACTTGGGAGTTATGGTATGATAGGACAAACCATATTTGGAATCGTTATTAAAAAGGGCAGAGGGATTATGAAAGCGGAACCGATTTATTTGACTGGCTTTATGGGATCTGGAAAAACAACATTATCGCACCTGTTAGGACAGCAACTAGGTCTACCTGTGCTAGATACAGACCAGTTGATTGAGCAGCAAGAACAGATGCAGATTAAAGACATTTTTGCAAGCAAGGGTGAGGAATACTTTCGCGAGTTAGAAACCAAGGTCCTGCAATCGATACGTGAACATGCGGTTGTTTCTACCGGCGGAGGAATTGTCACAAAAGAAGAAAATCGAGAATGGATGCTGAAAAATGGGATTGTCGTTTTTCTAGACTGTGAGATTGAGCAATTATGGTCTCGAATCAAAGAAGATTCGACTAGGCCATTGGCGAAAAGCAAAGAAGAAGTTACAAAACTGTATTTTGAACGTAAGCCATTCTATTTGCAATGTCATATTCAAATGAATACAACAGATTTATCCATACACCAGTCTCTGATGCTTCTGTTACATGAATTAAAATCCTTTTAAATGGAGAGAATGTTGGTAACAGGTGGTGTACCGATATGTCTATGAATGATTATGTTAAGTTTATAACGCAAACTGTTGTTCAGCACTATGAACAGCCAAAAGATGAAAGAAAGCAAAAAAAACAGCAAAAAAAGGAATACAAGCAGCCCTTTCTAATGAAATGGTTTGGCTTACTTCCATTTGCTTTCTTCTCGATCTTTAAGAAAAAAGGATGAACCGGGATATGCTCTGGTTCATCCTTTTTGTATATGTTAGAAGCTAAACGGCAGACTCTGCTTTTGTTTTTATTTGTTGGGAATAGCGATCGGTTAAGTAGTACAATCCTCCATTGATAATTTCAACCTCTACAATCGGCTCATATTGCTCTTGAATTGCTTGTTTTTCTTTGTAATACGTTTCAGGATAATCATCTAATCCTTCATAAAAATGATCCAACAGGGCCAAATCTTTTTCCCAGCGGTTTCTTGCTTCCTTCGCCCATGTATCGTCCTGTTCATTGATATATTGTTCAATAAACTGCTGGATTCTCATCAGTCCGCTTCGCGGTTTGATGAGAGGCGACAGAGTATAAGTAAGGTCAGGAATCTTAGTAGATAAGTTAATATTTTCAAGGGATGAGTGGAAATCCTCTACCATTCGTCCCGTTATTAAATGCAGGCCGATTGAATGAAACTCATCTCTTTTTAAATCGCATTGATAAGAAACTTTCATATTAAGACCAATCCAAGGGTGTAGAGGGATATGCTGCCCAATTACAGCCTTATCTATCTGAAATAAGCGGACATAACTGGAAAGTTTTTTGGTTACCTGAAATATTTGCTGAAGACGCGGTGAACCAAAGTGAATCTTTTCTCCCTTTAAATCTTCTGGTGCCAGACTTTGATCCGTTATGAAGCTAACTTTCATAGGATTAGGAACTCCGCCTGTTTTTTCGAGATAATGCCAATAGAAGGGACGATTCATTAGTTCTTTATCCATGTCAATCGTTAGCTGGATTGTAAGATGACCCGGGCCTTCTTCGACTAAATCACATTGATTTAATAAGAAGAAACGCTTTAAATATTCTTTAATTTCCAGTTGCTGCATGCTGTGTTTCACTCCTTTTCATTGATTCGGCAAATTCAACCATCGATTGAAGATTTTCCAATTTGATTTTCATTTCGCCTTCAGTCGCAGAATGACCAAATATATCCTCTAGGTGGTCCTCGATTTTTCCAAATTCCATTCTTGTCAGGATATCGTCTAGTTCACCGACAATCCGTTCAAACAATTGAATTTTCTCATACAATAATTTTAGAATATGTTCTTCTACAGTATCCTTCGTAGCAAAGTTATAGATTTTAACATCGTGTTCCTGACCAAGCCTGTGAATTCTTCCGATTCTTTGTTCAAGTCTCATGGGATTCCATGGCAAGTCAAAATTAATAATATGGTGGCAAAATTGAAGGTTGATACCCTCACCGCCTGCTTCCGTTGCAATGAGAACATCGGCATGATTTTTAAACAGTTCTTTCATCCAATCTTTTTTACCGCGCTTGAACCCGCCCCTAAATGGGACTGATTTGATTCCATGCTGTTTCAAGAACCACTGCAGATAAAGCTGAGTTGCACGGTATTCTGTAAAGATAATCACCTTATCATTGATTTCCTTAATTAATTTTAGTGCCTGTTCAGCCTTAGAGTTGGTTTGGATCGCCTGAATTTTTTCAATGAGCATCTGAACTCTAGTCTGCAAGCCTTCACTAGGTTCCTCTTGCTTCTTTAATAGATTTGTTAATGTATAATACACCGCTTCCCGGCTTGAGCATGCCTCCCTTTGCAGTGTTACAACCGAAAAGGCGCTGCCTGCTGTCAGGGTATCGTCTGTTCTAAGTTTAGTAACGGCTTCATACAAATCTCTTTCTTCTTTCGTTAAGGTTATTGGTACGGTTTCTACGTGGCGTTTTGTCCATTCGATTCCGGTATCAGTCCGCCTGTTTCGGATCATTACTTTATTGACCAATTCTTTTAAATGCTCATCTCCTTGAAGTGAGCGTGCATCCTGATTATATTTCTCCATAAAGTCTGCGAGACTGCCAAGATGACCAGGTTTTAATAAGGATACTAAATTAAAGATTTCTTCAATTTTATTTTGAATTGGAGTTGCGGTTAATAATAAACAAAACTTCTTTTTTAATTGCTGTACAAATTCATAGTTTTTGGTTTTATGATTTTTTAATTTATGCGCCTCATCAATGATAATCATGTCATATTGTAAATCTAATATAGTTTCTCTATGAGGAGAGCGTTTTGCTGTATCGATTGAGGAGATCATAACGTCCACTTGTTCCCAAGCATAGCTTTTTCGGTGGATAATGGCAGGAATATAGAATTTATTATTAAGCTCCTGGGCCCATTGCGATACGAGCGAGGCGGGAACTAATATCAGCACTTTTTTTACTAAACCGCGAATCATATACTCCTTTAAAATTAGGCCTGCTTCAATCGTTTTCCCCAAACCAACCTCATCTGCCAGGATTGCTTTACCGTTCATTTCCTCAACCACTTGTCTGGCTACTTCCAGCTGATGCGGAAGAGGAGTAAGATTGGGCAAAAACCTAGGTGCCTGAAGGCCTTCGAAGCTCGGGATTAATGTGTGATGTTCCGCTTCTAGAGCCAGCTTTAACATATCCCAGCTTCCCCATGGACCATCATCTTCTAATTTTTTTAAAAATTCCTCTTGCCAGTCTTGATTCCAAACGAGCTTCCAATCCATAAACACTGTTCCTCCTCAAAAATGATTGATTCCTATTGCTTTAGATGGTAGGATTGTAATAGCTTCTGAAAGTTCTTTGAATCTAATAATGTCTTTTTGAGTACAACATTCATTAGTATGTCCAAAAAGCCAATTTTTAATAGTAGCGAATGACAGCAAGGGGAGAGACTGCAGACAGTACTTGTACTAGAATGTGGCGCCGAAGGAGCAAGCGGGAAGAACCGTGAATCTCTCAGGCAAAAAGACTCTTGCTCGACGCAGCTCTGGAGAGAGTCTAAAACGAATGGCTGATTCCGGTTAGAATTTTCTGATTTTTGGAACAGCAATTTCCTTTAGACCACCAAAGGGGAAAGCCGCAGATAAGGAAAAACTTGCGGTAAACTTTCAGGTTCCAGGACAGAGCCCTCTCATTTACGGATGAGGTGGCTCTTTTTTTCTTGCAAAAAACCATGCAATGGTCAAGTTCAGACGTAACTTCCTTTGGAACTAATCTTTTTGCAGAATAGAAGAGCTAAATCGGATTCAGGAGCTTTATTCTTTTTATAATCAAAAGCAGGTTAAAGATGGGAGGAACTTGTGTGACAATAAAACGTACACCCCTTTTTGAGTCGTATGCTGGTGCCAAGACCATTGATTTCGGCGGCTGGGAACTTCCTGTTCAATTTTCCAGCATAAAGGAAGAGCATGAGGCAGTTCGCACGTCAGCTGGTTTGTTTGATGTATCTCACATGGGTGAAATTACAGTAAAAGGTCCTGATAGTCTATCATTCTTACAAAAGCTTCTGACGAATGATATCTCAAAACTTCAGCCAAATGGTGCACAGTATAATCTTATGTGCTATGAGAATGGCGGAACGGTTGATGATCTATTAGTTTACATGATTGCGGAAAATGACTATTTGCTGGTTGTCAATGCTTCTAATATTGACAAGGATTTCGACTGGATCAACTCCCAGAAAGAGGGAAATGTTGAAATCGAAAACATCTCAAACCAAATAGCTCAGCTGGCCCTGCAAGGTCCTAAAAGTCAGGATATTCTTCAAACATTAGCAGAAGATATTGATTTAGCCGAGATTACATTTTTTAAGTTTAAAAAGGATGTAAAGATTGCTGGCGCATCAACACTTGTATCCCGTACAGGCTATACAGGTGAAGACGGATTTGAAATATACTGTAATGCAGGTGATGCACCGCATCTTTGGAATCAAATCCTTGAGGCAGGAAAGCCGTTTGGATTACTTCCATGCGGACTAGGCGCAAGAGATACCCTTCGCTTTGAAGCGAACCTCCCACTCTATGGCCAAGAATTAACAAAAGATATTACACCAATCGAGGCAGGGCTTGGATTTGCCGTTAAAGTGCAAAAGGAAGAGAACTTTAATGGGAAAGAAATATTGAAAAAACAAAAAGAAGAAGGGCCTGCCCGTAAACTAGTCGGAATTGAAATGATAGAGCGGGGAATACCGCGTCATGGCTATCCTGTCTGGAATGGTAATGATGAGCTGATTGGAGAAGTAACAACTGGCACTCAGCTGCCAACCTCAAAGAGAAATGTCGGGGTTGCTCTCGTTACGTCTGAAAATTCTCAAGTAGATACAGAACTGTTCGTTGAAATTCGCGGTAAAAAAGTAAAAGCAAAAGTTGTCCCATTACCATTTTATAAAAGACCTAAGAATTAAAGGGGTGCGCATACAATGAAACATCGCTATTTACCAATGACCGAACAAGACCAAAAGGACATGTTAGAGGCAATTGGTGTTAATTCAGTTGAAGAATTATTCGAAGACATTCCTGAAAAGGTACGTTTTAACCGTGAATACAATATCAAAAAAGCAACAAAAGAGCCTTTGTTAACAAAAGAACTCTCTCAATTAGCCAGTAAAAATGCAAATCTTAAGGAATACGCATCTTTTTTAGGTGCAGGTGTATATGACCACTATATTCCTTCAATCGTGGATCACGTGATTTCACGTTCTGAATTTTATACAGCGTACACTCCGTATCAGCCCGAGATTTCTCAAGGGGAACTGCAAGCTATCTTTGAATTTCAAACCATGATTTGTGAATTAACTGGTATGGACGTGGCTAACTCTTCTATGTATGATGGCGGAACAGCATTGGCGGAAGCGGCCATGTTAAGTGCCGGACATACGCGCAGAAAGAAAATTCTTGTTTCCAGAGCTGTCCATCCTGAATCCAAAGATGTTCTCCGCACATATGCAAAGGGGCAATATCTCAACGTGGAAGAGATTCCTGTTAAGGATGGAATAACGGATGCCGAAGCTCTTAAGGAAATGGTTACTGATGAAGTAGCAGCCGTTATCGTACAGTATCCAAACTTCTTCGGAAGAATCGAATCACTTCAAGAACTGTCCGATGTAACCCATGAGCATAAGGCACTTTTCGTAGTCTCGAGTAATCCTTTAGCGCTTGGTGCTTTAACACCTCCAGGTCAGTTTGGAGCCGATATTGTAGTAGGTGATACACAAGTCTTTGGGATTCCTAGTAACTTTGGCGGTCCGCACTGCGGCTATTTTGCCGTTACCAATAAATTAATGAGAAAAGTACCCGGCCGATTAGTAGGTCAAACCGTTGATGAAGACGGTAAAAGAGGGTATGTTCTAACGCTTCAGGCTCGTGAGCAGCACATTCGCCGTGACAAAGCGACTTCAAATATTTGTTCAAACCAGGCACTTAATGCGCTTGCTTCTTCAGTGGCAATGACAGCCCTTGGGAAAAAAGGCGTTAAAGAAATGGCATGGGCTAATATTCAAAAAGCTCACTATGCCAAGCAGCAGCTTAAGGCAAATGGCGTTAAAGTTGTTTGGGAGGGACCAAGCTTTAATGAATTTGTTGTAGAATTACCGATTCCGGTAAAAGAAGCAAACAAAAAGCTTCTTGAAAAAGGGATCATCGGCGGCTATGACTTAGGCAGAGATTATAGTGATACAGACCGCTACATGCTGGTTGCTGTAACAGAAAATCGAACAAAAGAGGAAATAGATGCATTTGCTAAAGAACTGGGGGTAATTCATCATGGCTAACCAAGAGTTGAAATTGATTTTTGAACGATCAAAGCCTGGCAGAATCGGATATAGCTTACCTGAATTAGATGTACCCGCAGTGAAGGAAGAAGAACTGATCCCTGAAAGCTATATTCGCAAAGATGAGCCTAATCTTCCGGAAGTAGCTGAACTTGATATAATGAGACATTATACAGCTCTGTCAAAACGGAATCATGGTGTAGATTCCGGATTCTATCCGCTTGGATCTTGTACGATGAAATATAATCCGAAAGTCAATGAAGATGTCGCACGATATGCCGGTTTTGCACACATTCACCCGCTTCAGGACGAAGAAACCGTTCAAGGTGCAATGGAGCTTATGTACGACCTTCAAGAGCATTTGAAAGAAATAACGGGCATGGACGAAGTGACACTTCAGCCTGCTGCAGGTGCACACGGTGAGTGGACTGGTTTAATGATGATCCGTGCATTCCATGAGGCAAATGGCGATACGAAACGTACGAAGGTTATTGTTCCAGACTCGGCTCATGGAACCAATCCAGCCTCCGCTACGGTTGCCGGCTTCGAAACGATTACGGTTAAATCAAATGACGAAGGTCTTGTCGATTTAGATGATCTAAGAAGTGTTGTAGGGGAAGATACAGCCGCTCTTATGCTGACAAATCCAAATACACTTGGACTTTTTGAGAAAAATATCTTAGAAATGGCTGAAATTGTTCATAGTGCTGGCGGTAAGCTTTACTATGACGGTGCGAACCTAAATGCTGTATTATCAAAAGCACGTCCCGGAGATATGGGATTTGACGTTGTTCACTTAAATTTACACAAAACCTTTACAGGACCGCACGGAGGCGGGGGACCAGGTTCGGGACCTGTTGGAGTAAAAGCGGATCTTATTCCATTTTTGCCAAAGCCAGTGCTTGTGAAAAAAGATAATCAGTTTGTATTTGAATATGACCGTCCACAATCTATCGGCCGTGTAAAACCGTTCTACGGCAACTTTGGCATTAACGTCCGTGCCTATACGTACATTCGCACAATGGGACCAGACGGACTAAAGGCCGTTACGGAAAATGCAGTCATTAACGCGAACTATATGATGAGAAAACTAGCTCCATATTTTGACCTGCCATATGACAAACATTGTAAGCATGAGTTTGTCCTCAGCGGAAAACGCCAAAAGAAATTGGGTGTCCGTACTCTTGATATTGCAAAAAGACTGTTAGATTTCGGGTATCATCCGCCTACAATCTACTTCCCGCTTAATGTGGAAGAGTGTATGATGTTTGAACCAACTGAAACAGAGTCTAAAGAAACATTAGATGCATTCATTGATGCAATGATCCAAATTGCAAAAGAGGCAGAAGAAACACCTGAGATAGTTCAAGAAGCACCTCATACAACAGTAATTAAACGACTTGACGAAACATTAGCAGCAAGAAAGCCAGTGTTGCGCTACACAGCTGAGTAATTTAAAAAGCACACCTTGTTCCTTTTGGAGAAGGTGTGCTTTTTTTCATTTTTAAAGATTTTCTATTACTAGTATGATGGTCCCTATGGTCCCAAACACACTTGATTATAAGCTGGGAGAACATCAAACGGAGCAGGTGATAATTTGTTAAAGTAAAACGAACTGGGTTTCCCTGAAGCTGGATTAATCCACCATGGATCAAAGGCGCTGCAAAGCTTATAAACGGCTTCCCCATAACAGGAAGGTGATGTTGGAATCGGCCAGTATCCGCAACCTTTGCCGTGTGGTTCAAAAGAACCGGTATATCCGCAAATCGCTCCATTCCATCCTGTCGATGTAAGTTTAATTGCTTTTGTTATATGATTTAATTCTTTTAAATACTCACCAAGAATTTGAAAGGAAAGTTTAACAGCACTATTAGCACTCCATATATTTGGCCCTTTTCCAATTAAATCTGTTACTTTATACAAAGTACCATGATAGCAGTTAAACGCTTCTACATGGTCTTGCTGAATTTGAACGATTCCATAAGAAGTTTGCTGGGGGTTAACAGCACTAAAGTCACCATTGCTTTCAACAGATGCAATCGCTAAAAAGACAACAGGATTGATTCCATAGTATTCCCCAGCTTCATTGGCTTGATTGAGCCACCTTTGTATTCTTTCGCTTGTTACGTTATACACAACCCGGTATCCATATTGTTCACAATCACAAGGCCCGCAGGATTGTAAACCTACCATATTTACAGCTCCTAACCAATTTTTTATATCATCATGTCTAAACCCATCTACTATAAAGTATTTCTCCACATATAAAGTGATAAGTTCATCAACCTATGATTTTTTAAAATTGATTAGACTGACTAGTATTTTTTTATCTGGCAAGAGACAAGAAAGCTTCAAACAGCCTTATAAATGTCTGAGAAACCTTTCCGGTGATTCTAAAAATTGTTTGGTAAGCTGGACATGCTCTATTTCCTCATATTCTCTCTCTATGATTTGATCGCCCTCTAAAGAGTAAATGATTGCATTGGGAATCGCCATCAGAATGGGTGAATGAGTCGAAATAATAAACTGACTGCCTTCCCCTGCACTATCTATAATCATTTTTATCAATGCAATTTGTTTTATTGGAGACAAGGGGGCCTCAGGTTCGTCAAGTATATAAAGAGCTCTCGGGTGGATCTGGGAGTGAAAAAAATCTAAGAATTTTTCTCCGTGGGATCGGACATCTAACCCCTCTCCATACCTAGTTCGAAGATCATAAAGAGTCCGGGCATGGGGTAGAGATGCCAGACTTTTTGCATGGGCAGAGCGGTCCTTATAGTCTATTTCAATTTGTTTTAATTCATTTTCTGCTTCTTCAATCATTGAACGAACACGGCGTGAAAAGGAGATAAAGTCTTCAGCACGCAAAAAGAATCCTCGGTTTGTTTTTGTTTTATACGACGGACGAAAGGCTTTGGCCAATTCTTGACCTGATCTCATGTCTTGATGGTCTGCTATATCTTGAGATCCTATCAGGTTTCGATTCGTCACACAGGCCAGTCCCTGCAATAAAGTAGACTTTCCTGTCCCATTTTCACCTACAAAAAGAGTAACTGGTTTTGAAAAGGTAAGGGTTTGCAAATTTGAAAAGATAGGAAGGGTGAAGGGATAACGTGCCGTATTGGTTGGATTATAGCGGATTGATGTTAAAAACAATCGAAAAGCCCTCCTTTCTATATAAAAAACCTCCAGGATAACTCTGAAGGTTTTCTAATAAGCTGCATTAGTTTTTAGTTTTAATTTTTCCTGTCCACTTTTTAAAGCCGCCCTGTAAATGATAGAGATCACGGTATCCTTTCCGATACAGCATTCTTGCTGCCCGACCGCTGCGGACACCACTTTGGCAGTAAAGATATACAGGTTTATCTGGCCGAATCTCTTTCATGCGCATTTTCATCTGGGTCAAAGGAATATTTCTTGCGCCTAAAATGTGCCCGCCCTCATATTCATTTGGCTCACGTACATCAATCAGCTGCGCTTTGCGATAACCAGAAATAAATTCATCCTGTGTAAGAGTTTTGACAATTCTTTTCTGAGTGAAATAATTATAAAGTATATAAGCAAGTATAGCCCCAAGTACAATGAGCAAAACAATCATGTATAGTCCCCCTTTTACCACTCTAAGAAAAAACTCACTAGAAACTATTATATAGCGGCATAGGGAAAAGAGCAAAAAGAATAATTTTGAATTTCCTCAAATAAAAGATAAACACTTTCGACAAATTTCCCGATATATAAAAGGTAGACTTTTACAAAGGAACGTTGATTTTTGGTAAACTAAACTTGTTAAAAATCACCGCTTGAAATAGGAACAGGTGTTCCGTTATAATGAAAAACAGTTAGACTAATAGGAATTGGATAGACATTCCAATTGTGAGAACAAGAAAAATTATACTTGCAACCACAAAATAAATTAATATCTGCAGAAAATCAATTTCAATCTCTATCAATCTCTTTTTTCCTCCATTTCTAACACTTTTTTTCGTTTGACAAATTCGTAAGAATATGAATTAATCACAATATATAGTATGTTTTTGAAAATAAACATACTATATATTGAATTTGGTTCCCCTGCTATGATATGGTAGAAAGGAACTTAAACTTAATAGTTTTTATTAGAGAGGGTGCAGATCTATGCTTGCGACCGAGAGTACAAAACACATTGATATTGAAAGACTTAATAAGGATATAGCGATATTTCCTGCTGTTCACCCCATTACACCAGAGATGCACATAACCCATAAAGGGGTATCTAGACTTGTAATGCTAGATCGTTATTCCTTTAAGGACACCGAGAAAATAACTCTAACTGAAGGGGACTTTGTGGTTCTTACAATTAAAGAAGATCCCAAATTTCCTGCTCGTGGGTTAGGCTACATAAAAAAAATTGACTGGGAAGAAAAGAAAGCAACTGTTTATGTAGAAGAGGAGTACCGCGGAGTTCTAGATAAAGAAGAAGAAATCAACACCGGTCTAATCGTCCGCTCTTTAGACGTGATTGAAAAGCCACTTGAAATTTTCTACGAACAAATTGCGAAAAGGGTAGCAAAAGGACTTTCAGATGTAGAAACAACAGAAGAAAAGAAACAAGAGTGGTTTGAAAAGTTCTATACTGAACTTTCTGCCAAAAACTTTATACCGGCTGGCCGGGTGCTATATGGAGCAGGGTCAGGTACAGAGGTCACTTATTTTAATTGCTATGTAATGCCATTTGTCCCTGATTCAAGGGAAGGTATTTCGGAGCATCGCAAGCAAGTGATGGAAATCATGAGCCGCGGTGGCGGTGTCGGTACAAATGGTTCAACATTAAGACCGCGTAATACGCTTGCGAAAGGCGTAAATGGGAAATCATCTGGATCGGTTTCATGGCTGGATGATATTGCGAAGCTGACGCACCTGGTCGAGCAAGGCGGGTCGAGACGCGGCGCTCAAATGATTATGATGTCTGTTTGGCATCCAGATATCATTGAATTTATTATCTCAAAAATGCAAAATCCTCGTATTTTACGATTCCTCATCGAAAATACAAATGATGAGCAGATTCGAAAAGCGGCAGAAGATAAATTAAAGTTTACCCCATTTACTGAACAAGAAAAAACGATGTATCAGGGGATTGTAAATTATAAGCATATTCCTGGATATGGAGGATTCGGTGAAGCGATTATTCGGGATGCAGAAGAAAAGCTAAGAGTTGGCGGAACGTATTCTGTTCATAATCCGGAGTTTTTAACGGGTGCCAATATTTCGGTTTGTTTAACAAACGAATTTATGGAAGCTGTCGAAAATGACGATGTGTTCGCTCTCCAATTTCCTGATGTGGAATCTTATACACCTGAAGAAATGAAGATCTACAACGAAGAGTGGCATCAGGTAGGGGACGTCAGAGAATGGGCCAAAAGAGGTCATAAGGTCCGGACGTACCGTAAAATTCGTGCTCAAGAGCTTTGGAACCTAATCAATATTTGTGCTACTTATTCTGCTGAACCGGGCATTTTCTTTATCGACAATGCCAACGAGATGACGAATGCAAAAGCTTACGGTCAGCAGGTTGTAGCAACAAATCCGTGTGGTAGAGCAGCATAGTTTGCCTCACGTAAAAAACTGCGGAATAAAGCGGGAAAACCTGAGATGGCAACCCGAACCGAAGGCTAAACGTAAAAAGTTAGCCAGGGGCAACGCATACGAACTGAACCTCTTTTAAGAGAATATAATGTTCGCACGAGGCCGCAGCACCTTTTGGGTGAAAAGATATGCTGAACTTACAGGAATTCAACTGTAAGAAGTAGAGGATAAAAAGCCTTTACGATAACACATTGGAACAGCCACTCGCACCATATTCTGTTTGTAATTTAGCAGCTGTGAATTTAGCTGAAATGGCAAATAAAGAAACCAAAACAGTGGATTTTGAAAAGTTAAAGAAAACGGTTGAAATTGGAACAAGAATGCAAGATAACGTCATTGACGCGACGCCATACTTCCTTGAAGAAAATAAAAAGCAAGCTCTTGGCGAGCGCCGTGTTGGACTAGGAGTTATGGGTCTGCATGACTTGTTGATTTATTGTGAAAAAGAATATGGATCCGAAGAAGGAAATAAACTCATCGATGAAGTGTTCAAAACGATTGCTGAAACAGCCTATCGGACTTCAATTGAAATCGCGAAAGAAAAAGGAAGCTTCCCGTACTTGGTCGGTCAATCAGAGGCTGAAACGAACCGATTAAGAGAGGCTTTCATCAATACTGGCTTTATGAAAAAAATGCCTGAAGACATAAAGGAAAACATTAAAAAATATGGAATTCGTAATTCGCATTTATTAACCGTCGCACCAACCGGCAGCACAGGTACCATGGTTGGAGTGTCTACCGGATTGGAACCATATTTCTCCTTTTCGTACTTCCGAAGCGGCCGCTTAGGCAAATTTATTGAAGTTAAAGCGGATATTGTACAGGAATATCTAGATGCACATCCAGAAGCTGATCCAAACAATCTTCCGCATTGGTTTATATCTGCTATGGAGCTTTCACCTGAAGCACATGCCGATGTACAATGTATTATCCAGAAGTGGATTGACAGCTCCATCAGTAAAACTGTCAACGCGCCAAAAGGATATACAGTTGAGCAAGTGAAAAAAGTTTATGAGCGCCTCTATAAAGGCGGAGCAAAAGGCGGTACAGTTTATGTAGACGGAAGCCGCGATGCTCAAGTGTTAACATTAAAAGCAGAAGAAAATAGCTTTGAAGAACAGCTTGAGCTTCTTGAAGAAGAGACTAAGAAAGTAGTGCTTGTGGATACCATCCAAGATCTACGTACCACTAGTGTTAAAATCGGTTCGGAAATTGGAGATACGTGTCCGGTTTGCCGTAAGGGTACCGTCGAAGAAATTGGCGGATGCAATACTTGTACGAACTGTAATGCTCAATTAAAATGCGGTCTGTAAGCTTCCTTCAAGTCGTCCTTTACAAAAAGGGCGGCTTTTTCAATACCAAAAAATATGGAATATATACATACTCTTCCCATTAAATATGTAGCATGGCGGACTTTGGGGAGGGAACCAAATGTATATAGATGGTGTGTTTTCTGGAGGGGGCATTAAAGGTTTTGCTCTGGTTGGTGCCTACGAAGCAATTGAGGAAAGAGGGCTAAAATTTAAAAGATTGGCTGCCACCAGTGCAGGGTCCATTGTTGCGGGATTAATTGCAGCTGGCTATTCCAGTAAAGAAGTATATAGTTTTGTCGATGAACTAGACGTCAAAAAACTATTGGATGAACGGACTTTATGGCTTCCAATTCCATTTGCAAAATGGCTTTTGCTTTACTGGAGAATGGGTTTATATAGAGGCCAGTATTTAGAAAAATGGCTAGGTGAAAAACTGGCGGCAAAGGGTATAAGAACGTTTAAAGACTTGCCGCCCGATAGTTTTAGAGTCATTGCATCAGACCTTACAAATGGAAATATGATGGTTCTCCCTAATGACCTTGAAAAATATGGGATACCTTGGTGGTCGTTTTCTGTTGCGAAAGCAATTCGAATGAGCTGCTCCATCCCTTATTTTTTCGAGCCTGTCCGGCTTTCTACAGCAAATGGTACCGTAATAGTGGTCGATGGCGGTGTGCTTAGTAACTTTCCAATGTGGTTATTTGATAAGGAAAATGTAAAAAAGGAAAGACCTGTGTTAGGGATTAAGCTAAGTTCAGATTTTCAAGAACATGAAAAGCATGTGATTACTAACGCTATTCACCTTTTTGGAGCCTTATTCGAAACCATGAAGGATGCTCATGATTCCAGGTATATATCAAGGAGACACGAAAAGAATATTATATTTATTCCAACACAAAACGTTATTCCGATTGAGTTTGACCTGACCGAAGAAAAGAAAGAAGCTCTAATCCGGCAAGGGAAAGAAAAAGCCGCAACCTTTTTAAAGCAATGGTGTTATTAAGCAGTTGAGTGCCCTTCATAAATATATCAAAACAAAAGGTCTGACCTTAGAATATCTAGTCATATGAACTAGATTCACAGGGTCAGACCTTGTTATTTAAAGGGAAGCCTTATCTTTCTTTTTTCCTTTTTTCCCTTCAATGACTGTTAAGTGAGGGGCAGATTTCTTTTTTGACTGGATTGATTTCTTAAAGCTTGGTTTGGAGATAGACCGACTGGCAGAATTGTTTTTTTGCTCCGCCTTCATTTTTAGCCGTTTTTTAGAATATTTCGCAGCCTTTATAAACGCTTTATGCTCTTTTCTGGTATGGACGGCTGTGCCCCGAAACCTAGTAACCAGAAATATAATAATGGCAGCAAACGCCGCAATGAACAATAAATTTTTGATAAATGCAGTAAGATCGGTCCATAAATAATTTACTAATCCCAAAATAGCGAAGGCAATTACAATATAAAACAACCAATATCTTGACCGACTCAAACCAGACACCTCCTTATCAAGCTTACCAGCAAACATTTAAGTCCAAGCATCATGTTAGCGCAATACATATTTATGAGAATGTAAGCAGCAGAGTAATTCATCCCTGGCTACATGATTTGACGAGTTTTCTTTATCCATTTTAAACGAAAATGGATTCTTTTATGCAATATTTATGTATTCTATTGTTTTTTTTAGAAACTAAATAGTAATAAGTGTGAATCATAACAATATAGCATTTCATGATTGATATATATTTTTTTCGAAGTTTATTTTTTGTGCTACTTTATTGCTTTGAACTCCTTCCTTTTCCATTCTACAAAAGGCAGGTTTATTCCTTCACGGGGTTCGCAAAAAAACCGGTTATAGTAATGTTTTTTGCAGATTGGACATACTAAGAATGGAGGTGTTGGTATGTCAGAAGAAAACAAAGAAAAATCAAAAGAAAATAAAGAGCTTGAGCAAAATAAGACTGAAGAACAATTATCATTAGCCGCTTTATCAGCAATTATTGGCCTTTGCGGCGGCCTTTTCTGGAGTCTCATTGGCTACGTAGCCTATTTATTTTCATTTACCAAGGTGAGCCCTCGTGCCGTATTAGAACCAATTGCTGTTGGAGATTGGAAAAATACGTGGTTAGGGCTTGTTATTTCCATTGTACTCTTATCTGTTCTCTCGATGGGGGCAGCTTTATTGTATTATGCAGCTTTTAGAAGATTTAAAGGCATGTGGCTGGGAATGGCTTATGGGCTGCTTTTGTTTGGTGTTATTTTCTTTATTTTAAATCCTTTGTTTCCAAGTATTAGGCCAATTAGAGAGATAGATGGATATACATGGGTCACATCTGCTTGCTTGTACATCCTTTATGGTGTATTTATTGGTTACTCTATATCCTATGAAGCTAACGATTTAAGGGTGAAGGAAAAGCAGGAAGTTTCTCAATAATGAAGATGTTACCAAATAAAAAGTGTGTTAGAATGTTCTTAATTGAACATTCTTTTTTTATATAGGAGTAGTTTTATGAAACGAATTGTAGTATTAAATGGACCTAATTTAAATTTGCTTGGGAAACGTGAGGTATCCATTTATGGTACTGATTCCCTTAAAGAGATGGAAAATAGTCTAAAACAATTAGCCCATACTAAAAATTGTACAGTAGACTTTTTTCAATCGAATCACGAGGGAGATATAATCGATTGGCTGCACCAATGCAGTACGGAGGAAACAATCGGTGTGATCCTTAATCCAGGTGCTTTTACACATTACAGTTATGCGATTCGTGACGCCGTTGCTGCGATTCAGCCCCCCGTGGTAGAAGTGCATATTTCAAATGTTCATGCTAGAGAGAGCTTTCGTCACCAATCTGTGATTGCACCAGTATGTAAAGGACAAATTGTCGGGTTCGGACTAAAGGGATACGAGCTCGCGTTTCTGTCATTTTTTTTATAGGGAGAGGAAAAAAATATGGAAAAGATTAAAAAATTTCAAGCGAGTTTTTCAGAGCATGGGGTAGATGGAATACTCATCACAAGTGCCTCTAACAGACGCTATCTTTCTAATTTTACCGGAACATCCGGTGCAGTATTAATCTCAAATGAAAAAGCAATATTTATTACAGATTTTCGCTACGTCGAGCAAGCTGGCAAGCAAGCGACAGGCTTTGAAGTAATCAAACATTCTGGTTCCATTTTCGCAGAAGTTGGGGAGCTCGTAAAAAAATATGGAATCCAAAAGCTGGGCTTTGAAGAGCAGCATGTTACTTTTTCGGAGTATAAACACCTGCAGGCAAGTGTTCAATGTGAACTTGTTCCCGTTTCCAATGCGGTAGAAAACTTGCGCTTGATAAAGTCTGATGCAGAGATTAAGATATTAAAGGATGCAGCCGACATTGCTGATGCTGCTTTTAAGTACATAATTGATGTAATTAAGCCTGGTAAGACTGAATTAGAAATATCAAATGAGCTCGAATTTTTTATGAGAAAATGTGGAGCAACTGCTTCTTCATTTGATATTATTGTTGCTAGCGGGTCTCGTTCCGCATTGCCGCATGGTGTTGCAAGTGAAAAAGTTATCGAAAAAGGTGATTTTGTAACATTAGATTACGGTGCTTTATACAAGGGATATGTTTCAGATCTTACTAGAACTGTCGCTGTGGGAGAGCCTTCCTCTGAATTAAAAGAAATCTATGAAATCGTATTAGAAGCACAGTTGAAAGCTATGGATGGCATAAAGGCCGGTATCACAGGCAAGCAGGCGGATGCTATTGCGAGAGACTATATCTCTGAAAAGGGGTATGGTGAATATTTTGGTCATTCGCTTGGCCATGGAATTGGTCTAGAAGTACACGAAGGACCATCTTTATCCTTCCGTTCAGAAACAGTACTAAAGCCTGGCATGGTAGTAACCGTTGAACCGGGAATCTATCTTCCAGGAAAAGGCGGAGTTCGTATCGAAGATGATACAATAATTACCGAAAATGGTAATGAGACCTTAACACATTCAACCAAGGATTTATTGATCCTATAGTCAAAATAATGGAGGAAACAAAATGATTTCG
Organism: Bacillus litorisediminis; assembly: GCF_022808645.1. Taxonomy (GTDB): domain Bacteria; phylum Bacillota; class Bacilli; order Bacillales; family JC228; genus Bacillus_BF; species Bacillus_BF litorisediminis. The sequence goes on from NZ_JAKZKT010000006.1 coordinate 127,656, forward strand.
GTAAATGATTTTAAAACTGGTTTAACAATCGAAGTAGATGGAGGAATTTGGCAAGTTATTGATTTCCAGCATGTAAAGCCTGGAAAAGGTGCCGCTTTTGTTCGTTCAAAGCTTCGTAATTTAAGGACGGGAGCCATTCAGGAAAAAACCTTCCGTGCAGGGGAGAAAGTTAGCAAAGCTCATATTGAAAATAAAAAAATGCAGTATCTGTATGCAAATGGCGACCAGCATGTATTTATGGACACAGATACGTACGAACAAATTGAACTTTCTTCTAATCAAATTGAATATGAATTAAAATTCCTTAAAGAAAATATGGAAGTATCTATTATGATGTTCCAAGGTGAAACATTAGGTGTCGAACTGCCAAATACAGTTGAATTAGAAGTGGTTGATACTGAACCTGGCATTAAAGGTGACACGGCTTCTGGCGGATCTAAGCCAGCTACGCTTGAAACAGGTGTAGTTGTTCAAGTGCCATTCTTTGTGAACCAAGGTGACCGAATTATTGTGAATACGACAGAAGGAACATATGTTTCTCGGGCATAGTCTTTCTTTCAGGTGAAGAGTCCTTTAGTAAGGGCTCTTTTTTAAATTGGATTATGTTTTTTCAAAATCCTTTACGAAGGGGGGATCAGGACTGAAATGAGGCAGATCCTAAACTATTTGTTGCAGGTTTGCTTAAAATGAACTTAATATAATAGATAAGTATTTTTTAAAATAGGAAAGGATGTGGAGTATGCCTTATAAACCCCGGACAGAGTCTGCTGAATTACAAATTCTAAGAATTTTAAACTACCGCATGGATTTGTCTGATAAAGAAAAACAACTCTTTTTTAATCTAAAAAAAGCTATGAAGGAGAGGTTATGTTTTGGAAAAACTTCAGTGTGACTGCTATATCCTAAATGATTTATTGTTTAAGCAAAATAACACTACGTTCCAAATTGACTCGCTCATCATTACATCAGGTACGATTTATTTTTTTGAAATAAAAAATTATGAAAGCGATTATTATTACGAATCAGATCGGTTTTATAAAAATCCCAAAACTGAAATTACAAATCCGCTTCATCAATTAAGCCGAAGTGAACTCTTATTACGTCAATTAATCCAAAGCATCGGGTTCAATATTCCCGTTTCTGCCTCAGTGGTTTTTATCAACCCCGAATTCACCTTATACCAAGCACCTCTCAACAAACCATTATTCTCCCATCCCAATTAATTCGTTATTTAAATAAGCGGAATCCATTCCATCTAAGCTAAATGAAAAACATAAAATCCTAGCAGATAAATTAATTTCAAAACATATTGAAGAGCCTCCTTATTATTCGCTTCCACCCTTTGATTACAAACAGTTCCGAAAGGGAATTGTTTGTGCAAAGTGTTCCTCGTTTTCAATTTCTATAAAAGGAATGACTGCTTATGTAAAGATTGTAACCATGAAGAATCGGTTTCGACCGCGGTCATCCGCAGTGTCAGTGAATTTAAGCGACTATTTCCATTATGAAAAATTACAACTAATGCCATTCATGAGTGGTGTAAAGTGGTTGACTCTAAAAAGACGATAAGGAAGGTCCTTTCTAATAATTTTAAAACCGTAAGTGAGCACCGGTGGACCTTTTATGAATAACTGGAAGTCCTTTAAAATACTAATTGAGGCATTTTCCCTTTCGGCTTGTCCTTTATAACTTTATAAGGGACATGTTTTTGTCTGCTTCCACGTTAGGTCCTTGAAAACTCTTTTTATGGCCGATTCTTTTACTCTTTTCCAAGTTTGGTACTTGAGAGCGGTTGTCAGAGCCAGTTTTTTCAATTTCACCCTATTTTCGGGCACTTAGGCAGATTTGCAGAGCCCGTTTTATTGTAAAGTCTCCCGCCTAATACTATCAGGAGCTCCCATAATATATTATCCACCCATCCATAATCAGAACTACCTCGCTAAAACCGAGTAAACCCGAAACTTAATCTTACTCTATTCTAGTTTCTACCATTTTCATTTTTTGTGCATGTTCATAGAATTGCGAGTCATAAAGTGGCCAAGCAGGCATACATTGAAAGTAACGAGAGGCTCTAGGTAAAGGAGGAATAGACTTGAAATCCATCATAGACTGCTTGCCTAGAAATATCCAAGAGCAAATTATACTTATTCCGAAAAACGTGTTAGAAGAGACGGAAGAAATTCGAATTAGAGTCGGTCGTCCCATTGAGATATCGGTGAAAGGGAAAGCTACATTACTTCCTTATCACGCCACGAGGGGAGATGCCCTTCAGCTGCTTGATAAACTTAGCCATTTCTCTATGTACACTTTGGAAGAAGAACTGAGGCGAGGCTATATAACGATTGAAGGCGGACATAGGGTAGGTTTAGCTGGCAAAGTCATTTTGGAAAGTGGACAAGTTAAGGCAATTCGCGACGTATCCTCGTTTAATATACGAATTGCCAAGGAAAACATAGGGATCGCTGATAAATGGGTTCCGTATCTTTACAATCGCGGTCAATGGCTTCACACCATGATTATTGGAGCTCCTCAATCTGGCAAAACCACATTGCTCCGTGATTTAGCACGTTTTATTTCATCAGGGTCTAACGACGGATTGATTGAAGCCGCTAAAGTTGGAATTGTGGATGAACGGTCCGAAATAGCAGGATGTATGAATGGAATTCCTCAGTTACAATTTGGTCCGCGTGTCGACGTGTTGGATGCGTGTCCAAAAGCTGAAGGAATGATGATGATGATTCGCTCGATGAGTCCCCAGGTTCTGATTGTGGATGAAATTGGCAGGACTGAGGACACGATCGCTATTTTAGAAGCGGTAAATGCCGGCATTCGATTAGTCATGACCACACATGGCTCCTCCTATGAGGAAGTCCTTAATCGGCCGGCATTGGCACCGATTATGAAACAAAAAATGATTGAGCGGTATCTTGTAATAAGCCACACCAAGAATTCGCGGTCAGTCATGGTGCTTGATGAAAATGGCCGGCCAGTATTGGAGAAAGCGAGTGTGACATAAGTGGTAAAGCTTCTGGGTGCTGTTTTTATTTTGGCAGCGACAACTTGGACAGGCTTTGAGGCGTCACGCCATTTGAATGAACGTCCAAGACAATTAAGACAATTAAAAGTTGCACTTCAATCACTAGAGGCAGAGATCATGTATGGACATACACCTTTACATGAAGCTGCTAGAAAACTAGCGAAACAATTATCAAACCCGTTAAATATACTGTTTAAAGTTTTTTCTGAGAGATTAATTTCAGAAGAAACTACGGTTCGTGATGCGTGGCAGCAAAGTTTAGATGATATTTGGAAATTAACAGCTCTTAAGCAGGGGGAATATGAAATCTTAAAGCAATTTGGTGAAACATTAGGCAGACATGACCGATACACCCAACAAAAACAAATTCTTTTAGCGATTGCTCATTTGGAACGAGAAGAAGCTGATGCGAGGGAACGGCAAGGCAAATACGAAAAAATGGTAAAAAGCTTAGGCTTTTTAACAGGATTATTATTGATTGTGCTTTTGATATAGATGGGAGGAAATCTAGATGGGGATTGAAGTCGATATCATCTTTAAAATTGCAGGGGTAGGGATTGTTGTTGCCTTTCTCCATACAATACTCGATCAAATGGGCAAGAAAGAATACGCACAATGGGTTACGCTGTTTGGGTTTATTTATATTTTATTTATGGTTGCTTCCATCGTGGATGAACTCTTTGAAAAAATTAAGTCTGTCTTTCTCTTTCAGGGATAAAGGGGGGCTATACAATCGAAATCTTTAAAATCGTGGGGATTGCGCTCATTTCTACATTTTTAGCCCTGCTCATTAAGGAACAAAAACCAAACTTTGCTTTCCTCTTCACCGTTTTTGTCGGATGTATCCTTTTTCTATTTCTTGTCGATGAAATCTACAAGATTATTCGAATGATTGAACAAATTGCTGTTAACGCCAAAATAAACCTCATTTATGTCGAAACGATTTTAAAAATTATTGGAATTGCCTACATTGCAGAGTTTGCTGCACAAATTTCGAAGGATGCTGGATTAGGTTCGATTGCTGCGAAAATTGAGCTGGCAGGAAAGGTATTGATATTAGCAATGGCTGTGCCGATCCTAACTGTCTTAATTGAGACAATCATTGGGCTGATTCCAGTCTAATCCAAAGTCCTAGGGGAAGAGGTGACTAATTTTGAAGGCCAAGCTACAGCTCGTTCTGCTTGTTGTTTTGTTTGTAAACTTTATTTTTTTAAGTAATCAAGTATTTGCAGCCAGTGAAGAAGGACAAGCTGACCCTTTAGAAGCTATTAGTCAAACAGAAATAATAGACGAGCAATTAGACAAGCTCGGCATTGATAAATTAGTCCAGTATTGGGATGGAGTCGTCAACGAATACGGAGGTTACCTCCCTGAAAGTCAAAAAGGAAGCTTAGTCGACTTTCTCAAAGGAGAAAAGGAGTTTTCTCTTGAGGCCTGGTTTCATGCTTTACTTCGCTTCATTTTTCACGAACTGATTGCAAATGGGAAACTGTTGGGGACTCTGATACTTTTAACGGTATTTAGTGTATTCCTCCAGTCCCTGCAAAATGCTTTTGAATCAGGAACGGTTAGTAAAGTAGCTTATGCGATTGTTTTTATGGTGCTGATTATTTTTGCCTTAAATAGTTTTCATATTGCGATTGAGTACACAAAAGATACGATCGAAAAAATGATTCACTTTACATTAGCCCTTGTTCCAATATTGTTAGCTTTAATGGCCACATCAGGAGGAGTCATTTCAGCGAGCCTGTTTCATCCATTAATTGTATTTTTAATGAACACAAGCGGGCTATTCATCAATGTGATCGTCCTTCCGCTCCTTTTTTTATCCGCGATTTTAAGCATTGTCAGTACTCTTTCTGATCAGCATAAAGTCACCCAGCTTGCACAATTACTCAGAAATTGGAGCATTGGATTATTAGGTATTTTTATGACTGTTTTTTTAGGGGTTATATCGGTTCAGGGGGCCACTACAGCGATTTCGGATGGGATCGCAGTCCGAACAGCCAAATTTTTAACAGGAAATTTTATTCCTGTAGTTGGAAGAATGTTTACGGATGCGGCTGACACGGTGATTAATGCTTCAGTCTTATTAAAGAATACTGTGGGGATTGTGGGGGTTGTCTTATTATTAGTCATTGCTGCGTTCCCCGCTATAAAAATATTAATCATTGCCTTTATCTATAAATTTGCGGCTGCTTTGCTTCAGCCTTTAGGGGGCGGGCCAGTCATTCAGTGTTTAGACATTATCAGTAAATGCATGATTTATATTTTTGCTTCATTAGCAATGGTGTCTTTTATGTTCTTCTTAAGTGTCACTATCATGATTGCTGCAGGCAATATTACGTTAATGGTGAGATAGAAGGGGGGACTAAATCTTGAGTTTTCTAACACAGTGGATTACGAATATTATTATTTTCATTTTACTGGCAATCGTAATAGACCTGCTTCTCCCGAATTCTTCCCTTAGAAGGTACACAAAAATGGTCACAGGGCTTTTGTTAATGGCTATTATTCTTTCTCCAATCTTTGAACTTTTTAATAAGGACTTTGAACAAATACTAGAAAACTTGGATATGACCGAATATGTAAATGCTGAAGAAATGAAAAATCAAATTGATATGAAGAAAAAAGAAATACAAGCCCTACATAGTGCATATACATTAGAACAAATGGCTGTCCAACTACAAGAAAGTGTGGAGGAGGAGTTGATGACACAGTATAGTTTAGAAATTCAAAATCTCGAAGTTGATGCCGAAGAACCAGAAGATCCAACTAGTGACCCTATTATACATTCTGTGTTCATTTCGTTAAAAGAAACCGACGTCGAAGAGGAGGATGCAATTGAGGCAGTTAAAATAGTGGAAGTCGATGCAAGCCAGCCTGTCCGTAATGAACCCTCTTCTTCAAAGGATGAAGAAACGATTACAACTCTGCTTTCAGACAAATGGAGCTTGGATCCGGAAGTAATAGAGGTAGAAATTGAAAGGGGGAATGAGGGCTAGATGAATAATGAAAAGGGTCCTCTTACCTGGATTAAAAAGTGGCTGCAGCAAGAGTCCAGCTCTAGTAAGCGTGAAAATAAAAAGCCTTCAAAATTCCAGTATTTATTAGTTGTTCTTCTAGCAGGGGTGGCCATCATGCTAGTAGGAAATGTATTTTCAAGCAACACCAGTCAAGACGGACAGTCTGCACAAACCTTTTCAGACAATAGCGGATCTGAAGAAGATGTTCCGGCATTAGGTCAAAAGAAAAGTGAAGACACGATAACAATGAGTGACTTCGAAAGAATGTATGAAACTCAAATTAAAGATGCACTTAATCAAATTGTAGGAGTTAGTGATGCAACTGTAATAGTGAACGTCGCTTCAACTGCTACTAATGTTTACGAGAAAAATCGCGTTTCGCAAGAACAAACAACAGACGAAACAGACAGACAAGGCGGTAAACGAATAGTCGAAGATAAATCAGTTGATGAACAAGTAGTGATTGTACGTGAAGGCGATAAGGAGGTTCCGCTCGTTTTGCAAACGGAAAAGCCTGATGTCACAGGGGTTCTGGTTGTTGCTAAAGGAGCAGAAAATATACAAGTAAAGCAATGGATTATTGAAGCGGTTACGAGAGTGCTAGATGTTCCGATTCATAGGGTAGCCGTTTTACCTAAAAAATCTAAGGGGGAATAAAAATGTTATTGAAAAAACAAACGGTTTGGCTTTTAACAATGCTTAGTTTAGTGGTAGTTCTCTCAATTTATTACATTACTTCACCAGAGCAGACTAATGATGTTGCACAAGAAGAAAATGGATCAACAAATGAAACAAGCGGACAAATTGCTGGGGATTCAACTGATGAAACCATCATCACCGAAGCGGCTGGTGATGAAGTTTTTGCGCAGCTTCGTTATGAATTAGAACTTAAACGCTCACAGCAAATGGAAGAGCTACAGACTCAAGCTGCTTCTGCCGAACTCTCTGCGGAAGAAGTAAATGCAGTCAAAGAGGAAATGGATAAACTTGAGAATATTGCTTATAAGGAAGACATATTAAGAACAGAAATCATTGCTATGGGCTTTGAAGATGCTTTAGTTCGTGCAGAAGATGGCAAGGTTCATATCACTGTAAAAGGCAATGAGCCTTCTCCTTCTCTTGCAAATGATATTCTGGTTATGGTTGCAGAACAGCTCGGTCAGGAATTTGAACCTGTTGCGGTTGAGTTCACTCCAGCTGAATAAATCATAAAAAAAATGAGACAGATTTGAGGTCTGTCTCTTTTTGTTTTTCTATCGCAGTAATAAGAAACACTGGATTTTAAGTATTGGCAGATAATAATAGTAAATCATCAAGAGAATCATTAGCCTTTTCAACTAACGCAAACATATTTTCATTTTCAGAAGTTTGGTTTTCAATCACATGGGAAATCGTTTGTAAGGACTCATTAATTTCCTCTAAAACAGCGCTTAATTCGGCTACTGTTTCTTCAACTTCTAAGGAAGAGCCATGAATGGTCGTTGCAAGCTCTTCGTACCCTTCCAGATGACCTTTTAAAGCCCAAATCCGCTGTTTTAATACATTAAATACATGGCCGGCTTCTGAAACAGAGTGGACACTGTTTTCCAATTCGCGTGCTGTTTCTCCAACTAATCTCTCGGAAGCTATGGTTTCTTCTACGATCGATATAAGCGATTTTGAAATTTCTTTTGTAGTTGTGTTAGAAGTTTCGGCCAGTTTTCGGACCTCTTCGGCAACGACGGCAAACCCTTTACCTGCTTCCCCGGCTCTTGCTGCTTCAATAGAAGCATTAAGCGCTAATAAGTTGGTCTGTTCAGCAATTTTTTGAATAGATTTAGCTGAAAGTTGAACGGATTCTGCTTGCTTCCTTAAATGGTTTATATGGTATTCTGCTCTTTTCATACTGGCTGAAGATTGGAAGATATTCTCCTGTAATTGCCTCATCTTTTGCTCTCCATCGACAGTCAATTGAACAGATTCTTCTGCCTCTGAATCAAGCTGTACGGCATAAGTTTTCATTTGCTCCACCAGGTTAGTTGCTTTTTCAATTGACTGAATGATAATGCCGCTTGAATTCGCTTGTATCTGTAATCCGCTTGAAATTTCAGATATGGATCCATTTATTTCTTTTGCAGAGTGAAGGGTTAATTCACTTTGTGATTGGACATTTTTCATCATTTCTAATAGCTCTTTTGCATGAATAAGAACCCTTTCCTTTACTTTCTTTTCCCTTTCATTGAGGGCAAGTGTCTCCTCTTGAAGCTGAGACAGCTGCTTCTGAAAGCGAGCTGACAAATTGAATTGATAAAATAATAAAATGGCAACAAGACCATAAAGCAGGTAAATCGTAACGTAATTTTTAAATTCTAAAGGCAGTTCTTCTGCATGCAGAAATGTAAAAACACTTATACAAATATATCCAACCGCTGCTGAGAAAAATAATAGAAATTTGTTCATATAAATAGCAGCAGTTCCAAGTCCGAAAAACAACAAAAAGTAGGCAGTGGCAGAAACACTATTTTCCATAATCACAAAAAGCACAATGTAAACTAAGATAATCGAGAGATAGGGTATATTTCTTTCCCAAATTTCCACATAATGCAAGTAAGCTATAACGCCGTTTCCAATTAATCCCCCTATTAAAATGGACAAAATAATAGCTAATTCTTTACCCATTGCAATGTCTACAGCTGCTGCAAGAACTACAGATAAAAGAGTTGCTTTTACCACCAGACTATTTTTTCTGCGTAAATCTTCTTTATAGATTGTTTGTATTGATTGTCCCAATCCAATTCCCCCTAAAATTCCTTGCTATGTAAAAATTCGCCGTATTCTGTCGAAACCCTTTTCAATTAGGAAAAACTATTACATATTTCATCTTTTGACCAGGATAAGATTGTAGGGATTGAACTTTTACTAAGTATTATCGTATGATATTAGTAGCTAGTCATAAATAATATCAGCTATTATATTTTGAACAAGGGGTGTAAATAACCATGTTAAAAGTTCAGGAAATAAGAGAAATTATTAAATTAATTGATCAATCTTCAATCGATGAATTTGAATATGAATTTCAAGGATCCAAGCTGCTATTAAAAAAGCAAGGCAATAATGTGACGGCAGCTCCAAGTGTCAGCGCACCAGCTTACATAGAGGTAGCTCCTCAAGCCCAAGCGGCTCCTGCTCCAGCAGCTCCAGCATTTAAAGAGGCTGCTCCAGAAGCTAAAGAGCAAGAAATCAATCCTAAAGAAAACCTAGTAGAAATCAAATCGCCAATGGTAGGGACCTTCTATCAGTCTCCTTCACCTGACGCAGAACCGTATGTAAAAGTAGGATCAAAAGTATCGGCTTCATCAGTTGTCTGCATCGTTGAGGCAATGAAGCTGTTCAACGAAATTGAAGCAGAGGTTCAAGGGGAAATTGTAGAGATTTTAGTTAAGGATGGCGAACTCGTAGAATACGGTCAGCCACTCTTCCGGGTAAAGCCTGAGTAAGGAGAGATTTTCATGATAAAAAAGGTTTTAATTGCAAATAGAGGAGAAATCGCAGTTCGGATTATTCGGGCATGCAAAGAACTTGAAATTCAAACAGTTGCTGTTTTTTCAGAAGCTGACCGCGAATCTCTTCATGTTCAATTGGCTGACGAGGCATACTGTATTGGTCCAAAGGCATCAAAAGACAGCTATTTGAATTTTACTAACATTATGAGCGTGGCAAAAATGACGGGGTGCGATGCCATTCACCCTGGATATGGCTTCCTGGCTGAAAATGCTGATTTTGCAGAGTTATGTAAAGAGTGTAACATTATCTTTATAGGTCCAAGTTCAATGGCTATATCAAAAATGGGAGCAAAGGACGTAGCAAGGGAGACGATGAAAGAAGCAGGTGTTCCGATCGTACCTGGTTCCCAAGGAATCGTAGAAAATATTTCTGAAGCCATAAAAGTAGCAGAAGAAATTCAATATCCCGTTATTATTAAAGCAACAGCTGGAGGAGGCGGAAAAGGAATCCGCGTTGCCCGCAATGAAGAAGAATTGAGAAAAGGGATGGAAATTACCCAAAAAGAAGCGCAAAGCGCTTTTGGCAATCCAGGAGTTTATTTGGAGAAATATATACAGGATTTCCGTCATGTTGAGATTCAGGTATTAGCCGATCAATTTGGCAATACGGTGCATTTGGGGGAAAGAGACTGCTCCATTCAAAGAAGACTGCAAAAATTGGTAGAAGAGACTCCATCTCCAGCTTTAAGTGAAAGCACAAGGAAAAAAATGGGGGAAGCAGCAGTAAAAGCTGCAAAAGCAGTTGATTATACAGGCGCTGGCACGATAGAATTTATATACGACCACCGCGAAGATCGCTTCTATTTTATGGAGATGAACACCCGGATTCAGGTGGAACACCCTGTTACAGAAATGGTAACAGGAGTCGATTTGATCAAGGAGCAAATCAGAGTCGCTTCGGGAGAACCATTATCCTTTACACAAGAGGATGTTTCGTTTAACGGGTGGGCTATCGAATGTCGTATTAATGCTGAAAATCCTGAAAAACAATTCATGCCTTCTCCTGGTAAAATCGAAATGTATTTACCGCCAGGAGGACTTGGGGTGCGAATTGATTCTGCGGCATATCCTGGCTATCAGATACCGCCTTATTATGATTCGATGATTGCCAAGCTTATTACATATGGTAAAACCCGTGACGAAGCTATTAGCAGAATGAAGCGGGCATTGAGTGAATTTGTAATTGAAGGAATTCATACAACGATTCCATTCCATTTAAAGTTGATGGATCATGAAGTTTTTAAGAGCGGGGATTTTAATACAAAGTTCCTGGAGAATTATGATGTCATGGGTTCATCAAATAAAGGAGGTGCTTAATACATGAGTGAAGAACAGCAAAACTCTTTAACAATGGATAATGGTTATTCAGGTTTAGGAAAAGTGGAAATTGCACCAGAAGTGATTGAAGTGATTGCAGGAATCGCAGCCGCTGAAGTTGAAGGTGTCGCGCAAATGAGGGGAACATTTGCAACAGGTGTGGCTGAAAGACTTGGGCGTAAGAGCCACGGAAAAGGAATTAAAGTTGAGCTTGCTGATGAGGGAATTAAAGTCGATGTATATTGCTTCCTGAACTTTGGGATTTCTATACCTGTCGTTGCTCAAAAAATTCAGGACAATATTCGCCAGGCGCTTTATAATATGACTGCGCTGGAAGTACAGGAAGTAAACGTTCACATCGTTGGAATCCAATTCGAAAACCAAAAATTAGATCAAGATGTTGACCAAGAAATGTAAAACCAGAGTCTTTGCTCTGGTTTTCTTTGTGTGCGCCCAGCATGGGTGCAATCTATAGGGTGAAAGTCCCGAACTGTGAAGGCAGAAGTAACAGTAGCTTAACGCAAGGGTGTCCGTGGTGACACGGAATCTGAAGGAAGCGAGCGGCAAACCTCCGGTCTGAGGAACACGAACTTCATATAAGGCTAGGTATCATTGGATGAGTTTGCATAACAAAACAAAGTCCTTTCTGCCAAAGATGATACAGAGTAAATGAAGCAGATATTTGGAGGGAAAGATTGCACTCTTACCTGGGGAGATCTGACTGGAAAGCCAAGTACTCTTGGTAACCTATCTAGCGATAGATAGCTGAACAGTTAGAAGTCAGC
>NZ_JAKZKT010000060.1 GCF_022808645.1 Bacillus litorisediminis
ATCACGATCACGGGGGACCGCAATTTCAACTTCTCCTGTCGTCGTTTTCACGAACTTTTTGCCATATCCATTTCTTCTATTGCTTGTTTCTTTTTCTCCCTTGTCATTTGATTCATAGCCCAAATGATGATTCATTTCACCTTTAAGCATCGACTCAAACATAGGGCCAAATATGTCTTTTAATGCTTCTTGCATATCTTCTACAGATTTAGTTTGGTACTGTTCGATAATCTTGTTAGCTAATTCTACGGAGTTCGGATCTCTTTTCAATTTCCCCATTGAAAACACTCCTTTAGCTTTATACTTATTATTCTATCAAATAAAAAACTGTGTGAGTAAGGAACCGTACGTATTCCTTACTTACACAGTTTATATTACACTCCCGCAACAAAGCAAAGCTAATTCTTATGCGATTGCTTTGCTATTAAAGCTGCATTTATTTTTTTTTGTAAGTACTCAAAAGAGAACGACTTTCCCTCAGCAGTAACACTTTTACCATAACTTGAGGTGAGGCTTCTTTTTAAAATCGATCACACTGGTTGGCTAAAAGTTCAATGTCTTCTATCTTTCTATGGACTCACTATTTACAAAATTCCAGTAATTTCGTTATCATATTAAAAATAGCCTGACCTCCAATATGGAAACACTTTACCACAGGAGGTGTCAGGCTCAAATTCTTATTTATTATACTGTTGCAATTAACTCTCTCAGCTCAGGAGTCATTCCCTTAACAGCTTTATCTCCAACAACAGTTACGGGAACACCTAAAAATCCGAATGTCTCCACTTCTTTTTGATATTCTTCACTTTTCATAACATCACGAACTTCGAACGAAATGCCCTCTTCCGTCAGCATCTGCTTCACGTAGTTGCACTCGATGCAGCCTTCAGTCGAATAGACAATCACTTTTTGGCTCATTCTCCGAAAGCCTCCTTGATTGCATCTTTTGTAATTTTCCAGTGAGACGTATTCCATTTCACTTCTCCGTCTTCGATCAGGAAAATTTGCGGAGACTCGTGCTTAATGCCAAAGTTCTCAGCAATCTGATTGGAAACAGGACGATCTTCAATCACATGCACAATCGCTGCAGAAGCATCATTTTCCTCTACATAAGATTGGAATTCCTGGTGAGCTTTCGCACTGATTGGGCATGTAGTGCTATGTTTAAAAAGCAAATGCTTGCCAGATTGTCCCACAAATTCATTTAACTCTTCAATTGACGTCAATTGTTTAACAGCCATATCGGTCACCATCCTAAAATAATACTATCGCGTTTAATTTACCATAACCGACCCATAAACTCTAGAAAATTAACTTATGAAACATAGGGACGGTTCTTGCGTTTCATTTTCCTTCCTTTCATGAAAAAAGGCCCTCCCCCCAGTGCATAAATACTTAAGCGCACCAAGGTCAGACCCCTTCAATGATTAATATATCCCCATTGAAGCCATCAAAATCGCAACAATCACAGAAATAATCGGAATCAGCAATGAAACGACAAAGATATCTTTATAGCTGTCTTTATGGGACATTCCCGTGATCGTGAGTAATGTTAAAACGGCACCGTTATGCGGCAACGTGTCCAATCCGCCAGATGCCAAAGATGCAATCCGGTGGAAGGCTTCAGGTGAAATACCGGTTTGCATCGCAATTTGGTAATATTTGTCCCCTAAAGCTTCCAAGGCAATCCCCATTCCGCCCGAAGCCGAACCAGTTGCGCCTGCGAGCAAGTTAACCGCAATCGCCTCCGAAATCAATGGATTCCCTTTAATGTTTAATAACATATTCGTCAATGTCTCAAATCCAGGAACTGCCTTTACGACAGACCCAAACCCGACCGCCGCACTCGTGTTGATAATGGCTGTTACCGAACCAATTGCCCCGGCGTTAATCGCCTTAACAAACGATTTGAACTTTTGAAAATTAAAAATTAAGATTAAAAGAATACCAGATAATAACGCAACAATGATATCCCATTCAAACACATTCAATGTAACCAGAACGACAATTAAAGGCAGCAGCGATAAAATAAAGTTCGGTACATTTCCAGTATCTTCAACAATCTTTTTACCCTCAGGTTCAGTAAACACTTCACCCTTTGCTGTCATGACCTTTTCACGCCAGCGCAAATAGAAGTATCCGCCTGCCCCCATTATGAGAGCAGCTACAATCCCCATCATCGGCGCTGCCGTTGGTGAGGTCTCGAAATATTGCATTGGAATTAAGTTCTGTATTTGCGGCGTACCAGGAACTGCAGTCATTGTAAAGGTAAAGGCCCCGAGCGCAACCGTACCCGGTATGAGCTTACGGCTGATATTTGCTTCCCGAAACAGCCCGATTGCGAGCGGATAAACGGCAAATACTACTACAAATAAGCTGACGCCTCCATATGTTAAAACTGCACAAGAAATTAAAACTCCAAGGATCGCTCGTTTTTTCCCCATTAATTTCGATAAAACGACGGCTACCGATTTAGCCATTCCCGTATCTTCCATCAGCTTTCCAAAAACCGCTCCTAGCATAAAGACCGGAAACCAAGCCTTTGCAAAGCCTACAAATCCTTCCATGTATGTTCCTTTATATGCATCCAATAAATCCAGCCCGCCTGTTAAAGCAACGACACCTGCCGAAATCGGCGCAATCCAGATAATCGACCAGCCGCGATAAGCAAGAAACATCAGGACCGCTAATCCTAGGATAATCCCAAGCATACTGTTACCTCCTTTTGAAAACTAGTAAGCTATGAAGGTGCCCCTTCTCTAAATCCCCTATATAAAAACTAAGTATGTGAACGCTTCCAAATTCATCAAAAATTATTGAGCTGTATATCCGCCATCAAGCACAACAGCCTGACCTGTAACCCCTTTGGCTTTCTCACTGGCCAGGAACAGCGCATAATCTGCAATCTCCTGAACAGCCAACAAACGCTTTTGCGGAATTAACGGATATAAAACCTCATCCAATACCTTCTCAACCGAAATATTTCGCGTTTTCGCTAAGTCTTCGAATTGTCCGCGAACAAGCGGTGTATCCACATAGCCAGGGCAGATTGCATTCACGGTTACACCTGAATCTGCTGCTTCCAATGCTGCTACCTTTGTTAAACCAATCACTCCATGCTTCGCACTGTTATAAGCTGCTTTTCCGGCAAACCCAATCAATCCGTTGATCGAAGCAATATTAATGATACGGCCAAACTTCTGCTTTTTCATTATCGGAAACACATGTTTAATCGCCATAAATGGTGCGACGAGCATGACTTTAATCAAATACTCAAATTTATCAGTCGGAAAATCTTCAATCATGGACACATATTGGAGCCCAGCATTATTAATCAGGACATCAACTGTTCCATATGTTTCAACCGTAAAATCAATTGCTTTTTGCAAATCCTCTTCCTGAGTCACATCACAGCGGATACCTTGGCAGTCAAACCCTTCCTGTCGCAGCTTTTCGGAAACTTCGTTTAACTTGCCTTCATTGAGATCAGAGAAAACAACTTTAGCTCCCTCTCTTAAAAAGTTCACGCCAATTTCATAGCCAATCCCGCTGGCAGCACCAGTAATAAATAGAACCTTGTTTTCAACCATTATTTTCACAACCCCTTTCATTACTAAAAAATCTTGAAAGCGTTCATATCATTACATGCAAAAATCGTGCCAACTAGCCTAGAAATCTTATTCATTTTTTAACCTATGCGGTTAAGCCCTGGAAGAACAAGCTTTTTACATAAAAAATCCCTCTTTCCAAGTTTTCGGAAAGAAGGATGATAAACAGCTTGTCCATTCAGCTTATTTAATTATTTTCCGATTTTCTGGAATCATTCCAGATTTTCGGAATCGCCTCACAGCCCATATTTCTTCAGCTTATCATACAAGCTGGACTTCCCAATCCCTAATCGTTTTGCAGCCCGGATTTTGTCTCCGTCACATTGGAGAATGGCCTGTTCAATCGCCTGTTTTTCCGTCCGTTCTAAAATCTCTTTTAAACTGCTATTCTTGTCCAAATAAACAGACTGTTTCTGAAAATGTTCTGGCAAATCATCAATCGAAATCATTTCCTGATTCGTTAAATGAACCGACGCTTCCACGACATTCTCCAGTTCTCTTACATTTCCCGGCCAGTCATATTGCATAAACCGTTCCAGCACCTGTTGATCAAAATCGAGAACTCTTTTACCTGAACGGTCGCTGGATTTATGTAAAAAATACTTAGCCAACACACGAATATCCTCTTGCCGTTCTCGTAAAGGCGGAATGTGCAGCCGCAAAACATTTATCCGGTAAAATAGATCCTCCCGAAAAGCTTTCTCCTGCACTAGCTTTTCTAAATCCTGATTGGTAGCCGCAATCACACGCACATCTACTTTTTCTGGCTTCACACCGCCGACCGGATGAACCTCCCCATCCTGCAAAACGCGAAGAATCTTTACCTGAGCACTCAACGGCATGTCCCCAATCTCGTCTAAAAAAATCGTCCCGCCATTAGCAACCTGGAACTTCCCCTCTTTGCCACCCTTTTTCGCACCGGTAAACGCTCCATCCTGGTAGCCGAAAAGTTCAGATTCTATCAAATGCTCGGGAATCGCCGCACAATTCACCGTCACAAAAGGCCGGCCACTCCGCTCACTCAGCTGGTGAATGCTATGGGCAATCAGCTCTTTCCCCGTCCCGCTTTCGCCAGTGATTAAAACCGAAGCTTCCCCAGTCGCAACCCGCTTCACCTTATTTTTTAAATCTATCATCTTAGCAGAAATAGCGACAATGTCGTGAAGCGAATAAACAGCTCCCTGATTCTTCTTCAGCTGGTTCCGATACTGCTCCACTTCCAGAAGCAAGGCCTTGATATGACTGTTCATCTTCATCCATTCTTTCGTATCCCGGTACAGGACAACCCCAATCGCCCCAATCACCTTGCCATCAGACCAGACCGGAACCCGATTGGCAATCATGTAATTCCCGCGGATATATTGCAAATCCGCAATCTCAGCAGTCCCCGTCTCCACCACAATATGCATCCGTGTGTTCTCAATTACGTCAGTTACATGCTTGCCCACCGCATCCTCAAGCCTGACTCCCAAAAAGTCACAATAACTCTGATTTAAATAAATGACATGCCCCTGATCATCCACAATCACCAAGCAATAGTGGGCGCTTTCAAATACGGCTTCGATAAATTCTTCCCGGTATGGAGTATTGTGTAACAGCATATGGATCAGTCCCTGTGAATTAAAAATTTGCACTTTTTGAACAATTATATCATTGATTAGCTGAACCTTGAATCTATCGATAATAAAAAGAAATTTAGAATCAAAAAGGAACCCCATTACAAACACGGGATTCCTTTTTGATTCATATTTTTGTTTTAGATAAAAATTCTACTTTTTCGGTGCCAGCTCAACCGCCTGGCGAATCGCTTCAATCAAGCTTTTTTCATCAGCCTTGCCGGTTCCGGCGATATCAAAGGCAGTTCCATGATCGACGCTTGTACGAATTATCGGAAGTCCGACTGTAATGTTTACTCCAGCATCCAGACCTAACACTTTAATAGGTCCATGACCCTGATCATGATACATAGCCACGACAATATCGAAATCACCGCGAACCGCACGGAAGAATAAAGTATCGGCCGGGAGTGGACCCACTGCGTTGATTCCTTCTTTTTGTGCCTTTTCAACACCTGGAATGACTTTTTCCTCTTCTTCGCCATAGCCAAATAATCCGTTCTCACCTGCATGCGGATTGATCCCGCAAACTGCAATTTTCGGAGAGGAAATTCCTGCTTTTTCAAGGGTCTCATGGGCTAGTTTGATTACATGGTAGACACGTTCAGGATTAATCATTTTAACAGCATCAATAATACCCACATGCGTGGTTACATGAATCACCTTTAGTTTAGGTGCAGAAAGCATCATAGAGAAATCCTTGGTACCGGTCAAATCGGCGAGAATTTCCGTATGACCTGGGTATTTATGTCCGCCTTTTTGCAGCGCCTCCTTATTTAATGGCGCTGTACAGATTGCATCAATTTTTTCAGCTTTTGCCAGTTCAATGGCTGTACGCAAAAATTCAAATGCGGCATGACCTGCCTCAGGAGATACTTGACCAACTGGAAGATCTGCAGATAATAGATTTAAATCCAGGCAATGGATTGTACCAAATTGATAAGTTGCCTGATCCAATTCACCTTCTGAAACAGAATCGATTTCTAATGGACTGTCTACAAAGCTTTTCGCCCGTTCTAAAATTTTGCTATCCCCGATAACAAGAGGATTACATAGTTCATATATTTCCGGATTGGCCAAACTCTTTAAAATAATTTCAGGACCGACACCCGCAGCATCTCCCATGGTAATCCCGACTACTGGTTTATTTTGATTCATACTGCTCAACCTTTCCTGTCATGAATTTCACTGCATTCAAAAGTGATGTTTCGGTTCCAAAACCGCCTGCCTTCGTAACCACCCAGTACTCTTTATTACCGCTATCAATCCGGCCAAATGGCAGACCAGGCTCAACTTCAGAATGTAGCTCGATTTCACTTACTCCCAATTCTGAACAAACGGCCTTGGCCGTATCACCGCCTGTTAAGACTAACCCATTAATGTCTGGATTTTTGCTTAGAATTTGCGATGCTACTCGACCTAATCCTGCAGCAATTGCTTCACTGATCTGGTTGCCGCTCAAGCCGAGCTTTTCCCCTGCTTCACTTGCAGCCAGTCTGTTTTCTTCCGAGCTATCAACAAATACCACAATATTCTTCGCAGTCAAAATTTCTTTGGTTCGTAAGATAGATTCAACTGCTTGGATATTATGATTCACAAAATCAATAGGATTCAGCTCAATCAAGCAGGAATCATCAAAATCTCGTAAACTTTCAAGCTGTTTTTTGGTGACTTGGGACAGACTGCCCGAAACAACTAGGGTCTTTTCAATCTTCATCTCCTTGTTGTGATGGAGAGAATCGGGACTGAATCCAAGCGCATTAGGAAGAAACTCAATTAATCCTCCAGATCCAGCCCAAACAATCCGTTTATGGATCGCTGCAAAGGATGAAGCAATCATCTCTAAATCTGCTTCGGTTTTTCCATCACAGACAAACCATGATTTTCCTTGTTCCATTGCTTTTTCAATAAATGTAATCACTTCTTCTTTTCCGCTCTGAATTACTGATAAATTCACAATCTCTATCTTCTCATCCTCCACTTGTTCAAGGAGTGCAGGAATATAGCTATCATGGACCGGCGTCTTGGGATCTTGGCCAAACTCAGTTTCGTGAATCAGCTTGCCATTGACATAGTGATTCCCATTTACAGTTGTCCGGTTTAAGGCTGGAAATGCGGGTGCAATCACAACCGCATCAGGTCTATATACATCGGCCAAAGCAAAAAGCTCTGATCCAATATTCCCTCGCAAGGTAGAATCCATCTTTTTATATATGTGGGTATAGCCCTGTTGCAATAGAAAAGAAGCAGCCATAGAAACTGCTTCAAATGCTTCTTCAGAGGACCTGGAACGGCTGTCAGTATCAATAACCAGCACATCTGACGCCGATTCGGTTCCTTTTGTTTCTACATTGAATACAACAGTTGAAGTAAACCCTTTTTTTGCTAGCTGCACACCAGAATCATTGGAGCCTGTTAAATCATCAGCAATGATTCCCATTTTTTCTGTCATAAGTTACACTCCTAACTGCTTACTTTGATAACATTTCCTTCTTGAATTTGATATCCTTTTTTCTCCATCCGTTTCACTAAAAAGGCAATATATAGCGGCAGCAAAATCGCCGTTGTTACGGTTGAAGCAGCTACTTGGACCGTTGCCAGATCCACATATTGAACAAAGCTTGCATTGGCTGCAGCAATCGCTGCCGGTGTTGCAACCGCGTTTCCAGCTGTTGATCCTTCAGCTGCACCAACAATTGGATTCCACTTAAATGCCTTAAAGATAAAGTATCCAGCTGTACCTGTTACAAATACAGTTAATAGACCTAGTAAAATACCAGTTAATCCGCCTTCAACGATGGCACCAAAATCAATGCCCATACCTAAGGCAAAAGCGAAGAATGGAATCAGCATGGAGCTCCCTTTATCCAAGAATTCACGCATTTCATCATCCAAATTCCCAAGCACCATCCCCACTACGATTGGAAGCAGAACAGCGATAAAGGATTGGATGGAAAACATGCCGTCAACAAATCCCATTGCCCCGAAGATGGTAAGTGCGACCATTGTTAAAAATGGACCATCATTCAAAGCTAGCAATGAGTAAGCTGCACGGTCTTCTTTACTTCCGTATTGTCCAACTAGAGCCATATATAAGCCACCATTACTGTTTGTCATGGCAGCAATAATGGCAAGTGGCGCTAATCCTAGCCATAGACCGTTTTCGCCCGCAAAAATAAATGCTAGTAATCCTACTGCAGCACCTACTACCCACTTTGTTACAAGAAGGGTAGCACCTTTACCTAATGAAACTCCAAAAGATTTTAAATTAATCTGGGCACCCGTACATAGTAAGAACAATGCAATCAGTGTGTTTGCACCATTTACAAATAACGCTTCAGTGAAGTTTCCTATACGAAGCAAGTCTGGGGCAAATGTATTAATCGTTGCTGCAAGAAGCAACGGAACAACCATCATGCCACCTGGAATTCTTTCAAGGCCAGCTTTTATTCTCATATTCTAGCATCCCCCTACATAACGTTTCAATTTTAAACGATGTTGGAATCGTTTTCAGATTACATTTTAATACTTACCTTTTCATTTTGCAATAATATTTTCTAGAAAACAGGAAAACCCTTTCCGTAAAATTAAAATGTGTTGCATTTTTAAACAATAAAAAAAAGCAAGCTGATTAATTTTTCAGCTTGCGCCATAAAGTGGAGCGGTTAATCCCGAGCCGCTTCGCAACTTTTGTCTGATTTCCATCCTCTTCTTCTAATAAGATATGGATAATCCTTTTCTCAATATCTTCTAACGTCCCTTGTAAAAAGGATTCGTCTATCTTCTCATATTTGGATGCGGTCTTTTTATTCAATAAGTGTTCGACGATTTTGCCATCGAGAACATCTCGTTTCTCAAGCAAGACCGCATCCTGAATCAGCGCTTTTAGCTCCTTCACATTTCCGGGCCAGCTGTATTGCTCAAGCAGATGGACTGCTTCGTCCTTTATTTTAATTGGAGTGGTCCCCTTCTCCCGATGGAAGTCCGCGATAAAATAAGCAGCAAGGGCCCTAATATCCTTCTGCCGCTCGCGCAGCGGGGGAATATAAACTCTTGCAGTAAACGGATGAAATAAAAAGGACTGAATGGATGCATGTTCTTCTTCCAGCGAGAGAATAAAAATGACCTGTGCTGTCCTTTGAATGAGCTTCATTAATGTAAGCAGATCCTTTTCGGTTAACTGCTCCACTCCGTATATAAATATAGTACGAATCTCTTGGTCGGTCGCTTCAAAATCGGACAAAATCTCAGTTGCAGATCCTTTTACAAATAAACCTCTCCCCTGAAACTTCTGGTAATGGATAAACCGAGCAAGCAGTTCTTTTCCGGTCCCCTTTTCCCCGATGAGAGCCCAATTATGCTTATCCAGGTTTGCCTCAGCCTGAGCCAAGCAGAATGCCATCGACTCACTTTCCCGAATAATCATCGGAGGCTGCTGAACAGTATCTGCCTTAATCTTGTTAACTGTATAGGCTCGTCTTAATTTAGATAATGCAAAGACTGTATATTCGTTTTCCCCAGCTAAAATTCTAGAAGGTGTAGCTGTTACTTTTTCATTATCATCCAAATGAAGTAAAACCGTTGTTTCCTCGTCAAAGGAAGCCAGCAGCTGCTCCAATCTGACTTCAGACGGTGAGAGGGAATGCCACTGCTGGAAAACCACTTCTTGATTAGTATTGAATACGACCAGATCTGAGTCTGTCTTATCTAAAAGCGATTTTAACAGCGAGACTTCAGCTTGTATCTTTTGGATAAAATCAAAGAGGCTGCGAACCCGTTGAAATGCATCAAAAATGGCTTCCCGGCCGGACTGGATTAAAATCCCCTCGAGCCCAAATTTGTCTGCCACATTGACCGTCACTACATCCCCCATAATGACGGTAAATTCTTCTTTCTTCAAATTGAGAATCAAAGGTTCTACCTCTTCTGCCTTCTCCACGGTATACACATCGATGGGAATTTCCAAAATATCTGTAATCGTTTTGGCTCCAATCGTTATATTGGAAAAACCAACAATTGCTTTTTTCCCCGGAAACTGATTTGCCAAAGTTAAGACACGGAGCATATCATAACCGGAAATATGGACATCAATAACAGGCAGATTGGTTACATCCGCAATCAGCTTAGCTGTACCGCCCCGGCTTACAATCACATCATAGCCTTCGCGTTCCGCCCTTTTGGCAATCGGTATCGCGGCTTCGAGATTCCCTACCTTTACATCCACCTCTATATCATCAATTTCTGAGCGGAAATCTTCCATCAGATAAGACATCGCTGTATATGGTGCAATAAACAAAACTTTAATTTTCAATACGTATCACCCAACTATCCTTTTCTGCCCTATGCGTTCTCGCATATATGATCTTTATCATTCCAGATTGCTGTTCATAGAGTAAGAATAGCATAATTGGACGTGAGAAATAACTGTTAGGCAAAGATATGGGGAAAATTATTCTTTAAAAGCTGGAAGCACAAGGCCAGGAAAATAGAATAGCCCCTCTCCATTTTGAGCAGGGGCTTTTCAGATTTAGAGCAGGATAAACAGAGCTTATAAAATTTGTGTGAAAGATGTCAGAATCGTAGTCACTTCATTTTTCGACACTTTGGTTTATATCTTTCGGTTTATAGATGTTGTCGAAAAGAAGCCTCTATCGCTTTTACATTGTTGGTTAATAGGGTAATGATCTCCTTATCCTCATCACTTTTTTCCAAGAGCTTTATACAGTTGCAAATGTTTAATCGCTTGGTCAATATCGACTTTGTCAAACTGCTTGTATGCTTTTACGGATGACGGCGGAAGCTCGATGCGCGGTTCATCCGGTTGGATTTCATTGGTATTTAAATCATAGGTCCATAATTCATTTGTATTTTTATTGCGGATGTAAATGAGACGGCTGTCAACCGGGGATGGCGATGAAATCAATCCGTCAAATGTATGTTCATCCTCCCGGTTCATTTCTTAACGATTTCGCCTTTTGGTGTAGCCGTTACTTTTTTAAATAGCTGGATTTGATCATAGTATCCTTTCATTTTGGATACAGTTGTTTGATAAATGAGATTTTAACGCCCTTTGCTTCAGGAGGGGCAACAGCTTCTATAAACACTTCGTTCCATTGTTGGAGAGGAAGATTTTCGGATAATCTCCCCGACATCTTAATCAGTAATAGTGACCTATTACTCGCTTAGGTACGATTATATTCATCGCGGTATCTCCACCATACATAGGCTGGTGTTTGAGGCCATCCTTCAGGTGAATCTTCCCAGGTTTCCTGCCGTCCATAGGGTGTTAGATCAAGCAAATTAGTGTCAAAACTAAGCCGGTCGGCTCCTCGATCTTTTGTAAAATAAGTACGATAAACATGGTTTTCATCACGAAGGAAGACGCTTAGTCCAAATCCCGTACTTACACCACAATCCGAATTGAATTCATTTCCGTTTAAGGAATACCACGGAACAGTCCAGCCCATGCGTTTCTTGAAAGGTTCAATCTGTGCCAAAGGAGCAGGGGCTACCAGTACAAAATTGGTATTACGCGCATGCAGATGTTCCAGGTGCCCAATATTGTCTACAAAGGAGGAACAGCCCACACAGGGTTTTGAGTCGGGCTGCATCATAAAGTGATAAACAATAAGCTGGCGATGTCCGTCGAATAAATCGATTAAACTAGCTGGACCATTTGGACCTTCAAAGACATAGTTTTTTTCGAAGTGAACCATTGGAAGCCTGCGGCGCTCGGCGGCTAATGCATCCAACGCACGGGTACATTCTTTTTCCTTCACGAGCAGCTTTTCCCTCTCTTTGTTCCATTCCTCTTCTGAGACAATTCTCGGCATTTTAATTTGGCTCTGTGTCATCATCATTCTCCTTTTTATATTTTCTCCATTGCGGTCTTTTGCAGGATATGGTGCAGAATGTCCGCAAATCTCTTGGGATCAGTACCGTATCCTCCATGGTTTCCAGGGAAGTTTACAGGCTCACTATCCAGTTTCTCAGCCAGCGCTACCGTAGTTCGGTAGACGAGTTGTCCTTGAGAGCTTTCACCTACACCAAGGATGATCCGGGCAGAGCCTTTACGCAGCTTCTCAACATCCGGTTCATAAAAGGAAAGGGGCTTAAGCCCGTGAGCAAGGAAGTAGTCCAGATTACGGCTGATGCGTGCAAATGTCTCTCTTTGCTCAGCATTTGGCTGAGCATCCACACTGCCCTCTACCATTTCTTCCTTCATGCCAGAGAGCGATAAAAATTGCTGCATAGCAGCTCCCGCACCTTCGCGGAGATAGGTATTGTACACCTCTTCCGTATCAGCCAACGCTTTTTTCGGATCGGATAGCAATTGCAGACAGGGCGGTTCATGAGCTACAACGGTGAGTACTCGCTCCGGGTATCTGGCTGCTAAATTGAGCGCTATCTGTGCCCCGCCGCTAGTCCCAAACACATGGGCCTGTTCTGCACCGAATGCTTTGATTAAATGAGCGGCATCATCGCCATGAAGGTCAAGCTGCTGTTCTTCAGGTTCACCGCTCCATGCACTGCGGGAGTTCCCGCGAGGATCGTAGGACACTACCATGTAATGATTAGCAAGATGCTCAGCCAGGTCCGTGAAGACACCGGCATCCGCAGGCCCTCCTGGAATAAGTAAAAGCAGAGGGCCAGATCCCCTAACTTCGTAGTAGAGGGTCGCTCCAGGCACTTTTAATATATTTGATTTCATCCTTTCTCACCTCCATCTATTTGGAATTTTCATTTCCATTTTAACGAAGGAAAAAGGATAAGATTTCTTATAAATTGCTATGTTTTATTAACAATGAGCCATAGTTATAGCTTTGTACTGAGAAAGCATTGTATTTCCTTATGGTATTATCTCTTACCTTCTATACCCGCAATTCGGACAAGAACTCATGGTACTATTAAATCTATAATCACAATTCACACAGACCTTATTTGCTTCTTTTTTATATAATTGTTCACTAGAATGATTATTTGTCTGTAGCTGAAATAAAATTGTTTCTTGCACATCACTTATTTTAGCCAATGCAAAAAATAGAATCGAAGAAACAACACTGCCAATTACACCAAAAATAAAACCTAAAAATGAACCGGAGATAATTCCGCTGATAAAACCAATCACTATTACAAAAGTTCCACAGACATTTAGAAGTGTACTCATCTGAAACCTCCCCTCTATATTTTTTATTAGTCCATTTCTCATAATTCATAAAGAAATGAATCATTTTCTATGACTTTGGCATGCTTTAAAGGATAAAAATCCCATCGTAGGATTCAATCTATTATACTATATAAATTTGGAAAATTATGAAATATAGTTAAATTGAAAGCGGTTTCTGTCTATTAATAATTACTAGGAGGGTTAGATTTGAGAAAAAATAAAGCATTGATTCTATGGATGATGGCCTTGCTTGTGATAGACAGTATTTTGCCATTTGCCATGAAAGGTACAACGGCTAATGCAGATGAAACGGTGTACGATGTAATCCTCAAGAACGGAACGATTATTGATGGGACGGGCGCTCCTTCCTATCAGGCCGATGTCGGGATTAAAAATGGCTATATCTATAAAATAGGAGATTTATCAAAGGAACATGGGGCTGAAGAAGTTGATGTAACTGGCCTTGTTGTTTCACCTGGTTTTATCGATATACATAGCCATGCGGATGAGGACTTTCTCCCTTCAGCCAAAAGCTCTTTAACCCAAGGTGTTACGACCGAGATATTAAACCCAGACGGCTTTGGCAGTGCTGACATCACGGAAAAATTTGAACTTGAAGAAAAAGGATTAGCCATCAATATCGGAGCTTACCTTGGATTTAATGCAGTTTGGGAAGAAGTCGTCGGGGAAAGTGACCGAAAAGCAACCGATGCTGAAATAAAGGACATGCAAGCATTAATCGAAAAAGGGTTGGAAGACGGAGCCTGGGGAATTTCATCCGGCTTAACGTATACTCCAGGAGCGTTTGCGGAAACGGAAGAAATTATAGAAGTCGTGAAAGCAGCGAAAAAATGGAGAACCAACTTCCCGAGCCATATTCGAAATGAAAATGATCAGGTCGTTGAAGCTACTGCGGAAATCATCGAAATCGGAGAAAGAGCAGGTCTGGTGCCTGTCATTACCCATATGAAAGTAATGGGACCAGACAATTGGGGAAAATCTGTAGAGACCATTGGTCTGATTGATGCAGCGATTCAAAGAGGAACCTATACAGCTGCAGATGTATATCCTTATTTAGCGAGTCAGACAGGCATTAATGCGATCGTTCCAAACTGGGCAGAGGATGGCGGCAGACAAGCAATGCTAGAACGCTTTAAAGATTCGCAATTGCGGGCGCAAATCACCGATGAAATCGAAGAACTGATTTTAAGCAGAGGCGAAAGTGCAGCAGACGTCTACTTCCCAGAAAAGCGTCAAAACCTTCAACAAGTGGCCGATAGCCAAGGTGTTCGTCCTGGCGAAGCTGTCATCAGAATCTTGGAAACGGAAGGCGATATCCGTACTATCTATTATTTTGGCAAAGAAGAAGATTTCAAAAGAATCCTCCAATATCCAACCGTTGCAGTTGCATCTGACGGCGGCGTATCTGAATCAGCCAGCATCCACCCAAGACGTTACGGCACACAGCCAAGAGTGCTAGGAAAATATGTCCGTGAAGAAGGCTATATAACCTTAGAAGAAGCCGTATTCAAGATGACTGGCCTTCCAGCAACAATGATCGGTATGACAGACCGCGGCTTACTAAAAGAAGGAATGTTTGCCGATATCACTGTATTTGATCCAAACACTGTCGCAGACCTCGCAACCTTCGACGTGCCAAAGCAATACTCACAAGGCATCATGCTCGTCTATGTAAATGGCGAATTAGCATTAGAAAACGGCGAAGTAACCGGCGTACAGGCAGGAAAAGTCCTCAAACGTACAGGCAACATGCCAAGCCGGCCAGAATCTTTTAGCAAAGATACCAAAATTCAAGTAAAAGGAAAACTCTTAGCCATCGATGGACCAAGAAACGGCAAAAAGCCATCCATCCATTTATTACTCAATCAAGAAGCCTACGGGGATGCATCTGGAACACTCACCTTTGAAGACCCAGCCAACGGAATAAAGATCGAAAACGTTGAACTTGGCCAGGTACGGACTTTAGAAGACAATTGGGCTAATCTCACTGGAGTTGGGGTTGTCGATGATTCCAAAGAGGTTAAAGCTTTTTCTATTATCATTGAGAAAGACGATCCGATGGTAGCTGGCAAGAAAGCGACTGTCACGATTCGAATTGAGGGTGGGTATGAGGTTAAATGGGTTTTGGTGCCTGGTAGAGTTGGGATTGATTCTAAAGCAAATAATAATAATTAGAAAATAAAGACAAACGTAAATTAGCCACTCTAGTAGTGGCTAATTTGTGTTATTCAAAAATATTAATTTATTTGTAGCTAGCATAAATAGTGATTAAATCAGTTCTAGTTATAAAAATTTGTAGAATCATAATTGAATTACTGTATATTTTCTTAAATTATAGCAACTATCCTTCTATAAGAATATCAAACTTATAAAAATGGAGTAGGATCTAATATCACTTCTGAAAACTCCCTTATTATATCAATATATATTGAATAATAAGTCTTGCTGTTTTTCTTATTAATTTTTTTCAAAAAATCATTAGGTTCTTCAAAAGGTTTATTTTTTAAAACATATTTATGATACTTTATCCTCGATTCTTGACTTTCATGAGCAATATAATTTCTAATATACTTCATTTCAATAAAGTAATTATAAAACTTTGAATCATTAAATATTAAAGAAAACGGGTCTTTTTCTTCAAGAAAAATAAATTTAGAGATCTGTTGAATCTTTTCCGAATAATCTATAAATGAACTTCTATAGTTCCGAAGAACTCCTACTAGGTGGGCTTTATCCTCAAAATTCAGCTTTCTTTCAGGAGTATAACCTTTTATACTGGATTCTCCGGTAGCATATCCTATGAAAGTATTTGTTAAAAACAACTCAAATTTAACAAATATCTTAAAAAAAGCAAGCTCATATAGTTTATGATTTAATCTAATCTGGTTATTCCAATTATTAATTTCTTCTGTCAAATAAGTGTTATCCATTTAAACCACTTCCCACAAAGTTACATAATATTTCAATTCTTTCTTTTCTTTCAGCGTAACTTGTAGTTCTAGTTCTATGGTTTTGTTCAAATTTAATCATCTTTGGTAAAATTTCTTTATCATATAGTTCTTCATTCATAAATCTTTCGTAATATGATTCGAACTCCATCAATTGCTTTATAAATTTGTCTATATTTTTTATTAAATCTTCACTAGAATCAAATTTATCAGTTTCACAGTTGATTAAATCTATTCCAAAAATTAAATGATTTACTAAAGAAAAAAGCGTAAAGAAATAATTCTTTCTGTGAAAAAATTGTGTTGTAAACTTATCATTATTAAAAATATTTACTAAAACATTCATTATTTCATTTAACTTATATTCAACTTCCTCAGCTTTAGGAAATTCCTCATCAAACTTTTCATAATAAGAATCAATTTTGGTAGAAGATTCAGTGATTATTCCATCAATCAGAGTAATAATTAGACTTGATAAAAATTCCGCGTCATTCATTCTAGATAATTGTTTATCATTAAACATATTAATATCTATAAAGAACTCTCTCCATTTTGAAGCTGATCTATATACAAAGACTTTAAATTCTCCCCAATATTTCGCATTTCTTAATTCTTGTTTATTAAGTGTCATACTATTTGTATTAACCCTAGAGAACAAATCATAAATTATAGCATCTTCTTTTGCCTTAATAATTTCTACTGGTAATTCGTAAGTTAAAAAATTTTCTCTAATATCATCTTCTAAATCCTGATATTTCATATTTCCATATTCAGGATTATGAGATTTAGAAATTGCAAATTCATTATTAACAAATTCAATAATAGTTCTTAAACGTTGTTGTCCATCTATCACTTCTCTTAATGTTTTCCTTGTTTTTGTATCAATTATTTGTCTCACAAATATTTGAGGTACAGGAAGTCCCCGAATAATACTATCAATTAAATATGACTTAGCTTTTTGGTTCCACACTGGATTTCTTTGATATTTTGGGGATATTTCCAACTCTCCAGTTTCATACCAATTTAAAAAATCATTAATATTGTATACTTTAGTTTCTTTTAGCTTTGCCATATTGCCCCTCCTCTATTTATAAACAAACTTATTCTTAAGTGTTAACCATTTGGACCCTAAATATTTCACTTCATTAAAATTTCCATATAATATTTATAAAAATATACCACAAATTGCATCTAAAAAGAAATCAACGCATGCCTTTAATACATCTGTTGATTAAATATTCTTGGTGAAACTATAAATGCTAATTTAAGAGTGTACATAAATGACTGTTTAAGAATGTACAGTTTGCTCATTGCGCTGCATAATATTCTTGGGGTGAATATTGTGCATATGCAAATCAAAGTAAATACAGATATCGAA
>NZ_JAKZKT010000061.1 GCF_022808645.1 Bacillus litorisediminis
CGTACTAAATGATCTTGTGGTACTAGTTGGTCAATCGCGATCACTTCTAATTGGTCTCTTTCAATATTATTGTTTCTCGTCATCATAATCCATCACCTCTAGATATCTCATTATAAATATTGTAAATGAAAAAAGACTGTAGGCAAACTCGATATTATCGAGTTTGTCAACAGTCTGAAACACTTGTCTATAACAAGTGTTTTAGGGTCATTACTTTTTAATAATTTGATCTCTTTCTTCCATTTGTGGCGGTTCTTCCATCCAACCTTTTTGAATCATTAACTTCGCACCTTTATGGGCATATTCGAAAATATCTTTTATAAAAACAGTAATTTTGAGAGGTAAATCATTTCTTAAACTAAATGCAGTTCCTAATGAGTTTCCGCCAATAGAAAAGCTGCAAAAAAGACTTGTACAATACATCATTAATTTATCTGAAAACGGTGCAACCGTAGATCGTGTTGCGTTCCCCCCTGATACTTCTGGCGTTCGTATTTCGCTTCCTAATAAGGTTTCACTTAATTCCTTTATTATGCTTTTAGCAAGTTCAGCTCCTTCATTTAAGTATTCTTTCACTTCTCTATCATTGGCACATTGAGCAAAACCTAAAATCATCTGCATCCCAAGGCTATTTGTTTCGATTGCATGAAAAATATGGGCAACTTCAATTGTGTTTAAAGTCCTTTTCCGACTAAATGGATTAATATCACCTAGATAACTTGTACTTTTAACAAACTCAACTGAATTTGGCATTGTGACAAAAGGAGGGCGAGCAAGCATCCCTTTTTCAAGCAAATATTGTGTGCAAAGATTGTAATACTTTTGAGTAAGGGCAGTAAGCTCTTTGTAAAATGTGACAATATCCTCCCGGTATGCCATAGTTATGTTTAATGCATGCAATCCCATACTAATTTCATTGAGCATACGCATAAACATGATGTCAAATCCGTTATCATATAACTTGGGCACCTCTTTATTGACATCCTGTGAAGTATAGCCTATTGGAATGACTGCTCCTTCATTTTGAAAAATTTCTTTTATTTTCTCAACGTAAGGGTTCATTTCTTCATATAATTTCGTCATAAGATCTTTTGATTTTTCGTCTTCGGCTTTTTCAATAAAATACTCTAGTATTCGTAAATTCATGGTTTTTTCTTGATATGTAAGCCATAACGTACTTAGTTCTGAGGATGTAATGGCTGGTATATCTTGCATGAAGAATGACCTCCTTTATTTATTACTTATAGATTGCCCTCAGAAAATAAGGAAATCCAACTCTTTTAAAGGTAAATAATAGCAATCCCAAGCCTGCTCCAAAATTTTCTTAAAAAAAAAATAACTGCCGGAAAATATCCGACAGTTCATAAAACTCAATATTAAACCCTCTCTAATCGAATTTCTTTTTTATACTCAAGGATCATATCCATTTTTAATTGCCATGTTTTCGGGCTCAAATGAACCGGATAAATCTCAGGATTCAATAAACGTAATAATTCCGGTTCAAATAACTTCATTTGTTCACGATGAAAGCTTCGGATCTGTTGTAAATCAGGAAGATCATAAACTAATTCTCCATTTAAAATAATCGGATGAAGAAGCTGAATCGCTTTTAAGTTTTCTGCAAACTGGCTCATGTGAGGCTGTGAAGGGTCGCATAATTCAATGCGATCCCCTGTTAAAATATCCTTTTCGCTCGCTAGAGCAATATAATCCGAAATCGCTTTTCCCGATGTTTGGTCGATCAGGCGAAAGACCTCTTTTTTCCCTGGGGTCGTGATTTTCTCCTGATTACCTGATATTTTAATGACAGGAATCAGTTCACCGTTTTTCTCACGGGCAACCAGTTTATAAACTCCGCCTAAAGATGGCTGATCCTCAGCCGTAATCAGACGAGTTCCTACTCCCCAAGTATCGACTTTGGCCCCTTGTGCCTTTAAATTAAATATCAAATGTTCATCTAAATCGTTAGAAACCACAATTTTAACATAGTCAAGCCCGGCCTTATCCAGTTGTTCCCGTGCTTTTTTAGACAGGTAAGCTAAATCTCCGCTGTCAATCCGGATTGACTGCATCCGTTTCCCTTTTCTCTCAAGCATATGTGCTGTCTTAATCGCGTTCGGAATTCCCTTTTCAAGGGTATCATAAGTATCCACCAGCAGCGCTACCTGGTCAGGCAAAGCATTCGCATATTTGATAAAGGATTCTTCTTCAGAGTCATGCCCCTGAACCCAAGAATGGGCATGAGTCCCTTTCGTTGGAATGCCAAACAATTTTCCCGCAAGCATATTACTGGTTGCATCGAAACCGGCAATATATGCGGCACGGGCTCCCCATACGGCTGCATCGGCTTCTTGTGCTCTTCTTGATCCAAATTCTAACAGACCATCGCCTGCAGCAACACGTACAATTCTGGATGCCTTTGTGGCAATGAGTGTCTGATAGTTTAAAAAGTTTAAAATAGCCGTTTCTACTAATTGTGTTTCCAATATGGTTCCTTCCACCCGCAATAACGGTTCATTAGGAAAAACCACTTCTCCCTCCTGAACGGAGTATAGATTCCCGCTAAAACGAAAATCACGCAGCATTTGCAAAAAAGCAGGGTCATACTGCTCCTCCTGCTCCGACAAGTACTGAATATCATCTTCAGAGAAGCGTAAATTTCGGATATATTCAACAATTCGCTGCAAACCAGCAAATACAGCATACCCATTGCCAAACGGAAGTTTACGAAAATAAGCCTCGAATACGGCACGATCATTCATTGTTCCATTCATCCAGTGGGCATACATCATATTTATTTCATATTTATCGGTATGTAGTGCTAAATCTTGTATATTCATGGAGCTCCCTTCTTTACGGCCGACTTAATCAAAATCTATTATAATAGAAAGTGATTTTGACCGATAAAACTGTGCTAACCCATATAACCTATTTTGCCCGATAAAAAAGGGCTGTGCTTTGGCACAACCCTATTCTACCTTATTTTTTCAAACCTGTATAAATTAAAATCGCATCTCTTAAGAATTCTGCCGCATTAGGATGCACCTGATCATAATAGGCTTTAAACCTTTCGTCATCCACATACATTTGCCCAAGACCCGCATGTGCTTCCTTGCTATACTCTGGCCAGTAAAAAGTCAGCCATTGCTTATGCAATTCTGCAGCTTTTTGCGCAAGCCTGCTTCCAGGATCTCCGGTTTTTATCGCTTCTGATAACGTATCATTTACTGCCTGACCAAGACGAGTAACCTCTTCATACTCTTCTTCTGTCATATTTTTAAATTTCTCATATGATTTTTTAACCGTGTCTTCTCCATACTTTTCTCGGATTTCTTCCCCATATTTTTTCTCATTATCTTCAATCATTTTTTTCTTAAAGCCTTCAAATTTTTCCCGATCTGACATTGTCATTCTCCCTTCCTTTGCATCAATCGTTTTTTGAACATTCGCAATCAGGAAATCTAATTGCTTACGTTTGTCAAGAAGCTGTTGGTGATGTTCTCTTAGAGCATTCAAGCTATTAAAATTAGGATCAGACAGGATTTGTTTAATTTGATCAAGACTAACTCCTAGCTCTTTGTAAAATAAGATTTGCTGCAGCATGTCAACTTCCGCTTGACCATAAATACGGTACCCTGATGAGTTCATTCTGGCCGGCTTCAGAATTCCAATCTCATCATAATACCTTAGTGTCCTTGTACTGACTCCTGCCAATCTGCTTAGCTTTTGAATCGTGTATTCCATACTTTAAAACCTCCTGACATCCTCACTGTACACCTTGACGCAACGTCAATGTCAAATCGTTTTTTCAAAAAATTTTATTCTATTTTATTTCCATTATACCTGTTACTAAAAAAGCCCAGCCTCATTGGCTGAGCTTGATTACTATCTCCTTGGATCAAAGGCTGTCTTTAATTGCATAAAACGATACATCAGATTAGCCTGTCTTCCTTTTTTAGTTCGAGGGTTCCTTTTTGATCTTAAGCAATTCATGAATTCAATATCGCATCTTTTCCGCAATCCGCCTCTTTGATAACAAATATCATGCCTCATACAACAGGCATCCACATCATTTACAGGTGCACCAGGACCGCTGCACCCTGGACCGCACCAGCGATATCCCGGGAAAATACACCGAGATGGTCTTTTTTGTCTTCGATACATATTTCACACCCCTGCACGTATCATTACTTTCAAGATATGTACAAGTTGTGTGATTGGTATCAGGCTATATCGCCAATTTTTAGCATGATCAAATGACATGCCTGTTTCAATCAGGTTCTTTTAATTAATACTTTACTTTCCTCATCCTTTAAATCGTCCCATTCTACATGAATCTCAAACGTTCCTTCTTCAAAAAATAACGGAAATCTTCTCCGAATCGATTTTTGCATCGGGAGACTCTTGGCTTCTTCAATGTCGACCCAAACCAGTCTCCCTTCTGGAGGATTCTCGAGTAGCTCTCCTTTAAAATCTCTAGTAAGATAGTTAAAAATCATATATCGGTCTTTTGTTATTGGATTGACATATTCGTATATACCTTTAAATATGAGATTACTAACTTCCAATCCCGTTTCTTCTTTTACTTCGCGGATCGCCCCGTCCACAATACTTTCAGGGAATTCTACTTTTCCGCCGGGTGGGATAAACCCTTTAAAATCATCGTGCTGCCTGTCAATCAGCAATACCCGATTTCCATCTTGCACCATACAAACGGTCCATAACTTGTAATTCACTTTTTCGGCCATCGTTATCTCCTCCCAATAATTCAAGGATCCCTGCTGCTCTATTTTAAAAGCCCCATTTCTTTTAATGAAATAATCAAGCGGTCAACCCTTTTTTTTATTTTTGTCCGCCGGTCAGGCAGCAGTTTAACTCCAGATCGTTTAGCAATTGTCGCCACCACTTCATCAACAGACATATGATCTGTCATGATCTGTTCTTTAAAGAAATCACTGGCTAAGCTTTTAAGCCTTGCTTCCATTTGCTGATACGCCCAAGGCCTTTTACCTTCAAACCGTTGTCTTAACCTTTTTTCGATCGTTTTTTCAGTTGCCATTAAGGTATAATGCTTTATTTCAATTCCATCATTTTTTAATTTTCCAATAATCTCATTAAAATAGATTTCATTTGTAAGAGTCATAGGAACGATTATGGTTCCTTTGTAATCCTGAGAGATTTGTTTTAATAATTGGTAATTCGCTTCCCTCCACAATGGATAGTCTTGAAAGTCCGATTTTGCGATTTCTTTAGGGACATTTCTCATAAGCACATAGCCAAATCTCTCCGGATCGTATACGAATGAAGAGCGAATCCTTCTTTGTAATTCATAGGCTGTTGTTGACTTGCCGGAGCCAAAGGTTCCATTAATCCAAATAATCAACTTATCACCTCTACGCAAAGTTAAGTTTTCTATCATCTCAAATAATTATCAATCTAGAATAAAACGTCTCCTACCTTTTCATAATAAAACTAAATATCCAAATAATACATATTCTTTTCAACCGATTTTTCAAGTTACCGACACTTGAGGTGAGATAGATGGATTGGGACGTTGTTATAGTGGGCGCTGGACTAGCAGGATTATCATGCGGTTTAGAATTGGCTCTCAAAAATAAAAAAGTATTGCTGCTTGAAGTCGATCCTGTGGTTGGTGGAAGATGTTCTAACTGGAATGAAAACGGCATGGAGGTTGAATCTGGTTTTCACCGTTTTATCGGCTACTATTCGGCTCTTCCAGCTTTGTTAAAAAAGGCTGGGGTTGAAGTAGATGAAATGGTAACGTGGGAAGAAAAAATCGATGTTCTTATTAAAGGGAAAAACAAAAAGCTAGTGGCAGGGATATCTCCTTTGATGGGGCCATTTAAAATGTTAAGAGGAATCTTTGGAAATGAGGATATTCTTACAGCAAAGGATAAACTTTCTCTTGTTCCCTTTTTTATAAGAGGCTTTAAGGATTATCTATTGGCTCCTGAAAAACTGGACTCTTATAGTGTAAAAGAGTATGCAAATTTACATAAGGTAACGGGCAACGCTTTGCATTATTTACTTATTCCTTTAAGCTCTGGCATCTTCTTTTTGCCCCCAGACCGCTATTCGGCCTATGCGTTTTTTGGATTATTTGCTCCAGCCATCCCTAAATTTTACAAAATGAGAATCGGTGCCTATTTAGGCGGGATGACAGATGTGATGTGCCAGCCAATCGCAGATAAAATCATGGAGCTAGGCGGTTTCATTGAGCTTGGAGTAAATGTGATGGATGTACTGACAGACGAAGAGGGGAAAGTGATTGGGGTACTGACTGATAAAGGTAAAGAATTTAAAGGAAAACATGTGGTGATTGCGGCCTCCTTAGCTGGAGCGAAACAGATTCTAGAGAGATTTAAAAACGAACCGAGCTTTGAAAACTTCTTTAAATTACCGACTATGCCAGCAGCGACTCTCCAAATAGAGTTAACCGAGCCTGCCTTAGAAAAGGATATTACCACGTTCGGTCCAAAGACATCGTTAGCAAGCTTTGCTGAACAATCAAGGACCACCTTCCGCGGATCAAAGGGGCGGTTATCGATTATATTGACACCCGCAGAAGAATTTTTAACA
Organism: Bacillus litorisediminis; assembly: GCF_022808645.1. Taxonomy (GTDB): domain Bacteria; phylum Bacillota; class Bacilli; order Bacillales; family JC228; genus Bacillus_BF; species Bacillus_BF litorisediminis. The sequence goes on from NZ_JAKZKT010000061.1 coordinate 6,601, forward strand.
AAATCACCGGACGACACTTTAAAAATTGTAGTGGGGGATGCAAAAGCGCTCGGTATTCATCTTGAAGGGAAGATTAAAGATTACAGACAAATCAACCACCCTGCCGATTTCTACAGTCTGGCCCCAGGGGTTAACCCATTAAGACCAACTCAAGCTACTGCCATTAAAGGCTTAACATTAGCTGGTGATTATACACGTCAGCCCTATTTTTCTACCATGGAAGGAGCCGTAGTGTCAGGACAAAGAGCGGCACAATTGGTGGTAAAAACTCTGGGGGAAGTGTGATTTGATTGGTAAAGCGTTTTTCCAATATTTAACTGTTGCGCGATTGAGACTTATTCTTGCGCGTATTTTTAATTTCTTGCGCGATTCAAATCTACTTTCGCGCAACAGGATAATGAAATTGATATAAAATTTAATTTGTTCAACCTAGGAGTTGAAATAAATAATAAAAATAGAAATATTCAACAAAAATTCGATGCAGTGGACTACTTTACTGCTTTTCCCTTTAAAAAAACGCTTGGTATGTCCCCAAAAAAATAAAAAGAGACCTATCAATAAAGTTTGATTGGTCTCTCTTCCTACTACTGATTAATCCTCATCATCCCAATCATCATCCTCTGATTCTTTTTCGAGAATGTTACCAGTATAAGCATCAATCTTATATTCTGCTTTCAAGTTGCCATCTCTTATTTCAATCTCATAATCACCATCGTCACCGTCAAAGTCAACTTCAACTGCTTTCCCCGGGGTATCCGCAGTTGCAATGGCAATGGCTTCTTCTTTAGTGATGATATTCCGGCTTTGCTGAGTTGAATCAGTGACAGTATTTTGACTATCATCATTTCGAACATCATCGACTTTAACAACTGCACCTGTTTCGGCATCAACATCTACTTCGACGTCATCATTATTATCCTTAGAATAAACATCGACATCATATACTAAACGGCCATGTTCTTCTTCAAGCTCAATACTCTCAACCGTACCATTTACTTCTTTAAGAGAAATATCCTTAGCCTCTTCAATTGGTATCAGCTTTTCGTTCATAATTGGGTTTGCGATGGCTCCTGCTCCGACTGCTCCTCCTAGCAGAACGATTCCGGCAATTCCGCTGGCAATCCAAACTTTTTTCTTCATTTCCTTATCCTCCTTCATTTTGTCTTCACTTATATCTTAGTCAGCCAAAATGAGTACAATTTGATAAGAAAATGAGAAATTGATGAGAAATGGTCCGCATTTTTCTATAGGGGTCTCTGCCCCCTCTCCACCTTAATCTTCCCACGTAACCGACATTATTTCTCCTGACAAGGCATTTACTTGAACAGTCGCGTCCTCTTCCTCTTCTCTTTCAACTTCAATCAAATAATAAATGACCCCGTTTGATTGTTCTAATTCAACATCATCCACTTCTCCGTCTACACGTTGTAAAGCAATCTCAACAGCTTCACTTTCTGTCAGTCTTTTTGCAGGCTCCTCTTCTGGCTGTTTTATTTCCTCTGTGATCGTATCTACTGTTTCACCCGTGTAAGCATCGATTTTTAGAGTCGTTATCTGTGTTTCACTGCGAACGACTACTGAATAGATAAGGTTCTCTCCCTCTTGTTTCTGCTCGACTTTCTCAATTTCACCTTTCTCTTGCTGAGCTACTTGTTCTCGAATCTCAGCTTGCGACCATACTTTTTTGGGAACTGGACTTTCTTGATCAAGTTTTATTAAATTCCGAATCTCACCTGTTTCACGGCTTATCTCTACTGTATATTCACCCGCATCTGTACTGAATTTAATTTGGAATATACCACTCCGCTCACTAATTTCGATCATGCGGCCGTTGTATTTGTCTTGAACCAGACTGCTGGCTTCTTCCTCAGTCAGCAGCTCTTTAGAGGTAAATGCCTGGCCAATTTGCCAGACTGCAGTTAAAAGAAGAAGACCAGCAAGGATTGCACCAGCGACTTTAATAGCCTTTATTTTCTTCATAAACTTCACTCCACCAAGTGTCTTTGCCCACACTATACAATACAAAGATGAGAAATTAATGAGAATTCTGAAGCGGCAGCCAAATTTGGGCGTTTGTCCCGATTCCCTCTGTACTTTCAATGCGCACCTCTGCTCCCATTACTTCTGCCAGTTCTTTGGCGAGAGAAAGCCCCAGACCATATCCCCCTCTTTTTCTTGCTCGATCGACTCGATAAAAGCGGTCAAATACTTTAGGCAATTCAGATGCGGGTATCCCCATTCCTCTGTCAATCACTTCAATTACAGCCTTCTTTTGTTTCGTCCCGATTTTTACTTGAATAGGGGCTTCACTATATTTTCGGGCATTGTCCAATAAAATAAAAAGTAGTTGTTTTAGTTTTGGTTTATCTGCTTTTACTATAACTTCTTCATCCGCCTCTATGACAACCTCTCTTTTATAGCCCTCCCGAAAAGAACGGACGGCAGCTTCTGCAAATTCAGTTAGCGGTATTTGCGTCATTTCAACATGCCATTGTTCATCATGCTTAGCAAGCAGCAGCAACTGCTGGATTAAATCCTTCATTCGTATCGCCTCAGAATGGATCGCATCTACCGATTCATCAAATAGCTCAGGCTGTTTTTTTCCTCTCCGTTTTAATAGGCTGGCATACGATTCAATAATGGTAAGAGGAGTTTTTAATTCATGGGACGCATTGGAGACAAATTGTTCCTGCTTAGCATAGTTTTTCTCAAGCAAATCCATCATTTCGTTAAAAGTTTCACCTAGTAAGTAAAGCTCATTTTGTGATTTTTCCGGTAAGTGAATCCGCTTAAAATGCCCGCTTTTTCGAATCTCACGCATCGTTTCTATCATAGAAGAAATCGGCTTCGTCAACAGGTTACTAAGGAGCCCTGCTGATAAAAGCACGGGGATGGTAGCAATCACCGTTACGACTATTAAGACAATTCGTAAAACCTGCAGATTGTCTGCAACTGGTTCTAAACTCTCGGTTATCTGGAGATTGACTATTTCTCCGTTCGTCCAGATCACTGGAACGGAAACGTAAGAATATGGGATTCCATCGTATTCTACTATTTCCCTTTGTTCACTTTGCTGAAAGACAAATGGCTGATCAAAAAGATTTTCTTGTTCCGCAGCCGTTACTGTCGTCAGTTGGCTCCCGTCTGGATTCACAACTCGAATCATTCCATTAATAGGAACATAGGCTCTTAACAAATCAGCAGCGGGTACAGAGTCTTCCGTTTGTCCTAAGGCTTCCATTATTCTTTCAGCTTCAAGTGTTGTCTGTTCCAGCTCACTTTTTAATATCATTTGGCTAAAAGCGAAGTAAATCGCTGTATGAATCAGGATTAAAAGACCAATGAATAATACAGATGTATATAGATGAATCCGATTTCGAAGTTTCATTTTGGTTCCTTTAACACATAGCCGACGCCGCGAACCGTATGAATCAGGGCTGGTTCGTCAAAAGGTTTATCAACTTTGTTCCGTAAATAACGGATATAAACGTCGACTACATTGGTATCTCCATAATAATCATATCCCCAAACGGCATTAAGAATCTGTTCCCGATTTAAAACATGCCGTGTATTTCTCATTAGAAAAGCAAGCAAATCAAATTCCCTCGGCGTTAACTCTATCGCCTTTTGCCCGCGCATGACTTCTCTTGTGTTTTCATTTAGTTTTAAACCTCCGACCTGGAGCCAGTCTTGGTCATTTGATGCTTGCTCATCCCGTTTTTGGCTCATTCTTAAAGCAGCTCGTATACGTGCTAAGACCTCTTCGATTTGAAACGGTTTAGTAATATAATCATTAGCCCCTAAATCTAAACCGGAAACCTTATCTTCAATGGAGTCTTTAGCGGTTAATAGGATAACGGGTGTTTCTGAATCACTCGAGCGAATTCTTCGCAGCAACTCAATCCCGCTAATCCCTGGTATCATGACATCAAGCAATATCAGATCCCAAGATTGTTCCCTATAAAGCCGCAAGCCTTCAAGACCATCCATCGCTTTTACAGTTTGGTAGCCTTCAAAATTTAGTTCTAATTCTAAAACTCGGGCAATCTTCTCTTCGTCCTCCACAATTAAAATCTTTTGCTGTGTCATTTCGATCCCTCATTGTTAGGATACTTGTTTTTATCACTTTTAATCTTTTAAAAATTCAGTACTGAGTCTAAAAAGCTCCTCAACCCAGCTTAATTTTGAGAATACGTGATCGGCATCCCGGATCAAATGAATCTTTACCTTATTTTTCGAATAGCTTTTAGCATATTTTTGCCCATATTCATAAGGAACTGACTGATCCTTAGTACCATGTATAATCATAACCGGATTTTTATAAACGGAGATCCCTTCATATAAATCGCGGTCTTTTAAATCTTCATAAAAAGCCAGCCCAAGCTCTAACCCGCCGATATCCATATTCCCATTTGCCAGTTTAGGACTTTTTTTAAAATGAGCACTTGCGATCTCACTCATATTACCTGCGGGTGACCAAAGGCATAATTTATGGACTTGATTAGGATACTTTTTTGCGACTTGCGCAGCAATAGCACCGCCCATACTGAATCCTGTTAGCATGATTTTTTCCGAATCAACCCAATCTAGCGTGTGAACCATCTTTAAAATTTCTTCTGCTTCCTCAACCTCCAGGCTAAAGGTCATATTGGAAAACAGTCCATCACTTTCACCCGAACCAGAAAAATCAAAGCGAACGGTACCCATTCCGTTCTTTAAAAGTTCACGGGCGAACCGGACAAACAATGATTTCCCTTCCGTTTTTGAACCGGTAAAACCATGAAAAAGGATGACTACAGGACAAGTTGATGGACTCTCGAAATCTGGTCTGTGTGCCATCCCGCGCAATGTTAATCCATTTACTTCTAATGATAAAGGAAACTCCACCGCAATTCACCTTCACTCCATTTTGTATTAAAAAATCAACTTACATTGCCTTTACAAAACTGATAGGCGAAGTCTGCCTGTTTTTCATCCCGCCACATTCCTAACATATGTCCCATCGCAATCGTAAACTCAGGAAAGGCAGTACCTTTAGCTGTTATGAATCTGTTGCCCATTTCTACGCTAGTAGCCGCATATTTCCCCTCACTAAATAAATCATTGAACTGTTCATAAGTGGCTGAGGTACAGGTGAATTTTGTCCCTTTAATGAGACCTGCTTTTGCAAGAAATGCAGCTGAAGCGCAAATGGATGCAATCGGGATCTCATTTTGATAGGCTGCTTGCAATACTTCCTGAAGTGAAGATTCATTCAGCACCTTCTCAATCCCATCACCGCCAGGAAGGAGCACAAGATCATAGTCTGTCACATCAATAGCAGAAAGGGAGAATTGAGGCATTACTGTTAAGCCTCCAACAGTTTCAACGGGTTTCCCATCAACCGTAACTGTTGTAACATCAGCTTTCGCAACTTTTCTTAAGAAAAAAAGCGGATGGGCTACTTCAAAATCTGCATACTGAGGGAAGGCGAAAAAAAGTACTTTTATCATAGATTGTTTACACCCTTTACGGTTTTTTAACTCTCAATATATTGAATGACTTTATTAAAGTAATGACTAATTGGTTTGGAAGAATCAACGACGAGGTAATCCACACCCTCTGGTCTTTTGCTATTCTTCACCCAACTTTGAAACTGCTCTTCACTAGCCGCAACCTCTTGCAATTGGCTGATCATCCGAGCACGGGTTTTCAGTCTTCTATCAATCTCTTGAAGGTCATTAAGATAACACTCCACATATTTATACTGGGCATCATGTTTTTTTGCAAGTTTCATCCCCCTATCAATCATTTCCGCATAAAAACAAGGACTGTCTAAAATGACATCGAAGCCTTGGGATAACTGGAAATCAACGAGGGCCCAATCAATTTGATAAGAAATTTTTCCTGCAGCTTTCGGAGTTATGTCTGTTTCAATCGACTGCATCAAGGCAGATTTAATTATATCGTGATCTATAATAACCGCCCCGGTTCTTTCAGCTATTAACCTCGCAAGTGTTGACTTTCCCGAGCCGGGAAAGCCTGACATTTGGATAAATAACATGCAACCCCCTCCTTCTGCTCCTGTTTTTTTCAGATTCCTCCTAAATTTTCAGAATTCTATCCTTTAGAATACATTAACATAAAATTCCATAAAAAATGATGGGGAAATTTTAACAGCTTTAAAAAACCAGTCACTTTTCTGAAAGTGACTGGCGTCTACGTTACTTTTTCAAAGCTTTAGCTTCCACTAATTCTTTAATTTGAGAAACTGTTGCCGGATCTTCAAGACCTGTGATGTCACCAGAAACCGTTCCTTTCACAATAATCTCTTTTAATAGGCGGCGCATGATTTTTCCGCTGACCGTTTTTGGTAATGTATCGGTGAAGATAATCGTTTTCGGTGCAGCAATCTTACCGATTTGCTGAACGATCCGATTATAAATTAGCTCTTTTAATTCATCCGATCCATCTGTCCCCTCGTTTAAGCGGGCAAACACAACAGGTACCTCTCCTTTTATTTCATCTGGCACTCCTATGCATGCGCTTTCAGAAATACCGGTACACTCGAGTACTGCACTTTCCATCTCCATTGTACTTAACCGGTGTCCGGCCACATTAATCACATCATCCGAGCGGCCTACTACCCAAATATATCCATCTTCATCTTTTAAGGCTAAGTCACTGGCAAAATAGCAGCCCTTAACCTGGCTAAAATAAGAGGCGTAGTAGCGCTCTGGCTCTTTCCATAGGGTTCGGCAGAGCATCGGAAATGGTTTTTTAATGACTAAGTTTCCCAATATATTAGGTTCAACCGGATTCCCCTCTTCATCGACAACATCAAACACGCCGCCCAAGAATGGAATACCAGCTGCACCAGGCTTCATCGGAGTCAGCCATGCTGCTCCTGCAATTGGGGATCCTGCGGTTTCGGTTTGCCCCCATGTATTGTTGACATAAATCTTTTTCTTCCCTAAAACTTCATACGTCCATTGCCAGGTTTCAGCATCAAATGGTTCTCCTACAAGCGACACGACGTCAAGACAGGATAAATCATATTGTTCCAATGGTTTTTCTCCAAAGCTTTTTAACATTCGCAAAGCCGTTGGGGCGGTAAATACCTTATTGACGCGGTACTTTTCAATCATCTGATAAACCCGGTCCTTTGTTGGATAATCGATGGCCCCTTCATACACAATCGTAGTGACGCCATTTGCTAAAGAACCTGCGATCCCCCAAATATGCATCGTTAGCCAGCCGACATCTGCCGTACACCAGAAAACATCATCAGAGCGATGATCCATATGGTATTTGGCATAGATATAATTTTGAACCACAAACGCCATTCCCGAATGGACAACACCTTTTGGCTTGCCTGTGGTACCACTCGTATAGAAAACGATTCCTGGTTCATTTGCTTCCATTCTCTCAGGTTCACAAACAATACTGGCTTTCTTGGTTACCTCATCCCACCAGTAATCGCGGCCATCCTCCATTACAATATCCGTTCCAAGACGGTTCACCACGATAACCGCTTCTGCCGATGGAATGTCAGGAATAACCTGATCGACTTTTTCTTTTAAATGAATAACCTTGCCTCTTCTTGTTGTTGCATCCGCTGTTACAATCACCTTTGGTTCGAAACTCTCCAGGCGATCCTTTAATGATTTTTCCGAGTATCCGGAGAAAATTGTATTGTAGACTGCACCAATTCGGAAACAAGCCAGGACCGCTATAACCGCTTCAGCAAGATTTGGAAGAAAAATTGCGACACAATCACCCTTTTTTACGCCAAATGACCTTAGGACATTTGATAATCGATTGACCTCCGCTAGAAGCATCTGATACGTATAGAATTTGGTGTCTCCGTTCTCTCCCTCCCAAATAAGGGCCATTCGATTCCCTGCACCATTCTCAATATGGCGATCTAGTAAGTTGATACAAGGATTACTTATTCCGCCAGTAAAAAATCGGAAATCTGGGAGCGTTCCTGTAAGGGTTTCTTTCCATGGCTCATACCATGTCAGCTCACTAGCTACACTATTCCAGAAAGCAGCAGGATCTTTTTGCGACTGTTCAAGAAGCTCCTGAAATGCTTTTCTACTGCCGATGGCTGTTGATTGTTCTTTTTCTTCGTTTGGAAAGACGAGTTTACTGTTTGAAACGACCTGCAAAATTCCACTTACATCCATTGGTTTGCTCCTTTCCAACATATAATTTTTTGGGATAAGCTTAAGATATGTACAGAGTGGCCCCCTTCCCAGAAATATTCCAAATTACATCTATCATTATAATTAATATTCAGAATAGTTTCAATAATTAGTATAATGATAGGGAAATCAGCTTATAAATAAAGCTCGCCGATTGACGAGCTTTAAACCGAAGCGTAATGACTATTCCTCTTTGCTAATATTTTGCATAAAAAACGGCCTGACCATTTTCACCGGACAGACCCTTGAAACTTTTAAAATATCTCTATCTTATCAAACGGATAAAACCTTAATACAACCTTTCCTAAAACATTTTCAACGGGAACTGAGCCAATGACGCGGCTATCCGTACTATGATTGCGGTTGTCACCCATTACAAAGATTTTATCGTTGGGAACAATGGTCGGTTCCATGTCACTTTCCATTTTCTCACTGATATAGCCTTCAGCCAGAGCTTCTCCGTTCCGGTATAATTGTCCATCCTCTATTTTAATTTCATCACCCGGTTTCCCAATCACCCGTTTTACCCAGGCGACTTCCTCCTCTGGTGAATTTGTAAATAAAGTAATAAGCGGACTTTCCAAGATATCATCTTTAATGGTTCGTGATCTATTAACACGGCTATCGATAATTACGATATCTCCATATTCAGGCATCTTTCCTAATAGATAGGGAGTTTTAAATACAAGCAGCCGGTCTCCCTTTTGTTCCTGATCCATTGGGTTACCGCCATCCAGAGTCGGTTCCATTGAGATTCCGCTTACTGTAAAAGGCTGAATAATAAATATACTAATAATTAAAGCCAAAACAATTGCAAAAATAATAGCTTTACTCCAGCTGTAGAGCTCACTGACAATCTTTTTTGCGAACATTTCTGTGTCACCTTCTCATTTAATGACTGGACTTATCTTTACCAGTTTATCATAAAAGTTATCGATTAGATTGTCGAACATAAGAAATGAGAAATTTGGCATCCCTTCCAACCCCGCAAATCAAGGCGGAGCCTCGCTGGTACTGCCATGGCAGACCAATAAAGTATAATCCTTTCACAGGGCTAAGCCCTCTTTTATGAATGGGCTTCCCATCGCGGGATGTGACCCCATCGATGTCTATCCAATCATAAGAGGGTGTAAACCCGGTTGCCCAGATAATATTACGAATAGATTGTTTACTTTTATCAGCAAATATAACTTCGTTTGATTGAATCTTTTCTACTCTCGGTTTCAAGGTTATTTTTTTCTGAGCCAGAAGTGACTTTAGCTCTTTTCCAAAAATCGGATCACTCTGTTTTTGAAACCATTTTCCTTTCTTCGTATCAATCCCTGCATGCAGGAGTCCAAAACGTTCTAACCAGAAGAAAATACTTTTGCCCAAAACCCTTAAAGGTAAAAATTTAAAAGGATGGCTGACAGCCATAAAAACTTGCCGGTCATCGGTTAACTCTGCAGCAATCTGTGCTCCTGAATTTCCCCCTCCGACAACTAAGACCGGACCATCCGGGATTTGCGACGGTGATCTATAAGAAGATGAATGTATTTGAAATAGATCTGATTCAGGCTCATTAAAAAGGATTGGAATATATGGCTTCTGAAATGCACCTGAAGCAATAACAACCTGCTTGGCCCCTAAAACTCCATGATTTGTACTTATTTCAAAACCTCTATCGTTTTTTGATACTTTTTTAACAATGGTATCAAGCATAACAGGCAAATTAAAATGCTTTACATACTCTTCTAGATAAGCGGCCACTTCATCCTTTGAAGGAAAACCCTCTTGGTCCCCTCTCATTGGAAGACCCGGTAAAGAACTGTATGCTCTTGGCGTAAATAAAACAAGAGATTCATACCTTTGTCTCCAAGAGTCTCCAATTTGGCTGTTAGCATCCAATAATAGAAAAGAAAGGCCCGCTTCTTTTAAATAGTATCCCATTGCGATTCCCGCCTGCCCTGCCCCAACAACTACCACATCGAAATTCTTCATTTACTTATCTCCCATTCAACTTGTCATCATATACCCATTTTACATTCAAATGACTGTTTGAATATATTGTAATGTAATCAATGGAAAATAGGTAGTAATATGTGAAAAGGGAAACAGAGGGACGGTTCTTGTGTTTCATTGCCGGGGACATGATCACCGGCTTACCTTTTTGATGCCGGACACACCCATTCTTTTTGTGTAAGAACTCAATATTATGGAATATCCCGGATTTGTGAATGTATGTGAAATTGAAAATATCCCCTGATTTACATAATCAGGGGATTCAGACTGTAGACAAACTCGATAATATCGAGTTTGCCTACAGTCTTTTTTGATTTACAATATTTATAATGAGATATCTAGAGGTGATGGATTATGATGACGAGAAACAATAATATTGAAAGAGACC
>NZ_JAKZKT010000062.1 GCF_022808645.1 Bacillus litorisediminis
ACAAGAACTAAAGGATTTTTATCAACTGGTTGAGGCTTCTGAAATTCCAGAAATGAAAAAGGCCATTCAAACCATTCAAAACTGGCAAACCGAAATTCTTAATAGTTTTGCATATAACTTTTCCAATGGTTTTTTGGAAGGGATCAATAACTCAACCAAAGTATTAAAACGAAACGCATTTGGCTTTAGAAGCTTTAAACGCTTTAGAGCCAAAATATTACTTTCACATCAATATAAAGGAATTGGGGTTCACATTGGTTAAGGGTGACGACAATTAGTCATCACCCCAACATTTGACGGAGAACCGCAAATAAAAACCCCTTCGCTGCCTAAGCGAGGGGGTTTTAACTTTTAATCCTTATACGCGTTCTACTTTGCCTGATTTTAATGCACGAGCAGAAACATATACCTTTTTAGGTTTTCCGTTTACTAGGATACGAACCTTTTGTAAATTCGCGCCCCATTTACGTTTGTTTGCGTTCATAGCATGTGAACGAGCGTTACCGAAGCTCGCTTTTTTACCAGTCACTACACATTTTTTTGGCATAATTATTCCCTCCCTATATCAAGATGACATGTGTCATATGTCGTCAAAATTTCACATTGTGGAGATACTAATATAATTTATCATAATGGTGGAGGCATTTCAACTGTAAGCTTTAAAGAAAAATTACTTGACATATATCCTATTTCATTGGCTAAATAGTAGAGGATATTATAACCCTATAATTCAACTTTTCTTTATTTATCTTTTATTACATTGGGTATTATAGTAAAATGAGTGTACCAAGCAGTATTGACGAAGGGGGCTTTATCATGTCCATTGAGTTAAAAACAAAGTACGGTCATATCGATATATCTAACGAAGTCATTGCTACAATCGCAGGGGGAGCTGCTGTAGACTGCTATGGAATTGTCGGAATGGCTTCCAAAAAGCAGTTAAAGGATGGAATCGCGGAAATTTTGAAAAAGGAAAATTTCTCTAAAGGGATTCTGGTTAGACAAGAAGGCGATGAATTACATATTGATATGTATATTATTGTAAGCTACGGTACTAAAATTTCAGAAGTAGCACATAACGTACAAACAAAAGTGAAGTATACATTAAATAAGACGGTTGGACTTGAGGTCGACTCCGTTAATATTTTCGTGCAAGGTGTGCGTGTTTTGAACCCGTAGTGAGGAGGAAGTATTTGTGACAATCAAAGTGTTAGACGGATTCAGATTTGCCGAAATGATCAGGCAGGGGGCAAATCATTTATCCACAAACGCTAAAGCGGTTGATGCATTAAATGTGTTTCCGGTACCTGATGGCGATACTGGCACAAACATGAATTTATCCATGACTTCTGGTGCAAAGGAAGTTAAAAATAATACTCAACCCCATATTGGCAAAGTTGGCCAGGCTCTGGCCAAAGGCTTACTTATGGGGGCAAGAGGGAATTCAGGGGTCATTTTGTCCCAATTATTCAGAGGGTTTTCTAAGGCTATTGAGCAGAAGGAAACGATAACTGCCCAAGATTTTTCGCATGCTCTTGAAGCGGGAGTGGAAACCGCTTACAAAGCAGTGATGAAGCCTGTTGAAGGAACAATCCTTACCGTTGCAAAGGATGCTGCTAAAAAAGCGGTGGAAACTGCTAAAACGGAAACAGACCTGATTAAAGTGATGGAAGCAGTCGTGAAAGAAGCAAAAGCTTCGTTAGCGCGTACTCCTGATTTGCTGCCAGTTCTAAAAGAAGTTGGTGTGGTAGACAGCGGTGGTCAGGGTCTTGTTTTTGTCTATGAAGGATTCTTGGCAGAGCTTAAAGGTGAAAAGCTGTCAGATACACCTGTTGAACCATCTATGAATGATCTAGTAGAGCTTGAACATCATAAGAGCGTCCAAAGTCATATGTCTACTGAAGATATTGAATTTGGGTATTGCACGGAATTCATGGTCCGGTTTGAAGAGGACAAAGTTAAAAAGAATCCGTTTAAAGAGGAACAATTCCGTTTAGATTTAAGTAAGCATGGGGATTCCCTTCTGGTGATAGCGGATGATGAGATTGTAAAGGTTCATGTTCATGCTGAACATCCAGGTGAAGTGTTATCATACGCACAGCAATACGGCAGCCTAATCAATATAAAAATTGAAAATATGAGAGAACAGCATTCCAATATTGTCGGTAATCAAACGGCGCCTGCGAAGCCAGATGTCAAAAAAGAAAAAGCCGATTTTGGCATTGTCACTGTAGCTATGGGCTCTGGAATTGCTGATCTCTTTAAAAGCATTGGGGCACACGCTGTTATAGAGGGCGGTCAGACCATGAACCCAAGTACAGAGGATATTGTAAAGGCGATTAACGAAGTCAATGCCAAACAAGTAATCGTTCTGCCAAATAATAAAAACATCGTTTTGGCTGCTGAACAAGCGGCTGAACTTGTTAATGTCCCAGCAGAAGTTGTGAAAACAAAAACGGTTCCCCAAGGTTTATCCGCACTGCTTGCTTTTAATCCAGCGGTGTCATTGGAAGAAAACAAAAGAAATATGGAAGAAGCAACAGAGCATGTTAAAACGGGACAGGTTACTCATTCAGTCCGTGATACAGTGATTGACGGTCTTGAGTTAAAAGCTGGAGATTTCATGGGAATTGCGGACGGAACGATTAAAGTGAAATCTGTTGAGAAGCAGGATGCTGCGATTCAGCTATTAAAGGAAATGTTAGATGAGGATTCTGAAATTTTAACGATTCTAGTTGGCGAGGATGCAACAAATCAAGAGGTTGACCAAATCGTACAATTTGTGGAAGAACATTTCGGTGATGTAGAAATTGAGGTCCACCAAGGGAATCAACCGCTATATCCATTTATTTTTGCAATAGAATAAAGACGAATGAATAGAAGGGGGAGCCCTTCTATTCCGTCTGTTTAAGGGGAATTTTTCAGGAGCATTTATTTAGAAACAGGAAGCAAATCCAGCACTATCGCTTGTTTTATAAAATATGATAAAAGTAAGAAACCGTGTTAGAATAAAATAAATGACTAAGTATTAAACTTTTAGAAAAAATTTTAGCAATGGTAGTTAAAATTTTTTGGAATAGAGTACGGCGGCATGAATTTAGCCAGTCCACAGCACGTGGCGTTTTGATTGTGATAAATGCAACTAGGCAAGTGCCTAAATGCTTGGCGCTAGCCAAGTATACTTTAACAGTTTTACAGGGGAATGGGGGAGAAACTATGAAGTACAAAAGTGTATTTGATATCATTGGACCTGTTATGATAGGGCCCTCCAGTTCTCATACAGCTGGAGCTGCCAGAATTGGGAGAATGGCGAGAAGTTTATTTGGCCGGGAGCCTAAATGGGTCACTATTTATTTGTATGGATCCTTTGCTAAAACATACAAAGGTCACGGTACAGATGTCGCGATAGTAGGCGGACTGCTTGATTTCGATACATTTGATGAACGGATTATTGAATCTTTAAAGATCGCAGAACAGAAGGGAATGACCATCAACTTTATTGAAGAAGATGCGATTATGGATCACCCTAATACAGCCAAAATTCATCTGGGGGACGATGAAGGGGATTTAGAAATCGTTGGTATTTCTATTGGCGGCGGTAAAATCGAGATTACTGAAATCAATGGTTTTGAACTTAGAATCACAGGACATGATCCAGCCATTATCGTTCTGCATCATGACCGTTTTGGTGTGATTGCAAACGTTTCTAATGTTTTGGCAAGGCATGAAATCAATATCGGCCATATGGATGTTTCACGTAAAGAAAAAGGGAAATTGGCTCTAATGACCATTGAGGTAGATCAATTCATAGAGGACCCGGTTATTGAGGAAATATCTAAACTTCCCAATGTCTTGAAAGTCACTAGAATTGTAGAATAACACTCCAAAGGAATAGAATTCATCGCAAAATTTTATACTTTCACAAAGTGAAATAAAGGGGGTTCATACCTTGTTATTTAGAAACGTTGCTGAATTAGTTAATCTCGCTGAATCTCAAAATAAAAAAATCAGTGATATCATGATCGAACAAGAGATGCTTGTGACCAGAAGATCTCTTGAAGACATTATGGAACAAATGGAAAAGAATCTGGAAGTAATGGAACGTTCCGTCGAAAGAGGGCTGGAGGGTGTTCAATCCCATTCGGGTCTGACCGGAGGCGATGCGGTCCTGATTCAGGAATATATTAAAAAGGGGAAAACTCTGACAGGTGCTACTATTTTAGATGCTGTAAGCAAAGCGGTCGCAACCAATGAAGTGAATGCTGCAATGGGTATCATTTGTGCAACACCTACGGCCGGATCTGCAGGTGTTGTCCCTGGAACACTTTTCGCTGTAAAAGAAAAATTAAACCCGACACGTGAGGAAATGGTTCGTTTTCTTTTTACCTCTGGAGCATTTGGATTTGTCGTTGCGAATAACGCATCCATTTCAGGTGCAGCTGGCGGATGCCAGGCGGAAGTAGGATCCGCTGCTGGAATGGCCTCCGCTGCTATCGTTGAAATGGCTGGGGGTACACCAAGTCAGTGTGCTGAAGCAATGGCGATTACATTAAAAAACATGCTGGGTCTCGTTTGTGACCCTGTAGCAGGGTTAGTGGAAGTGCCATGTGTCAAACGAAATGCCATGGGGGCAGCCAATGCGATGGTTGCGGCAGATATGGCATTAGCAGGAGTAAAGAGCCGCATTCCATGTGATGAAGTGATTGAAGCTATGTTTAGAATTGGCCAAATGATGCCAAACGCATTGAAAGAAACAGCACAAGGAGGATTGGCAGCGACACCAACAGGTAAAGCGCTTGAAGCGAAAATCTTTGGTAGCGCTAGCAAAAACCGTGACTAATCATTTACTCATTCCTGTAACTGAAGTAAAAGGAATAGGTGAAAAAATAGAAGCCCAGCTTAATGAGCTGGGTATTTTAACCGTTCAGGATTTAATTGAATATTCGCCTTACCGATACGAGGATTACCGCTTACGGGACCTTGCAGATGTAAGGCATGATGAAAGGGTAACCGTACAAGGGAAAATTCATAGTGAACCTTCACTCATGTATTTTGGCAGGAGAAAATCAAGGCTAGTCGTGCGGCTATTAGTTGGGAATATTTTAATAAAAGTGGTTTTTTTCAATCAGCCATACCTAAAAAAGAAGCTTGAGATGAATCAGTCCATAACCGTAACCGGGAAATGGGATCAGCATCGGCAAACGATCACGGCGCAAGAATGGAAAATGGGCGTATCCCGGGAAGACGATTCCTTTCAGCCGGTTTATGCCTTAAAGGGCGATATCAAGCTGTATGAAATGCGGAAATGGATTGGACAAGCCCTTATTCAATTTGGCAATGAAATTCAAGAATTTCTCCCAGAAACGATGTTAAAGCAATATAAGCTTTACAATCGAAAGAGAGCATTCAAGGCTCTGCATCAGCCGCAAAATGAAATCGATGTGAAGCAAGCAAGAAGACGGTTTGTTTATGAGGAATTTTTGTTATTTCAATTAAAAATGCAGGCTTTGCGAAAAATCGAAAAGGAACAATCAGGCGGAAGGGCGATCTCTTATTTGGAAGATAGAGTGAAAGAATTTATCTCTTCTTTGCCTTTTCAATTAACAGCTGCACAAAAAAAAGTAGTGGATGAGATTTTAAAAGACATGAAAGCCCGTACCAGGATGAATCGCTTGCTTCAAGGAGATGTTGGCTCAGGTAAAACCATTGTGGCTGCTATAGCTCTCTATGCTGTCAGTACAGCAGGGTTACAGGGAGCCCTCATGGTTCCGACTGAAATATTGGCTGAACAGCATGCGAATTCTTTATTTGCATTACTTGATCCAATGGGAGTTAATGTCGCGTTATTAACCAGTTCGGTTAAAGGTAAAAAACGGCGAGAACTATTAGAACGGCTTAAGAACGGTGAAATTGACATTGTGATTGGGACCCATGCTTTGATTCAGGATGATGTTGAATTTAAGCACCTCGGGCTCGTTATTACAGATGAGCAGCATCGATTTGGTGTGGAACAAAGAAAAATTTTAAGGGAAAAAGGATATCATCCCGATGTTTTATTTATGACGGCTACCCCGATTCCAAGGACATTGGCGATTACTGCATTTGGCGAAATGGATGTTTCTACGATTGACCAAATGCCAGCAGGCCGCAAGAAAATTGAAACCTATTGGGCTAAGCCAGATCAATTGGATCGGGTTTTAATTGGTATGGAACGCGAGCTGCAAAAAGGGAGACAAGCGTATGTCATTTGCCCCCTCATTGAGGAGTCGGAGAAATTAGATGTTCAAAATGCGATTGATGTTCATGCTGTCCTCCAGCAGCACTTTGAAGACCGGTATAAGGTCGGACTAATGCACGGGAGATTATCAAGCGAAGAGAAAGATGAGGTTATGCGGGCATTCACGGCAAATGAAGTTCAGGTGCTCGTCTCTACTACTGTTGTTGAAGTAGGTGTCAATGTGCCCAATGCTACTTTTATGCTGATCTATGATGCGGAGAGATTTGGTTTGTCTCAGCTGCACCAGCTGCGCGGGCGGGTGGGCCGATCCAATCATCAATCATATTGTATTTTGCTGGCCGACCCCAAGGGAGAAACCGGTCAGGAACGGATGAAAATCATGACCGAAACGACGAATGGTTTTGAATTGAGTGAAAGAGATTTAGAGCTGCGCGGACCTGGAGATTTTTTTGGAAAAAAACAAAGCGGATTGCCAGAGTTTAAATATGCTGATATGGTTCATGACTACCGCGCTCTTGAAACAGCCCGGCAAGATGCAGTTGAACTGATTCACTCTCAAGCATTTTGGAAAGCTCCCGAGTATCAGCCCCTCCGGCAAAAATTAGTAGAATTGGGCGCTTTTGAAGCCCGTGCCTTCGATTAAAAAGTAGATTGTGAGGAAGAATAGTTCTTCTTGCAATCTGCTTTTTTTAATTATATACTACTATTAGTACCTAGTCATAATAGTACGGATGGTGTCAAATCATATTATGAGAATGAATAAAAAAGAGAGACAAAAACAGCTTTCACAAACAATAAAAGAAAATCCCTTTATAACGGATGAGGAATTAGCGGATAAATATATGGTTAGTGTACAAACAATTCGTTTAGACCGAATGGAATTATCGATTCCGGAATTAAGGGAAAGGATTAGGAATGTGGCTGAAAAACAGCTGGATCAGGAAGTCCGCTCACTGCCAATTGATGAGGTAATTGGCGATGTCATTGATATACAGCTAGATGAGAGCGCAATCAGTATTTTCGATGTTCAAAAAGAACATGTTTTTAAGAGAAATCAAATTGCGCGGGGACACCATTTGTTTGCGCAAGCTAATTCTTTGGCTGTTGCTGTGATTAATGATGAGCTGGCACTGACAGCCAAAGCTAACATACAATTCATTCGTCAAGTTAAAGTAAACGAGCGGGTGATTGCCAAAGCTAAAGTGAAAAAGACAGATATGAGTATTGCCCGGACCATTGTTGAGGTCAATAGCTTTGTTGGACAGGAGCTCGTTTTTAAAGGTGAATTTGAAATGTATCGTTCAAATAATGAGGGAAGGGTCGATCATCATGAAGATAGCAATTGATGCCATGGGCGGAGACCATGCACCTGCGGAGGTCATTAAGGGCGTAAGTAAAGCGATGGAAGCATTTCCAGATGTCCAATTTATTATTGCAGGTGACCAGGAACAGATCCAACCTCTGTTACAAGTTTCCGATCGAGTTGAAATTTTACATACAACCGAAGTCATTTCTTCAGATGATGAACCAGTAAGGGCAGTTAGAAGGAAGAAGGATGCCTCCATGGTACTGGCTGCAAATGAAGTAAAAGAAGGAAGAGCGGATGCCTGTATTTCCGCTGGTAACACGGGTGCGTTAATGGCAGCTGGGCTATTTGTTGTCGGACGGATTTCAGGGATTGACCGACCTGCTTTAGCGCCAACTCTGCCAACGGTGGACGGAAAGGGCTTTTTATTATTAGATGTTGGTGCCAATGCGGATGCGAAGCCTGAACATCTTTACCAATATGCGTTGATGGGCCATGTTTATGCAAAAGAAGTACGAGGCATTGACAAGCCTAGAATTGGTTTATTAAATATTGGAACAGAAGAGCAAAAAGGGAATGAGCTCACAAAGGCGGCATTTGCTTTGTTGAAAGATGCTCCGTTTCATTTTATCGGGAACGTTGAAGCCCGAGATTTACTCGATGGAGTGGCAGATGTTGTAGTGACAGACGGTTTCACTGGAAATTCAGTGTTAAAATCGGTGGAAGGTACGGCGTTGTCTTTATTTAAAATGCTCAAAGCTTCCCTGACGGGTTCAACTAAATCAAAATTGGCAGCCTTGTTTTTAAAAAATGAATTCAAACAATTAAAAAATAAACTGGATTATTCAGAGTATGGCGGAGCTGGCCTCTTTGGATTAAATGCTCCTGTTGTCAAAGCCCATGGATCGTCCGATGCAACTGCCTTTTTTCATGCAATCAGACAAACGAGAGACATGGTACAAAAGGATGTTCCTTCAATTATCAGGCAATCGATAGAAGAACAAGGATAAAGGAGAGGGTAGCAATGGGTAAAATCGCCTTTATTTTTCCGGGACAAGGTTCGCAAATTGTCGGAATGGGAAAAGAACTTGCAGAGAAAAATGAACAGGTAAAAGCTTATTTTGATAAAGCGGACGAGGTATTAGATTATAGGCTCTCAGATTTAATATTCAATGGACCACAAGAAACATTGACTAAAACCGCCAATGCTCAACCAGCACTTTTAACAACTAGTATCGCTATTCTTGAAAGAATAAAAGAACTGGGAATCGAACCTGATTATGTGGCAGGGCATTCGTTAGGAGAGTATACGGCACTTGTGGCAGCTTGCGCCTTATCTTTTGAAGATGGCGTATATGCGGTCAGACAGCGCGGCTTGTTTATGGAAGAAGCGGTTCCGAGCGGAATAGGCGCTATGTCTGCCGTTTTAGGGTTAGAACGTGATCCGTTAAAAGAGATAACTGAACAGGTGACAAGTGAAGGGGCATCTGTTCAGCTTGCGAATTTAAACTGTCCTGGACAGATTGTCATTTCCGGGACAAAAGAAGGAGTTTCGCTTGCTTCAGAACGCGCTAAAGAGGCTGGCGCGAAACGCGTGATTCCATTAGAGGTAAGCGGACCTTTCCACTCTTCCTTAATGAAACCGGCCAGTGAAAAACTACATCATGTCCTGCAAAACTTAAACTGGAAACATGCCTCAGTACCTGTAATAGTCAATGTAAATGCAGAGCCAGTCCAGGAAAAAGACGAACTGATACGGCTTTTGGTTGAACAGCTGTACTCACCAGTCTTATGGGAGGACTCTGTTAACACAATGATCAATCTGGGTGTTGATACATTTATAGAGATAGGACCTGGAAAAGTTCTTTCCGGTTTAGTTAAAAAGGTAAGCAGACAGGTAAACACCTATGCCGTTCAGGATGAGGAATCATTCCAGCAGCTTGCCGTAAGCATAAAAGGTGAATAAGGAGGGAAATGGCTTTGAAGTTAAAAGGAAAAGCAGCCTTAGTAACGGGTGCATCCAGAGGAATTGGCAGAGCGATTGCAATAGAACTCGCAAAAGAAGGAGCTAATGTAGCCGTAAACTTTGCCGGGAGTGAAGCAAAAGCTAATGCGGTAGTTGAAGACATTAAGGCATTAGGCGTTCAGGCGTTTGCGATTCAAGGGGATGTATCCAATGCGGATGATGTACAAAGAATTGTAAAGGAAACGACCGATCAATTTGGTACCATTGATATTTTAGTCAATAATGCCGGAATCACCCGAGATAATCTGCTGATGAGAATGAAGGAAGAAGAATGGGACGCTGTTATTGACACGAATTTGAAAGGTGTCTTCCTTTGCACAAAAGCTGTAACACGTCCAATGATGAAGCAGAGAAGCGGGCGCATCATCAACATCTCCTCGATTGTCGGCGTGAGCGGGAATCCTGGCCAAGCCAACTATGTCGCAGCTAAAGCAGGAGTCATTGGTCTTACTAAAACAGCCGCAAAAGAATTAGCGTCAAGAGGAATTACGGTCAATGCAATAGCCCCTGGATTCATTACGACTGATATGACTGATCAGCTAAATGACGAACTGAAAGACGAAATGCTAAAGCAAATTCCTTTAGGAAAGCTTGGGAATCCTGAGGATATTGCCAAAACTGTTGTATTTTTAGCTTCAGATGACAGTGGCTATATGACAGGACAAACACTGCATGTTGACGGTGGAATGGTAATGTGATAGATAATAACTAATTGAACACAGGTCCATTTATAGCGCCGAGTCTGGTTCTAAGCTTGCAAGGAATGATTAAGGCGCATGCGAAACTCTTACTTGAGGGGAGGTGAATGGAAGATGGCAGACGTACTAGATCGTGTAACCAAAATCATTGTTGACCGTCTTGGAGTGGACGCTTCTGAGGTCAAGCTTGAGGCTTCTTTTAAGGATGATCTTGGTGCAGATTCCCTTGACGTTGTTGAGCTTGTAATGGAACTTGAAGACGAGTTTGACATGGAAATTTCGGACGATGATGCTGAAAAGATTGTCACAGTTGGCGACGCTGTGAATTACATACAAAGCCAAATGTAACAAAATTGAAAGCCCCCGTTTTTACGGGGCTTTTTTCAATTAGCATTTGTTAAACATAGCCTCCATTTATAAAAAAGAGGCATAATAGTTCCTTGTATTGGTTGTTTTTGTAAAATCTTTTGTATAAAGGATTCAGAAAGGCTTTGAACTTCCTTTCATTTTAGAATAAACTGTTGATGTGTGTATTTTTGACAGGTTGGGTGACGCGTAGATGAACAGAGGAAAACGAGATTGGAAAAAGCATCAGGTTTTATTCCAGCAATTTCAAGAAAGAATCAATATTCAGTTTCACAATGAGAAGCTATTATGGCAAGCTTTTACACATTCATCCTATGTGAATGAGCATCGTAAAAAGCCGTTTGAAGATAATGAGAGACTCGAATTTCTAGGAGATGCGGTATTGGAATTAACAGTATCGAGATTTTTATATCTGCAATATCCAACAATGTCTGAAGGGCAGTTAACCAAGCTTCGGGCTGCGATTGTTTGTGAACCTTCCCTTGTCTCGTTTGCGAATTCCCTTTCTTTTGGAGAATTAATTCTGCTCGGAAAAGGAGAGGAAATGACAGGCGGAAGAGAAAGACCTGCGCTTCTTGCGGATGTGTTTGAAGCATTTATCGGTTCTTTATACTTAGATCAAGGCATTGATCAAGTCTTTGCTTTCCTAGAAAAATGGGTGTTTCCGAAAATTCAAGAGGGTGCTTTTTCTCATGTGATGGATTTTAAAAGTCAGCTGCAGGAATACATCCAGCGTGAAGGAGCTGGACAGCTTACATATGAAATTGTTGAAGAAAAAGGTCCGGCCCACAATCGTGAATTTGTTTCACAGGTTTTACTGAACGGGGAAGAGCTAGGAGTCGGCAGCGGACGATCGAAAAAAGAGGCGGAACAGCACGCTGCTCAGATGGCTTTGCAAAAATTAAAACAGCCAGAGAAAAAGGATGTATAGAGTTTATATGAAAAAGTATGGATGGAAGAGGGGGAATCTGTATGTTTCTCAAACGTCTTGATGTAGTCGGATTTAAGTCGTTTGCTGAGCGCGTTTCCTTTGATTTTGTTCCGGGTGTGACTGCTGTAGTCGGACCCAACGGAAGCGGAAAGAGTAATATTACAGATTCAATCCGATGGGTTCTTGGAGAGCAATCAGTTCGGTCGCTGCGTGGCTCCAAAATGGAAGATATCATATTTGCCGGAAGTGACAGCCGTAAAGCTTTGAATTTTGCGGAGGTCACTTTAACATTAGATAACCATGACCAGGCACTGCCGCTTGAATACGAAGAAGTCAGTGTGACACGCCGTGTTTACCGGTCAGGTGAAAGTGAATTTTTTATTAATAAACAAGCATGCCGTCTAAAGGATATTGTGGAATTATTTATGGATTCGGGACTGGGCAGAGAAGCTTTCTCCATAATAAGCCAAGGACGCGTCGAAGAAATTTTAAATTCTAAGCCAGAAGAAAGACGATCGATTTTTGAAGAAGCTGCAGGTGTTTTAAAATATAAAACGAGAAAAAAGAAGGCAGAAGGTAAGCTTGAGGAAACAGAAGGAAACTTGCATCGGGTTCAGGATATTTTACATGAATTAGAAGGCCAAATTGAACCATTGCGGATACAGGCATCGATTGCAAGAGACTATCTGGATCAAAAAGAACAGCTTGAATCGATTGAAGTCGCTGTACTGGTATATGAAATTGAGGATCTGCATAAGCGCTGGCAAGAAATTTCAAAGAATCTTGAAGAATTTAAAGAAAGAGAAATGCATCATTCTCGTGAACTTCAGCAAAAGGAGGCTGAAGCAGAGAGCTTTCGCAATCAAATTGCTGCTATAGATGAATCGGTACAGGATCTCCAGCAGATTCTTTTGCAAACAAGTGAAGAGCTTGAGAAATTAGAAGGCCGCAAAGAAGTGATGAAGGAGCGGCTTAAAAACTCTGAGGTTAATCAGGCGCAGCTTAAAAAATCAGTTGAAGAGCTTTCAGAGAGAAAGGAATTTCTTTCCAATCAGCTAGTAACCTATAAGCAAAACTATAAAAATGAAAAAGCTGAGCAAAAAGAAATACAGGACAAGCTATCTGCAAAAGAAACACAGCTGCAATATGTCGATGAAAGCATTGAAGAACAGATTGAAGCTCTTAAAAGTGAATATATTGAGTGGCTCAATGATGAAGCACGCAAGAAGAATGAGCTAGAACATATCCAAGAGCAAAAATCGCAAATTGGAAAAAAATCAGATCGCCTGCTGACAGAGAATCAGGTTTGGCTAGAGCAGCGAGATCGTTTAAGGGAACAAAGGAAGGAAAAAGAGAATCAATATGCGAGCGTAAAGGAGCAATTTGATCAGGCAAGGTTACAGCTAAGTGAAGCAGAAAGCAAGCTCCATTTGTTAAATGAGTCGTATGAGAAACAGGAAAAAACCTTATATAAAGCTTATCAGTTTCTGCAACAGGCAAAATCCAGAAAAGAAATGCTGGAGGAAATGGAAGCTGATTATGCTGGTTTCTTTCAGGGTGTAAAGGAAGTTTTAAAGGCACGTGATCGTCTTTCCGGAATTAATGGGGCTGTAGCAGAGCTAATTACGGTTGAAAAACAATTTGAAGTAGCGGTAGAAACAGCTCTTGGGGGCGCTATGCAAAACATCGTGGTTGAAAATGAGGAAGATGCCAGAAAGGCCATTCAGTTTTTAAAATCAAATTCTTATGGCCGTGCAACCTTTTTACCCCTTACGGTTATGAAGAGCCGCGACATTCAAGAGTATCAGCTTCGTTCTGTCGCGATGCATCCGAATTTTGTCGGGATTGCCAGCGACATTGTCAGTTTTGAGCCTAAGTTTTCTGAAGTGATCAAACATCTGCTTGGAAATGTAGTTGTCACCCAGGACTTAAAAAGTGCTAATGAAATTGCAAGGAAGCTTGATTTCCGTTATCGCATTGTGACATTAGAGGGTGACGTAGTTAACCCTGGGGGTTCGATGACAGGCGGAACCACCCGTCAAAAAACGTCTTCAGTATTAAGCCGCAAACAAGAGCTTGATGAGTTAGTAAAAAAGCTGCAGGACATAGAAGCCAAAACAATAAAGCTTGAAAATCATGTTAAAAATATAAAAGCAGACATTGAGCAATATAATCAGGAAATCCGGAATTTGCGCGTACAAGTTGAAGAATTCCGTGAACAGGAACAGGAATTAAAAGGCCAATTAAAAGAAATTGAACTAAATGAGAAAAACATCCAAGAAAAATTAACGATGTTTGATCTCGAAACAAAGCAATTTGGCGATGATGAGGACCGTCTTGCGGCACGGGAAAAAACTTTAAAGCTTGAGCTCACTGAGACCAAAAACAAAATTGCCCAGTTAAATCAGCAGATTGAAAAGATGACAGCTGAAAAGAAAAATGCGCAGAGCACAAAAGAAACCCTTCAGGATGAAATTGGCGAATTAAAAGTTCAGCTCGCCGCCAAAAAAGAAAAGGTTCAAAATGCAAAGCAGCTGCTCGAATCAACCGAATTAGAACTTGAGCAAGTAACCACTCGTTTGCAAGATGTTAAAGAGGAACTTTCCTATCTGAATAGTGAGATGGAAAAGACAACTTCAGGAGAAAGTGACTTAACGATTCAAGCAAAAGAAAAAGCGAAGCAAAAAGAAGAGACGCTTCAGCTGATATCAGCAAGACGGAATCAGCGGGTCGGATTAAATGAAAAACTGGATACACTTGAAACTGAAATTAAAGAGTTAAAACGCTTATATAAAGGAATTACTGAGCACTTGAAAGATCAGGAAGTGAAAATGAACCGGCTTGATGTTGAACTCGAAAGCCGCCTGCAGCAGCTGCAAGAGGATTATATGATGACTTTTGAAGCGGCTCGTGAAGACTATCCTTTATCTTTACCGATTGAAGAAGCCAAAAAGAAGGTAAAGCTGATTAAAAAGGCGATTGAAGAGCTGGGAACAGTCAATCTCGGTGCCATTGAAGAATTTGACCGAGTTTCCGAGCGATTTGCTTTCTTAACAGAACAAAAAGAAGACTTGGAATCTGCGAAAAACACTCTGTTCGATGTTATTAATGAAATGGACGATGAGATGTCGAAACGATTTGGTCATACTTTTGACCAAATCCAAGGCCAATTTAATACCGTCTTTAGAGCATTATTCGGTGGAGGACGAGCTGACCTGATTTTAACCGATCCGGATGATTTGTTGAATACAGGTGTTGATATCGTGGCACAGCCTCCAGGGAAAAAACTGCAAAATCTAAGTCTTTTATCTGGAGGAGAAAGGGCATTAACTGCAATTGCATTACTATTTTCTATTTTAAAAGTGCGGCCAGTTCCGTTTTGCGTATTGGATGAAGTAGAGGCTGCATTGGATGATGCAAATGTTTACCGTTTTAGTCAATACTTAAAAGAGTTCAGTAAAGATACACAGTTTATCGTCATAACCCATCGGAAAGGTACGATGGAGGGAGCCGATGTACTATACGGTGTGACCATGCAGGAATCTGGAGTCTCGAAATTAGTATCGGTTCGACTCGAGGATTCGAAGGAACTGGTTTCCTCGCCATAAAGGAGTGATCATGGATGAGTTTTTTTAAAAAGTTAAAAGAAAAGATTACACAGCAAACGGATTCGGTAACAGAGAAATTCAAAGAAGGCTTAACCAAAACAAGAACGCAATTCGCTGATAAAGTGAATGATTTGGTGGCCCGTTATCGTAAGGTCGATGAAGAATTTTTCGAAGAACTCGAAGAAATTTTAATCGGGGCCGATGTAGGGTTTAATACAGTAATGGAACTCGTTGATGAATTAAAGATGGAAGTGAAGCGCAGAAATATCACGGACCCGGCGGCAGTAAGAGATGTGATCACTGAGAAGCTAGTTGAAATCTACCAAGCCGGTGATGAAACACCATCTAAGCTAAATCTTAATCATGAGGGATTAACGGTTATTCTATTTGTCGGTGTGAACGGGGTCGGAAAAACAACCTCGATTGGAAAACTGGCTCACAAATTCAAGCAGGAGGGTAAGCAAGTGTTGCTGGCAGCAGGAGATACCTTCCGTGCAGGTGCGATAGACCAGCTTGAAGTCTGGGGTCAGCGTGTAGGAGTAGACGTCATCAAACAAGGCGAGGGATCAGATCCGGCTGCCGTCATGTACGATGCAGTCCAGGCTGCGAAGGCACGCGGAGTTGACATTTTATTATGCGATACAGCCGGCCGCCTGCAAAACAAAGTCAACTTAATGAAAGAGCTTGAAAAAGTAAAAAGGGTTATCGAACGCGAAATACCCGGTGCCCCGCATGAAGTATTGCTGGTCCTCGATGCGACTACCGGACAAAACGCAATGATTCAGGCAAAACAATTTAAAGAAACAACGGATGTGACCGGGATTGTCCTAACTAAACTTGATGGAACAGCCAAGGGCGGAATTGTTCTTGCTATTCGCAACGAGTTAAAAATCCCAGTCAAATTTGTCGGACTCGGTGAAAAAATGGACGATCTTCAGGAATTTCATGCTGAACAATACGTATATGGTCTATTTGCCGGATTGGCAGATGAAGAAGAATAATGTGAAAAACGGGGCGATGGTGCCCCGTTTTTTTCTTTGATAAGTGATCGATTTCATTGATAAAGCTGATTATTGATATGTGCGAGAAATTTGTTGATATTGCTGGAGATTTATTGATATGTGACAGAAATTCTTTTAGGACCCCTTATTCCATTGGACACGATAATGCTTAATGATTACACTTGTGATAACTAACTTACATGGAAGGGGGGCCTAATATGCCTAGAAAGAAAATTGATGTGATCGAGGATGTAAAAAA
>NZ_JAKZKT010000063.1 GCF_022808645.1 Bacillus litorisediminis
TTCGGTTCATGCGAACCGAAATCCTATCCGGTATTAGCCCCGGTTTCCCGGAGTTATCCCAGTCTTACAGGCAGGTTATCCACGTGTTACTCACCCGTCCGCCGCTAACCTTTGGGAGCAAGCTCCCAAAGGTCCGCTCGACTTGCATGTATTAGGCACGCCGCCAGCGTTCGTCCTGAGCCAGGATCAAACTCTCCATAAAAGTGTTTGATGTAGCTCTTTAAAAAAATAGAATTAACGTTGACGCTTTTCTTTGTTCAGTTTTCAAGGAACAAGATTCTATTGTAACACACACCTTGGATCGTGTCAATAGATTTTATTATTTTTTGTTCACTGTTCTCAAAACAGCGACCTTTATATATTAACATTCTATTAAGAGAATGTCAACATGTTTTTTATGTTTTGTTGCTGACTTGTTATCAGCGACGATTACTAATATAACAGGGAAGTGCTTGGTTCGTCAACCGTAAATTTAAATTTTAATTATTTATACTTTTTCGAACGTAAATAAGCTATGTATTCATTTTTAGGAGCTATTCTTTGCAGCATTAAAAACAGGATTTTATACCTTTCCTCCATCGATCTTTTCACCACATTACTAATTCGCTCATCCTCTAAATCAAATAAAATCTCATCCATCTCTTTCTTTATTAAATATTGAAGTTCTTTTTGCTCTTGGGAACTTAACAACATTCCAAACAAATGTATTCCCCCTAACGATACAAATACACATATAGAATTTTATAAATACATCGTATTTTAACCTCAAATTGCATAGAGGTGTATTTTAGTTATTTCCAATGTTTTGATATTTATCACATATCGTTGGAATTTATTGGGCGAATCATCGATTACTGGGGTATTTCCTCATTAACTTGGGCGCTTTCATTGAACCATGCCCTTTATTCATCTCTAACTTTGTCCAAAAATTGGACATAAACCTAAAGTCAAAGCATATGTTGAATAGTAGATGTCAACGAGGGGTGGAAATTCGATTATGGGATTTATCTATGTTTTAAATGGAAAGCGTCTTAAAAATGTACTCCTGATCATTTTTACTGCTCTATTTACGGCATGGTTCTTGTTTGTACAAAATTACGTACAAGTCCCAGTATTTTCAACAGATAAGGGTCCGAAAGCTTTCTATAGGGGTGACCAGGGTGTAGTTTTAAGCTTTAATATAGGCTGGGGAGATGAAAAAGCAGGTCCTATTCTGGACACATTAGAAAAGCAGGAAGTAAAAAATGCTACTTTTTTTCTCTCGGGTGCCTGGGCCGAACGTCATCCGGATTTGGTTGAACGCATTATCAAAAATGGATATGAAATTGGGATTCTAGGGTATAATTACAAGGATTATTCGGAGATAAAAGATGAAGAAATACGCAAGGATGTCAATTATGCGTTAACTGCTTTCAAAAAGCTTGGAATCAAAAAAGTAGAATTTGCCCGTGCACCAACTGGACATTTTGACGAAAGGT
Source organism: Bacillus litorisediminis (assembly GCF_022808645.1). Classification (GTDB taxonomy): domain Bacteria; phylum Bacillota; class Bacilli; order Bacillales; family JC228; genus Bacillus_BF; species Bacillus_BF litorisediminis. The sequence goes on from NZ_JAKZKT010000063.1 coordinate 1,479, forward strand.
TTCTAAAAATTGCGGATCAGTATGGCTTGGATGTGGTCCATTGGAGCGTGGATTCAAAAGATTGGACTAATCCGGGCAAAGACGCGATTGTCGCGAATGTTTCGAAAGCCAAAAAGGGAGATATCATTCTTTTGCATGCTTCTGATTCCGCTAAGCAAACTGCGGTTGCCCTCCCTCTTATCATAAGTTTTCTAAAAGATAAGGACCTAGAGATTATCCCGCTTTCACAAATGATCTCTGATGCAGAGCCAAAATCAAATGAAGTTAAATAAAGTTAATACAATAGCAAAAGGCCGTCTATAGGCGAATCTTTACCATACAGGTAAGGATCCGCTGATGACAGCCTTTTTTATTATTTTTTTACAGATTGCGTAACTGATGTACCTTTTCTGCTTCTACGTGCTTCTCTTTCTTCTTCAGAGCGTTTCAAATAGTAAGGTAATCTTAATAACTGATACGTATTACATACTAATAGGGAAAACATCATAAAATAAATCCAACTCTCATCGCCTACACGCAATACAGCGAGTAACTCAATCGTTGTTGCAGCTACGATAAAGAATAGGGCCGAGATGAAAGTATCATTGTCAGTTTGCTTTGCCTTTATAAAGGCTACCAATAGCCCGTATGCGAGGAGAAGCACGGCTACTATCCAAAAATCGAAATAAATGAGATCAAAAATAACGACTGCAATTAATATAATTTGAACTGTATTCCAAAGCCGTAAGGACTTAAAAATACCTAATCCGAACCTATGAATGGTTAGATAAGAGAAGAAGCCCATTTGGCTAATGACACTATAAATTAAGCCAATACCGAATAACCAAACAGAAGACCAGAGGATTTCGGTGAAATTAAAGGGAGAAAACATCCAGGCGAAATCAGTCCAGCGTGCAGCAAAACCTGAAACAATTCCGGCAATTCCCCCTGCCAATAAGGTTGTTAAAAATAATCGTACCCAATTACGACTTGTCACAATATAGGCCTCCGTTCCGAAAATATCACTACCTGATTGTACCAAAGGAGAGCTTAAAAAATCCACAAGTTACACTGCATAAAAAATGAACATTGTTTTACATTAATAACTAGATGGTCTTCTACTATGAATTGATAATTACTTAAGTAGAATAGATAAATGGCTGTATAAAAAGGGAGGCGGTCATCATGAAGAAAATATGGGGTATTATTGCTGGCGTTAGCTGTCTGTTATTACTATCCAGCTGTGGCGGTCAAGGTGCCAATACTGGTCAAATGGACTATGAAGAGACAAAAAGAATGATGGTCGACATTCTTAAATCAGATGAAGGCAAAAAAGCCTTTGAAGAAATTATGACAGATGAAAAAATGCAGGCTCAGCTAGTAATGGATCAAAAGGTTGTTTCACAAACAATCGAAGAGAATTTAACCTCTGATAAAGGCATGGAATTTTGGAAGAACGCCTTTGCTGATCCAAAATTTGCTGAGGCTGTGGCTAAATCAATGCAAAAAGAACATGAAAACCTTTTAAAAGATTTAATGAAGGACCCTGAGTACCGATCAATGATGATTGAAGTAATGAAGGATCCCGAACTTGCCAAAGCAACTGAAGACTTGTTAAAAAGCCAAGCGTTCAGACAACATTTGCAAACCGTTGTCATCGATACATTTGAAAGTCCATTATTTAAAGCCAAACTGCAAGACGTTTTATTAAAAGCGGCTGAAGAAATGGGAGCTGGCCAACAACAGCAAGGCGGTGAGGGCGACCAAGGCGGCGGCCAAGAGGCTGGCGGTGGCGGCGCTGGTGGCGGCGGTGGCGGCGGTTCTTAACCGTTATCCACTGTCTAACCGTAGTACGCACCACATTTAATAAGAATGAAAAAGGCCATTCAAAAGAAGGCCTTTTTCGTTTTTATTTTTCTAATTGATTGACTAGTTTTTCAGCAATTTCTAAATAAATCTTTCCTAACCTTTCATCTTCCTCGTACACGGATGGAGCAAATTCTTCTTTATTCCAATCCGGCTGTTCCAAAGGAAGCTGTCCGAGTAATGGCGCGCGGAGCTCTTCTGCCAATTTTTCGCCTCCGCCTTTTCCGAATACATATTCTTTCTCGCCAGTTACTTTACTTTCAAAGTACGACATGTTTTCAATAACCCCAATAATTTCATGTTCGGTCCGTAATGCCATCGCACCCGCGCGAGCCGCTACAAATGCAGCAGTTGGGTGAGGGGTCGTCACAATGATTTCTTTACAGGATGGCAGCATCGTATGCACGTCGAGTGCAACATCTCCTGTACCTGGAGGTAAATCTAGCAGCAAGTAATCCAGCTCTCCCCATTCCACTTCAGAAAAGAAGCTATTTAACATTTTCCCAAGCATTGGTCCCCGCCAAATGACCGGAGCATTGTCCTCAACAAAGAAAGCCATTGAAATGACTTTTACGCCGAAACGATCCACAGGAATAATCTTATCGCCTCTCACTTGAGGACGATTTGGAATCCCCATCATATCGGGCACACTAAATCCGTATATATCTGCATCAATAATACCCACTTTTTTACCTAATCGGGCTAAAGCAATGGCAAGGTTAACAGATACAGTGGATTTTCCGACCCCGCCTTTACCGCTTGCAATAGCAATAAACGTAGTGTCACTATTCAATAAAGAGGTCCCGCTCCCAGCTCCCTTAAGCTGCCCTCTAAATTTTTCAAGAACTTCTTCTGGCAATTCCGTAAATCGTAATCCGACTGATTCTGCTCCCGAGCGTTTTAAAACGTCCACTATTTTGGTTTGCAGTTGTAATTGTTCAGATGTTCCTGTTTTGGCAATTGCAATTTTCAAACTAACGTGGTTTTTTTCTTCCTTAATTTTTATTTCTGTAATACCTTCTGTTTCCCGCAATGATTTATTTAAGAAAGGATCTTTTAATTCTTGCACCAGAGCCCGTACTTTTTCTTCTGTTAACACATCTGACCCACCTTTATTATGTATTCGTTTCCATCTATTCACATTATAACATAGCTCTCACGTTTATTCTCTTATCCTGTTTGGTTGAATAGAAAAACCCGCCACTTTACAGCGAGTTTATTCTTCTTCAGACTCATCATATTTCTCTTCCGAAAAATATCGGAGGATTCCTTTATAAATAGAAGCTGCCAGCATCTCCTGATATGCCTCATTTTGAAGATTTCCCCGCTCGACTGCGTTAGATAAAAATCCTACTTCAACAAGCACCCCAGGTTTTTCTGCATGTTTAATCAGAAAGACATTATTAATTTCCTTTGCTTTCCTCGTCGTATTTTCAAGATTGCGGGTCAGCTCACTCTGAATAAATTTAGCAGCTTGCTCATTTTCTTTGAAGCGCGGGCTATAAAAGGTTTGTGCGCCAGACCATCTGGAGGAAGGGAATGCATTTAAATGAATGCTTAGAAAGAACTCCGCTTCAGACTCATTTATCAATGCCAATCTTTTATGAAGGTCTTCTGTTTTTCGTCTGCTATATCCTTTCGTATCGGGATCGGCTAAATCAACATCTGCCTCTCTCGTCATCAAAACAAGTGCTCCCTGCTGCTGAAGAAAATCCCTTAGTTTTAAGGCTATATTTAGTGCAATATCTTTTTCCACTACATTCTCTTTACTTGCACCTGGATCCACTCCCCCATGCCCCGGGTCCAAATATATAATTTTCCCAGTCAAAGGTAAGTTCCAGGAATCCCATGATTCATCATTTTTGATATCAAATTGGATAATGAAAAAAAGCACCACAATTCCTAACGAAAAAATAAACCACTTTGCATTATTTCTCACGTTCGCTCCCCCTCTAGTCCATCATATGGGACAAGGGGGAGGATTAGAACTTATTTACATTTCAGTTTTAATTTATATCTTTTAACAGCTTTTAAAAATCCGTCCATCCAAAAGACATGGACAAATTGTTCGCATTGTAAATAGAGAGATTCTTGAATCATTGATTTATTTTCAAAAAATCCTTCCAGTTCAATATAGTGAAAAAGAGTATCAATCAGGAACTTTTCTTCCTCATAGCAGCGTTTTTTTACCTGTTCGACCGTCTCGCCGAAGTAACCGAATTTACCATAACGGCCCCCAAGTAAATACGCCTCTATCGCTATATCCTGACAGCACTCTTCTAGCTGATATATTGGAATGTAACGGTTGGATTCAATTCCTTTTATAAAACATTCTAATGTTTTCTTTTTTAACCACTCTATTGAAAGCTCTCTAAGTAAGCTTCTTTCTAATGAAATTTCCTTTTCTCGCTGCTTTTGCATAAAGCTGTGGATTACAGTCATTCTGACCACCTCATGGATAGTCTTCATCGTTTTATAGTGACTCATACCGATTTTTAAGGTACGAAATAACTCACCATTACAGATGATTTCTTCCATGTATAATAAGGTTTTTTAATAGTGCCGTGTTCTATTGTATAACTTCGGAAAAGAGCAGATGACGGTGATAAAATAACCCTTTAACCAATACGAAAATTGGCTTACTCTTTATTTTTCAATTAACTGGGTCATGGAGCTCTGTCTTATTCGGAAAGCTGACTGGACGATTTTCGCGCCCATGCTTTATTCATTTGTTCAATTATTTTATTAGGTACTGGCGCGCCCAGAAGGCAAACAAAAAAAGTACCTGCATTAGGTACTTTTCTCAAAAAGCTTCATTTTAAAGAGATGCCACACATACACTATAGCCAATGATCAGGAGTCCTTAAATAATCAGGTAAAACCGTATTTCGGTTTCCCTTCGCCGCATTCACTTGTGCCTGGGTGAGAAAAATACTTCCTGTGAGATTTGCACCGCTTAAATTAGCATCTCTCAAATCGGCTCCAATGAGATCAATCCACCTCATATCTGCATCTCTAAGATCAGCAGCTATTAACAATGAACCTCTCAAGTCCGCGCCTCGTAGGTCGGCTCCTCTTAAACGGGCCCCAATCCAATCCATCCCTCGTTTCAATTTCTTTTTCGATCTGTTTGCAACTTTAGCCCTGACCAGTTCACTCGTTTGCAAAAGCAAGTTACTTATTTGAGCTCTATGCGCGGAAATATCTAATGCCAGAATAGATGGTGGGCTTAGATTAGTTAGATGTTCAGTCTGTTCAAAAGCCTCTCGTACCATTTGTAAGATAGGCTGGGCTTCCTCTAACTGAAGAGCTTGATTTAAATAATAGAGCATTTCGTGGAGCTGCTGGACAATCGGAAACACTTTAAACATTTCATCGCTTATATTAGGGTGTTCTCGCCAATCGTTCCCTTTAAAGGTAACTTGAGATACCTTTTGTCCTGCACCAAAGCACTCGTACACAGCACAGCCCCGAAACCCTTTGCTTCTAAGATCTTGATGAATATTACAGCGATAGTCAGCTTGTAAATGCCGGCATGGATTGCCGCTATCTTTATCAAATGCAAAATCAGCCGACTTAGCAAAAGGCAGCGCAACACAGCATAAACCGAAGCAATTTTTGCAGTCAGCAAGTAAATCCTGTTTTCTTTTATTTTTGTTTTCTAATGGAACTGACACCTGTGCGCACTTCCCTTTAATGAATGTATAGCATTAAATTATTTGTTAATTATCTTAACATAAATATCCAATAGCTTTGGTAAAAATCAATGAAAAATATAAGGAATCAAGGAAATATTAGCTTTCAACTATCTCGGAATAATTTATTCCATCCAAACTCACACTAACAGTAGTGTTATTAAAATGACACTAAAAACTAATGTGGAGGGATAGATATTGGATATTCTGATGCGTTTCCTTTCAAACCTATTGCATTTAGCTATTAGAGCTGAATTCTTTATTAAACGAATAAGCTACCGGTTAAATAAACTGTTAGGGATTCCATCTTTAGCTTAATCGTTGAATATTCAATTCATCTTATCGATTTCCGCATTGTCTGTAAAAGGGTAAGCATTTTTATATGCTTGCCTTTTTTGTTTCTATTCTGATTCTGTCCTTTATCTCCTATGTTTTGTTTCACTCTTCTAGTTCGATAGACCAAATAAAAAATACCACGGCCAATATAAACCGTGGTAGATCGTTCAAAATGGACTAAATAAGGCATCCTAACCAAAACATTTGTCTATTGTTTTTTGCTCAAATTTTCTTGAGCCATCCTTACAAGTTCCTTCACCATACTGCCGCCTAGTCTGCCGCCAACTTTACCAGCCTGTTCAGAAGACAATTTTCCATTGTATCCTTCTTTTAGAGGGACTCCAGCCTCTGCGGCAGCTTCAAATTTCGCTTGTTCAGGATTACTCGTTCCAGCTACTTTTGCCTTTAACTGATCAAGGCCTTGACGAGCTTCAGGAACTAAGATTTTATTTCTATTTTTTCTTGCCATTAAGCTCCCTCCTCTTTTTTAAATTGTCCAGAAAGAGGGTAAAACATGTTTCATTTTTTCGAGGAGAAGATTTTATGTATTAGGTTCTTTCCAGCCTGCATTCTTGAGGTGGGACTTCAATAAATCCCTCGATACTTGGCTGCCTCATTGCTCCGCCTTCCGTCCATTCGGCAAATTTAATCTTTACCGTCTTTTCTGGGCGTACCCACGTGGCATGTGCATGGCGCTCAGGTTTCTTCTTAAAAGGGTGATGATTGGTCGCAATTTCTTTTAATTCCTTAGTCAGATGTTTCCAGTCATTTCGAGTCATTTTCCCTGTCCCTGTGTGGCCGACATAATGGAGTCCTCCTGCGGAATCATAGAGGCCAAGCAGGATAGAATTTACGGTATCATGTGCCAGTGTAAAGCCTCCGATGACAGCGATTTTATCTCGATAATTTTTAACTTTGAGCCAGTCATCCCTTTTTTTTCCGATCGTATAGGGGGAACTGGTTCGTTTCATAACTATGCCTTCCATCCCTTGATCCTTAATTGCATTAAATAGGGCTTCTGCCTCAGTTACAGAAGGGACGAACTGAATATGTTCGTTAGGTGTGATTATATCTGCGAGTATTTCATTTCTTACATCGAGCGGTCTGTTATGAATCCAGTCTCCATTTAAGTATAGAACATCAAAAATCATATAGATGATTGGTACAGATTCTGCAATCATTTTTAAGCGCTCCAATTTCCTCAAGCCATCCCGTCTCATTACCTGTTGGAAGGAGGGTTTTCCATTATCCCCCAAAGAAATGACTTCGCCATCTAAAATAACGGAATGGCTGCTGCGGTATGCACTAATGTTTGTGATTTCCGGATAATGCAGAGTTCGTTCATTCTTTTTTCGGTTAAAAAGGCGGACTTCTTGATGATTCGCATAGGTGAGGACTCTCACCCCATCCCATTTAACTTGGGCGATCCAGTCCTCCCCAGTTGGAATAGTATCACTGCTCACTGGTTCCATTGGAAAAATAGGTTCCAGATTGATCACTCCTATTTTAAGATGATACATAGTTTGAACGAAAACCACTGAAAATATATAGAAAAACAGGAGGTCTTTCTAGTGGAAGAATTAGTGGTGGACGACAGAAAACTCCAGATTACCCACCCGGACAAAATGATATGGGAAGATCAAAACATCAAAAAAATCGACTATATTCACTATTTGCTGGATGTTGCCCCCTATCTAATTGAGCATACCAAAGAAAGATTATTAATGATTTGGATCTATCCTCACGGAATAAATGGCAAAAAAATCGAAAAAAGGTCGGTTCCAAAGACTGCGCCAGAATGGGTTAGCCATACTTTCTATAAAAAGAAGGAGAGGATACTTTTAAATGATCGGGCGACACTGGTTTGGGCAGCAAACTACGGAGCAATCGAATTTCATGTTCCATTTGATCGTCACGATAAACCGGATTATCCTCAGGAAATGGTATTCGATTTAGACCCACCTGATAAAAATAGCTTTAATATGGTATTAGAGGTTTCAATGAAACTGAAGGAGCTTCTTGAATCACTCGGTCTTATCTCTGTTCCGCGAACGTCCGGTTCTTCGGGCATGCAAATATTTGTTCCGATTCAGTCAAATTATACATTTGAAGAAACAAGAAAAATCAATACCTTTATTGCTCATTATATGGCGGAACAAATGCCGCAGCAGATCACCCTTGAACGAGTAGTGGAAAAAAGAGGCAATAAGCTATATTTTGATTACCTGCAGCTATGGAAAGGAAGGACGATGCCAGCTGTATACTCGGCAAGAGCGAATCCGAAAGCAACCGTTGCTGCTCCGCTCACCTGGGCAGAAGTAGAAGCGGGTGTAAATCCTGAGGACTTTACCATTTTCAATATAATGAAAAGGATACAAGAAAAGAGAGATTTGTTTCAGACGGTTACCACAGAAAAACTCGAACAGTCACTTGACGAGATTCTTAGATTTATTAAAAAAACCAAGTTTAACTAAAAACAGAGTACAGCTACATGGGATCAAAAGTACTTTTTAAATAATAAAAGACCCTCCGCCATAGGTCTGAGAGCCTTTTAATGCAGTCCTTTTGTCCCTTCTAGCTATGCAAACTTCCTTTTAGCCAGGCTCGGGGACGATAGGGACCTACAGGGATTTGGATCAGACTGGTTTTTCCTTTTGAATCGAGCCTGTAAAGTTGATCACATTGGTTCGCATCGAATCCCAGCAGTGGATGGCCCCCCATCCCTAAGGCACAAGACACTAAGAGAATTCTCTGCAAAAGAATACCCGCTTCCATTTGTTGAATACGATACCCTCTATACCCCAATTTTTCTGTAAAATGATTTTTATCTCCAACAATATGGATACAGAGCGGAACTTGATACAAATTCACATTGGGCATTGTTAATCCCAATTGTAACAAGCCCCTGTAATCCCCCTGTGTTATTTTCCTAAGTCCATGTACGTTATTGTCATAGGAGTATGCACCATTTGGCACTCCGTCCACATTATAAAAACTTCCATATAAAGAAACACCAGTTTCAACATTCCCCATTGTGTCGTCAAGGTCATTCTCATACGAGAAGGAACATGTCTCTTTCAATAAAGAGGATAGCTGTGTATCACTCACTTTTCCCATCACGAAGTCGATATCAGGAAAATGCCGCTCCCTGCAAATGGCAGCGAGGTCATACGATTTCCGCTCAGTAAATGGCAGCAGGATCATCTCTGTAGTTGAGGGAATTTTTACACTGCCGCTCTTTCTTGCCCTTACAAATGACTTTGTTGTTTCAAACCTGGATGCTTCCTAAAGTTTGCATACCATCGGATAATCAATGACTTTCTTGGAACGGTTATAGGCAATATGCTTCAATTCCGGCAATTCCCTGCATAATTCAGTAGCTGAAATCGTTTCTTCTCTTTTAGGATTGTTTTGAATACCATGAACTGATAACGGGATAACCGCATATACACTTTCTTCTTGATCTGACAGTCCAAGCAAATGATTGATAGATCTATCAAGAAATTGGTAGCAAACCCTTGCAGAAAACCCCATTTTACCCGCTACTGCTAGCGATTGTCCAATTACAACTCCCGCATCTAATCCTTGAAGCCTGTAGGAAAAATTATTGTATTTATAGAAATTTTTCCAAAACAGCGTCGAGATAAAAACGGTACAAAAACAGTCAGAGATATTGTACCTATTTCCGAGACATCTGGATAAGTAGAAATCGTAATTTCCTTCTCGCAACAATTTCAGTCGGTGGTGTGCCACATCGTAATGGTATATTCCTTCAGGAACGTCCTCCAACTTTACATATACGTATAATTCATTAGGATATAGCCCCCCGCCAGAGGGAACAAATCTGCGCAACGATTGGACGGCTATTTCTTTTGTGTCTTCTAAAGGGGTTTGATTGTACTGGGTAAGGCCGTACACATACCATAAAAAATGGCCAAGCTCATCAAGGCTTGGTTTTACGCAGGCTCTCGGTTCGTTCAACGTTAACGGTACATCAGCAGTTAGTGGTATTTCCTTTAAGCCGCGGTATAGTTTAAAGGTCAGCGGTGCGTCTTCCCAATCCACTTGCCAATTAGGCGGAAAAACTTTATCCGTGTCAAAATGAAGATGGTACAGAAATGTTTCGATGTCCAATCGGTAAGCCTCCTATTCTTCCATTATGGAAACGGATGAGGGTATGGATTCAACTGTTCATATGATAATGGCTCACTTGTAAACCCTAGCTGCATAGGTACCGTAAGTACTCTCTTCAGCCCTTTTACACGAGTAAATTGATGGCCAAATGTCATTGGCAGCATTCCAGGAATTAATACCTTTACGCAAAATAATCCGTTCCGTTTCGTTACAGGTGTTGACTGATCCACCACAATGACCTCAAGGTTTAACTTACGAAACTTCTCTAGAATTTCCTGAAGGTCATCCTTCAAGTCAGCATTCTTCGGTGCAGGCTTAAATTCCTCAGCAAATGTACGTAAAGGGCGATCTTCATCCAATAAGAAACTCAGTCGTTCCTCCGCTTCTTTCAAACCATACAGCATACCATGGTCCTCCATGGTACGAACAGCAAAAGAATCTTTTAGCATCCCTTTATATGTTTGCCGGTTCTCCTCCAACTTTTGATCATCCCGAAACATCATTCCTGCGAGCTCGTAAATGGAGCTTTTTACAGCTCTAACAGGATCAGGATTAGCTCCGGCTGCACAAATTAGGTTTAGACCCTTGGATTTTCTGTTTTTGGCCACTGCCCAAACACTTGGAATTCCATGTTCCATTGTCGAATTATAAAAATATAGGTCATATCCCGTTACCTCGCGAACTCGGTCGACCATTAACTGTAATTCTTTATCATTGTAAATGAACTGAATGCCTTGAAAACGAAGAATCCGGGCAATAAATTGTTTTATCCTCAATTCTAAATAGCAATTATTCCTTTGGATAGACAATTATTGAGATTCCTTTCGTTTTAAAATTAAGCCAAAATATTACTAAAATAAATCTCCTGTAGCTAGGCTCTCCTTTTTCTGTAATAGGATGCTTTTCTAAAACTGACTCAGCTTATCCCTTAAATGAATAATTACATAGTAAATGTAAAAAATATATTTGTTAAAAATAACTAAGGAGATGATACAAATGGCATTAATACCTTATGATCCATTTAGACAATTAACTAACATTAGGAGAGATTTTGACAGATTATTCAATGATTTCCCTTTTCATTTAGACAATGATATGAATCAATTGGGGAATATAAGAGTGGATGTTCATGAAACAGATAAAGAGGTAGTAGCAACTTGTGACATTCCAGGCTTACAGAGTAAAGAAGATGTAAACATTGATATTGAAAATAATGTATTGAGAATTAGTGGCTCAATTAACAGAACTAATGAGATTAAAGAAGAGAATATGCATAGGAGAGAAAGATACACAGGTAGCTTTCACAGAGCTATTACACTACCAACTCCTGTTTCTGAGGAAGGTATAAAGGCTTCTTATAAGAATGGTGTACTAGAAGTTATCATGCCTAAACAAACTCAAACAAATAAAAAGAGAATTGATGTGGATTTCCATTAAAAATGAGCAGTTTGCTACCTGTTATGAAAGAGTTTGGCAGGGATTACTTGCAGGAAATTGCTGAGGAACAACCTGACCTAGTTGATTTGCTAATTTTAAGCTGCCATTTACCTCAGGCAAAGAAAAAAATTATTTTAAATGAGCTGACAAATAATATTAAAAATTCCTACCAGCATTTGAGGTAATGCTTTTCTTTTGTAAGCCCGAACTATAAAAAATAAGCATACCTTAACCGTACGCATCATAAATCACCGTATATCATGATTTTTTTAATCAGATATACGGTGATTTCATTTTATCTGCCACATTCTGCTTGGATCATTTTTGACCAAGGCATATATTGATTTAAAATTTCCGAATGTTGATAGATATCAAGATTCGGAAAATCCGTCAGTAACTTCAAGAGATAACGATAGAAATCCACTCCGTTTGCTTTTGCCGTTTCTGCGATACTTAAACAGATGGCGTTGGCTTTTGCACCAGCTTCACTGACGGAAAAGAGCCAGTTTTTTCTTTTATGTGTTTAAGTCCTAAAAGGAAAAACTGGATTTTTGCAAACACTCCGAAAGGAGCGAAGGCTAGTGCTGTGACTTATAGTATTGTAGAAACAGCCAAAGAAAATGGGCTTAATCCTTATCAATACTTGATGTACATTTTCGAGAAGCTTCCCAATGTAGATGCGAGTAATGAGAACGCCATTGATCGGATTTTTAAAGCCTGATTTTCTACTTCTGTCAAAAATGTCTCGTCATATTCAAATTCCTGTACCTCCGATAAATATCTTATATTTTTTGCTGCTTCAATTCCTCGCCTACGCAAGGCTTTCGATTTTACCAAATCACAATAATAAATGGTATTCGCTGTAGTTGGTACTGAGCCAGCTAATTGAGTAAGATAGGTTACGCCGCCCACATCCTCCAGTATCCCTTTTTGATTTAGTTGTTCGGAAACAGTGACCACATCAATATCTTTATAGCCACCCTTTATACTCTTTAATTCTGGTTTTAATTCTTCCTCTGGAATAAGTAATGATAAGGTTTTGAATAGTTTGTCATCACCTTTGTTGCTTAACTCTGCTGCTAATTTATTTACATACCAATTAGGTGCTCCTGTCGCAATTAATCATATCGGCACATGTTTCAACAGATTTTTCAAAGCGATAAATAAATACAACTTCAATATATCTTTGTCCATCTTTCGAGTACGGCTTAATGACTTCTAATTTTTGAAATAGGCCCGAGATTTACTGGTGTTCCATACAATTATAAATTGTTATACACAACTTCCAGTAGCTTGATAATATTGTCTTGACGTTGAAACAGTTCGTCCTGACGTTGAAATAGTTTGTCAAGAGTTTTCGTTATACTTTGAATGGCATTACCTGTGCCATAAAGTTTATTCTTGAACTCTACAAGCCCTTGCTATATCTTTTCAATTTTATTGTCAATTACATCGGCGTATGCGAGCCATAGTATAAATTCGTACATAAAAGGATTAGATTAGTCATTCCTAGGTCCAGTTTAAAAAATTGGGTATTGCTAGGCCTAGTTTCGTATTGCAAAAAATGTGCTATTGCCGTTTATTATTTTCAGGATAGTATTTAACAACAAGAGTCAAATTGAACAGTTGTTTTTCAGTCTTTTTTCATATCGAGAAACATATACTCAGTAAGAATGACTTTAGAATAGGAGGATCTAAATGACAAACAACAACCTGTTAAGCTTTTATGATCCATATGTTTATCAGACATTAACAACCATTGTTGGTAAAATTGTTACTGTTCAAACCATAAGAGGTAGCGTTCGTGGCTCCTTGAAAAATGTATTGCCAGATCACATTGTTGTCGAATCTAACGGAACTCCCTTTTTTATTCGTACCCAGCAAATTATTTGGGTTTTTCCTGGTTAACAAAAAGGAAGTGGAGGGGAAATAATGTTTAAAAGAATAAATAAATTGGCAATTGAACTTCCTATACCCGCACACGGCGATATGAATGCTGCAGCAGCAGTACAAGAACTCTTGGGTGGCAAGTTTGGGGAGATGTCTACCTTAAATAACTATATGTTTCAGTCTTTTAACTTCAGAAATAAAAAAAAGCTAAAACCATTCTATGAGTTAGTGGCAAGCATTACAGCAGAAGAATTTGGTCATGTAGAACTTGTTTCTAATACGATTAATTTGTTATCGGTAGGTAATACTTTTCCAGGGAATCCGGATATCACTCCACTTCAAAATGGGAAGGATGCGAGAAACACCCACCATTTTATTTCTACAGCTCAAACGGCTATACCAGGTGATTCAATGGGAAGACCTTGGACTGGTGATAATGTTTTTAATAGTGGAAATCTGGTTTTAGATTTAACACATAACTTTTTTCTAGAGATTGGTGCACGTACACATAAAATGAGAGTTTATGAGATGACTGATAACCCAGTTGCTAGAACCATGATTGGGTATTTACTTGTTCGTGGAGGAACACATATCCTCGCCTATGCGAAAGCAATCGAAATTGCTACAGGGGTAGACTTGACGAAAATGCTTCCAGTTCCAAATCTTGATAACTCAAAATTTGATTATGCCAGACCGTTCATAGAAAAAGGCTTAAGCAATGTGCTATTCACATGGAGCGAAACAGAATACAGGGATATCGGAATGATTTGGAAAGGAACAAATCCGGAAAATGGGCAACCGCTTGAAGTGAAAATTGGTACTCCTGAAGGCGGACCAATTCCAAACTTAGAGGAGTTACCTGAAGAATTTGCTCCTGGTATTACTAGGGACGATTATGAATTAATCAAAAAACGTCTAATGGAAAATTTATAATAGATTTTTTGTAGGAAAGTTTTTCAACGACCTGGAGGATTTGAAGCAACTATAAGAGGATATTTTTACCAAGCAGCTAGAGAAACAGAAATTAGGTTAGCAAGGAGACTAATTAAAGGAGAACGATTTCATCCATTACTTCCTTTGAGGTAATGCTTTTCTTTTGTAAGCCCGAACTATAAAAAATAAGCATACCTTAACCGTACGCATCATAAATCACCGTATATCATGATTTTTTTAATCAGATATACGGTGATTTCATTTTATCTGCCACATTCTGCTTGGATCATTTTTGACCAAGGCATATATTGATTTAAAATTTCCGAATGTTGATAGATATCAAGATTCGGAAAATCCGTCAGTAACTTCAAGAGATAACGATAGAAATCCACTCCGTTTGCTTTTGCCGTTTCTGCGATACTTAAACAGATGGCGTTGGCTTTTGCACCAGCTTCACTGACGGAAAAGAGCCAGTTTTTTC
>NZ_JAKZKT010000064.1 GCF_022808645.1 Bacillus litorisediminis
AAAGGGATATTGGAGAATATCAGCTAGTGAAACGCTTCAGAAAGCAATTAAAAACAAAACGCTCAAAAAATGGGGGTTAAAAGATTTAAACCACTTATATGAGCGTCGATACTTAAGCTATTGAACCGCCGTATACCGAACGGTACGTACGGTGGTGTGAGAGGTCGGCGCGGTGACGCGCCTCCTACTCGATTTTTGGCTACGTCTGTAAAGGGTATACTGATAGCCCGATATACATAATGAGCCTATCGAAATTTTTAAAAGTATGATACGATTTTTTTTGTACATACGCCTTAGTTTCCTATACTATAAGGTTTGAATATGAAAAAGAGAGATAGTTTTGCCTTTTTTCGAAAGGGGAATGAAATTGACTAGTACTAGACAAAGAACGGATTATAATGAAGAATCCATCCAGGTGTTAGAAGGTCTCGAAGCTGTCCGTAAACGCCCGGGAATGTATATTGGGAGTACCGATTCTAGAGGCTTACATCATCTGGTATATGAAATTGTAGATAATTCGGTCGACGAAGCGTTAGGCGGCTATGGAAATCAAATCATTGTAACTATCCATGAAGATAACAGTATTAGCGTGGAAGACTTTGGCCGCGGAATGCCGGTCGGAATGCACAAACTTGGAAAACCTACTCCAGAAGTGATTATGACGATTCTCCATGCTGGGGGGAAATTTGGAGCAGGCGGCTATAAAACGAGCGGCGGTTTGCACGGTGTAGGGGCCAGTGTGGTAAACGCGCTTTCCGAGTGGTTAGTTTTAACGATAAAAAGAGATGGTATTATTTATCAGCAACGTTTTGAAAATGGCGGGAAGCCTGTTACTACTCTTGAAAAGGTTGGTACAACGAAACAAACCGGAACAACCACTCACTTCAAACCAGATCCAGCGATTTTTTCAACCACTACTTTTCAATACGATATTTTAAGTGAACGTCTGCGGGAGTCTGCCTTCTTATTAAAGGGTTTAAAAATTAAATTGATAGATAAACGTGAGAATAAAGAAGATACCTTCCATTATGAAAATGGAATTGAAGCCTTTGTTGAATACCTGAATGAAGAAAAGGATGCTCTTCATCCTGTTGTCAGTTTTGAAGGGGAACAAAATGGGATTGAACTGGAGTTTGCATTCCAATTTAACGATGGCTATTCAGAAAATATTTTGTCTTTCGTTAACAATGTCAGGACGAAAGACGGCGGTACGCACGAATCCGGAGCAAAGACTGCCATGACTCGAGTTTTTAATGAGTATGCAAGAAAAGTGAACTTATTAAAAGAGAAGGATAAAAATCTGGAAGGAACTGATATTCGTGAAGGTCTTGCTGCGATTGTATCTGTTCGCATTCCAGAAGCAATGCTTCAGTTCGAAGGACAAACTAAGGGTAAGCTGGGAACAAGTGAAGCCCGCTCAGCTGTTGATGCGATTGTGTCTTCGCAATTGCTCTATTTCCTTGAAGAAAATCCGGATATCAGTTCGATGCTGATTAAAAAATCGATTAAAGCCGCACAAGCGCGAGAGGCTGCGAGAAAAGCCCGGGATGAGGCGAGAAGCGGAAAGAAAAGAAAACGTTCAGAAGCGGTCCTTTCCGGAAAATTAACTCCTGCACAAACCCGTAATCCGCAAAAAAATGAATTGTACCTAGTTGAGGGTGACTCCGCTGGGGGATCAGCCAAGCAAGGCCGGGATCGGCGTTTTCAAGCTGTATTGCCATTGCGGGGTAAAGTTATAAATACAGAGAAAGCCAAACTTCAGGATATCTTTAAAAATGAAGAAATCAATACCATTATTCATGCAATAGGCGGTGGTGTCGGCGCTGATTTTAATGTAGAAGATATCAATTACGATAAAATTATCATTATGACCGATGCGGACACTGACGGTGCTCATATTCAGGTCCTATTACTTACCTTTTTTTACCGCTATATGAAGCCTTTAATTGAAGCAGGAAAGGTATTTATTGCTTTGCCGCCGCTTTATAAAGTCAGCAAGGGAACCGGGAAGAAAGAGATTATCGAGTATGCATGGACAGATGAGGAGCTGGC
The DNA here is from genome assembly GCF_022808645.1 of Bacillus litorisediminis. GTDB lineage: Bacteria > Bacillota > Bacilli > Bacillales > JC228 > Bacillus_BF > Bacillus_BF litorisediminis. Next base: position 2,053 of record NZ_JAKZKT010000064.1, read on the forward strand.
TAAAGCAACGAAAAAGGTAGGAAAAGGCTATATGATTCAACGGTACAAAGGATTAGGCGAAATGAACGCTGACCAGCTATGGGAAACGACGATGAATCCAGAAACGAGAACGTTAATTCGGGTTCGCATTGATGATGCTGCGAGAGCAGAAAGACGCGTTACCACCTTAATGGGTGATAAGGTTGAACCAAGGAGAAAATGGATTGAATCAAACGTCGCATTTGGTTTAGAAGAAGATGGAAATTTATTAGAGTCTGATGGAATTATTTTTTCACAGGAAAATGAGGAGGTAAATTCATGACGGCTGAAGTATTTCGTGAGCTTCCTCTTGAAGAAGTAATTGGTGACCGTTTTGGTCGTTATAGTAAATATATTATTCAGGACCGTGCTTTGCCCGATGCAAGAGACGGGTTAAAGCCGGTACAGAGAAGAATTTTGTATGCGATGCATGCAGAAGGAAATACCTCTGAAAAAGGTTTCCGGAAATCAGCCAAAACTGTCGGTAATGTAATTGGGAACTATCATCCCCACGGAGATACTTCCGTCTATGATGCGATGGTTCGCTTAAGTCAAGATTGGAAAATGAGAAATGTATTAGTTGAAATGCATGGTAACAATGGGAGTATTGACGGAGACCCGCCTGCAGCGATGCGTTATACAGAGGCACGTCTTTCTGCAATTGCCTCTCAGCTTTTAAAAGATATTGATAAAAAAACAGTCGATTATGTGCCGAACTTTGATGATACAGTGAATGAGCCCGTTGTCTTGCCGGCACGATTCCCTAATTTATTGGTGAACGGTTCTACCGGGATTTCAGCCGGTTATGCAACCGAGATTCCGCCTCATAATTTAACGGAAGTTATAAATGCAGTCATGATGAGAATGGACAACCCATCCGCGACTGTGGATCAATTAATGAGCGTTTTAAAGGGGCCAGATTTTCCAACAGGCGGTATTATCCAAGGGATTGATGGAATCCGTCAGGCGTACGAAACAGGTAAAGGCAAAATTATCATCCGCGGAAAAGCTGAGGTTGAAACGCAAAGGGGTGGACGCGAACAAATCGTTATTACCGAAATACCATTTGAGGTCAATAAAGCCAACTTAGTTAAAAAAATGGACGAGTTCCGTTTAGACCGGAAAGTTGAAGGAATTTCTGAGGTTCGGGATGAAACGGATCGGACTGGTCTGAGAATTGTTGTTGAGCTAAAGAAGGATGCAGATAGTGCTGGTGTATTAAATTATCTTTATAAAAACAGTGATCTGCAGGTTACATATAATTTCAATATGGTTGCGATCCATGACCGCAGACCGAAGCTTATGAGCCTTCCAAACCTTTTGGATGCCTATATTGGCCATCAGAAGGAAGTAGTGACAAGACGTTCCCGCTATGATCTGCAAAAAGCTAGAGAGCGTGCTCATATTGTAGAAGGTCTGATGAAGGCTTTATCAATCCTGGATGAAGTAATTGCAACCATTCGCGGGTCAAAGGATAAAAAAGATGCAAAGGATAACCTGGTTGCACAATTCGGGTTTACAGAAGCTCAAGCTGAAGCCATCGTAACATTACAGCTTTACCGGTTAACCAATACCGATATCACGGCATTACGTGAAGAAGAGGAAGAATTGAAAAAACGAATTGCAGAACTTGAATCTATTCTAGGCAGTGAAGCGAAATTGATTCAGGTGATTAAAAAAGAGCTTAAAGACGTGCAAAAACAATTTGGAGACCAGCGCAGAACAGCGATTGAAGAAGAAATTGAAGAATTGAAGATAAATTTAGAAGTATTGGTCGCAAGTGAAGATGTTATGGTTACAATGACGAAGGAAGGGTATATCAAAAGAACATCCTTACGTTCGTATTCAGCTTCTAATGGTATAGATTTTGCCATGAAAGAAACAGACCGGCTCCTGTTCCAAGGCGAATTAAATACTACTGATGTAATTCTGCTGTTTACCAATAAAGGCAATTATTTATATTGTCCGATACATGAACTGCCTGATATTCGCTGGAAAGACTTAGGCCAGCATATTTCGAATATCATTCCAATTGATAAAGATGAGCGGATTATAGAAGCCATTCCAGTAAAAGACTTTAATCAGCCAAAATATCTGCTATTCTTCACGAAAAACGGATTGGTAAAAAAGACTGAACTAAATCAATATAAAGCACAACGGTATTCGAAGCCGCTTGTTGCGATTAATTTGAAAAAAGATGATGAATTACAAAATGTTTATGTAACAGAGGGCAACAGTTCATTGTTCATTGCTACCAACCTTGGATACGGTCTTCTCTTTCACGAAGAGGAAATTAGTCCAATTGGTGTCAGAGCCGCTGGTGTCAAAGGAATTAATTTAAAAGACGGGGACACGGTTGTCAGTGGAATCGTCTTATCTGAAGATAAAAACGGATTTGTGCTTGTTACACACCGCGGTTCAATCAAGCGAATGAAAACAGCTGAATTCGAGCCAAGTTCCCGGGCGAAACGAGGAGTTGTAATGCTGCGTGAACTGAAAAAAGCTCCACACCGAGTAGCTGGATTTGTTCTAACGAAGGACACAGATAAAATATTTGTTCAATCTGAAGCTGGAAAAACAGAGAGTATTGAAGCAAGTCAAATTCGTTTTAGCGACCGTTATTCGAATGGGTCCTTTATTTTGGATGAACAGGAAGCGGGACCGGTAATTGATGTTTGGATCGAGGAAACTCCAGACGAAGTTAAACCGGTCTTAACAGAATAAAGATTAGCTAGCTGCTGGCGGATGTCAGCAGCTTTTTTTACATTCTTTTTGCTTCTCTTAATCCGCTACATATTTTTTCCTCCATTGGAAAAACTATTAATTGGAAAATGATTAAATGGGGGCTTTTTATGATAAAACATCTTGTAATTCTGTTAGCTGCATTTATTCTAATAAGTATACCTGTATTGGCAAACACATTGACGGATATCGAGGTAACCAATGGTATAGAGAATAAGGTTGTACAGGAATATCAGGAGGATATAACCGGTAATGGAAAGAAGGACCAAATTGTCATTAAAGGAGTTCCTTATGACGAAACCAGTCTGTTTTTAAAAGAGATTACTTTACAGGTTAAAACGGATGAAAATCAATCTTTTTCTATACCTCTTGAAGGCGGATATGACCCAACTGCTGATTTTATAGATTTGAACCATGACGGGGTGAAGGATGTCTTTATCTCTATTCCTACAGGCGGGAGCGGTGGAATTTATAATTATTACCTGTATACTTTTAAAAACAATCGAGAGATTAATCTTACAGTACCCAAGCCCCTTGTCATACAAGGACATTTCTTGGATAACTATAAAGCAACTATTTCCATTCCTGTAATTCAAGGATCGTATACGATTGACTTAAAGGATAGGAAAAAAGAATATGATCGATTAGGTCTTTATAACAATGGGAAGCTTAATGAACCGACTGAACTGATGGTCGATCCTTATTCATATATGAAGCCCCAGAAGTTTGGAAATAAAGGGGATGGACTGAAGGCGATTCAATCCATTTCCGGAGCCTATCATGCAGATCGGATCGGTCAGGTCGAGTCTGATTGGTATTACAAAGATGGACAGTGGAATTTAATGGGGGCTTCCTTTATACCAGTTAAATAGCGATTCACCATTTCTCCGCATTTGTCATACCATGTGGTAAGGATTATACCCGTGAAAGGGGCGCTTTCCATGAAAACATTTCATTCTGACCAATTATCAGTTGCTTTTTTGCCACCTGCAACTCCGTTCTTTCCAGTTGAAGGGAGAAAATATACGGTTACTCATGATGATGAAAACGGAGAGATTTACTTATCGATCGGATATATATATGACCGTGTAAAAATTAATAGCAAACTGCGAGATGAAGTCATTGCTGAATGGATTCCGCGGCTTGGCGAATATACCTTATGGGGCCAAGTTTATGTGAGTGGCGGAGAGTTCGATGAGAAGTATTCGCAAGTCCGCTTTCTTGTATTTCAGCGGGAAATTGAGACAGCATTGCGAGCTATGGTAAAGGGTGATCAGACCTTTTATAGCTATTTTCCATGGTTGTTAGATGCACCTATTTATATACAATTTGAATCGGTTTATCCGCAGTTTCAAAAGATTATTTTCTGCGGTACGCCAAGGCAATATATTAAACTCACTAAAGAAAATGAAATTCAAAGCGCAGCTGAATAAGCTGTGCTTTTTTTTGACGGATCAAGTTGTGCTGTACTTCGGTGCTTGCTATAAAGGACAGAAGCGAGGAGTGCTTTGATAAAGGCTGTGATGGACGAAAGTGGTTGTGGAGGACTGGGACATGTCCAGCATAAGTCCTATGAAGGACAAAAGCGGAAGCGAGAGACGGGGAAACGTCCATCATAAGCGCTATGAAGGACAAAAGCGGGAGCGAGAGACGGGGAAACGTCCATCATAAAGGTTATGATGGACAAAAATAGATTCGGGAACTATGGAAACGTCCTTGATAAGGAGTATAAAAGACCGAAATTGGTATGGGAACTGGAGCAGGACTTTAATAAAAATGTATAAATGACGGCCAATATGACCTTGGTCATTAAGATCCTGCAAAGAGGTAATTGTATTAGAAAACTATAATAATATTATGTTAATTAAAATAATGATTGACTATATTTTCCAAGATACTCTATGATGGAATTGAGATGCGAAATAACGAATAAGGGGATTACATCATGGAAGCGTATGTGGAAAGATTATTTACAGAGGATATCATCGCAAAGGGGAAGCAGCTCTTTGGAGTGGGGGGAGAGTGGCTGCTACAATAAGTAAAATTCCTAAAACACCCAAAAATTTGCCCCACAGCTTCTCTTTTAATATTTTTAAAGCAGAAAAAATAATAAAAGCCCAATTAAATAGAATCAAAATTCCCGCAGCGGTTGTAATATACTCATAAATTTTTCCTGGCAGCAATAATGCTGTGATGATTGACGCAAGTAAACCCACTGTAGCCAATCCTAAAGAAGGGAGGGGGAGGTTCTTCCACTTATTTAGCTTTTTAGAAAACACTTTAGGAGCATCTCCGCTATCAGATAGGGTTACTAAAAGTTTTGTAACACCGAATAATGAAGCTGTCATCGTTGAAAATCCTGCTATGATAATAGCAGCATTAAATACATGCGGAAAAAAATTAAGATTAAATGGGTTTAAGGCTGTCACAAACGGACTTTCTTTGTCGTTAAAGGCTTGATGTTCTGCTAAGAGTACAGCTAATGTTAGAGATAATACATAAATAATGGCTAGTACAATCAGCATAATGATACCAGCTTTTGGAGCATCCTCTTTCTTTTTAAGCTGAGTGGCCATCATGCCTATTACTTCAATTCCGCCATAGGCGTAGTAAGCATATATAAGAGATGACCAAAATCCGAATAGTCCCTCTGGAAAAAGCTCTCCTGCTGTATTGGGAAAACCGGGCTTCGATACATTTCCATTTATCCAACCAAAAAAAGCTGCTCCGGCTATGATAATAAACATAACAATGGCAGAAGTTTTAATGATGGCCAATAAATTTTCAACTTTATCAAAACCGCTTGTACCTGTTAGTACAACAATGATCGATAATATCGCATATATAGCGGCAAATAACCAGAGGGGAACATGAGGGAACCAAAATCGAGACAGAATCGATAAGGCTGTTAATTGACTTCCCATAATGAGAATATTGGAACTCCAATAATTCCAGCCGCAGCTGAATCCAGCCCAACGTCCAAAAGCTTTATCAGCATAATAACAAAAAGAACCTTCTTGAGGGTCTTCGGCAGTCATTTTGGCTAATAAATTATAGACAATATATGTTCCAAGAGCAGCCAAAATAAATGAAATGACAATGGAGGGACCGGTCATACGAATACCTATGGCAGATCCTAGAAAATACCCGGTCCCAATTGTACAGCCAACCCCAATAAGTGATAGCTGCCACCATTTTAAATTCCCTTTTTCGCTTCCCTGGTCTTGTTTACAGCCATCACCAGGAACAAAAAAATCCAAAGTAATCCCTCCATATTCCCCTAATCGTCTTGCAATTATCAGGACGTTACTTCTGAGAGTTTGTCTCTTTCTTTAAACCTGTCATCGTTCGAAATAACTGGGTTGTCATACTTCCTTGAACGATATTTTGTAAAAAAAATTCTGTAATCAGCTCTTTATATTCTTCATCTTCGAACATTTTTTTGTTTTGCAGTTCCATTTCTGCCAGGCCTTCATATGTGGCTAGCAAAGCGTATGTATGGTCTTGTCCAGAAATGGGAGTCAAAATTTCAACCTTGTGATCATATTTTTCATTTCTGAAGCTCTGAATCATTCTTTGGCTTCAGCAAATTTATCCTGTTTTACTTCAAACGTCTGATAAACAATGACAGACATTGCCTAACCTCCTAGGTACAGTAGTTACTTTGTATAGAAAAGAGTAGACCAGTAAAGAAGAAATGCTGCAATATTGTGGATTTTAGTTTAATCATTTGGAAGGAATGAGATGATTTGCTCTCTGTTTATTCTGTTTATCTTTTAAGGGAATATACACAGTTCATTAAATGCCTGGCTATGTTAATGAACCAAGTTTCGGGAAATATATATTATTATTTCCCGAAAGAGGCAAATGGGGCCGATATATCACACAATGTACAATAAATGATAAATTCTTAACTAACTTGATATTGAGTAAAGTGTAGGATCATGAACAAAAATTAAAAGCAGTTATGAATCGATATCATAAGATTTTTCAGATTCAATTGACATCAGATCATGTGGTTATAAAATTTGAACTGATGAATTGTTATAAACTGAAATTCAAGTTTCATTTAAATTTTTTATTATGTCTCAATATGTCCGCCGAAGAGAAGTTGATGACAATGATGTTCATGTTTATCCTGATAAAACCAAGATCTTCTTAGTAAAAGGGAGTAACTTTTCTTCGGTAAAGTTAGAAGAGAAGTTGTTTACATTGGAATTAAATGAAGTAAAGTTGATGTCATATAAACGGATAAGTCAAAAAGCATACCTGCATTAAAAGAAATGACTTTTTGACATGAAATTGGAGAAAATTCACTAATGAAAATGGCATGTGCGTACGCTTCAACGAAAGATCAATTAAATAGTTATAGATAAGTTTAGCCGTATGAGATTTTGCCGGACACAATCAGGAGATACGGTTTATAATTAGAAATTATAATCATTGTGTATTGAATTTTATAATCGGAATATCATACACTAAATTAAAGTCTTATTTTTTTGGGGAAAATAAAGAATGTATATATACGACTATCTTCAATTTCAAGAAAAAAATATTTCAAAAATCACATGGAGCGAAGACTGGATACTAAAAATATGAGTCCCCATGGTCCATATTTGAAAAATTTAAATATGCTAATTCTTTAACTTCTAAGGATGTTGTTCAATATTTAGGCACTGCAAAAGTAAAAGAAATGAAAACATTTAAAGGAAAGTGGTTGAAAGATTTAATTTCCTTAGATCAATTTGATGAACATTTACTTGCGAATGCAATAGGTCCTCTCAAGCAGTGGAATAATGAAAATATTTTATCACTTACAACTCACTTGCCAAAGCGTGGAGAGTATTTTTATGGAGAGTTGAGATATTGCAAAACATGTATGAAAAATGGATTCCACAGTCTCTTTCATCAGTTCACATTACTTAGTATCTGTCCATTCCACCCTAAAAAACAATTAAGAAAAGGTTGTCCTAAGTGTAGAGCTTCTTTTTATTATGAATTTTCTGATCGTAATAAAAAAGGTCCATTTCAATGTATTTGTGGCCATTGGTTTTGTAATTTCAAGATGGATAAGCCTTTTTTTATGTCATGGAAATTTCCTCGTAAAATTGAAAACTCCAACTTTAAAAAGTGGCTAGTTTATAACGATCGAGAGACAAGTGATGTTCTTTTAATTGATCCTTATAAAGATTCGAATAGTTATGACCAAATATTGGATTTTTACGTATCTTCGATTGAAGGTTTCGAGGTACCTAACTCAACTACTATAAATTCACATAGTAAGATAATGAATATCCAGTGTAGAAAAAAAGAAAGTACCCACTTAAGCCCTATTATGATTGAAGAAGTGAATTCTGATGAAATTTATCGGATAACAAAATCAGTCTTCAAATCTGTAGCTAGACATATACGAAAAAAATATTTAAAGGAACACAAGGATTGCGTAAGACATTATAGGAGAATGAGCCAAACACGAAAAGACATTGAGGATTCATTAGGTTTTTATGAGGAAGTTTGTCCTTATTCGTATGCATATATCCATTGGCGAGCTCAAATGGAACAATGGGAAAATTTCTGGAGAGTTGATGACCATAAGCTAAAACATTTTCGCAACTACGATTATGGTCCATATCTTAATCATGAGTTCTTAAATGAGCTTTTTTTTCAATGGAAAGCAAAAGAATTAAGTATTAGTTGCGGTGTAGTTTCCTCTCATTGGATTTTTTCTAATATTCTTGCTAGGACCTCATTACATTCTTTTTACCAATGGCTAAAATATACACCTCATATATTAAAGCAGGGGTATAACCATTACGGGAACATAAACAGGTTAGAAGAAGAGCCCTTGTTTTCAATAATAGTTCCAATAGATGTAAAAAGAGAACTTAAAATAACTTTTTTGTTCTATGAGAATCGTCCTGATTTCACTCAATTATTATGTCCATTTATATTAAGTAAGTCATTATTAAAAACACAAGAGGACATTTATCACCAATATTGGGACTCTCTTTGGGAGTAAAATTTTTGTAAAATTGAAGCTAACTTTATTTTAGGAGAAGAACCGGCAATTCGGAAATAATGTACACTAAGCTTTGTGAAATAAGAATAAGCCCAATTCCCATACATAAGCTAGGGTATTGGGCTTATTTTATTTTTACGATTCTATAATTTACAAGTAGGGGTAGCGTCAGGAAAATGCGGATTTACAACGTTAAGGAAATCAAAATATAAAAAGTCTAATTTCTCGGTGTTATAAGTGAAAAATTAGGCTTTAGTTACTTCATTAAAGCGCCTGATTGTTGAAGACTAAAGTTTATATTCACCAAGAAAATTGATGTGCTCTTATCCTAACAAATTTTATTTAGGACTTACATGTATGCCTTCACTCTCTCGCCAATCTGCGTAAAGTATACGCTTTACATTATCATATCCATTGGTAGTTAATTGGTTATCTAACCACTGTTGATCAAATCCGAGTTCATGTAAATTATCCCATAAAATTTCCCCATCTATAATTAACGATGTTGGGAGGTCTACTGGACTTTCTGGAAGATTGAGATCTTGCTTGTCTGATTTTTGATACTTGGATTTTAATAATAAACTTATTTGCCCATTAGCTTCCAATATACCGTATTTGACTTCGCGAACTGAAAAGACATTATTTTGACGGAGTATACTCAATACTTGATTTACATCCAATTTGTTCTTTGTAAGTAACTTTCTGTCCATAACACCATCTCGAATGATGATGTTAGGATTGCCTAATAAGAGAGAACGTGTCGATTTATTTTTTAGAGTCATAAACTCTATTCCAAACATAAGAAACGTCCACAATCCGATGGCATATAAAAAATGAAAAATCCCTACCTTATCTTCATAAATGGTATTTCCTAAAAAATCTCCAAGTACTAACACAAAAACTAAGTGAAACGGGGTTAACTGATAGATGGATGTTCTGCCTGTTATGATAATGATAAAAAATAAAGTTGCAAAACCAACGATGACTTTGATCGTCAGTAAACCAATATTAACTTCTTCCAAAGTTTTTTCCTCCAATTTAAATTTTACTTAGTTGTAAGATCTTGAGGTTTAGATAAAGAGGCTAGTTTTAGTATTAAAGCTCGAGTTACAATTCCAACAATGATGTAATATATGAATGAATAACTGTATCTCCACTCATAATAATACACAAGTTCGACCCACTCGGAAAAAGGTTCACCAATAAAGGCGTATGTGAGTACCATAGTGATTTGTGCGATTATAAAAATTTTCCATGTTCTAAAATATTGATATAACAACATGTAAGCTACAGGTATCATTGAAAAATCAAAGGGAAAGGCCCTAGGAATAATAGGTAGAATGCAATTGGATAATCCCAAAACCTATATTGTAAGCCAACTACATCTAATAAGGTTGTTGTTATGATAATTATGGTACCAAATAACAAAATTTCTAAAATAATGTCTCGTTTAACAAGTTTAGCCCATATAACCCAAGGCACAACTAAAAAAACGACTAGTATCCACCATTCCCAAGTTAAAAACTCATTTTTTAGCCAACCATTTAATTCTAAATGATAGAGCTTATCTTCTAATAAACGTATTTCCTTAAGATTTTCAAATATATTATCTATTGATATCACCTCTATATTTAAATGAAAAGGTAACAGATATTTTTGAATTCAAACTCTTTGAGCTGCCTTTTTAGTATTACCGTTTTTTAGTAATGAAATTCCATCGTAAATAAGAAAAAACCCATGTTGGAAGTTCTTATAATACACGGGTTTTCGACTTTTTTTCAAATAAGTCAGAAATATATTAAAAACAAAGTTAAATCTAGATTTAAGATAGAACAATAAAAACAGGATACATCAACTTATAATAATGGAGAAAGCAGACGAGCACCTTGTTCAACAATGCGCTCGGTCAGGGATCGTTGCAACAAGTCTTCAATTCTTAATGGTACAGAATCAGTAAGATCCCTCTCGAACTGCTCTGTGAGTTCCCTTGCCACATCAGCACTGTACACGACTTGACACACCTCATAATTCAGGCGAAAACTTCTCATATCATAGTTTGCTGCGCCTACTTCTGCAATTTCCTCATCAATGATCATCAGTTTCGCATGTAACATTCCTTTATCGTACTGGTAGATTTGGACCCCAGCTTCTATAAGTTCCCCGTAATAGGTACGACTTGCAAAGCCCACGATTTTTTGATCAATATGGCGAGGAACAAGTAATCTTACCCGTACACCACGAGCCACAGCTGTCTTTAATGCCATAATAATATCTGTTTCTGGTATAAAGTAGGGCGTTGTTATATCAATGGTTTTGGTCGCTTGTGTTATACATATAAAGTAAGCTTGACGAATAACTGGTGTAGGAATTCCAGGGTTTCCTTCCAACGTATGGATGTATGCTTTTTGCAATTCTCCTGTCTTTGTTTGGGTATTGTCTTTTTTACCTTGTATAGGCCATAACTCAGATCCTAATTCGGCAGACCATCTTGAAAGATCTATGCTGCCGGTTGGATTGATTTCCTTTGATTTATATTTTGGGATTTTAGTGGCCTTTTTCGTTGCCTCAGATTTTGTTTTTGAATTTATCCGTTCTGGTACAGCGATATTCCAATGAACGTCGAAAATAGTCTGCAAGTCGCCTGTTGCTTCCCCTATAATTTGCAAATGAGTGTCCCTCCAAAATCCTACGTCTGGCTTTAATCCTGTATATTCATACCCAACGTTCATACCGCCAGTAAAGGATTCCTTTCTGTCAATCGTCACAATCTTACAATGATCCCGATAATTCCAATTGGACAAAATCCAGGGAAAACTTAAAGGAAATATTGTCCGACATTCTATCCCTGCTTCCACCATCTGAAGAATTTTTTGACGCGGAAATTTTTTACTCCCCCAACCATCTCTAATAAAACGAACCCGCACTCCATTTACTGCTTTTTCAATCAGCAGTTCTGTGATGGTATTACCAATTTGGTCGTCCCGATAGATGAAGTATTCTAAGTCAATAGTTTTTTTGGCATTTTGCAGGGATTCGATAAGTTGTTCATATTTTGCTATTCCATTGTTAAGTACTTGGACTTTGCCGACTCGAAGCCCGTCTACAGTAAAATACCTTAAAGCATCGGCGATTATCGATGCTGAATCACTAAATGTATCAGGTAACTGATTAGCCTCATTATGAGAAGAGGTCAATCTTTTACGTTGAATAAACTTGGGATTTGATATGCTAAGATATAGTAAGAAACCAATGACAGGCAAAACAAGGACGATTACTATCCAATTCAAAGCTTTGGCTGGCCGACGAACATCCCAAGTTGCTATGAATAACATAAAGAACGCATTTAACAGGTATAGATAAAAAATCCACTCCAACTAAAATTCCCCCTTAGTTTTTCTCTTAACATGTACAAACTATGTAGCGAGTATACGTTGGGAATACAAAGAATTGTTAAGATACCTTTTCTTATGAAACACCTCAAAATATTTTGGAATTAGTTTATTTTGTAAAGCTCCAAGGATAAGAAAGCGGGGGTACAGGTCTAAACCAAGAGAAAAACCGCCCCTTTCTTCCATGATTTTGGAAGAAAGGGGCGGCAGATTTTCAGTTGGATTATTCATTTCCTCAGAGTTAGGACTACTTGGGGACACTATGTAGCGGTCTCAAAAAGGGATTATTGCCTTTTGCTTTGGGCTGCTTCCAATCCATTCTTTACATTAATTAAGCCACAACCGAATTCGTTATCAGCTCCAGGGATTCCTAAATCATAAGTAGAATTCTTAATAATGTCTATTACTTCTTGGTTCGTTAAATTAGGGTTTACTGAAAGCAAAAGACCTGCTAGTCCTGCTACATGTGGTGAAGCCATAGAAGTGCCTGAAAGGGCAGCATACTGCTGGTTAAAATAGGTGCTCGGAATTTGAACTCCGGGAGCTGCAACATCAATATAATCTCCATAATTTGAGAAAGGGGCACGTTGTCCGGTGTTACTTACGGCGGCGACACTGAGAACATTAGGAAAAGCAGCTGGGTAGCTCGGTTGCATAGTATTTTCATTTCCTGCTGCAGCAATCAAAACAACATTTTTACTGTATGCATAATCGATGGCCTCTTTTAAAAGGGAAGAATGCTGATAATTGCCTAAACTCATATTAATGACATCGGCTCCATGATCCGCTGCCCAATAAATCCCTTTTGCTATATCAAAGGTTGTCCCATGCCCTTCGGCACCCATTACTTTTATAGGCATTATTTTGTTATACCAGGTAACACCCGCAAGACCTTCATGGTTGTTAGTTTCCGATGCAATGATTCCTGATACATGGGTGCCATGCCCGTTGTCATCATCAGGGAAATTATTATTCAACAGTACATTATAACCATTTGTTAATCGTCTTCTTAAATCAGGATGGTCCAGATCAACGCCAGTGTCTATAACAGCAATAATGATATGTTCATCCCCTTTGGTGATATCCCAGCCTGCTTCTGCTTGAATGGCCGATAAGTTCCATTGATATTGTTCTCTATACAGCAAATCATTAGGAAGTTCAATTTGATTTTGCAGATAAAGATAATTGGGTTCAGCAAATTCAACCATAGCCTGTCTGTTAAAATATTCAATAAGTTCCTTGGTCGAAAGCGTATTAGAACGAAAAACAATCGTAGAATTTAGATTTTTAAAGATAGTGCCATTGATCTCCTGTGCCATTCTTTCTAATTCCTTTGTTGATGGATGAGTCTTGAATGTAACGTTTACTTCTTTCTTAATATAATGACTCTCCGTTTTTTCATTGTGTTTAATTAGAAAAACGGAAGGATCATTTCTTAATTGATTCTTAATGGTTTGACCCATGGAAAGACTGTTTATTTGAAGAAGATTTTTTTCGTTTTCAACATTTTGGACACTAGTTATAGGGGGATTGTTTTTGACAGCAACTGTTTTATTTTCGTGATTCTCTTTGTTTCTTGTATTTTGTACTAAGAATAATAACCCTATAGATAAAAGAATAAGTACGGAAACCGTAACCAATAAGGACCTTGATATTTTTGTCATGAGACACCTCTATATAATTTTATGATTAGAAAATGCTTCGATAATCAAATTTCTAATGCGTCCTTGAATCTTAATACATCGAGTAGGAGGGGGTGACTAACCCCCGACCTCTCACACCACCGTACGTACCGTTCGGTATACGGCGGTTCAATTATGATGATTGACGCAAAAATTCATATCGTTCCGCTAGACTTCTCAACCCTCGATTTCTCCAATAGCCCAGTGGTAATATGTCAAGCACCAAAATCAAATGAATTGGAAATTAAAACGTAAGTTGTCTAAACCAAAGCAGATTTTGGGCATGACAAATAAACTTCGCTTTTTCTCTTTTAAAAAAAGAAAA
>NZ_JAKZKT010000065.1 GCF_022808645.1 Bacillus litorisediminis
TAGATATAGCTTTACGGTCAGCATTATTTGTTGTGGTTTTATTTATCATTACAAAGTGGTTAGGGAAAAAGCAAATTTCTGAACTATCTTTCTTCGAATATGTCACCGGTATTTCAATTGGAAGTATAGGTGCTGAAGTGGCTATGGGACTGGAACGGAACATTTTTCATGGAATCATTGGAATTGTCATTTTTGCGGCTATTCCCTTTTTCGCTGGTTTAATTTCCTTAAAAAGCAAAGGTTTTCGCAATTTTATAGAAGGGAAAGCAACTGTATTTATCAAAGATGGAAAAATCATGGAAGATAATTTAAAAAAAGAAAGATACACGATAGATGAATTATTAGCATTACTTCGTAAGAAGGATATCTATCAGGTAGCTGATGTCGAATTCGCTGTATTAGAGGCAACAGGAGATTTATCCGTTATGTTAAAAAAGGAGAACCAACCTTTAACAGCAAAAGCCTTAAACTTATCAGTCCCTTCCGTCAAAGAGCCTCAAACTGTCATTATGGATGGTGTGATCATGGATGAACCACTAGCTACAATTGGAAGAAGTCGCGCATGGTTACATACAGAGTTAGATAAATTAGGGGTTACGGTTGAAAATGTATTTCTTGGACAAATTAATTCTTTTGGAGAGTTAACGGTTGACCTTTTCGATGATAAGTTGCAAGTTGCGTCCCCCCAAGAAAGACCTTTAATTCTTTCAACTCTAAAAAAATGCCAAGCTGACTTAGAGTTGTTTGCTCTTGGAACTGAATCAAAGGAGGCCAAACAAATGTATAAGTTAAATAGTCAAAAATTACAAGAAGCTATTGATAAAGTGACCCCTATTTTAAAAGGATAAGGATTTAGCTTAGATTCATACATGACGAAAAAAAGATACCATTTTTAATTGAAAAAAGTTTAAAAACCTTAGTCAAATTTCGGACTAAGGTGAATTTTTTTACGAGGTGTTTGAAGTGTCTATTTTTTTAGTTAAAGTTATTTTTATCTATATTGTGTTTATTGTAGCAGTAAAAATTTTAGGGAAATCAGCTCTAGCCCAACTTACCCCTCATGATTTTGGAGCGATTCTTTTTTTATCTTATTTAGCTTTTGGTTCTATTAAAGTAAATGGAGGGGATTATTGGAATTATTGTAATAACATGCATTCATCTATTTATATCAAAGTTAAGTTTATTAAATAACCTGAATCCGCAGAATCGGTTTACTAAAAATTCCCTAGAGAGTCTGATAGAATAGGCACAAAGGATTTTTTAGTTTTTCACCGAAAGGGTGCATTTCTATGGGAAAACCTCCAATTTTTAAATTAGAAGAATCTAGTGAAATATTTTATCCCTATGGCGGATCTGCGTTGACTGGTTTACTTATTGATAAGACATGCCCACAAAAAAGATTAAATCGCATTAGTACACCTTCAGGTTACAAGACCCACATGTTTCTAATTCTGATATTATCAAAACTTATCTGGGTCTTCTCATCAATGGTAAAAATGACTTTGATGCCGTAGAAACATACCGAAATCAAAAAACATTTAAAGAAATCATGGGAATAAAAAAAAGTAGTCGCGGCTTCAACATTGCGTACTCGTATAGATCAACTAGCTATTTCTGCTAAAACTGCAGATGAACTTAACGAAATGAATAAAAATATTCTTAAGTTCGCTAGACCGCATCTTACCGGTCTAACCCTATCAGATGAAAAGGTCCATCTGCCGCTGGATGTGGACTGTTCTCCTTTCGATAATTCAGGTACACACAAGGAAGGAGTCGAACCCACTTATAAAAAAGGTGTTGCCGGGTATACCCCCATGTTGTCGTATTTAGGCCGAGAAGGCTTCTGTGTGTTAAGTGAACTCCGAAACGGGAGTCAGCATGTCCAAAAAGAAACCCCTAGCTTTTTAAAAAATCTGTTCCGGCAAGTAAAAGGAGTTACTAGACGTAACGTCCTGTTACGTATGGACGGAGGTAATGACAGTATGGACAACATAGCACAGTGCCAAGAAGACGGCATCGACTATCTAATCAAGTACAACCGCAGGAAACGCTCTCTTGATGAACTCATAGAAAAAGGGAAAAGAATGGGTGTTCACAAAGAGATCCGCAACGGTTTTGATCAGTATGTTTTTGGTGAGTGGCATGATGTTCCTAAATCAGGTGAGAAAACCAGGCTAGTAATAATTGTCTGTGAAAAAAACATTGACCATGATGGGCAGATCCTTCTTATGCCTGAAGTAACCTGCGAAGGTTAAATGGACATCTCTTTCTCATCCTGCAGAAGAACTACAACAGATTTACCGTGACCATGGGACCAGTGAGCAGTTTCACAGTGAACTAAAAACCGATTTAGACTTAGAAAGATTTCCTTCCGGAAAATTTTCCACCAATAGTCTCATTCTTCAACTTGGGGCCCCGCCAACATTTTAACGGAAATATACGCTAAGACAATTTACTTCTAAAAAAGCCGAAATTTCTTACCCTAAGAAATAAACGACTTTTCAATCTAATTCGTTGTTTATTGCAAAATAAAAGTGCAAAGCTTTGCAAAGGAAAAAGCTCTGCACTTATTTTGTTAAGTGTATAAAAAAGACTTGCCAGCGACCACAAGTCCCTCTACTGTAATTGGTGTCGTATCAATGCAGAGTGGAGGAATAGAAAGGATGCTAGCAATGTCTGAATTATTAAGTGTATCAAACACCGATACTTAGAGGCACCACAAGATAATACTGACATCTTGTTTTAACTAACATTTTCAAGTTTAAATAAAACTTTCCTTATTTTTTCTTCAATTTGAACATTTAAATCTCTATCATATACATAAAAAATTAACACATTTTTAACTTCATAATATTTAAATGAAGCTACATTTATATCCGCCGTTTTATTACGGAATTCTTGTAAACCTTTTTCACGCTCGTTGTTGGAATTATAAATATAGATGAGCAATGGTTTTTCATCTAATGTATATGAGTAAGGTTTAACCCCATTAAGCTTCATTCCAAATATGTCTCTTCCGCTAACTTTATGTTCTTTAAGAATGATTTGTTGTTCTTCAAACGATAAAATAACATCATTTAGTTTTATTGCACCATGATCAACTGTTTGGCAAGAAGTCAATAAAAGTAGTATTAGAATAACAACCTTTTTCATTTTTTCTCCTCCTTAAGATAAGACGTGAAAAAAAGTTTTTTGTTTCAGTCTATACGTAAAAATCCCCCATCTCCTATATTGGATTGATTTGTCCACTAAAGAGAAATCCCCACTTTGTAATTAGAACATTTTTCCAAAGGTAAAATAAGGGGATAACTGAGTACAAATTCACTCGTTACCCCCTAAATTTAACAGTCTCTTTCGCCGATGTAATTATATCTTTACATTTCTCGTAAATTATAAATCAAATTTTTCTTTAAAAATTTCCCAAAACTTCTCCTTCTTTTCTTTCTTCATTTTATGCTCTACTCCAGCAGCTGAATTAGGTAAGTCATTTTTATCTTTTTTATCAATGTTATATCTTCCAATGGTGTTACCAGTAACAGCATAATCACCAAAATAATTTAACTCTAGGAATATTAAATAAGTCATCCCCTTTTTCATTTCAGAATAATCTTCTGTAACGATTTTATATGGATTTCCTTCACTATCTTCAAGTACTCCTATGGCAGGCTCGACAACATTGAAGATTTCATTTTCTGATATTTCCAAATCTGAAGGTGCTTTAATGATTTTTTTAATATTTAATTCTGTTTCAGTGTAGTAGTCTTCCACTGAATTATCACCTGATAAAGTAACTACATGATTTCTATCCAAAAATTCTTCAGTTGGCTCCCCGATAACTACCAATTCTGCCTCTTCAAATAAATGTTCTGCAGATTCAAAGGGCAAATAGTTCGCACTAACTGATACAGTTTTTAACTCTTCTGTAGAAGCAATTTCATTCTGATTATCCACCTCTTCTGTAGAAGCAATCTCATTTTGAATATCAACCTCTTCTGTAGAAGCAATTTTATTTTCTAAACTACTATATAAAACCAACAACAGTAAGATTACAAGTAATGATATAAAAGGTATTGTAACTTTTTTCGAACTGTGTCTTCTATTAAAATATCTATAAAATAATTTACTAGGAGGTCAGTTCTATGATTATCGGATACGCCAGAGTTTCATCTGTTGATCAAAATTTGGATCGACAGATTCTATCACTTTCAGAATATGGTTGTGAAAAAATAGTTCAAGAGAAGTTCACGGGAACAATAAAGGATAGGGAAGGGCTTAACTCTTTATTAGATGTAATTAGAAATGGTGATACCGTTGCTGTGGAAAGCATTTCCCGTCTAGGCAGAAAAACTCTAGATATCCTTTCTATTATTCAAGATTTTGAGGATATTGGAGTAAAGTTTGTATCTATAAAAGAAAATATGGATACAAGAACTTCAACAGGTAAAGCAATGTTTCAAATGATGTGCGTTATTGCCGAGCTAGAGAGGAACCTAATTGCAGATAGAGTAAGAGAAGGGTTAGAGGCCAGCAAAAAACGCGGTAAAAAATTAGGAAGACCTAAAGTTGATCAAAGTAAAATTGATGTCTTTAAGGATGTACGACAGTAAAGAGTATTCGATCAAAGAAATAGTAGATGGCACAGGACTTTCACAAGGCTCATTATATAGAGCAATAAATAAAAGAAAACTACAAACGACTTAAAGGAGTGGTGATTTTATGTATGCTAGGGTAAGAGAATTACTGACTAAGGAAGAACGATTACAGTATATGAGAATACCCAATAATTTAAGTGATTGGGTATTTGGGACTTATTTTACCTTCACTCAACATGATATTGAGGTCATTAAACGACATCGTAGGGATTACAACCGTTTAGGTTTCGCTGTTCAACTTTGTGTTTTAAGATATCTGGGGAGGACACTTTCTGAAGTTAAGGATATTCCTGAAGAAATACTTGGTTATGTTGCAAGTCAAATCGGAGTAGAAACTAATGAATTTAATTCATATTTTAAAAGAGAAGCAACCAAGTATGAACATTTGGAAGAGATTCGAGAAGAGTATGGTTATTCAACGTTTACAATACAAGAATATCGTCATCTATCAAAATACTTACTCCCACACGCATTGGTTAATGGGAATGCCTTACACTTAATTCAGATTTCTTTAGATCAATTGCGAAAGAAAAAAGTGATCTTACCTTCCATGGCCACGATAGAAAGAGCTGTATGGGAAGTAAGAAAGAGAGCAGAAGAAAAAATATTTAATATACTATTAACATCGCTTGCCCCACCTCAGATTAAAAAACTAGACCTTATTCTATCCCCCATGCCTAATAGTAGTAAAACATTCCTTGCTTGGCTCAAGGAAGTACCCGGTAACTTTTCACCTGAGTCCTTTTTAAGAGTAATTGAAAAATTAGAGTTTATAAGGGATTTAAGGCTTCAAATTAACGTAAATGAAATCCATCCTAACCGCTTACGTCAGCTTTCAAGAGTTGGTGCAAGGTACGAGCCACATTCATTTAGACGTTTTAAAAACTCCAAAAAATATGCAACCTTGGTGTCGTATCTCCTTGAACTAGTACAAGACTTAACAGATCAAGCATTTGAAATCCACGATCGTCAAATAATGTCCTTACTTACTAAAGGAAGAAAAGCACAAGAAGAAATCCAAAAACAGAACGGAAAGTCTATAAATGAAAAAGTAATACAGTTTGCTGATTTAGGGTCAGCTCTTATAAAAGCTCGGAACGAAGGAATAGATCCTTATGTAGCTTTAGAATTAGTTATGCCATGGGAGAAGCTTGTGATTTCTGTAAAGGAAGCAAGACAACTATCTCGTCCCATTGATTATGATTATTTAGACCTATTAGAGAAGAAGTTTTATAAGCTTCGTAAATACACACCAACTTTACTTAAGGTATTTGAATTTCGTTCAACCAAATCAGCTGAACCACTGATGAAAGCAATTGAGGTGGTCAGAGGAATGAATGATTCTGGAAAAAGAAAAGTTCCTGATGGATCTCCTTTAGACTTTGTATCAAATAGGTGGCAAAAACATGTTTATGATGATGACGGAACGATTAACCGCCATTATTATGAAATGGCTGTTTTAACAGAACTAAGAAACTTTGTTCGTTCTGGTGACGTGTCCATTGTTGGTAGTCGTCAGTATAAAGATTTTGATGAGTACCTGGTTTCCACAGAAGAATGGGAACAAACACAACCTGACCAGACTAAATTATTTGTCAGTTTCTCTGAAAAGGAGTATATAAACGAAAGAACTAGATCGCTTCATCAACGCCTAGAATGGATTTCAAATAACTTTGATAAATTAGAAGGGGTAAACTGGGAGAATGGACGTTTTCGAATTGACAGGCTGGAGAAAGATGTTCCAAGCGGATTTCAGTTTATCACTTTATGAAATGCTACCAAGAATAAAACTTACTGACTTACTAATGGAAGTAGCTAATTGGACAGGATTTCATGAACAGTTTATCCACGCTTCAACCAATCGACCTCCTAATAAAGATGAAACCCAAATATTAATGGCGACCATAATGGCTATGGGTACTAATGTTGGATTAACTAAGATGGCGGAAGCAACACCCGGAATTACATATCGGCAGATGGCAAACACTGCTCAATGGAGACTTTTCGAAGATGCTATGAATAAAGCACAAGCAGTATTGGTTAATTTTCATCATAAATTATCCCTATCTTCGTATTGGGGAGATGGAACTACTTCTTCATCAGATGGAATGCGTGTCCAAATTGGAGTATCCTCTCTTCATGCTGATTCTAATCCGCACTATGGCACAGGAAAAGGGGCAACCATTTATCGATTTACTAGTGATCAATTCTCCTTTTATACAAAAGTCATTAACACAAATGCAAGAGATGCAGTTCATGTTATAGATGGATTACTTCATCATGAAACAGATCTTGCTTTAGAAGAACACTATACAGATACGGCCGGTTATCAATACCTTTTTGTAAAAAAATTAAAATTATTATGTGTTCTTTCATTGTAGACATGTACTTAACGAAAGATTTAAAAATGACTAACGATTTAAAGTCGTTAGCCATTATCTTTCACAATCGCGCTCGATTGTGGAAGATTTTAAAAAATAATAAAGCTTCAAAATTAATCTTTAGTTATTACTAACGCTTCCTTTACTTTTGAGAGCCAAATTTATTCTCTATTTCCTTGAAGTCTTTGCTATCAATATCTGGTGGTTCTTTATCATTTTCTCTTAATGTCCAATTAAAAAATCCAGAAATCAATGCAAATATGAGTGAACCTTGCGAAGCAATCTCAATATTCACCATAAATGTATCGAGTAACTCCATTAACACAAAAGTGAGACCTGTATTCAAAATAAATGACAACCAGCCGTTGCTTGATTGAATAATACCAACAGATCTCAAAGCTTTTGGTATCGCATTTGTAATGAGTGAGAGAGGTATTTCAAGGAATACATACATAACAAAGAAAAATACTAAAGCACTGATTGAATTATATTGTAATCCGAGTAACCTTAAAAATATGTATTCAAAAAAGGTAATACCAAACAAAATTATTAGTACGATAGATGTACAGATAACTATTGTTTTAATTTTATTCATCTTAAACGACTCCTTCCTAAATTTGCCCGTTAATTTAAGTACAACGCTTCACAACCTCTCTTAAATTTTATCATTATATTCAATTTTCTTTAAAGCTATTGTTCCAGAAAATGGCCCGATTGCTGAATACAACTTATCTTTTAACGGCATTGTCATATTACACAGAAAATCAAACAGGGAGGGAAAATCGTAGATCTTAAATTCCCTCATAAATCTTCCCAAATTTAATTTTCATTTGTTCTTTAATTTCTTTATTTTCCTTCTCTAAATCTTTGATTCTCTTCCGTAAGGAAGAAATAATTACATCTTTAGATGCGTCACTCATATTTCTTTTAGCTTGTTTTATTGAAGGGAGACCTTCTTGTTGATTGCGAAGTGTTTCGATTCGTTCTCGGAGTTCTGTATTTCTGTATAGAAATGCTTTTGAAACCCCTGATTCTGCAGAAACAGAGTTAAAATTGATTTTTATTTGTTTTTTTATCATCTTTTTGATCGCTTCTTCAACTTTTTGAATGGTCTTTTCCGTTTTTAACTTTGCATGTTTTATAATACCTTCGGTATTTGGGTTTTCATTAGACATTTTGCATCACCTTCTCACGTTCATCTCCAACATACTCACGCCTGGTTTTATCTAAACCAAAGATACCACCAGTATGTAGTAAACCATTTGCTAATTCTTTATATCTTTTTAATTTGGGCTCAATTAACTCAACGGAACGTAACCTTCCGGATTTTTTGTATACTCCAATATCAGCTTCCATTTTAGATATCTGTTCTTGGTAATAGTCGAGAAACGTCTTGTCAACGTGAAAACTTCGGCAGTTGTTTTTAATACAGGGTGGTTCTAATGTCTGTTCAAGAAAATCACAATGAAGTTTAGGGCTTTTTACACAAAACCCATGATCTAAACGAATGGAGTCCATGTTATGACGTATCCATTCCAGTTCAACTCCGTTTTCTTCAGCCTGTTGAGCTAAATTAGCGACAATAACTTCTCCATGTGTATCTAGTCTTACTGCGCCAATATCGCGAGCCTTTTCCCATTCATCACGGAGTGTTTGATCATGAATTTGGGCATAGACTAACGTCATTTCAGGACTGGCATGAGCCATCAGTTTTTGAACATGAAGAATATTCATTCCGTTATTAATCAAATTAACACCGTAACGGTGTCGGAACGCATGATTTTTAAACCAATAAATTTCTCCATCTTTGTCCTTAATATTACATCTGTTAGCTAGTTTATTAAGGTTCAACTTAATGGAATCTTGCGATATGGGATTACCCATCCTTTTCCCTTTAAGTGTTGGAAACAAATATTTCTTAGGGTTCGTGTCCAAAGTTGATCTCTTTTTTGTAAGTTCTTGCTGCGCTAGGACCACATTTGCAATTTCCTCTGAAATAGGAACTTTATGATTTTTATAACTTACTTTTCTTTGATCTCCGATAATCCACCAGCCATCTTCTTGATTTACTAAGCAGTCAATTTTAAGTGATAAAACGTCACTTATTCGAAAACCTGTAGCTTCCATTAGAAGAATTATAGGTATATGATCTGAGGAAAGTTGGTTAATATGGTAAATTAACTGTTCCCATACTTCATCCGGGATATATTTAATTTCATCAGCTTTTGCTCTTTTCTTTTTAGGGATATCTTCAATTGACAATAGTGAAATTACTGACTTTGTCGGAGCTTCTTCCCATTCGAATTTCTGTATGTATGAGATAAACGTTTTAAGGTCTATTAAAAAACGATTTACATAATTGTGATCTGGATTAATTAAATATTTTCCCTTTTTAATAGTGGAATGTCGCAAGTATTCAATGTACTCCTCAATATCCATTCTGGATAGCTGGTTTAATTCTTTCCACTCAGGATGTTTACCCTTCAAAAAGGTGAAGAAAAACGAAAGTCTAATTAAATAACATATTGCTGTAGAAAAGCTAATGGATTGCTGAACAACTAGGCGAGTCTTTATATATTTTTTAAATAATTGTCTATAAGGTTGTGGAACCTTCGAAAAGTCTAATGAATATCTACTAATTGTATTGTTATAATTAATATTCAATTTTCGTACATCCCAACAATCCTTGTCTGTTTCATCACGTTCATCATAAAGCTGATAATAAAATTCATAAACTTGAAGAAAGAGTCTAATATACAAAGATGGTTGAACTGTTGGTGACAACCATGGTGATGACTTTTTCCGGTGTACAATTTCAACTGATTTTCCATTCTCTACAAGAAATGTTCGATATTCTGTTAGAAACTTTTCCTTCTGTATATCAATAATAGAATCTAAATTGGCATAGTATCGAGAGATGAATTCTGTAAAAATTTTAAGACATGGAGAATAATGCATGAAAGCATAGGTAATCGAAATCCTTGTCTCCTTTAATCCCTTATAAAAATAGTATTTTAATTCATTTTTCAATCTAAGATTGTGTACCTTATCAAAAATCAATTTTCTATTCCAATCATAATGTTTATCCAGGATGGGACATTCTTGTACATTCCATACATCATTTGCCCAATATCCATGTAATGGTTCATTTATCTGTTCCAGATGGTGGGGAAGGGGTTTTATTTTCAATGTACTCTGTGTCATTATTTATCTCTTCTTCCTATTTTTTTGTTTGATTGAGCTTGTTCCCAGCTTCCACGTATGGTTTCATCGGATGCATGGATATAAGTCTGTATCGTTGTTTGAACGTGTGCATGCCCTAATAATCTCTGTATGATGGCAATATCTACTCCTGCTTCATGTAACTCTGTGGCATATGTATGCCGAAGCATATGAGGGGTAAAATCTATTCCTGTTTTTTTCTTCATCCGTTTAATTAAAGAACGTACAGAACCATCAGTCATTGGTTTACCACGATTTGGTCCAGTTAAGGTGATAAACACATAATTGCTATCAATTTCGTAAGAATGAAAGTCTATTAGATAATCTTGAAAGAGATTCATAGTCTCAATAGATACATAGACTTTTCGTTTTTCTCCATCGGATGTTTTGGATCTCCTAACCGAAATAGCATTTTTACCAATATCAAAATCCTCTACCCACAGAGAAAGGGCCTCTCCAATACGTAATCCACCTTCATATAAAATACGGAACAATAATTCATCCCGTATATTGCTGCAAGCATTATGAATTACTTGTAATTGGTTTTTATTTAACGTTTTAACTGTACGCTTTGGCTCCTTAACTTTTAAAATGTTTTTATCATAAGAATTCCCTTTTGTAATGTGATGGAGGAAGGGTTTAAACGTCCTAAAACGCCCTGGGGCCTGCTTTTTTAATTGATTATTTACATTTCCCACGTAATCCTCATTACGAGTCAAATAGTCATAGAATCCTATGACACAAGTTATGATGGTATTGACTGTTCTTTCTGATCGTTTAGCTAAGGTTTCTTCAAAGTAAATGACTTTTGTAGATTGATCGGGAATTCTCAGCCAACCGATGAATTGAGCCAAGATATCAAGGTTCACTTCTTGATATCTTAACCGACTTTCCTCTAGGAATTGAAAATAAAGCTTTAGATGGTAACAGTATGACTTTAGTGTATTTTCAGCTTTTCCAATGTTATCTAAATACTTTATATACTTTGCAACCGGTATGACCGGATAGCCTCTCTTATCAATTAACAGATATCTTTTCTTCTCTTGAATGAGAACTTCTTGTACTTTCAACATTCCACCCCCTAATTCGTAAGATACTATATATTCATAAATTTAATAGTACAAATAATAATTCTTTATTGAAATATAAAAGAAGTAGTTACTATCGCAAGATACGTTAATAACTACTTCTAATACTAGTACAATTAAAGCCGGTTACACTGATCAAGTTTTTGGGCTAAGCCATTTGCTTGGATTTCGCTTTGCTCCTAGGCTCCGTGACATAGGAGACTCTAAATTGTATACCATCGGGAAACCAAATGAATTCCAAACACTAGAAAAATTGTTGAGAGGACAAATCAATACCAAAATAATTCAAGAAAATTACGATGACGTTCTCCGGCTTGCTCACTCCATTCGTGAAGGCACAGTTTCAGCTTCCCTAATAATGGGGAAACCCTTCGGATAGCTTTCTATATAATGAAGCTCTAGACACATTTGTAATTTCACAAATTTGATTTACGGTCATATTTCCTTCTTTATATAGCTTTACAGCATAATTCATTCCTGCGTGATTTGACTTCTCGTTGGTCTCTCGTAGGCACATAAAATTGTGGCTATCTTTTGGCGATAGAAACGTACTGTTATGTATACCTCCAATCGGAGCGTCGGCGTACGTTTTACTTACCACTATAGTGTGTGAAGAAGATACGACAGCAAATGGACCTGCAATGGGATGCTTGAGCCGATGTGTCTTGAAAGGGACTAGCACTGTTCTCAGGGGAGGAAGGGGCAGTGATGCCCCTAACTTACCCGACTTAACTAGAATTGTATAGAGTATTCATTATTTCTTTTAGCCTTGTTATTTGTCCATTATTATCCATTTTGTAACCTATAATTAGGCAACTGCATAAGATGAAAATGGAAATAAAAACATACGAGGAGAATGAGTATGTACCATAAATCATCCTATCACCATCAATGGCATAATCCAATGTATTACAACTGGAATCCACATTATTATAATTGGAATAATAATTATTGGAATAACAACGGAAATTCTTATTTTAGAAACAGCCAATTGAAAGATTATGGGCCAAAGCCATTTGTCGTTAATATCAATGAAGCAACGAAGCAAAACAATACGTATCGTACTGCTTTATGGACAGGACCACATTTACAAGTTACTTTA
The DNA here is from genome assembly GCF_022808645.1 of Bacillus litorisediminis. Taxonomy (GTDB): domain Bacteria; phylum Bacillota; class Bacilli; order Bacillales; family JC228; genus Bacillus_BF; species Bacillus_BF litorisediminis. Next base: position 12,446 of record NZ_JAKZKT010000065.1, read on the forward strand.
ATGAGTCTCAATGTTGGCGAAGATATCGGTTTGGAAATACATCCTGACGTTGATCAATTCTTACGTATTGAACATGGCCAGGGAATTGTTCAAATGGGCAAGAGGAAAGATAATTTAAACTTTGAAAGAAATGTCTATGAGGATTATGCAGTAATGATACCTGCTGGAACATGGCATAATCTAACTAATACCGGCAATATTCCACTAAAACTTTACTCGATATATGCTCCTCCTAATCATCCATTTGGTACTGTTCATGTTACCAAAGCAGATGCATTGACTGCAGAAGAAGGATCCGATCATGGCAATGGAAATACATTTGTTTTTGGCAGGACTCCAGATGAATGGGTACAGTACACAGAATTCTAGTAAAAGAAGGGTTAGAGGATGTTAAAAGAGGAATAAATGCTACACACATTCTTCAAAAATTTAATCTAATGGGAGTTCTTGTTGGGAAAGGGTATTCTCCTAAAAAAGCATATGAAACAGTAGAAGAATGGGAACGTACAGGAAAATCTAAACTTCTTCAGCAAAGCAAAATTATGTAAAAAGGATTTTCTAAACCGGGCTGTTGACAAACTAAAGAATCCCATTACCGGACACAACATATTGTAAAATGAAAAAGAAGATGAACACTACATTTAGTAGATATTCATCTTCTTTTTTGCTTAAAGGGGTATTTGTAACAGCCCTTAAACGAAGATCCTTTTTTATTACCAATAACATCGAAAATGTAAATTAAATTGTACAGAGTATTCATGTGTTCCTTAGAGTTAAATACTACAAAACCTGAATATTAATTTAATATTGACCACAACGTTAAGCAAATTTCAGTCTAAAAAAGTTGATTTCCTCTACGTAAAGGACCAACTTTTTTGTGGATTTATTCAACTAAAGCTACCTGTTAGCACAAGAACAAGATATGAAATTACACACCAACCTATACACAAAGCATAAGATAAGTTGATAGTTAAACAGAGGGAGGACAATCATGTATTCAAATCAATTTTTTTATCATTATAGTCCACAGTATAATGATTATTATCGTATGCCAAATGACATTCAACTTATAAATGATATTCAGAAAGCAATTAATGCGGAGTATAGTGCTGTTGCTTGTTATGAGAGGTTAGCCAAGATGGCACCTACAAAGGATGAAACGAACACTTGAGATACAAAAAGATGAAAAACGCCATCTCGAGGAATTCAGCAAAATTTATACAAATTTAACAGAAAAAAAGCCATCTTATCAAATTATCGAGGAATGCCCAAACAAGTATAGAGCAGGAATCGAATTTGCTTTTAAAGATGAACAAGAAGCCGTTGATTTTTATTTAGATATAGCAGATAAAGCGAATGATCCATTTATTAAAGATAGATTTCGACGAGCAGCCGCAGACGAACAAAATCACGCTGTATGGTTTTTGTTTTTTTTTCAAAAAATCTAAAGGTAACTCACACCAATAGGCAAACTGAAAATTACGGTGCTAAGGGTGCGTTAAGTGCTTACTCATTAACTTTACCTCAAATGTTGACTTATGCCCTTCAAGACGAATACTTAGCTCAAGCAAGATATGATAATAATCTAGGAAACTTTGGATATATTCGTACATTTGCACAAATAAAAGAGGCTGAATTGAGGCATATAAATGCTTTATTACCACTTTTTGAACGTTATCAGGTACCGTTACCTGAAGATAAATCTCAGTCATTTGTTACAACTCCAGAAAGTATTAAGGCAGCATATACTGCTGGAGTTCAAGGGGAAAAAGACAATATTTCTATGTACGAAAGGTTTCTATCACTTAATATTCCTAATGATGCTCGAACCGTTTTTTCTCAACTTCGCAATGCCTCTTTGAATCATCTTGCAGCATTTGAAAGAGGGCTTGTTCGGAATTAAAATTTTCTATAACATCATTTTAGATATTTTAGGGGATATGAACTTCGTCCCCTAGTATTCTTTTTAATCTCCTTATCTGAACAGATTATTCTTTATCAATCGGAGAATGAATATGATCACTATATATATCAATATATACATTACCATTAGCTGCCAAAACTGCATAAACAACATCATTTTGTGTCAAATTACGTTTTTTTAACTCTGATTGTAACCATGAATTAGTTAGGTTATTTTGTTCTAAGTTCTCCTTAATTATTTCACTATCCATGATAAGTTCAATCGGTAGTCTTTGTTCAGGCAATACTGCTACCATAAAATCCTGCCTTGCTACGTTCCTAAATTGTGGCTTTTTTAGTACAGTCAATATCCCATTCGTCTCTACAATTGCAAAGAGGACCTCTTCGATATTAAATACATCTCTTTCTCTTGATTGTTGATTTAAATAATCTAGTGTATAACGCAATTTATTCATATTTTCTTCTAAAATTTTACCATTCTGTATCACAATCGTTGGATCTCCGGCTAGAAATTTTCTCCATTTCCTATTTTTCAGCGATATTATAGCGATTAGTAAAATAACTGAAATGTAAATCCGCATTTTCCTGACGCTACCCCTAATGGCTATAATAGACAAACAACAAGTTATATTAAATAACTCCTTCATTTCGGTTAATCAACCTGGCAATTTCGAAATATCTTTATCCGACATTACTGTTAATACAGATGATGTGAGAAATATGATTGTAATACTAATTGAAAACCCATTTACAACTGACGAAATTGAACTTTTAACCGAAGGAGTAAAATTTACAAATCTTATTACAATAAAACCTTAAAAAGCCACTAAAAACAGTGGCTTTTTAACTTATATCTATTCTCTTTTGTTAGAAAGTTCATTCTCTCCAACCGGTTTTTCCCACCCCTTAAATTTATTATTTAATACTGATTCTTTTTTTGCATGTCTGTTAATACCAGTAGCGATTCTTTTCCCATTCAAATCATAAATGGCATATTTTTTTATTATCGTATGTTCATCTTCGATTGCAGATGCAAAGTAATAAAACTCCTGATTATCTGGAAGAAAACCTTTCTTAAGACCATCAAATGCATATTTACCTAAACCTAATGAAGCTTTATCCAAATCCTTACCTAACACTATTTCTCGGATACTTGCTTTTGCATGCGCATATTCTTTATATTCACTTTTGGGCAAGGAGTTGTAAAATTCATCAACTTTGTTTCCAGCAGCAAAAACACAAACATTCAGGTTTAATAAAAATAATGAAAGTACCAGTATTAAAGATATTTGTATTTGATAATTTAAAATTGAGCCACTTTCAAGCAGTTTGATCACATAAAAAATGAGCCACCCGATTTCCAATTAAATAACCGTCTCTTATGATAGAAAGTGACCAAACTTACTACATGAGAGAGGAAAAAAAGGATGATCAATATGGCTCAATTTCATCGTATCAAAATTTTAAAGGAGATTGAAGGTTTATCACAAAGACAAATCGCC
>NZ_JAKZKT010000066.1 GCF_022808645.1 Bacillus litorisediminis
TGAATGCTTCCCAATGTTGATTTTCATCAAAAAAGATTTGTTTAAGAATATTCCTCTCCATAAATTGAAAATACCACAGTCCAAACGACCGTGGTAGACCCAAAAATTTATACTTTCTTATCTTTTTAAAAAAACTGATCCAATCGGATCAGTTCTTATACCTATACAGGCAGCACCCAAATATCAATAGCAGCTAATGCGACTACACCAGGGACTCCTAAGAAGCCTGATAAAGCAGAAGTCACTAAATTAATTGGTACATGAATCCCAAATTGTCCGCCTATTGCGTTGAGAAAAAATAATAATAACGCACCTATTAATATCTTTATGATCCCATTTCCTATATATCTAAGAGGCTTTATAGAAACACCTGTAAAAAGCAATAATATAATGAGGATTACAACCCCAGCAATAATCCAAACTGAGTCCACTCTACCATCTCCCTCCAAAAGCTTGTACTAGAGAGTATGATAGTTCTGATCATTTTAGAACATCATTTTTAATTAACGGCTGGGAATTCGAACATTTCTATTTTTGGCCTCATTTAATAAAGAAAAATAAATAGCTTCTGCTGTTTTTACCTGTTCAATTAGTTCTGCACTAGGATCAAAGCTTTTATGAATCAATGTCTTTTGTTGTTCCCACGTTGTTTTAGCTTCATAAACTTCCGCTAAAAGTTTCCGGTCATACTCCTTTTTTAACCAACCTCTTCGGCGAAGCAGCATGGAAAATTTCTCCCCCACATTTATTTTTAAATTTCTCTTCTGCCTTCTAAAGCGCGAGAAAGAGTTACTTCATCTGCGTATTCTAAATCTCCACCAACCGGAAGACCGTGAGCGATACGGGTAACTCTGATACCTGTAGGTTTCAATAGCCGCGAAATATACATGGCAGTTGCTTCCCCTTCAATATTGGGGTTTGTGGCAAGAATTACTTCTTGAATGGTTTCATCCTGAAGTCTTCGTATTAGAGAAGCGACATTTATGTCATCTGGTCCAATCCCGTCCATTGGCGATATCGCGCCGTGGAGTACATGATACAGGCCATTATACTCCTTCATTTTTTCCATAGCTATTACATCTTTTGCATCTTGAACTACACAGACAACACTTTGATCGCGACGTTGGTCATTGCAAATGTAACACGGATCTTGGTCCGTGATATGCCCGCAAACGGAGCAATGAGTGAGTTTTCTTTTGGCATCAACTAGTGCCCGTGCAAACTCTAATACACTGTCTTCTTTCATATTTAAGACAAAAAATGCCAGACGAGCGGCCGTCTTAGGACCGATACCTGGCAATTTCATAAAACTATCAATCAGTTTAGAAATTGGTTCTGGATAATGCATGTAAGAATTCTCCTCAGATTAGAACATTCCCGGAAGATTTAAACCTTTCGTAAATTGTCCCATTGTTGAATTTGCCAATTCATCTGCTTTTTTCATAGCATCGTTCACTGCAGCTAAAACAAGATCTTGCAGCATTTCAATATCCTCAGGATCAACGACCTCTTCTTTAATTTTAACCTCTAGCACTTCTTTGTGTCCGGATACAACTACGGTTACCATTCCTCCGCCAGCTGTTCCTTCTAGTCTTTTTTCACCAAGCTCTTCTTGTGCTTCCTGCATTTTCTTTTGCATTTTTTGCATTTGTTTCATCATATTTTGCATATTACCCATTCCACGCATGATTTTGGCCCTCCATTAATCTTTTATTTCAATGATTTCTTCTCCAAATAATCGTTTCGCTTCTGCTACAAGAGGATCTTCTTGCGAATCTTCATCTACTTCGTGACCCTCTTCTTTTTGTTTTCTAATAAAACTTTCTCTTATTGATAGCCATTCTTCTTCTGGAACTCCAATAGGTTCATAATCATTTCCTGTTAGTTTTTTCAGAACAGACCGGATCGTTGAAGAAAAATCTGGATTATCCATCGCCATCTTGCAATGAATCTCATATTTAAATTTTAACACAAATGCATTTGATGAGGCAGCTACTGGTTCTGCATCATTAAGAAGCGCAGCTTGGGAACGCTTTTGCTGGTTCCCCAAATATTCTATTAACTCACCCCAACAGCTTTTTAACCTTTGAATATCTGTTTTCGTTGCATTTTTTAAAATATCGGTAATTCTGCCGGTTGGTATATGAACAGATGAACTTTTTGTCCGGGCTGACCGTTTGCTTTTAGATGGAGTAGAAGTTCCCTGCTCTTTTGAAATTTGAACCCCGTTTTCCTTCATCATATCCAGTTCATATTTTAATTGCGAGACTTGGTTCATTAGTTCTTCAGCCCAGGATGGCAAGGAATTGTTCTCACTGGTATAGACTGACTTTTTTAATTGGCAAAGTTTTATTAGAGCAACTTCTGTATACACTCTCGGATGATTCGTCCATTTCATATCCTGTTGGGTCTGATTTAAAATATGAATCATTTCATACACGTTTTCGAAGCTAATCTGTTCTGCCATTTGTCTAAATGAATCGGACACGACAATCGTTTTAAAAACGTCACTGATATCCGGGGCAGCTTGGTATAAGAGGAGATCTCTCAAAAAGAGAAGGTAATCCTCAATGAACCGAACCGGATCTTTTCCATTTTCCAACAGTTTTTCAACAAGTTCTAAAACAGCTGAGGTATTTTGTTCGATTACTTCTTTTGTAATACTTTCAAAAAGTTCCTGAGAAACTGAGCCTGTTACGGATAAAGCGTCCTCAATTCTTAGACGATTGTCACTATAGGATATGGCCTGATCAAGAAGACTAAGTGCATCCCTTAAGCCGCCTTCTGCTGCTCTGGCAATAATCGGCAAGGCTAGCGGATCATAATCCATGCCTGTTTCATGAAGGACAAACTTCATCCGGCCTACAATATCTTCGATTGTAATTCGCTTAAAATCAAATCTTTGGCATCGGGAAATCACTGTGGCAGGAATTTTATGTGATTCTGTTGTGGCTAAAATAAAAATAACATGCTCAGGTGGTTCTTCAAGGGTTTTTAAAAGTGCATTAAATGCTCCTACAGATAGCATATGTACCTCATCGATGATATAAACCTTATAGGACACCGAACTTGGCGCATATTTGACTTTATCCCGTATATCTCGAATTTCTTCTACTCCGTTATTAGAAGCTGCGTCGATTTCAATTACATCTTGTATTGAACCATCCATAATGCCAAGACAAGCTGGGCATTGATTACATGGCTCTTTGCTTGGTCCGTTTTCACAGTTAACTGCCTTTGCCAGTATTTTAGCTGCACTTGTTTTCCCGGTTCCTCTTGGACCAGAAAACAGATAGGCATGTGAAATTTTATTTTGCAGAAGGGCGTTTTGTAATGTTCTCGTCACATGCTCTTGTCCCACTACATCCTGGAAAGTTTGCGGTCTAAAGACTCGGTATAATGCCTGGTAACTCACAGTTTCGCCCCCTTATCTACACACTCTGTTTTATTATACATGAAACCCCTTGCGGATTCATCAACATATCAAGAGTTTTTGTATATACAAAAAAACACCCTTTAAAGGGTGTTTATCTATGTAAGTAAATGCCGTGCACCTTTCCGTCGATTGCTACTCATAGGCGTTACCCAAGCAGTTAGCTCGGTTCAGGCAACCCTACGGCACATGAGAGATTCCACTTAATGCTGCTTCCTTCCGGACCTGACATGGTTCATGGATTCTCATTGCGTAGGACCCAAACGTCAACACCACTTACTTGAGGCAGTCCCTACAAGTAAACAACCTCGGGAAAGGAATTCGGTCCCGCTAGAGCGGATTGCGGATACAGGGCACCGCTACCTCCCCACTTAGCACGGCAAAATTGCTACCAAAAGTAGTAAGGCGTCTTTGAAGACGCATTATCAGTATACAAAGATTTACGTAAAATTGCAATGCTTATGCGTTGTCAATTCCACCCAATTCAGCATGATTACGCAGTTTCTCTTCCTTCTTTTGCCGACGCAGCTCCTGAAAGAAGTCGGTCAATAAAGACCCGCATTCATTAGCTAGAACCCCGTCAATAACCTCACACTGATGGTTGAAACGTTGATCCTGAAGCAGATTCATAAAAGTGCCGGCACAGCCTGCTTTTGGGTCTCTTGCTCCGTAAACAACTTTTTTTACCCGTGACATAATCAATGCCCCAGCACACATAGGGCAGGGCTCTAAAGTGACATACAGTTCGCAATCCTCAAGTCTCCATGTCCCCAACCTTTTACATGCCTGATCTATTACTATTATTTCGGCGTGGGCTAAAGAATTTTGATTGGTTTCCCGATGATTATGGCCTCTTGCAATCACCTGATCATCTAAAACCAGAACAGCTCCAATTGGAACCTCGCCGATTTCCCTTGCCTTTTTCGCCTCTTCAATCGCCATTTCCATAAATAAATGTTCTCTATTCATAACAGACGTCCTTATTATTTTATTAAAATATCTGATTTTATCATAACCATATTGGAAATTTAAAAACAGCTTATCTTTATAGAATCTCTCTTAAACGCAGTTCATATCATAGTGATGGTGGAGTCTTTTTTATATTTTAGCTTTAAAGCTAATAATCTTTAACGATGTTTTTGATTACGATACTACATCATTATTTATAACGAAAGTAAAAAGCCAATCAACGCTAGTTAAAATGAGGAGGAGTTCTTATTGCAAATTCATGTGGTTCAGCAAAACCAGTCTTTATATGGAATTGCTCAAGCATATAATACGACGAGTGAAGATATTATTGAGGCAAACGAGCTTCCTAATCCAGACCGGTTAGTCGTAGGACAAACGCTTGTCATTCCAATTGTCGGAAGGTTTTATTGGGTTCAGGCAGGTGACACCCTTTTCTCAATTGGCCGAAGATTTAATGTTCCTTATCAGCAAATTGCTGCCATTAACCGCCTTTCTGTTAACCAGCCCTTGCAAATTGGAATGAGACTTTATTTACCAGATCCGCCAAAAACCAACGCAGAATTTAATGCTTATATCGAGCCTCGCGGAGGAAGTGTTTCTCCTGTTCTTGAAAGAAGTGCAAGAGAAGCAGCACCTTATTTAACCTACTTAACTCCCTTTAGTTTTGAAGCCCTTAGAGATGGAAGCTTAAAGGAACCGCCTCTTAATAATTTTATCCAAATTTCTAACCAAAATCGTGTTGTTGCCGTAATGGTAATTACCAATAAAGAACAGGATCAATTCAGCGATGAACTCGGACGTATTCTTTTAAACGATATGGACGTTCAAAACCGATTTCTCAATAATATTGTAACAACAGCGAGGAGATACGGTTTCAGGGATATTCATTTTGATTTTGAATTTTTACGTCCTGCTGACCGAGAAGCATATAATAACTTTCTCCGTAAGGCCAGAGATCGTTTTAAACAGGAGGGCTGGTTTATCTCAACTGCCCTGGCCCCAAAGACGAGTGCTACACAGGTGGGTTTATGGTATGAGGCTCACGATTATAGAGCGCATGGGGAAATTGTCGACTTTGTTGTCATTATGACCTATGAATGGGGCTATAGCGGCGGTCCGCCAATGCCCGTTTCACCTATTGGGCCAGTTCGGGATGTGCTCGAATACGCCATTACAGAAATGCCTTCACAGAAAATTTTAATGGGACAAAATTTATATGGGTATGATTGGACTCTCCCTTACCAACCAGGAACCGTTGCAGAGGCAGTAAGCCCTCAGGAAGCAATTGAAAGAGCTGTACAACATAATGTTGCAATTCAATACGATTATGAAGATCAGGCTCCTTTTATTGAATATAGGGATACAGAGGGAAAAAACCATATTATTTGGTTTGAAGATGCCCGTTCGATACAGGCCAAGTTTAACTTAATTAAAGAACTTAATTTAAGGGGTATGAGTTACTGGAAACTAGGGCTTGAATTTCCGCAAAACTGGCTCCTTATTGTACAAAACTTTAATGTGATAAAAAAATAGGAATTTAAAAACCGAAATCATTCGCAGAACTGCTATAAGAAGTTCTGCTTTTTTGTTTTCATAATTTTACCTGCGCAAATAAAAATATATCGATTTCATCCATTTCCTGTTATGGTAAAATATATCCTATGTTCTTTAAAAATCAGTGATTAAATTGATAATCTTTTTTATGATTTTTTCTAAAAAGGAGGGAATCTCAAGTGGTTCATTCCGCCACGCCCTTTATAACCGTAGAAGGCCCTATTGGTGTTGGGAAAACCTCACTCGCGAAAGCCATTTCGGAACATTTTTCGTACCAGTTATTAAAAGAAATAGTCGACGAAAACCCATTTCTCGGAAAATTTTATGAAAATATTGAAGAGTGGAGCTTTCAGACTGAGATGTTCTTTTTATGTAATCGCTACAAACAATTAGAGGATATTAAAACACGGTATTTAAATCATCGAATCCCGGTTGTAGCTGATTATCATATTTTTAAAAATATGATCTTTGCGATGCGAACATTAAAACCCGACCAATTTCAAAAGTATGAAAAAATATATCAGATTTTAACGAGTGACATGCCTAGCCCAAATATTGTGGTTTATCTCCAAGCAAGTTTAGATACATTGCTCCGCCGGATTAAGGTGAGAGGCAGAGATATAGAAAAAAATATCAGCCCGCTCTATTTAGAACAGCTATCCCACGATTATGAACAATTTATGGATCAGTTTCAGAAGCATCATCCGGAAATTCCCGTGATTCGGATTAACGGCGATGAGTTAGATTTTGTTCAAAATGAAGAGGATTTAAACTTAATTTTATCCAAACTACAAATGATACTAGATGAAGGAGTAATTAAACATGAACCTGCGAGATAAATACGGAATCCCCAGAAATGGTGTTATTACGATTGCGGGAACGGTAGGCGTAGGCAAATCGACCTTAACGAAAGCCTTAGCCGATGCACTCGGATATAAAACTTCCTTTGAAAAGGTTGACTCCAATCCGTATCTAGATAAATTTTACGCGGACTTTGAAAGATGGAGTTTTCATTTACAAATCTACTTTTTAGCAGAACGGTTTAAAGAACAAAAAAGAATATTTGAATATGGCGGCGGATTCGTCCAAGATCGTTCGATTTACGAGGATACTGGAATTTTCGCCCGCATGCATTATGAAAAAGGCACCATGAACGAGGTTGATTATCAAACGTATAAAAGCTTATTTGATGCGATGGTCATGACTCCTTATTTTCCTCATCCTGATGTTCTTTTATATTTGGAAGGGTCTTTCGAAGATGTGGTGGAACGAATTCGTGAACGCGGCCGTCCGATGGAGCAGCAAACACCAATTGAATATTGGGAAGAAATGTATAAACGCTATGAAGATTGGATTAATAGCTTCAACGCATGTCCTGTTCTTCGCATTAACATTAATGATTATGATTTAATTAATAATGCGGAATCCATCGAACCGATTGTTGAAAGAATTAGTCATTTTATGAAACAAGCCGATCTCTTAAAGATGTAAATCCTTAAGCACCGAGCAGCCAGTAAACTAAACATGCTCTGGTGCTTTTTTGCACAAAAAAATAGACTGCAACCAAAAGGCTACAGTCTGTTTCGGACAATCTATTCTCCAATTACATTCGCGTGTTTATGATAGTCGAATTAATGGCGGAGGAAGAGGGATTCGAACCCCCGCGCGGTTTGACCCGCCTCTCGGTTTTCAAGACCGACCCCTTCAGCCAGACTTGGGTATTCCTCCATTTGTTCGACAAAATGTATAATAGCACACCCTGAATTTCAGTGTCAACTAAATAGAAGAAGTGGGAAAATTAAAACTAATCCTTATAAGAAAAGCGCAAGCGCCTTGCTCAGCCCCGACAAGCTTAAGAAATCCCCCTCAGGATTGGCCAAGGGGGATGGATACAGATGCGAGGGACTAGACTGCTTGCGCTAGACCGTGTTATCCAACCTTCTCAACAAGATAATAGAAGGCTTTGGACTATTTTGATAGCCCAAAGCCTTTCTCTCTTACTTGCTTAAGACTTCTTTGTTTCTCATATATGGACGAAGAACTTCTGGGATTACGACAGATCCATCTGGCTGTTGGTAATTTTCTAAAATCGCAGCAACAGTTCGTCCAATTGCTAACCCAGATCCATTTAATGTGTGAACATGTTCAGGTTTACTCTTTGGATCCCGTCGGAAGCGAATATTAGCCCGTCTGGCTTGGAAAGCCTCAAAATTACTGCAAGAAGAAATTTCACGATACGTATTATAGCTTGGAATCCACACTTCAATATCGTATTTTTTTGCAGCAGTAAAACCCAAATCAGCCGTACACATACTCATCACCCGGTATGGTAAACCAAGTAATTGCAAAACCTTTTCTGCATGCCCTGTTAATTTTTCTAATTCATCATATGAATCCTCAGGCTTTACAAATTTAACGAGCTCGACTTTATTAAATTGATGCTGTCTGATTAATCCCCTTGTATCCCTTCCGGCAGACCCAGCTTCAGACCTGAAACAAGCACTAAATGCAGCATAATTGATAGGTAGGTCTTCAGCGCTTAAAATTTCGTCGCGATGCAAGTTCGTAACAGGTACCTCAGCCGTCGGAATCAGGAAATAATCCTCGCTTTCAATGAGGAAAGCATCCTCTTCAAACTTTGGCAGCTGACCAGTACCTGTCATACTGGTCCGGTTAACCATATAAGGAGGGATCACTTCTTGGTATCCGTGCTCTTCCACATGTAAATCTAACATGAAGTTCATTAAAGCCCGCTCGAGTCGAGCGCCTAGCCCTTTATAAAAAACAAAACGGCTTCCAGTTACCTTTGCAGCTCTTTCAAAATCTAAAAGATCCAAATCAGCTGCTATATCCCAATGTGGTTTCGCTTCAAAATCAAATGTGCGAGGCTCTCCCCACTTTCGAACTTCGACATTATCATCCTCCGTATCACCAATAGGCGTGCTTTCATGAGGAATATTTGGTATTGATAACAGTAAAGTTTCTAATGTTTCCTCAACCGTCCTCAATTCTTCATCCAGCACTTTAATGCGATCGCCAACTTCCCTCATTTCGGTAATGAGCTGATCAGCATTTTGCTTTTCCTTCTTGAGCTGGGCAATTTGCCCGGAAACCTCGTTGCGTTTGCTTTTTAGTTGCTCGGTTTCCACAATAAGTTCTCGCCTTCTTGCATCCAGCTCTTCAAACTTCCCTAAATCGGTTAAGTCTTCCCCGCGCTTTTGAAGTTTCTGCTTTACTTCTTCAAAATTGTTCCGTAAAAATTTAATATCCAGCATATTTTATTCCTCCTATAATATCGGATGATTGGAATTAGTAACCTACTATTAATGGCCAGCCGAAATCAAAATTGCTGCCAAACAAAAAACTCTCATCCCTGAAGAAGGGACGAGAGTTGGTTCCCGCGTTGCCACCCTAGTTGAAAGCAAGAAGCTTTCCACCTTAATACGAATAACGGCTCGATACCGGAAAAACTTACTACGACTAAATCGATTCGGTTTTTCACTCAAGGACGGATTCACATTACTTGCACACCGGTTCGCACCACCCACCAGCTCTCTTCAGAGCAAAACAATGCTACTAATTCCTCTCAACGCATTTTTCTTATTTGTTAATATTAGTAAATGTACTACAATTATAAACAGCTTTCAACTATTTATACAGGTTTTTTTACTTTATATATATAAATTGTCAGTACCAGGATGAATCAGCGTAGTCGCTAATTTTAGGAATAAAGTACGACGGGCAAAAGACATGAGTCAAGCAAGACCACAGAACGTGGCGTTGCGAGCGTGATAAGTGCAACTACGCCTAAATCTCGCCTTACGGCTCGCTATAGCTTAGTTTTTCTTATACTCTTCAACCATACCAACGAAATATTTTGTTAATCTCGGGTCATCAGTTAATTCAGGGTGAAAGGAACATCCTAAATACTGGCCTTCACGAGCTACAACAATCCGATCATTATATTTGGCCAGAATCTCCACATTTTCTCCAGCATCCACAATATGAGGGGCTCTGATAAAGACAGCTGGGAAATGATCCGCAACGTCTATAATCGTAACCTCTGCTTCAAAGCTTTCCTTTTGCCGTCCAAAAGAATTTCGTTCCACTGTTACATCCATCAGACCAAGATGAGGCTGGTCATATCCAACAATTTTCTTAGCTAGCAAGATCAAGCCAGCACATGTGCCGAACATCGGTTTCCGCGACGCTGCAAATTGCCGAAGAGGTTCCATAAGCTCGAATTCATCGATTAATCTCCTCATGGTAGTACTTTCCCCTCCAGGAATAATTAATCCATCCAGCTCAGCAAGCTGCTCGGCTTTTTTAACTGGAACCGCCCGTTCCCCGCAGGATTCAATCGCCCGGATATGTTCCTCGATTGCCCCTTGCAGTGCTAATACACCAATAGTAAGCATAGTGAAATCTCTCTCCTTATCGGCTGCGGTCCTGCATTCTCTCTTCAGGTGCGAGAGTAGAAATTTCAATTCCTTTCATCGCTGTCCCAATGCCTTTTGATATTTTTGCAATTAATTCAAAATCCTGATAGTGAGTGGTAGCTTCTACAATCGCCTTAGCGAATTTTGCAGGGTTATCCGATTTAAATATACCAGAACCGACAAAGACACCATCTGCTCCAAGCTGCATCATAAGAGCAGCATCCGCTGGAGTTGCGACACCGCCAGCAGCAAAGTTTACAACAGGTAATCGTCCGCGTTTTTTGATTTCAAGTAACACTTCATATGGAGCCCCGAGATTTTTAGCTTCGGTCATGAGTTCATCTTCACTCATGCCAACCACTTTACGAACTTGGGCATTTACTTTACGGATATGACGGACAGCCTCTACAATGTTTCCGGTTCCAGGCTCACCCTTTGTCCGCAACATAGAGGCACCTTCACCAATACGACGGGCTGCCTCGCCTAAATCACGGCATCCGCAAACAAAAGGGACTGTAAAATCTCTTTTATTGATATGATACTCTTCATCAGCAGGAGTAAGCACTTCACTTTCGTCAATATAGTCTACACCCATTGCTTCCAGTACACGTGCCTCTACAATGTGACCAATCCGTGCTTTTGCCATAACGGGGATTGATACGGCATTCATGACTTCCTCAACAATCCGGGGGTCAGCCATTCGAGCTACTCCGCCAGCTGCCCGAATATCTGATGGAACCCGTTCTAACGCCATAACGGCAACGGCTCCCGCTTCCTCTGCTATTTTCGCCTGTTCTGCATTAACGACGTCCATAATGACGCCACCCTTTTGCATTTCAGCCATCCCTCTTTTAACTCGATCTGTTCCTGTTCTCATCTATTATAGCCCCCTTAACTTTTAGAAAATAATGATTTCATAAGAACATATTACACTATAATGCAACTGCTTGTCTTTTTTATAAGTAAAATAAGCAAATATAAAATGATGGAAAAAAGTTATGCGTAACCAATCGATATTTTTGCATACTTAATGTAAAAAAACTCCTCCGGATATGGAGGAGTTCCTCATTATTAAGAAAACCAGCCTGAAATCGTGTCAACAATAGATCCAAATAATCCGCTAAAGAAATCACCGATTCCTCTTATCATTAAGACAAACCAATTGGCTTTTTCAACTTCAGCTGTTGTAACTACTGGAACTTGGATGGACTGTTTACCTTCATTCGTTATAAATCCAGTCGACCCCTCACCTGTATATTCAAGCGTTACATAGCCAACAACCTCACCCTTTTTAACAGGTGCAGTTAGTGATTTCTTTTCAAGTACCAGCTTGGGCTTATAGAGCTCTTCCTCACCGTTGCGAATCATGGCAGAAATTGAAGTTTCAGCTGCAATTTTTACTGAATCTTCTTTACCTTTCTCTACCTTAATAGACTCTTTTCCTTTTTCTTGATAGCCTTCTTTTAGAAGTTCAACTGTATTAAAGTTTGAAAATCCATAGTTTAAAAGGGTTTCAGTCTCAGAAAAACGGGCTTCTCTTTCTTCTGTTTTCATAATAACTGAAATAAATCTGCGTCCATCACGTTCTGCTGTTCCTGTAATACAATATCCGGCAAAATCTGTAGAACCCGTTTTTAATCCATCCATACCTTCATATTCATAGATTAAACCAGGAAGCATCCAGTTAAAATTTGTATATTCTCTGCCATCTCTGAATGACAATCTAGGAATACTCGCTGTTTCTAAAACCTCTGGATAATCATTGATTAAGCGATAGGCTAACCGGGCCGTATCTCTAGCCGACATAATGTTTTCAGCATTAGCGTCTGTACCTTGCGGGTGTTTACCGAGCAAACTAGAATTATTTAAACCAGTTGAATTAACAAATTTATAGTTTTCTAAGCCTAACTCAGCGGCTTTTTCATTCATCAATTTAACAAAATTGGTTTCACTGCCGCTGATCAGCTGAGCTAACGCAACAGTTGCAGCATTAGCAGAATGGATTGCCATTGCTTGGTATAACTCTTCTACAGTATAGGCTTCACCTTGTGTTAACCCGATATTTGAAAGTCCTGGTGCAGCTGATAGCTCATGGATATATGGGTCAATAATAACTTCCTGTTCCCAGCTAATCTTTCCGTCATGGATGGCCTCTAACACTATGTATTCTGTAAGCATCTTTGACATACTAGCAACACCGAGAGCCGTATCTGCATTTTTTTCATATAATATTTTTCCCGTTTCACCATCAATTAAAATAGCTGCTTCCGCGGTTAATCCCAATGGATCCGTTGCAGCCTGAGCTGTATGTTGAACACCAAATATAGACGTAAAGAGCGTCATCCATACGAGTGCAAAAATCATGGTGATTTTACTCGCTCTTTTCATATTACTCCCCTCCAAAGCTTCCTACTAATTTCCTCGTTAAGTTTACCATATTTACTAGCAAAAAAATAGACAGAGTCCTAAGACCCTGTCCCTTGTAAATACTAGCGAGAAAGGAAAAGATTGTGAAAAATAGGTCTTTAGCCTGATCAAGAAGAATAATTAGGGGCTTCTTTTGTAATTTGTACATTATGCGGGTGACTTTCTCTTAATCCAGCCCCAGTTATTTTGACAAACTTTGTTTTCTCTCGCAGTTCTTCTAAATTTTTCGTTCCGCAATAACCCATTCCGGAACGAATTCCTCCGATTAATTGGAAAATCGTGTCACTTAATGGACCTTTATAAGGAACTCGCCCTTCAATTCCTTCCGGAACAAATTTTTTCTGATCTTCTTGGAAATATCGATCCTTAGAACCTTTTTCCATAGCACCTACAGAACCCATTCCACGGTACACTTTAAAGCGGCGTCCCTGAAAAATTTCAGTTTCGCCAGGACTCTCAGAAAGACCCGCCAGCAAGCTTCCTAACATTACAGCATGACCCCCTGCTGCAAGTGCCTTTACTATATCTCCGGAATATTTAATTCCGCCGTCTGCAATAATTGTCTTTCCATGTTTCTTTGCCTCTAAAGCACTGTCGTAAACAGCTGTAATCTGAGGGACACCGACACCGGCTACAACCCTGGTTGTACAAATCGAACCCGGTCCGATTCCAACTTTTACAACATCAGCTCCCGCTTCTATTAATGCTTTTGTTCCCTCAGCGGTTGCCACATTACCTGCAATAATATTTAAATTAGGATACAAACTTCTAATTTCTTTTACAGTATTTAAAACTCCTTGGGAGTGACCATGAGCCGTGTCAATAACAATGGCATCTACCTTAGCCTGAACCAGCATTTCAACACGTTTCAAGGTATCTTTGGTTACTCCAACTGCTGCTGCAACTAACAGACGGCCTTGCTCATCTTTTGCTGCATTCGGAAATTCTATCACCTTTTCAATATCCTTAATGGTGATTAATCCTTTAAGAACTCCTTGCTCATCAACAAGTGGAAGTTTCTCAATTTTGTATTTTTGCAAGATACTTTCTGCTTCTTCCACCGTCGTCCCTACAGGAGCTGTAACAAGTTCCTCTTTTGTCATAACATCACTAATTTTTAAGGAGTAATCCGAAATAAAACGCAAATCCCGATTCGTTAAAATCCCGACAAGCTTTTGTTCCTCTGTATTGTTAACAATTGGAACACCAGAAATCCGATATTTCCCCATCAAATGCTCGGCATCATAGACTTGGTGCTCAGGTGTTAAGAAGAATGGATCTGTTATAACGCCATTTTCAGAGCGTTTTACCCGGTCTACCTGTTCTGCCTGTTGCTCAATTGACATATTTTTATGAATAACCCCCAGGCCTCCCTGTCGTGCCATCGCAATGGCCATTTCGGCTTCGGTAACAGTATCCATCCCCGCGCTAATTATAGGAATATTAAGTTTCAGCGTATCGGTCAATTGAACTTTTAAGTCAACATCCTTTGGTAAAACTTCCGAATGCCCAGGAATTAACAACACATCATCAAACGTAAGACCTTCTTTTGCAAACTTATCTTCCCACATTTTTATAGCCTCCCGGAAAAAAATATTATTTGTAGGTTATCAATTGGTCAAAATAGTGTCAAGAAGGTAATAATATGTTCAATAATTCAAAAAATTTGGAGGACACATTGTGATTTCCAATTCTATATGGTCACAAATGGACATTTTTATGTCTGCTTCATTCGTTCAAAAAAAGTTAAAAACACATTATTTAAAACATAATTATGATTCCCAAAAAAGCTATGAGAATACTTACCGCTTCATGTATTTCTTAGAACAGGGCAAAGCCTATTACATGTTAGCAGAGCAAAGCCCTCTATCAATTAAACCTACCTTAATCTTTTATGGATACATCCATTTAATAAAAGCCTGCATTCTTTTGGCAGACCCAAATTATCCAGAAACTACTAGTGTCTTAGCTCATGGTGTTACTGCCAGAAAAAGAAAAAAACAAAACTACTCTTTTTTAAAAGATGAAATTAAAATTCAAAAAAACGGCCTATTTCCCCATATGAGTATGAAAATGTTTCACATGAAACACTTAGAAGGAGAAAAGTGGTCGATGCATGATTTGTTAAAAGAAATTCCAGAACTGGAACCCTATATATCAGAACTTATTGAAGAACAGCCTCTTATAAAACTTAATAACACAGAAAACACAGTTATTGTCCCTGAGCAATTATTAGATCACTATCACCTTTCAATTCATGCGTTGACACAGCATATTTCGGGTTTTTTTAAGGGAACAACTATCAAAACCACTCCAGCCAAAAACCATTATCAGCTTTCTTTTTCTAAACCAGTTTTTACAAATGCCAATGAAAGATTACCCTTCCGTATTCATATTGGGGAAAAGCAATATTGGATTCGTACAGAAAAAACAACTCTGCAAACCTATCCGGAGCTGCTGGTGCATTACTTAATCCTATATAATCTCAGTATGATTGCCAGATATGAAACCGATTGGTGGTGTGATTTAATCAAAACGATGCCAAACGAAGAGTATCCTTTAATTTCTTCTTTTTTGCGTATAACTGCTTTGAAAGGACCTTATTTGATTTATTATTTTATCCGGGATTTACTGAAAGAAGAGGAGCAGAGGTTGATTTGATTATTTGTCAAACAGCCTGCCCTTTATTCTTTTTACAATCGAGTAGGAGGCGCGTCACCGCGCCGACCTCTCACACCACCGTACGTACCGTTCGGTATACGGCGGTTCAATAGCTTAAGTATCGACGCTCATATAAGTGGTTTAAATCTTTTAACCCCCATTTTTTGAGCGTTTTGTTTTTAATTGCTTTCTGAAGCGTTTCACTAGCTGATATTCTCCAATATCCCTTT
>NZ_JAKZKT010000067.1 GCF_022808645.1 Bacillus litorisediminis
GCATAAAGAATAAGAATAATAGGCAAAATCACACTCATTTCTAAGATGGATTCTGTGAAAAATTCTTAAAATCATAAAGGCATTTGGGAATAAAAACATTCCCAAATGCCTTTTGTCTTCAATCTGAAGCTATTTGTATCTCTTACAAATAGCTTCATTTACTCTTTTATTTTTTGCTAGATTTATGTCTTTTTTCTCGTTAATTTATTTCGGTCCTTTGTACCTGGCGGTTGTTCAAGCCAATGGTGTTTAATCATGATATCGGCTCCAGTTTTGGCATAAAGTCCAATTTCCAATGATAGTCGTTCATAATTAATGACTAAATCATTTCGTTGACTAGCGGCAGCTGCTGTAGCGTAATTTCCCGTACCAGTTGCACTTAAAAGTGACATATGAAACATTAGTAACTTATCTGAAAATGTTTGGGTAGTCGAATTGCTTACAGCAACATCGGGTAATCTAGGTGTTGGAATATCATTGTCAAGCAGGATTTCAGAAAATATCTTAATGTGTTTATTGGCTATATCTTTTCCGCGCAGCATGTAGTCTTGAATTTCTTTGGTTGGAGAGGTCTGGGCAAAACTCAGGGCTAACATAACTCCCATCGTCATGACATTCATGTACAAATGAGAGATTTCCACTGCGTTTAATGGTCGTTTGTTCGTAAATGGGTTTAATCCGCTATAATATTGTTTACCTTCCACAAAATCTGTTTTTTTCGGCACTTCCAAATAAGGATGCTTCGCCAGTATTCCTTTTGAAAGAGCAATTTTATTTGTTTGATTAAAAAGTGTAGACGTATCAATTAAACCTTCCGTAAAGAAATTACTAATATCTTCTCTTGTACTCATAGCAACAAATCCGCTATATGCCAACATTCCGACTCTAGCCATGTGATTCACATACGTTAGACAGAATATATCAGAAAAAAGCCATGGAGCCTCCATGTTCACGTCATTTTCGGTAAAGCCGTTAGGTACAGCATACTGTTCTTGATCAAAAAGGTTTTTCAAAAAATCCAAATGACTTGATGCAAGATTATAGGCATATTCTATAGCAGGTTTTATGTCCGTATCTTTAAGATGCTTAAGCATAAACCCTAAGACACATTTTGACATACTATCATTCATATACGAAGTCCAAAGACTTCCAATTTCGGCCGAAGTTAAATAAATTTTATTTTCATTAACCATATTAGCCTCCAAAAAGAATAAGTTCATTTATATTATTCTTTGCAATTAACTGTATATTATGACAGGAGGCAAGGACGAAATGGTACTTATGACATATTTTTATTGCATGTAGTTGATTGTCCTAGATAGTTCTGCGTTCAATTAGGTTAATCCCCAATCCCATTGCCACAACACCAATCAGCAACATAATCAATAGAGACATCACCACATCTTGCAAGCCTGCATTATAGAAAATCACATTCATAATCGCATCCATGGCATGCGACAATGGAAATAGATCCGCAATAAACAAAAGCACTGGATTCGTAATCGTCCCTGGCATCATATAGACTCCGCTAACTAGCGGAATCAGCGGAATCAATGATGGGTAAATGGCATAGAATTGTTCGGGAGTCCTTACAAAACCGGTAATTAACATTGCAACGCTAATCATGCTAAAAGTAAAGAACGCAGCAATCAAAATAATCATCCACAGTTGATCACCTACTTCATAATTCATTACATACTTAAACACAACTAGCACGACAACGATTTGAAACAGAGTGATCAAGAAGCTATATAAAATATAACCGCAATACATACTTGTTTTACTTATCGGTGACAGTATCATCCGATTCCAAATCCCAGAAACCTTGTCATGCGTTACATGGTTAACTTTGAAACCAAGAATGAACATCGCAATCAAAAAAGTAAAAGCAAACAATAATTGAGTGCTCATATTGTAACCAGGAATTTCTTCACTATCAAGCCCTTGAGCCTCCATTTGAAAAGGTGCATCGGCTAAATAGCTCTCGATTTCTTGCCGAACGGTTTCGTTCTCTTCTGTTTTGGCTACCGCACTAATTTGTGCTTCTCGTTGAAATACCTTTTCAACATGCTGCTGAACATATGAGACACTTGGAAGTTGACTAGTTGCTACTAAACGGTAATCCATCTCCATTAACTTCACGGCCACATCAATCTTGCCATCCCTTACATCCTTACGTGCTTGATCCGGGTCCATTACTTCAAATCGAAAGGAATCATCAACATTCAACAACTTTCCCCACTTTTCCTCGATTTCCGAAGCATTCTCTTCCTCACTAAAAATGGCAACCGATGTCGGTGAATGAACACCTACACCGAATAAAAGAGGAGCGAGAATACTTGCAGCTATTAATAATAGAATAAACAATGGATTTCGTTTATCCTTAAGAAATTGGACAAACACTACTGAAATCACTAAGCTTCCCCCCTTTTCGGATACAAGACTAAGCCAATCAATGTACATATTAAAAAGAACCCGATTAGTAACACACTTGGCATGACGATAGAGGATACCTCCTCAAATTGAATCCACTCCGTTAACATAGCTAAGGATAGCCCGTTTGGCGTCCATTCGCCTATTTGTTGGAGCCAAACAGGTAAAACATAAATAGGTACAAAATTTCCTCCAATCGTGCCAAACAGTAAATTAACTAACATAAAAATACCATTTGCCGCATCAATATTAGTCATTCTCAGTAATATGACGGTGAAAACAGCAGCTAATCCAGCTATTGCCAATGAAAGGAAGGTAATGATTCCCACGGTTCCAACCCAAAAGGTCATGGAACGGCCAGGAAATACATCTAAAATAAAGTGAGACGAAATCATGACAAACATAATTTGTAACCATGCTAAGCAAAACGTTGACACCATTTTCCCGATTAAAAAATGGATAGGATTACTATTTGTCAATAAAATTCGATTAAATACTTGCTGCCTAATTTCCACTCCGGTTTTAGTTGCAACCGTTGCTGCAATGAATAAGGCAAACAATGCTCCCATTGCAATCGTAAAATATTGGGTTAACGTAAAGCTCTCCCCAGCTCCTGCTTCCTCGAAACCTCCTTTTGGAGGATTCACTTCTGCCTCTTGTGCACCTTCGATTTTCTGCAAAGCAAACTGAACATTCATTTGATCGATAAAACCATGAATGATATTGTATAAAATACTATTGTTATTCGTTTCTTTTTCCATCTTATAAATCAGCGAGGTAGCTGGAGGTTCTCCTGCTAAAGCTGAATATAAACTGTCAACAGTAAAACCATCTGGTATGAAGAGAATTCCGTCCAGATCACCCTTTTCGACTTTGTCTACTGCTTCAGCCTCCTTAAGATTTTGAACCGTTACCCATTCTTTTAAATCCTCACTGTTTAGATAATCTAATAAAATTCGAACCGGTCGCAAATTGCTTGCTTGTTCCACTAGCGTTAACGCTTCTTCTTCTCCTAATGAGGCTTCCTTAACCAATTTTTCCTTCAAATGGTCCATTGCCTTTGTTTCGTCATCTTGGTTCACAACTGCTAACTGTAAATCCATGGACGAGTTCTCATCGTTACCTAGCAATCCAGCAAAAGCAAAATTTAACACGATTACTAAAATAATAGGAAGCACAAGTACCGTAATAAGCTCCTTCCGGTCACGCCAAAACAGTAACAAATCCTTTTTTATAAAACTGCGCATACTGCACCTCCTTAATCCCGTAACGTACGTCCAGTTAAATGAAGAAATACATCCTCCAAACTAGGAGTCTCTGTATGAAAATTAATCATTTGTATATGATGCTGTTCAGTAAGATGGACGAGTTCATTGATCAAATTGCTTCCTTTTTTTACAATAATCTTCAGTTGTTTCAAATGGGAAGCCTCTACCTTACGAACACCCTCGATTGCCTTCACAAGCTCAACAAAGGATTCATCCATTTTATTAAACTCCACTAAAACCGTATCCTCCGTCGACAAAATGCTAAGCAGTTCAGCTTTTGTACCTGCTGCTATAATTTCGCCATGGTCCATAATGTATAATCGATCACAGAGCTGTTCAACTTCCTCCATATAATGACTGGTGTAAAGAATCGTGGTTCCATCTTTCTTATTGAGCGTACGTACCGTTTCCAGGATATGATTTCTCGATTGCGGATCAATGCCAACAGTTGGCTCATCTAGAATTAGGATTTGCGGTCGATGCAATAAGGCTGCTGCAATGTTTATCCTCCGTTTCATACCGCCAGAAAAAGTTTTCACTAAATCCTTTTGGCGATCTTCTAGACCTACAATTTCTAAGGCTTGCTGGATGCGTTTTTCTAGTTCCTTCCCTTTCATTTTATAAATGGATCCAAAAAATTTTAGGTTCTCATATGCTGACAGCTCCTGATATATCGCTAATTCCTGTGGTACTACCCCTAAAATTTTTCTGATTTCTCCTGGTTTATCAATCGTGTTTATACCATTAAGCTTTATTTCACCAGATGTAGGTTTAATCAAAGTTGAAATCATCGATATCGTAGTAGACTTCCCGGCTCCATTGGGTCCTATTAAACCGATTGATTCACCATTATCCAAATATAAATTAACATCTTTAACTGCCATCTTTCCTATGTATTGTTTCTAGCATGAACATGCCTCCTTTTTTCCTCAACTGCTTCTTTGTAATGGCATCTTAAAACATAAAAACCAAAGTCACTACTGACTTTGGTCACTCTTCAAATAAACATGTATTACTTTGGTCATTTTTCTTATCTCATACCAGACGATGCCGAATGGCATAAATCGCTAATTGGGTCCGATCCCTTAGTTCCAATTTATCTAGAATTTGACTGGTTTGATTCTTGACTGTGCCGACCGACAAGCCTAATCGTTCTGCTACTTCTTTATTGTTCAGCCCTTCTCCAATGCACTTTAAAATCGCTCTTTCCCTTGGCGTTAACGCAGGATCAACAGACACCTCGTCTTGTTTTTGAAGTAAAACTGGCATGACTTTTGCAGCAACCTGATCCTCCAGAGAGAGGCCGCCACTCAATGCACTTTTAATCGAACGAATCAGTGATTCCGTATCCCCATTTTTCAGCATATATCCACTAACTCCGAGTTTTAGGGCGTCCATGACATATTGATTGTCGTCAAAAGTGGTGAGCATTAGAATTTTCATATGAGGAAAACGAGAGCGCAAAACCTTCGCTGCTTCAATCCCATCCATTTCAGGCATGCGAATATCTAATATCGCCACATCAAAAAGCTGTTTTTCACACAAACTGATAGCCTTCTTGCCATTGTCAGCTTCACCTGTTACTTTAATCTCTGCATCTGTTTCGATCATCGCCTTCAAGCCTTGGCGCACCATCACTTGATCTTCTGCCAGCAACACCTTGATCATACTACCCGCTCCGTTCTGTTAAACGTATACTGCCTCTTACTGCAAATTGGGACTCATCATAAACGATATCCAATGAACCGCCCACTTTTTCTAATCGCTCTCGCATCGCTTTCAATCCATATCCCTCTTGAAAAAAGGGATTAAGAGCTGTTAAGCGGTTGATGACTTCAAAACGAAAAATACTCCCGCCAGGCGATTCAAACATCACTTGCGCCTCTCTTGTTGAGCTATGCTTCATAATATTAGTCAGTGCCTCTTGTACGGCACGATAAATCGCAAACGACTGTTCCCCTGTCAGTGGTGCAGCAAACGCTCCATGTTTAACGGAAAAATTAATTTTCATAAAACTTTCCATTTCTAATTTGCGAATTAATCGTATGATACCTTGGAGACCGCCTACTTCTTTTTGCTCAAAGGATCTTACAGCTCTTCTTGTTTCCTCTAAGCTTTGTTCGGCAATCTCTTTAAGACTTTGGATCTTTTCTTTGTCCTCATTAGCTGCAGTTAAGCGGAAAGCCTCGATTTGCATGAGCAGGGCGGTAAGTTTATGACCAACAGAATCATGGATCTCATGACCGATCAGCATCCGCTCATCCTGTCTTGCCTGCTCTTCTTCTGTCACAAGCTGCCTTTTCATCCTTCTGTATTCATCTAGTAAGGCATCATTCTTTTTTCGCAGCCTTGATTCCCGTTTATGCGTATCCTGATAATGCAATAATGCGATTACTAATAAAAGATAAAAAAGTCCAGACCAAGCTATTTGTGAGGAAGTAATGTTCGATTCGATAACGATCCACGCAGCGCATCCAAGTTGAACTCCAATCACAACCAAACTTTTTAAGCGGGAAAGATAAAAAACGGCCTCAGCTATTAGTAACGCTTGCATGAGGAGTACATATGGCTGCAGCACATAGTCTATTGGATAAAAGATGGCTATTGTTGTTAGTGCTTGTATACAGAATAATACCGTTAGCATCATCGGTTTTTCTGTAAAAAGAGGAATAATAAACAATATGATAAAAAATAGGCAAATACCAGCTAGCTGACTTTCGTTTACGACTAAGGGGAATTCTAAAAAAACTAGTGCCCATACCACACAATGGATAGCAAGCCAAACAAAATACGATTTCTTCATATATACAAACTCCTCCAAAAAACATCAGCCAGTTAACAGCTATTCCTTTTCCAAAATTATACTATGATTTACAAAGTAACGCACCCGTGCCCAGTCTGTTAATCTCAAAATCTATGACACGATATAAGGATTAGAGTAAAAAAGCGTTCATCCCTTTTAGCTTCAACGTACACGTTAGTCACCCATGCAGCTCAAAAACGGCGCAGCACCACAAAGAATGAAAATGAGCTTTACAGTCTATTCTGTTCCCAACTGTGTGTTGCAGAATCATTATATTGCATTTGTATATCTGCTATTTTAATAGCTGTTGGTTTTATCGCAAATAATAGAAGAGAAATCCAAGGGTAACTTATTTTATGGATCCTAGTTCTATAACATTCGCAAGTTTACTAAATAGGATCGTAACCATAGATAAGGTATACAAATAGGAAGGTGCCAGCTCAGTCCGTGAGTTTCTATCCACGACATAGCTGACACCTATAATAAGTTGTTTCTTGATATACATAACAACTCGACTTTCACATGTTGAATACGGCAAGGGTGACCCGCTGCTCTTTGAAATTGAATTGATGATTTCTTTGCGGACATACAATCTGTTATCTTCACAAAAATGCCTGTTTTAGAAAATAATTGGTCGTATGTTCCGTTATTTGCTGTGAATCATGAAGAAACCTCATGTTTTTACTTTAATAAAGGACCAGTGTCCGTAATTTCTCCAAAATCTGCGATTTTATCAAAGATAACGGAATCTATGTCCATTAGTGAGTCTGCCTTGGTTAGAACGACCTGTGAAAGTTGAATTCATACATGTTATAAAGAAACGTTCTCAACAGATTTCCCTTCTCGCCGTAACACCTGCCCTGCCGTAACACCTAAGAACTTCCCATCTTCTACTGTTAGCTGGCCATTTACGAATACATAATGGATACCGGTTGGTTCTTGTAAAGGGTCTTCATAGGTTGCGTTATCTTTGATGGTATCCGGATCAAAAATAACAATATCGGCAGCATATCCTTCTTTTATTAAGCCTCTATTCTTAAGCCGCAGCAATTGGGCAGGTGCACCCGTCATTTTACGTACCGCCTGTTCCAATGTTAATGCTTGTTTATCTCTTACAAAATGCCCTAGTACTCGCGGATATGTTCCATATAATCGAGGATGCGGTTTACCTCCAAAAATACCGTCAGAGCCGACCATTTGTAATGGATGCTGCATCCCGCCAGTTATCACTTCTTCTTCTCCCCAATGCACCAGCATAGTAATGCCGGCATTTTCTTCTAGAAGAAGCTTAAAAGCAGCGTCTTCTGGTTTGATGCCCAGCATCTCTGCAATTTCAACCATATTTTTCCCTTCAACCCAGCGATTCTTCTCAGTTGAGACAGAGGTTAAAGTGATATTCCCCCAGCCGCAAGTAAGAACCCAGTTTTCATAATCACTATTATTTTTAAAATCATCTTTTATCCGTGCTTGAACATCTGGATCTTTTAGCTTTTCCAATAATTCGGCTGTTCCTCCTGAATGCATCCATGGAGGAAGTATTGCATGAAAAACCGTCGATCCTGCCGTATATGGATATTGATCAAAGGTTACCTCAATTCCTTCATTTCTTGCTTCTTCCATTTTGACTAAAGCCCGTTCGTACCTGGATCGATTTATTTTTCCTGCAACCTTAAAATGAGACACATGGAGTCGTACACCTGATTGTCTGGCTACATCAATAACCTCTTCTAACGCTTCGAGTGACTTATTACTTTCATTACGAATATGGACGACAAAACAGCCATCATATTTTGCGGCTCCCTTACATATTTCAATGAGCTCTTCCTTATTAGAGAATACGTTAGGAGGATATACTAATCCTGAAGATAATCCTACTGCCCCCTGTTTCATTCCTTCCTCAACTAATTCTCGCATTTTTTTCATTTCTTCTTTGGTAGCTTCTCGGCCGTCAAATCCCATTACCAATGTCCGGACAGCACCATGAGGAACAAGGTAAGTCGCGTTCCCAGCAATGTCGGATTGGTCTAAGAAGGTGAGATATTCCTCAATAGTATTCCATGGCCAATCTCCAATATCACCATTTAATCCTTTTAATTGTTTTTGCCATAGCGGCTTGGTTTCCTCAGATACAGGTGCTACTGAGATCCCATCCTGACCAAATAATTCTGTTGTTACCCCTTGTAAAACTTTAATTTTATGAATCTCCGGTTTTATACAAAGGAGATCAGAATGTACATGTGTGTCAATAAATCCGGGAGTTACTGCCATTTTATTAGCATGGATGATTCTTTTGGCACTTTCATTACTTAAATCCCCCATTTTACAAATGACTCCGTCTTTAATTCCAATATCAGACTTAGTCCAAGGATTTTCTGTCCCATCATAAATATGTCCATTTTTAATAATATAATCTAACATGGTAAGACCTCCTCTATCTAATAAAAAGAGAATTATTCAGGTTTGACAAATGGGAAGAAGTCATAGCTGATAATTTCGTATTCCTCTAATCTTTTCTTTACATCCTCCCAATCCGAAACCGCTACAGCATTTACTATCAAGTTAAGTAATGAAAAAATAACGGGCATTCCCTTCAATGCGGAAGGTGCAGGTGATTCCACCTTCAAAATATAATCTGCCAGAATACCGACTGGAGAAAGCTCATTATCTGTAATAGCAAGTATAGAGGCCCCTCGTTTCTTGGCTGCTTGAACAAAGGTAAGCGTCTCTTGTGCATACCGAGGAAACGAGAAAGCAATGACTAAACTGTCAGTCGATATTTGCGAGATAATATGAATCGCATCATCCATGTCAACGCGATACAGATGAGAATTTCCTATGACCACATTTAGACTAAAAGCCAGCCAACTAGCCGGTGCATGGGAACTTCTAAATCCTAATATGATACGATTCTTGCTTTTTATAATTCTCTTTATAATGACATTTAGCGTCTCCATATCAATTGAGTCTGAAAGCTTATGAATATAGTAAATATCTTCTGCAAGCGTAAGTTCAATAAGCTGCTGATTTCCGTTAAGAGCTTCTGTTGTATGACGATAATGTTCAAACGTTTCATTATGTTTCTCTTTTACGACTGTTTGCTGAATGACCTTCTGTAAATCACTATAGCCAGAGAAACCGAGATTATAACAAAAACGAATGACCGTTGACTCACTTGTATTGGTAATGTCTCCAAGCTCTTTAGCGGTATGAAAAGCAACTTTTTCAACATGCTCACTTACATATGCTGCAACCACCTGCTGTCTTTTTGTTAATTCATTAAATTTTGATCGAATCGTTTCTTTAAGTATCTTCATAAAATGGCTTGACCTCTGTGATTTAAATGTTTAACCAATGGAATGATGTTTAAGATTAGAGGCTTTACTTTTCTGGCTTCCCCAGAAATTATTGATAATCTGATGTGAAGGTCGTGGAGTTAAATAGCTGAATACAATCATCATCACAATGGAGATCGCAGTTGCCGTTACAATTGTTTGCATCCCGAAAGGATTTGGGAAAAACTCGCCAAGAATGATATAGCTAATTAAGCCCGAATACATGGAAACAATCGCTCCCCAAGTATTGGCTCTCTTCCAGTAAAGACCAAAGACAATCGGAGCAAAGAATGTAGCTTCTAGTCCGCCAATCGCATAGATCACTAGGAATTGCAAATAATCGGGCGGTGTCAAGGCGAATAAAACAACGCCAACTCCAATAATGAGTGTTGAAAAGTAGGATAGTTTTGCTATCTTCCTTTCACTTGCTCGAGGGTTGATATAATTTAAGTAAATATCTTTAACAACTGAGGAGCTCGTAACAAGGAGCATAGAGTTCACTGTTGACATAATCGCAGCCAGCGGAGCCGATAATACAAGTCCCGCCACCCAGCCAGGCATTATATCCAAAATGAGAGTCGGCAAAGCCATATCTGGCGTTGAAATATTCGGGTATAGCACCCTGACAAACGGTCCAAGGGTGGCAAAGAAAATCGAAAATAGCGCCATGATAAAACCGCTATAGATAATTGACTTATGCATAGACTCTGTATTTTTAAATGTCATTCCCCTGACGGAAGCGTGAGGCAAACCGATAGCTGCAATACCAAAAAGCATGAAATAGGAAAATAGCATTAATGGCGTTGCACCAGAGGGTCCAGGTAATTCAACCAATTCAGGGTGTTCCGTAACAATCTGTCCAATAAGACCACTAAAGCCCTCGGTTTTAACTAAGAAGAATATCCAAAGCAATACCCCGCCAAAAATCATAATGATACCTTGAATGGCATCCGTGATTGCAACGGCTCTAAAACCGCCATAGACCGTATATAGAACAACGGCTAGCCCAAAAATGATCAATCCTGTTTTATAAGGCAATCCGGTAATAGATTCTAATATACGTGCTCCCCCTACAAATTGAGCCACCATATAGGCACTAATAAAGATGATGATACCGATCGAACTTCCAAGTACCACCGTTTTACTTTGATATCTTTCCTTAAAAAAATCAGTTAAAGTCACCGCATTAATCTTTCTCGCAACGATTGCAAATTTTTTCCCGAGAATTCCAAGAATGTATACTCCCATGCCGACTTGAGTCAATAAAATAAGGATCCAGCTAAATCCGGAACTATAAGCAACTCCTGGTGAACCAATAAATGTCCCAGCACTCGCAGCTGAAGCCAAAATAGTAAAGGTCAAAACAAAAGGACCAAGTGACCGTCCCCCAATAAAGTAATCCTCTTGGAAGTTTGCATTTTTTACCTTCATATGCCTATGTAATACAATCCCGATTGCAAATGTAGCAATCAAAGCAAGAAATATTGGTATCAGAACATCCCATCGCATTTACAACACCTACCCTTCTTCCTCAGCTTCAATGGACATGTCTTTGTAAAAATACTTAATCATGAAATAAGGAAGGATACAAAAAATCAAAGTTCCTATCACGCCTCCCCAAAAGAACCAGGCAGGGAATCCCCAAATATAACTCATAGAGTCTGCCGATTTATTAAATCCGATTAATAAAGAAACTCCTCCAACTAACAAAATATTAATCACAAATAACCCAAGGGTCGCCCACATTTCTTTAGTACACTGAGCAAACCTTTTGTCCTCCACGAATTCCTCCTGATCTGTCATTTTTTTAACCTCCTTTATGATGTAATTACTTCTTTCCAAAAAAATACTGAAGTTTCCACTTCATTTTTAAGTATCGTAACTTAACAAATATCCCAAGTCAACAAATATTTAAAATTTTTAAACTATTTTAAATAGAATGATAAATAGACAAAAAACGACAAAAATGGCCTGCCCTCTTTAGAGTAATACCTTTGCCGTATGGGTGGTTTGTCTCCAGTTTATTTACGAATTGTTCTTTTCATCGATTCAAGTTATAGTTAAGACATAAACTCATTTTTAATGAGGTGTTCTCATTGTTGGATCTTTTGCTGGATTTCTCAAGTATTTCTACTTTTTATATGATATATGCCGGGATTTTGCTTAGCCTGGGTTTCGGGGTTTTATTAAGGAATATTGAGACCCCGCTGGTAAGTTCCTATTCCTTCACGGATCAAAATCTAAAGCCGCATTATTTGCTTACTCAAATCAATAAGGTGCTGGTTGTTCGCTCCGTGATTATTTGGCTGTTTAAAGCAGCGAAAAAGTACCAATTCTCGGATGAGGATGCAGAAGACTCTATTTCTCCTATTACCCTATCGAATCTAAATACATTTTTAGGAGGAAATAGAGATGAAATTTACAAAGAAGATTCTTTTGTTTGCTTTATTCGTTATGAGCGCTGGGCTTCTGACGGCATGTCAGCAAACTAGCAGCAATGAGGCTGGATTCTTTCAGTGGTTTCTCGTCAATCCTTTTATTGAGGCGATTCACTGGATTGCAGCTGTTTTTGGTGATAATTATGGAATGGCGATTATTATCATTACCATCATTATTAAACTGATATTAATGCCACTCATGCTGAAGCAATACAAAAATCAACAGCACATGAAAATCAAAATGGAACAATTAAAGCCCGAGATGGAAGAGATTCAGAAGAAACTCAGGGAGACAAAAACGAAAGAAGAACAACAAAAACTGCAGCAGGAAATGTTTGCTCTCTATCGAAAGCATGGAGTAAATCCATTAAATATGGGATGTTTGCCTATATTAATACAAATGCCACTCTTACTCGGACTCTACTATGCGATCCGCGGTTCCCACGATATCGCGACACATTCATTTTTATGGTTCAGTCTTGGACAGCCGGACCTTTTGATTACGGCCATTGCGGGAATTGTTTACTATCTACAATTTAAGGTGAGCCTCATCAATTTGACGGAAGAGCAACGCAAGCAAATGAAGCTATTGGGATTGATTTCTCCGATAATGATTGTTTTCATTTCCTTAAACGCTCCAGCTGCCCTTCCATTATATTGGGCAGTCAGCGGACTTTTTCTAATCATTCAATCATGGATTGGAAAAAGACTTTATCCACAGACTACAGGGCAAGTTGAATCTATAAATAGCTAAAATTTATTGGCCTGACTGTCAGGATAAACCGTTCTCTTTTAAGTACCAGCAGGTCTAAAAGCAAATATAGCAACAATCATCAAAGCAGTGGATTTCCTAATAGAAATCACACTGCTTTTAACATTTTAAAAAGCTAATATGGGTTATAATCCCTACGAGGTTTTCTTCAATAAAGCGAGCATAAAACTACTAAATATTGTAAAAAGTAACCGTAGCATACAAAAAGTTGAGGAAACATCTATGAAAAACTTTACCCCAACAAATCCAATGAAACCTGCAAAAACAGTACGGAAGTATAAAGCACATGTTAGTGCTTTAGGTACTACACAACTCCATCTTCGAAATCCATATATTATTGCTTGGTGGTCAGCAGCATTTCCAGGTATGGGGCATCTTCTTTTGTCAAAGTATCTTAGAGGATATGCACTATATCTCTGGGAAATTATTGTGAATAGCATGTCTTACTTAAATTATGGCTTGGTTTATTCTTTTACTGGCAATATTGAAATCGCAAAAGAAATACTTGACCACAGATGGTTGATTATTTACATTCCTGTCTATATTTTTGCGATTTGGGACAGTTATCGAACGGCTGTTGATTTGAATAGAACGTTTCTATTAGCCGAGAGGGAAAATGCAGATTTTAATTCTTACGTCATTGCTGGTCTAGAGATTAACTATTTAGATAAAAGAAGACCTCTTAATGCAGTATTGTGGTCTCTTTTAACTCCAGGGTTGGGACAATTATATATACATAGAGTTCTGACAGCAGTTTTTGCGATGGGTTTCTCAATTATATTTATGTACTTTTCAAAGTTTCTTGTTGCCGTTCAATTACTTTTTCAAGGGGAAATTAGTCAAGCCACGCAAGTCCTTGACCCGCAATGGTTTCTATTTATGCCATCTCATTACGGGTTTGCCATTTATGATTCATACGTTAATACGGTTGAAAATAATAAACTATTTGAGAGTGAACAACGTAAATATCTAAAAGAAAATTATCAACAGTATCGAGTAAAATTTCCTGAATCAACATCAATGAATGGGGTGTAATCATGCAAATATTTTCTACATTTGAGCATTCACAATATATTGAATTAGCGATTACCTCTTTGGAAAAAGTGGGTGTGAAAAAAGAGAGTATTCTAGCTGTTCCCCTCATGAACCGAGTGGAAGAAAGGAGACTGTTTGATACGCTTCATCGATCAGACGGTATTAGCTTATTTGATAAAGGAGCAATGCTCGGAACAGCATTGGCTGTAATTGGAGCCAGTGTGGGTTTTAGTTTAAAGTGGGGACCCATTTATTGGGGCTTAATCGGTGCTGTAACTGGATTTATCATTGGTTTTATAATCGACTGCATCATTTTCAAAGTTGTTCATAAAAGGAAAAGGGTTGTGAAAGGAAAAAAATCCGATGTGGTATTAGTTGTAGAATGTCAAAAGGATTTGGCTGAGAAAGTTGAAGAGGTGCTTTGGGAACACTTAGCGTTAGGAGTTGCAAAAGTAGAGTATTAGTTCTTGCTGAGTTAACTACATAAAGAAAGGGAATAACATTTTTTACAGCAACAAAGGGCTTGTCAAGAAAAGTGTGTAAGTTATTCTAGATATTTCTTCACACGTTTCTTCAGGTGGTCGTGAACTAATAGTTGATTCATGATCATGGCCCATTGTTGGATGTGTCCACCTTCCCATTTCTT